>JAPKAY010000052.1 GCA_028825045.1 Halioglobus sp.
CAACAGCGCGTGCCAGAGCCTTATCGAAAGTCGCTACATCCATAATGCCCTGGTGCGGAGTAGCGTCCCGCGGGCAGAAATGGCATGTGGCGTTGCATCGATTTGTGATCTCGATGTCAATGGTTAAGTACATGTTGCCCTCAATTCAAAAAACTACATACTAAAAATCATGGCACCGATGCCGCCGAACTGTCAAGGATAGCGCCTCTAAATGGGATATAGATAGCAGATTATTTGATTTTCTTGAACTTTGGATTGATTGCGCGCTGTTTAGTGCGCGCAAATAGCGCCACACCGCCTATATCCGTAGTTCCCGGGTGGTCATTATGACCTCATTGTAGGGCGCCTATTTGCAAAGCTCAGCATTCATCATGCTCACATCTGCCATGATGAGTTTCTTCGTTCTAAAAGCGGGGGTGTAGATATCCAGAAATTGGGAGGACATATCGGGCGAGTAACTTTCCGAAAATGAACTGAGCATCATGTTGGAAAATACCGCCTTACCATCAAAATTTACGAAGGTTGGGGCGTGAAGCTGATCGCCATGTCCGGGCACCAAATCTACATTGCGATTTACGTCACGTAGAAATCCTGATGAGTAAAACTTGATCTGCGATCGAGGGTCTCGTTTCGCTACATGGCCTTTTGGCTGGAAATACCCCGTTAAAATGATGGCGTTACAGCGCGAGGGCTCGAACGATGCATCCCGGAGTATGGAATCTCCGATATGCCATTCCAAGCCGTGTCCGGGCTGGTAACGCAACTCCCAAACGTTCTTTTGCCCGGCGAGAACGAGCGAGGGGGTATTGGGAACATCAACCTCAGTTGGAGGCAGTGGACCTATTTCAATACCCATGGCAAACCCATACCGATGGGGTGTGCGCATGGCATCAAAACCGCGGTAAAGTGTTTGGCTCACCTCGTTCCCTGGGTGAGTCGTGGTTGCGATTGTGCTTTTTTCCCAATGGTCTTCCCAGTACTCGGCGGTTAGTGCCGTGACTATGGCTGCGTTCTGGTCTGCTACACTCACCTCCCCGGCGGAATCGGCTGACAGCTGAAATAACTCCGGCGGGGTTCCGTGGGAACTTGCTAGTCTCCATTCACCTGATTTGGAAAGAAAACTAAAACTCAACGCACTAATATTCAAACGAAACGTTTCCCAGCTTCTATGGCGTGCTTCGATAGCATTGTCGTGCAGGAGAACAGGCCATAGGTTTTTACCATCAAGATTCTCTGGTGGTTGTGTGTGCGCAGAAGCGAGAATTGTAGGATAGATGTCGACGTTCATTACTACGCTATCGACAAATTTTTCTTGTTGTATCACTCCTGGCCAGCTCATTATGAGAGGCGTACGAAAAGCACCCTCAAACACGCCACCTTTTTTTCCATAGAAAGGGAAATTGTTGTTTCTTTCCCTGTTTGTACCGCCGTTGTCGCTGACGAGCACTACTAGGGTGTTGCTTCTGTCGATGGCGCCAAGTATGCGTCCGATGGAGTCGTCGAGTTGGCTGACCAAAGCTGAGTATTTACCCGCGGGAGTATCTGGAAACTTAGCCTTGAATCGCTGAGCCGGTTGAATCGGTTGATGTGGCGCCAGAAATGCATGATATAAAAACCAGGGCTTATCGCCAGCCTCTAATTCCTGCAACTTGTGAATGGTATGGTCGGTAAGAATGTCGGTAAGGTGGCCGTTGTGTGGTGTTAGTTCGCCGCCATTTTTCCTAAGCATGGGGTTGCGATAAGTCGGACGTCTATTGCCCACATTTAAATCTGATACCTCGCCAGCAAGTTCCCATTGATTGAGAAAGCCAAACCATTGATCAAACCCTTTATTCCCTGGCCAGGCTTCGACTCTGTCTTCACCTGCATGCCATTTGCCCGTGAGGTAGGTTGCGTATCCGGCTGTGCTGAGTTGCTCCGCTATGGTGGAAAACTCTGCTGGTATCTCTGGCCCTACTGGCCGAAAACCGGAGCGTTCAGGGTAACGGCCGGTTAAAATGGCCACTCTGCTAGGTGTGCATGTGGCGTCTGCATAATGGCGTCGGAATGTGATGCCCTGCTGTGCAAGTTGTTTGATATTGGGTGTTGGAAGACCGCTGCTGTTAATTGCTGAGGTATCGTCGTAGCCCAGATCGTCAACAACGATCAACAGAATATTGGGTTGCGTTAAGTCTTGCGATTCCTGTGTAGAATCTGTCCAGTCGAGAGCGAAATTTTTCACGGTGAGCAGCCACGAAAAAAATAATACTGCAATCAGCAGTATTCCTTTTGAATACTTATCATCGAGAGTCGATGATGAAGTCGCTAGCATTATTGTACTCTGTGCGATATGGGTATTTTGTTAGTCTACCATTGCCGGCGATGGCAACAATAATGTTTGTCTCATTCCCCGACATTAATATGGTTAAAGTACCTTCCCGGTACGTGCCAGATCAAAAAGATAATGCCGCACGCCGCTTACGTTGTTCGTACGGTGCAAGTATAGGATGAGTGGTGGGCTAACTAGGGCTGTGACGGAGCTGCATCACTGCATTCCATCGCTTTCTTGTTTAGAGGTGCTACTTCAATTCCCATTTCTCCCACACAAAATGGTAATCCCAAATAAGCCGGTGTGTTTTACTCATCGCTTTTCGGATCTTTCTTCGCCGGTGATAGGCGCCCGGATGCCACTCATGATACTGAATCAAAAAGCAATCCACCTTCTCCAGTAAATCTGCTTCAATCATTTTTTCCAGCAGTGGAAATTCCGCACCCTCTATATTTATTTTCATGAGGTCTATGCGGTCAAAGCCCAGTGATTTCCAGGTGTCAGCTATATCCCGTATTTCCACCTCTGTCGACGCAATTCCTTTACTGATACTGGCATCGGTAACGACAGCGGACCCCAGAAATTCCATGGTCATCTGCACTCGTTCATTGCTGTCGCCCAGGCCGTAGCTGTGGGGGATCAGGCGGGGATTAACCTGGGCTTTTTTGTCGAGTTGTTTATAGTTTCGCGGATCGGGTTCAAATGCGTGTATCGTGGGGCTGTATCGGGTCATGATGTCTTGCGCCCACTCGCCAGTATAGGCCCCTGCATCCAGGACAATACTGTTTGAATCTATATTTGCCTCCTGTAATAAGAGTCTGTCGTCGTTTATCGCGCCCATCCAATGATAAAAGGCCGGTCGGTAGTAGTGAAGCTCCAGTGCACTGAGCAGAAACCCGGGTTCGAGATTTTCTTTGCGGCGCATGTACAGTTTTCGAGGGTACATGAAGGCTTTTTTGATGTGGTAGGGGCTGAGGAAGTTTAAGGTCATAGTTGTGGGCAGCCTTCAGGCGTTTTGACACTGAAGTAGTTCCAGGCAGACTGCAGTATTCACCAGCACACCTGCCTGGCAGGTTCGGCTATCCATGAGGCCGGTATCTGCGGGATTGGCGCCCAAGTTTGCAGATTGGTAAAGGCTAATGCTTTGACTCAATCGTCGCCCGCGTTCCGCAGCTGGACCGGTTTACTTGCTTTTTGTTTCTGTCCATCACGGGTACCAGCAACGGCTTCACCAAAATTCAGCGAGAACAGTCTTCGTCGCTCACCACCATTATAGCTGCCGTGAATTGTCCTAAAGTTCCAAATAATTAGGTCACCCGGTGTATTTTCCATAGTAACCGAGGGGATTTCGCCCCCTGCGACGCCGAAAAATTCCGAGATCTTGGTAGCGTCATGGAAATTACGGTTTAGGGTTCGCGCGAAGGTCTGATTGTGAAATTGACTGCCAGGAATGAGGCGAATAGCACCGCTTTCTGCGTTCAGGTCGTCGAGGTAGAACGACAATTTAATATGGTATTGTCCAAGTGGCGCAGAGTAAGTATCCGGGTGCCAATAGCTTTCACAGTAGAAAAGATTGCCGTCGCTGCTCGCCCATGTGTAGTCGCGCCCCACGAGGCTTTGTACGATACCCACCACCCGTGGGTCGTGTTGTAGTGGCGCCAGTTGGGGGGATTGTTCAATAAAGCCCGGGATTATTACGCGGCGCTCGTCGCCGTGCAGTGCTTCTTTGGTCTCCCATACGGGCTGGTCTTTATCGTTGAAGAGCGCCTCGAAACCGCTGATGATTTCGTCGATGTCATCGGCAAACAGTCCGGATATTTTGAGATAGCCAAATGTATCGAAGAAATGGATCTGCTGTGGCGAGAGCAGGTATCGGCTGTCTGCCATGGGCGAATCGCCCGGGGCGCTCGTCATCACATGACTCATAAAATTCCTTAAACTTTGTTGATGCATCAGAAAATAAGCTAGCACTTTTAAAGTGTTTAGTGAAGTCGCGGAGGCTGACTCTGGTACGGACTTCGCAGAGAGCCAGGCTTCGCAGTCTTTCGAGCTTTGTCATACAATTTTAATTTTAAGTATTTGATTATAATAGTATTTATGTGATATTCATACAGTCCTACACGATTGTTGCCAATCGTAGTACGTTCTCCGAGCCCTTTTACAGGGCTGGACCTTTTGGGAGTTGCTGACGATCAAATACCTGTGGAGATGCATTTTCCTGGCCGCATTAGTCTGGTCCGGAGTTGCTCCCAAAGATCGATTAACCTGGGTGCTGGAGGTCGCGGTTGCCTTGATTGCGCGCGAAATATTGACTCGTAAGAATGTGGTTAACGGCGGTGGCTGGTTTGTGCTTTGCTCAGGCATTCACGACCGGCAGTTAGACAAAATCATCCCCAGTGCGCGCTGAACTGGGTCTGCCGCGTAAAGCACATCCTGGAGAGTTGGCCACTAAATCGTGGCCTGTCGTATGGGTCATAGCAGTTTGTTTTGCACTTTTCGTGCAACTTGCGACAGCCCAGAGCGCTCAACGTCAGTCTCGTTTCCGCCGGACCGTGCACTATGTGCAGGACACCTCTGCTGATGTGCGTGGAGAGTTTGCGGCGATTGCGCTAGTGAATCTGGCAGAGGCCTATCTCGCAGAAGCCGAAGTTGCTCGCAAAGAGTCCAGAGCTCACCGCGATGCGAGTTTGCGTAGCTGGTCTAGCGCAGTCGATCAGTTCACCAGGCAACTGCCACTACTAGTGGAAGATATTGAACTAGGATTTCCGGTGAGCCTGGGTGCTGACGGTGCCAATCCGGTGGCTGTTACCGTGGCGGATCGAACGGTTATTTTGAGCCATCCAAGGCCCGGTCAGCAAGGTGTGTTCGAACAGGAAATTCTTGCAGAATTTTGCCTTCGCCATGCCTGTGAAGGCTACGCTGCCAGCATTACAGGTAATGCGCCTATTCCGGTTTCGGCCTCGCTCGTCAGGCCCGATTGGGCGTTTACCGTACAGGGACCTGTGTGTTCCCTCCAGGGAATACAGGTACAGTTTTCAAGCGAAGCGAATCTTGCGAATGCGCGTCTGATCTGTACGCAATTTTTGCAGGAGGTGCTCATGCTGGCCGATGAAATTTCATGGCAGCGACGTTATGCGGTGATGATTGAGTGGGACATTCTGACAATAGAATCTACTCCCAGCAGGCCGGAGCACGTGGTGCATTTGAACTCGGCGGGAGATTCGGTGCTGGTGACGATCCCGGTTCTGTATCGCAGTTCTGGTTTGCTCACAGATATTTTACCTTGGATGCAGCAACGCCTCGATGGCGCCCAGGACCCTGTTATTAAACTTGAAGCTGCGCGGTATGGCTGGGACAAGCCCTAGATCAACTGCTGAACTTCATAACCGCGCTAAGCACCTGTCGGCAGGTGATCTGCCCGACGAGCTTTCCGTTCTCCACCACTGGGCGACGACGTTTGTTTTTGCGCAGCATGTCCTGGGCGACATCCACAATGTCTTCATCGGGGTGAGCCACTACCAGATTGTCAGATGCCATATGATCGCACACGAGGCCAATACTGCTGTCGTTATAGACTGCGCTCAACACGGCTCGCAGACAGTCCATTTCGGAGAGTATGCCCACCAGGTTGGCATCGGCGTCGACGACGCAAACCCCGGAGATCCTGTTGGCGATGATAACCTGCATGGCTTCCATGACATTGTCTCCCGGGCGAACCTTGACCGGATTGAGCAACATGTAATCTCGCAAATTCACCGACTGCAGCATATGAACCTCCATACCCGGACAACCCAGGTTTTTTTAAAGTATAGACTCTAAAAACGCCATCAGCGCTTGGGGCATTGTGCCCAGGAGCAAAATAGTGGCAATCAGCGCCCCGGGGAGAGCGAATTCACGCCAGCTCTGGGTCGTACCTGGTTCAATTGGCTGATGCTCAGGGCGGCGTGTCATGTAATACACCACCCGCAAGTAGTAGTAGATACCGATACCGCTACCTAGAATCAAGGATCCCAAAAGGGTCCAATTCTGGCCATTAACTGCGGCGTTGAAAAGGTAGAACTTAGCGATGAAACCGGCGGTTAGCGGAATGCCCGCTAGCGATAACATTGCGACGAGCATCAACGCAGCCAGCAGGGGTCGTTGCCAGAATAGCCCGGTGACGTGATGCAGTTCTACATTCTCGCGCTCCACCTGCTGTGCGCTGATTAACGTCAGTAAGCCGAAGGCGGCCAGCGTCGTCGCGGTGTAAGCAATCAGGTAATAGGCAGCCGCTTCGACGGTGAGCGCCCGATCGCCACTGGTCAGATACGCCATAAAGATGATGAGTAAATATCCAATGTGCGCGATTGACGAGTAAGCAAGCATACGTTTGATATTGGTTTGCAAGAGCGCAAGTAGATTGCCGGCCAGCATACTCAATATGGCCATCAACCCAATCAGTTCCACCAGTAGCTGGTAGCGAAATAGGTCAGCTTCAAGAAAAAGCCGCAATACCGCGATAAACACTGCGGCCTTGGCCACCGAGGCGAGATAGCCAGTGATGGGGGAGGGCGCGCCATCGTAAACATCCGGTGTCCAAAGGTGAAAGGGCACGATTGACAGCTTGAATGCCATTCCGGCAAATACCATTGCTGCGCCGGCGATTAATACGGGCTGACCAGATATGGTCTCGCCCAACCGTGTGCCCAGCGTGGAAAACTCCAACGTGCCTGTCACCGCATAGAGCAGCGCGAATCCAAACAGGGCTGTGGCAGACGCGGCACCGGATAACACCAAGTACTTGGTGGCTGCCTCTAGCGGTAGTATCGATTTATTGGGGTAGGCAATCAAAGCGTAGAGCGATACTGAAAGCAGCTCCAACCCCAGTAGAAAGGAGGCAACGTGTACCGCGTAGGCAAGCACGCAGGCACCCATAGTACTCAACGTCAGCAGCAGAAAGTACTCTTCAGGTTCATCACCGTGGTGTTGGATGTAGTCGTGCGATAGCAATGCGGTCACGGCAGCAGCAGCGCAAAACAAGGCGCAAAAAAGTAGTGCAAATTGGTCGGCCAGTAGCAGGGGCGTTACCCGTTGCTCCTCAATCTGTCCCGCGTAAACGCATGACAGCGCGGCCAGCGCGAGTATGAGGGTGGTGAGCGTAGCCGTCAGGTTCACGGAGCGCACAAAGGCAATTTGCAACATCAGGACAGTGGCGCCGCCGGACAGGATTAACAGCGGCGACAGCGACTGAAAGTCCGCGCCGGTCATTGGGCTGCGCTCGTGGTGGCGACTGCTCTGATAAAGTCGCTGCGGACCTCGTGTTGCAGGGCGTCCAATGTCGGTTGCACCAGGTCCAATACGGGTTGCGGGTAAAGCCCCAGCCCAATCAACGCGACTATCATCGTGGTCATCGCTAGCATTTCACGCCCGTTGAAATCACGCATTTGACGGTCCGTGTCGGGCTCGCCCTGAAAAGTTTGTTGCATCATCCACAGGGCATAGATTGCAGCCGAGATCAGACCCAGTGCGGCAACTGCGCAGAGCCAGGGCTGTACTGCAAACAGGCCGAGCAGTATCAGGAACTCAGCCACAAAGTTGCCGAGTCCTGGCAGACCCAGAGACGCCAGTGCAAAGAACATTGCGCAGGCACCCATGCGCGGCGCCTGGTGCCAGAGCCCGCCCATTTGTCTCATGTCGCGCGTGTGCAGACGTTGTTGCAGAGAACCTGCGAGCATAAACAATGCTGCTGTGCTGACACCGTGTGCCACCATTTGCATGACAGCGCCCTGCAGGGCAAGCGTGTTCCAGGCGTATAGCCCTAGCAGTACGAAGCCCATATGACTGACGCTGCTGTAGGCCACAAGCCGTTTAAAGTCGGTTTGGCCAAATGCCAGTATCGCCCCGTAGATAACGCCCGCAGCGCCGAGACCCATGGCGACGGGCGCAAATTGTGCGGAGATATCGGGGAACAGCGGAATACAGAATCGCAGCAGGCCGTAGGCGCCGGTTTTCAGCAGAATCCCGGCGAGCAACACACTGCCTGCAGTGGGAGCCTGTGTGTGCGCGTCTGGCAACCAGGTGTGAAACGGAAAGCCCGGAAGTTTTACCGTAAACGCAATGAAGAAACCGAGCATGGTCACCCACGCGAGTGGACCCTCCAGGGGGAGACCAAGCAGGTCGAAGTAACTGAAGCTGAGCAGGCCGTTGGTCGCAGCGCCCTGCCAGGCGAGGACAACGATGGACAGTAGCATCAGCAAGCCGGAGAACTGGGTGAAGATAAAAAACTTCATTGCTGCGTAGCCACTATTCTCGTGGCCCCAGATGGCGATTAACAGGTACATGGGAATCAGCATGACTTCCCAGAATAAAAAGAACAGGAACAGGTCCAGCGCGAGGAAGACGCCGCAGACGCCCGCCAGAGTCCACAACAGGTTGGCCTGAAAAAAACCGGTTTTGAAATCGATTTCCGACCAGGAAGACGCGATGGCAATCAGGCCCAGCAGCAGGGTCAGGGCCACCAGCAGCAAGCTGAGTCCATCCATGGCCAGTTCAAAGTTGATCCCAAATCTGGGTATCCACGCCAGCTTGAGGTGGAGTAACCAACTAGCTCCATCGTGCGGATCGGGTACCAGCTCGAAGCTCTCCAAGGACAAGCTTGCTGCAATTCGCAACAGGTAGAGCAGCGCAGCGCTCACGGTTGCCAGTGCGACCCAGCGGGGCCAATCGCTGTTGATTCGCTCGGTCCACCAGGCGATTACGCCTCCGATAAGTAGCAGCCCAATGAGCACGACCATACTCATGCGCTGTCCCTCAACACAATGGCCAGCAACAACAACAGTCCGAACACCATACTGGTGGCATACCAGCGCAGTTCTCCTGTCTGCAGTACCACGAGCCTGCCGTGACCCCAGCGGGTCATCCACACCAGCGCGTTGTACAGTAAATCTACTGGTTCGTTGCGCCACCAGTGCGCCAGGCCAGTGAATGGTCTCACCAGTAGAAGGTGGTACAGCTTGTCGATGTGGGCTCCCCCGTACCAGAAACTTTGCACTGCCGCGCCCGCAGGTGAAGCCATCAGGGAGGCGATGGATACCTGTCGACCGAGGTACAACAAATAGGCGATGGTCAGACCCAGCAGCGGGGTGCCGATGCTGATGTACTCCACCAAATGACTGACAGGTTCATGTCCGGGATCTGGTAGTACTCCAGACAGCGGCAGCACGAACCACCCTCCTACTAGAGAAAGCACACACAACACTATTAGCGGTACGGCCATTTGCCAGCCCGGTTGTCGGTCGGGTTCTGTCTGTGTCTCACCAAAGAAAACGATAAACACTAAACGAAAGCTGTAAATGCTGGTGAGGAGGGCGCCCAGTAGGCCTCCAGCCCACAACCAGGGGCCAATCCCCGGCTGTGTCCAGGCAGACAGTAAGATGCCCTCCTTACTGAAAAAGCCGGAAGAAAAGGGCAGGGCCGCGAGGGCTGCCGAACCAATAAGGAAACTCAAGAACACCACGGGAAGTCGCGTCCGCAGTCCGCCCATTCGGAAAATGTTGTGCTCGTGATGGAGGCAGTGAATGACGGCCCCCGCGGCAAGAAATAACAATGCCTTAAAAAACGCGTGGGTCACCAAGTGGAAGATGCTCGATGCGAAGGCACCCACACCCAGCGCCAGGAACATGTAACCGATCTGACTAATCGTCGAGTAGGCCAGAATGCGCTTGATATCCTTCTGGGCAAGTGCGGTGAATGCGGCCAGTAACAACGTGAGCAGGCCGATCCAGGCGATGACTGCCAATGTTGGCGGCGCAAGCAGAAATAATTCATAGAGACGGGCAATCAGGTATACCCCGGCGGTCACCATCGTGGCCGCGTGTATCAGCGCACTAACAGGCGTCGGACCAGCCATGGCATCGGGCAACCAGGTGTGCAGCGGTAATTGCGCCGATTTACCCAGGGCGCCACCCAGCAGCAAAGCCGTGGCGAGAATTGGCAGTGTGTCACCAATTTGCCAGCGGTCATTGGCAGCGGCCATCAGCGGTTGGATGTCCAACGTGCCCAGTTCGGTGAATAGCAGAAACAGACCCAGCGCCATTGCGGTATCACCTATTCGCGTGACGATGAAAGCCTTGCGCGCAGCCCTGCCGTTGTCGGGGTCGCGGTACCAGAACCCCACCAGCAGGTAAGAGCAGGCTCCTACGCCCTCCCAGCCCAGATATAACAGCAGCAGGTTGTCCGCCATCACCAGCAGCAACATGGCAGCCACAAACAGATTCATGTAGGCAAAGTAGCGACAAATGGATTCGTCTTCCCACATGAACTCCACCGAGTACAGGTGGATAAGGAAGCCTACACCGGTGATGACCGACATCATTACCACTGTCAGGCCATCTACACGGAACGCAATTCGTGGCGTGAAATTGTCTATCGACATCCAGGTCCACAGTGTTAATTCCTGCACCTGGTAGTCTGCCAAATAGGCGCGTGCCACCAGCGCCACACACACAGCGGCAAGCCCTATTGAGCCTACACCCAACCATGCAGCGAGGTATCGCGGCATACGTCCGGCGCTCAGTAGCATTAGCGTGGCACTGAGCAAAGGCAAAAATGGTATCAGCCACAGTACTGTCATATCAGCCCCGCAACCTGTTTGCCTGATCCATGTCGAGTGTTTTAAAGCGGCGCTGTATTTGCAGAACCAGGCCCAATCCAACGGCGACTTCCGCCGCGGCGATAGATAAAATAAACAGAAATATTATTTGTCCATCCGGCTGTCCCCAGCGTGCTCCGGCGGCGACAAAAGCCAGTGCGGCAGAGTTGAGCATCACTTCCAAAGACATGAGCATGAAAATAAGATTGCGGCGCAGCATGAGGCCAGCCAGACCACAACTGAACAGGCAGCTTGCTAATAACAAGACGTGCTCCAAGGGGATTTGGAGGCCACCCATCAGCTATTGTCTCCGGGCCGACTAAAGTCTCGTCGCACGATGAAGCGACGACCTATGTGATACGCCCCTACCAGGCCCGCAAGCAGCAACATAGAGGCAATCTCTACCGCTAGCACGTAGGGCCCAAATAAAGTCAGACCCACCATTTTAGGTGGAACCTCGATACCGCTTGTGCTGGCCGGCGCATGGCGAACGGCCAGCACCAGTTCCAGCAACAGTATCCCCGCCAGAATCCCCGGCACAATCCACTTGCGCGGTGCAAGCCACTCGCGTTCTCTACTATTGCCCGCCTCCCCGAGGTTAAGCATCATGATGACAAACACGAACAACACCATGATCGCCCCGGCATAGACCACGATTTCCAAGGCGGCAGCGAACGGTGCCCCCATTAAAAAGAAGAGTACGGCGACGGCCAGTAGGGACACGATGAGGTATATCAACGCATGCGCTGCATTGGCCCGAGTGAGTGCTGCAACCGTGGCGAGCAGGGCGACGGCGGAGGCGCCATAGAACAGGCTTTCCATCATGGCAGCAGACTCTTCACGTCAACCGGTTCGGCCTCGTTTTGTGCCTGCCCCTTATCTTTGCCGGTGATGGCTAATCCTGACACGCGGTAGAAATTGTAGTCGTGGTACTTACCTGTGCCTTCAATTTGCAGGTGCTCTTTCTCATAAACCATGTTCTTACGATCGTACTCGCACATTTCGAAATCTGGCGTGAGCTGTATGGCATAGGTGGGACAGGCTTCTTCGCACATGCCACACAGGATGCAGCGCGAGAAATTGATGCGGAAAAATTCCGGATACCACCTTCCGTCTTCTTTCACCCCTTGTTGTAGCGCAATGCAATCTACTGGGCAGGCCACTGCGCAGAGGTTGCAGGCTACGCATCGCTCCTCGCCATCCGGGTCTTTGGTCAGCACAATACGGCCGCGATAACGTGGGGCGAGATAGGGCTGCTGCTCCGGGTACTGCACTGTTTCCGCTTTGGTAAAGCTGTGTTGCAAAATGGTCCACAGGGTACGAAATTGACTTGCCAATGCTTTGAGCATACCGCTTAACCCTCCAGCCACAGCGCGATCGCGCCGGTGATTAATAAATTGAAGAGTGTGAGCGGGAGCATGATTTTCCAACCGAGCGTCATTAATTGGTCGTAACGCGGTCGTGGAATTCCCGCTCGCAGCAATATGAAAAAGCAGATTATGATGAAGACTTTGAGGCAGAACCAGACGACCGGAGGCAACCACGGTCCCAGCCAGCCGCCGAAGAACAGTGTGGTGATCATGCAGGAAATCAGGATCAGGCCGAGATACTCCCCCAGCATGAACATTGCAAATTTCATACCGCCGTATTCCGTGTGGAAGCCCGCCGTCAATTCGTGCTCCGCTTCTGGCAGATCAAAAGGCAGCCGATGGCTCTCGGCAACACCGGCGATGATAAACGTGAATAGGCCTAGAAACTGCGGGATGCAATACCACAGGTCACGCTGTGCCTCTACGATTGCACGCAGGCTAAAGCTGCCTGTGAGCATGACTACGCCCATCAGTGACAGGCCCATAAACACTTCGTAGCTGACCATTTGTGCAGCGCTGCGCAAACCACCCAGCAGTGCGTATTTGTTGTTAGACGCGAGCCCGCCCAATAGCACGGCATAGACCGCCAGGGAGGTCATGCCGAGGAAGAACAGCAGGCCGATATTGATATCGAGCAGGTAGAGGTCGGGGCTGAAGGGCACGACTGCAAAGCCCAACAGCATGGCGACGACAATGGCGGTGGGCGCAAATACAAACACCGGCCGATCGGCAAAAGGAGGAACCCAGTCATCCTTGGTCAGTAGTTTCAGCATATCCGCTGCGACTTGATACACACCTAGCGGACCCAGTCGATTGGGCCCGTAACGATCCTGCCACACACCGAGTAGCCGGCGTTCGAACCAGGTGAGTACGGCTGCTCCGCCCACCGCTGCAACGATGATAAACAAGCCAAACGTAATGGTGCCCAGTTCAGACATGCGGGCCCTCAGGCACCGTGCCCTGTGGTCGAGCTGGCCGCTGTCGCGCCCTCCCTCGTGTGCGCGCCTCGCTATTGAGCGCCCTATCACTACCAATCACTTCTTCGCTACCTGGCGTGGGTGCACGTCGTCGCCAGTTATCGGCTGGTCGTAAGCTGACAGCATGCAGTGCTTCAAGATTCTCTGCGCCTTTAAGCCCAACACTGAAGCCGGCACAGCTTTGTGCCACGTCATCGTTTATGCGAACTTCCAGTGTGGCCAGAGAGTCACCCACCACAATGCCGTCTCCGGCAGAAACACCCAGCGATTTTGCGTCCGCTGCGCAAATTTCAATATAAGCATCTTCGACCAGTTCGCAGAGTCCCGGGCTGAGGGCACTCAACTCTTCACTGCCAAAAATTTGCTGGCGGGGAACCAGTAGCCAAAGTCCCTGCGGCATATCTAAAAATGGTGGCTCCCCCTTTTCTGGGTAATTGGAGACGCCCGGCGAAGGGGTGCCCGACAGCAGCATTCTCACGCCGGCAGTGCCTCCCTTTAGCGGGCCACCTACCTCCCCTTGAAAACGGTGCAGAGATTGGTTGGAGTTCCATCCAGGTGCCCAAACGAAAGGGAGGAGTGCGCCGGGTGGCGCACGATTCAATCCTTCCATGCTGTAGGCCAGGGGAGATTCCTCATCCACCGCCTGTTTGGGTTCGTGCACGGAGACATTTGCACCTATTGCTGTGCGCCCACTATTGCGATGTGTTTGCCGGGGAATTTTTTGGCCGAGATTGCGAAAGTGATGATCCGGTGCCGCTGCAGTTATTCCAGACAAGGCGGGAATGGCGTTTGCACAGGCTCGGGTGATGTCATCGAAGTGGTGTAGGGCTTCGACATCTTTGTGTGTCAGTTCCTTGAGGCAGGCCAGCAGCCATACCCAGCTCGGGCGACGCTCGGCAGGCGGTTTAAAAAGAGGATAGTAGCGTTGCGCGCGGCCTTCGAGACTGACAATCGTGCCTTCGCTCTCTGCAAAATTGGCCGCCGGCAGCGCCAGCGTGGCCAGAGATGTAGTTGGGTTGTCCATGCCGTCAAGCACCAGCACCTGGTTAAACGCAGCCAGTAGGGCGTCGATCTGGAAACGGGGCCCTCTTCGATAAAGGTCATTTTCTAGCACCATCAAAGTCTCGAATTCGCCAGAGGTGGCCCTATGCTGTAATTGGTCGAGGTCCGGAGCATCAGCGTCGCACAGCATGGCCTGCCCCAGGCTGTTGGCCTCAGGTACGACCAGACACAGCATCGCTCGCTTGCCTTCAGCGCACAGGGCATTGGCCAATTGTGCGGCGGCGGCCGTTACAGTACCGGTACCACAACCTGTACCCGATATAATCAGCGGTCGCTGCGCGCTCATTAGCATGGTGACAATTGCTTCGACCTGTGGTCGCAAGGGTTCGTCCGGTAATTCATTGACTTCGCCGGCAATGTTGCGGGCCACCGCATTTCCAAGGCGGGCGATTTCATTCGGTGCGAGACTGATGGCAACTTCAGCCACATCATCCAGCGGCGTATCCGCGACAGATGCGATGTAAAGCGGATTGCGTTGATCCTGGGCCAGGTTGCGAATAGCGGCATCCTGCCAGGGTTGCAATCCCATATCAGCGGCCATTGCCAGGGCTTTGTTGCGCACGCTTTGACGCAGGGCCAGAGCGATACGCGGTGCAGTATTGGTGACGTCTTCTCCCAAAATCAATACAGCGTCCGCTGATTCGATGGTGGCAATGTCAGGGATAACCGCTGCAGTGTGCTGCTGCAGTTGCAGAACTTCCATTACTAGTGGCTGCTCGTGTGCGGAAAAGCCGGGAGAGAAATTCTCTGCACCGACAAGAGAGCGCAATAGAAAGTTGGCCTCTACCGAGGCGCGTGGTGAACCAATGCCTGCTACCTTGCCCGTCGTGCACGCTTGCTGCATATGGAGCAGTGCCTGGTGATGGTCCAGCGCGTCATAGGTTCCCTCGGGTTGGCGTAGGCCCGGATACAACAGGTTCTTCTTACTGTTTACAAAGCCGGCACCGAAGCGGCCGCGATCACACAGAAAATAGCCGTTTACCTCAGCGTTAAAGCGATTGTGTACCCGCTTGAGTTTGCCATAGCGCTCCCCAGGCATGGTGTTGCAACCTACGGCACAACCGACACATACCGACGGGGCGGACTGCAGATCCCATTTGCGGGTGTAGTCGTGCACCAGCACCTTGTCAGTGAAAACGCCAGTGGGACACACTTCCACCAAATTTCCCGCGAACTCGCTTTGCAGTACGCCTTCCTGATGCCGCCCGAAGTACACGTGGTCGCGTGAGGCGAGTGCGGCCAGATCGGTTCCTCCGGCGTAATCATTGTAGTAGCGCGTGCAGCGATAACAGGTGATGCACCGATTCATCTCGTGATTGATTAAGGGTCCCAGATACTGGTTGCGATGGGTGTTTTTACGCCCTCGATAGTGACGATCGCGATGGCCTACCATCACCGTCATGTCCTGGAGGTGACACTCGCCGCCCTCAGCGCAAACCGGGCAATCGTGGGGGTGATTCAGCATCAGGGATTCGACGATGTTCTGACGAAACTGTTGAGCCTTGTCGCCTGCAAGTGAAAAAATCGCACCCTCGGTCACTGGTGTCATACAGCCCATTACGATACGGCCGCGCTGATCCTCGGCATTCTGAAATTGCACTACGGCGCATTGCCTGCAGGCTCCAATGGAGCCCATGGCCGGGTGCCAGCAGAAATAGGGTAGATCCAGGCCAAGGTTAAGGCAGGTCTGAAGCAAATTCTCGCCTGCCTCGGCCTCATATGCGCGGCCGTCTATGTGTATGGTCGCCATTAGCGGTTCTCCCTGTCGCAGTAGGGGCAGGCTCCGCCATCGATATGCCGAGTGAAGTCGTCGGGAAAATACTTCATAGCGCTCTGCAGTGGCTCCATCGCGCCAGGCGCCAGCGCACAGTGGGTATTACCAATTGCGCCGATGAACTGAACCTGGCGGGCGAGGGTGTCCATGTCTTCAGCTTTGCCGCGGCCGCTTTCAATATCATCAAGCACTTGCGCAGACCAGGGCAGGCCATCGCGACAGGGTGTGCAGAAGCCGCAGGATTCTCGGGCGAAAAATTCGATGAGGTTTTTTACGAAGCCCACCGGACAGGTCTTATCATCCAGAATGATCATGGTGCCGGTCCCCATCCGGCTGCCGGCTTTACCAATGGTGTCGTAGTCCATGGCCAGGTCCAGGTGCTCAGTGGTGAGAAAATCCGTAGACCCGCCACCGGGTAGAAATCCGCGCAGCTGGTAGCCGTCTTCCATGCCACCTGCATACTCTTCCAGTATTTCGCGCACCGTTGTGCCCATAGGAAGCTCCCAGCATCCGGGATTTTTTACACGACCGCTGACGCCATACAGTTTGGTTCCTGAGTCTTTTGTTTTCCCCAAAGACTGAAACCAGTCGGCGCCACGCTCGATAATGTGGTGCACGTTGCACAGGGTCTCGACATTGTTGACGATGGTGGGGCGACCCCACAGACCGCTAACCTGGGGAAAAGGTGGCTTGGCTCGTGGGTTGGCTCGTTTGCCTTCCAGCGCGCTGATCAGGGCCGTCTCCTCACCGCAGATGTAGCGACCAGCACTGACGTGAACATGCATTGTGAGATCGAAACCACTGCCGAGAATGTTCTGCCCCAGATACCCTTTTCTCTTGCAGTCTTCAATCGCTTCGCGCAACCGTTGTGTCGCTTTATAGTATTCCGCCCGAATAAAAATGTAGGCTACGTCTGCCTGCAGTGTGTAGGCGGCCAGAATCATGCCCTCGATCAACTGGTGCGGATCGCACTCCATCAGGAGTCGATCCTTAAAGGTGCCAGGTTCCATTTCGTCGGCATTGCAAATGAGGTATTTGTGCCCGTCGGGATTCGATGCGTTGCTTACGTTTTCCATCGGCACGAAGCTCCACTTCATACCGGTGGGGAAGCCCGCGCCGCCGCGTCCGCGCAGGTTGGAGTCCTTGATAATCTGCAGACAGTCGGCGGGAGACGATTTGCCGATCGCACCCCGTAGGGATTGATACCCGCCGTTGGATTCGTAGCTGTGTAAATCAGTTGGTGAACGGTCCGGGCGGACGTTGCGAGTCAAGGGTCTATCGAGGTTCACGCTTGCCCCTTCCCAAACAGGGCGTGCAGTGTTTGCTCGTCTACGTTCTCGTACAGCTCTTCCCCTACCATCATCACCGGGGCTTTGTCACAGGCACCCAGGCAGGTAATTGGCAGCAGTGTGTAGGCCTTATCGGGTGTAGTTTCTCCCGGGCCCACGCCCAGTAAGTCGGTGACGCCCTGCGTAAGACCATCGCAGCCCTTTATCCAGCAGCTGATACTGTCACACAATAGAATGACTTTATCACCGACCGGGCGCCGGAAAATCAGGTTGTAGAAGGTGGCAATGCCGTCCAGTTCCTCCGCGGACATTTTAAGGTGGCGGGCGATAGCCTGCAGTGCGTCATCGGATACCCAGCCCCGCTGGGCCTGTACAATTTTGAGGGCATCGATGGCTACCGAGGCGCGATAGGGAACGTGTGCAATCTCAGCATCAATGGCTGCCAGTTCCGTCTCGCTTAGTTGTTCGTCTGTGCATACCGGGATCAATTCACTCATCGGTCAACATCCGCCATAACGAAATCGATGCTCGCGATGATTGCGATCAGATCGGGAATCATCAGGCCACGACTGATAAGTGGTATTTGTTGCAGTGCCGGAAATGAAGGTGTGCGTATCCGCGTGCGATAGGATGTGGTGCCGCCGTCGCTGATGAGGTGATAGTTGTTGATGCCCTTGGTAGCCTCGATGGGAAACGAACCTTCCGACGCGGGAATCACGGGCCCCCAACTGACATTCAGGAAGTGGTGAATAAGGGTTTCGATATCCTGCATCGTGCCTTCTTTCGGGGGTGGCGTGGTGAGCCGATGATCGCTCTTGTAGGGCCCCTCGGGCATGTTGTCCAGGCACTGACGTACGATACGCAGACTCTGACGAATCTCTTCAACGCGCACGACTGCTCGATCATAACTGTCGCCGTTTTGCGCAATAGGCACCTCAAATTCGAACTGGTCGTAGCCACCATAAGGGCGGTCTCGGCGCAGATCGAAGTCCATGCCGGTAGCGCGTAGAGACGGCCCTGTGATGCCCCAATCGATTGCTTCCTGTTGGCTGTAGCTGCCGATACCGACGGTGCGCTGCTTGAGGATGCTGTTGTCCAAAGACATCTTCTGGTAGTGGTCCAGGCGTGCCGGCATGAAATCGATGAATTCACGCACCATAGTGTCCCAACCCCTCGGGAGATCCTGTGCTACGCCGCCGATGCGAAACCATGCGGGATGCATGCGGCCACCGGTGATGGCCTCGATGATGCCGAACAGACGCTCACGGTCGGCGAACATGTAGAACACCGGCGACATCTGGCCGATGTCTTGTGCGAAGGTCCCGTAGAACACCAGATGACTGGAGATGCGAAATAGCTCTGCCAGCATTATGCGAATGACCTTCGCGCGTTCGGGCACCTTAATACCCGCCATTTGTTCTACCGTCATGACATAGGCGTGGTTGTTCATGACGCCGCCCAGGTAGTCGATGCGATCGGTATAGGGGATAAAGGAGTGCCATGTCTGGCGCTCACCCATTTTTTCTGCGCCCCGGTGGTGGTATCCGATATCCGGTACTGCGTCGACGATAACTTCACCGTCCAGTTGCAAGGCGATTCTGAATACGCCGTGTACAGAGGGGTGGTTGGGCCCGAGGTTGAGAAACATGAACTCGGTATCTTCGGTGGCCCGCGCCATACCCCATTCCTCGGGCTTGAAACGCAGTGCCTCCTGCTCGCGTTCCTGCTTTTCGTCGTCGAGGCTGAAGGGCTCCATTTCAGTAGCGCGCGCCGGGTGTTCTTTACGCAGGGCATGACCCTCCCAGGTAGGCGGCAGGAGGATGCGGCTAAGATTTGGGTGGCCTTCAAATACTATGCCGAACATATCCCAGACTTCTCGTTCATACCAGTTGGCGTTGGGCCATACGGAGATACAACTGGGTACGTTTGAGTCGGCATCGGTGACGGCGACTTTGAGGCGGAATTCATCACGCTCCTGCAGGCTCAGAAGGTGATAGACCACAGTGAAATCACTTGCCGCCATCGGTTTGTGCTCTCGTAGCCGCTCGTCGATGCCAAACAAATCCAACAGCATGGGAAAGCGCGGTTTGAGATAGGACAGAACTTCCAGCAGATTGGTCCGATCCAGCCACAGGGTGGAAACGTCGTCTGCAGTGAGCTGTTGTTTAAATAACTGAGCGCCGAAGCGTGCGAACAAGTCGTCCACGATTGGATTGGTGTTTGTGACCTCAGCTTGCAGCATTAACCCTCCGGGAGGTGGTCAGTTTATTCTAGACATCGTCCGGGCTTCTTAACTGGGTGGCCTGATTTCGCGATTCTTTCAGCAGGTCGCGGCGGGCCGGCAGGTCCGGTTTGCGTATCTCTTGGTCTCCCGCCACCCAGCTCAGCGGTCGACGTTCCTGCTCGATTGCATCTTGCAGCATGATCAAACCTTGCATCAGAGCCTCAGGTCGAGGTGGGCATCCAGGTACATACACGTCAACGGGAATGAATTTGTCGACGCCCTGCACTACACTGTAAATATCGTACATGCCGCCGGAGTTGGCGCAGGATCCCATCGAGATAATCCAGCGCGGCTCCAGCAGTTGGTCATACAGGTGCTGAACTACCGGCGCCATTTTGCGAAATACGGTACCTGAGATCACCATCAGGTCTGCCTGACGGGGCGTGGCGCGAATGACCTCAGAGCCGAAACGAGCTATATCGTGCCGACTGGTGAAAGAGGTGGCCATTTCTACGTAGCAGCACGACAGACCAAAGTTGAAAGGCCAGAGCGAGTGCGCGCGACCCCAGGCGATGAGGTCTTCCAGTCGCGCAAAGAAGACATTGCGCTTGATTTGCTCTTCTATGCTATCGGTTGCACTGCCGGGTGAGGTGGCGATCACATCCTCCGGTCGAGTAAGGCTCCACTCCATTATTGTTGCTCCTCTGGATGGCGGATATTACCGGTGGTGTCACCGGTTCTGGATTTGATACCCCAGTCCAGAGCACCCGTTTTGAGTTCATAGATGAGGGCGACGCCCAGAATCAGGATGAACACAGACATCGCGATTAGACCCTCCCAGCCGAGCTCAAAAAAGGCCACGGCCCAGGCAAAGATAAAAACGGTTTCCAGGTCGAAAATGACGAAGAAAATCGCCACCAGATAGAATTCTACGGACATGTGAATCTGGGGCGAGCCTACGGACAACACACCTGATTCGAAGGGCATATTGGTGGCTTTATTGGCGCGGCGCTGGCCCAGGACATACGACAGGCCCAACATGGTCGCCACGAGCAGCAATACTGCGAGCACATAAATTAGAAAAGGCAGTAATGACGTCTCCGAGCTATTCAGCATCGCAGCTCGCCGGACGCCTGCTGCTGATAGATCGCGGGGTGGTAACTATTGGTGTGGATGAATCCTGGGAGGGAAATTTGAAAACAAAGTGACCCGGGCAGGTTGCGATGAGCAATCTGTCGACGGTATGGCGCTACTGTTGTGCGTCTGTGCATCTGAACTCCATACGACCCGAGGGACTATCATGGAGGCCACTTGCCCTTACTACTAACCACGAGGGTAAGTAAAACGACCTGGTACAGCTACTACATACAATGCCTTCGACTCTAGCGATGTTGAAAACCAAACGCAAGAAGCGTGCTGATATTCATTTTGGTTGGCTAAAAAGTGAGCAAATGGGTAACGGGTGCGGGTTCACGTTGTGTCCGGCAGGGGTAAGCTCTTTTCTGCCCTACTTGTGATTATCTCTGCGGGAGCTTTCTACAACATAAACAGGTAACGCCTTTAGACCGGGCGAACTTGCCGCATTTTCCTGCGGTGTTAGAGTGCAGCCTGCTCCCCAAAGAACTTAATAGGCTCTAGCAGCCGTTTTACTCCGGAGGCTCGCCATGCCACGCATCGTGTTCGTCATTGCCACAGCGCTGCTGCTTGTAAGCGCTACTAGCCAGGCTGAGACATCCCCCGCTGAACGCCTCGCCGAGGCCGTGCGTTTTAAAACTATTAGTCATCAGGATCGCAGCAGGGTCGATGGCAATGAGTTTCGTCGCTTTCACGACTTCCTGCGGACGACTTATCCGCGCGTGTTTACCCAACTGGAAGTGGAATCGATCAACGAGTTCAGTTTGCTGATCCGGTGGCCGGGCACTGATGCAGAATTGCCGCCCGTATTGTTTACTGCCCACATGGACGTGGTGCCGATTGAACCTGGTACTGAAGACGACTGGAAGCAGCCCCCCTTTGCAGGAATCATCGCGGATGAACGCATTTACGGGCGTGGTACGCTGGACGATAAAGAGGGTGTACTGGGTCTTCTGGAGGCGGCTGAGGGTCTGTTGGCAGAGGGTTTTTCGCCTCGTCGTTCGCTGGTCTTTGCCTTCGGTCACGATGAAGAAGTGAGTGGCAGGAACGGTGCTGTTAAACTTGCTCAGCGCATGCGGGAGTATGGTTGGCACTTCGCCTGGATGGTGGATGAAGGTGGCATGGTGATATCCGACAACCCCATTTTACCCGGTAAATCTGTGGCGATAATCAATGTCGCGGAAAAGGGCTATCTAACCCTTACTCTCGTCGCTAGTGGTGATGGTGGCCACTCCTCCACCCCACCGAAAATCAGCACGATCGGCCGTCTCTCAGCGGCGCTGGTCCGAATCGAAAACAATCCGTTTCCAACGCGGCTTGTCGGTCCGGTAGAGGCAATGCTGGAAGCTATGGCACCGTATGCGGAGCAGCCGCAACGCTTTGTCTTTAATAACCTATGGCTCACGGGTGGGATGGTTGCCAATACTATGGCCGAAGACCGATTAACAAACTCGTTTGTCCGCACGACTACCGCTCTAACGATGATCGATGCGGGGGTCAAGGAAAATGTGATTCCACAGCGCGCGGAGGCCAAGGTGAATTTTCGCCTGTTGCCTGGTGATACGCCTGAATCGGTGGTGAGCCGTATTGAAGAGTTGGTGGGTGACCCAGAAATTGAAGTCAGTTACGACCAGTGGAATCAGATTCCGGGCGTGTCAGATCACACGGGATGGGGTTTCGCGGCTATTTCAGACGCAGTACTGTCGGTATATCCAGAGGCGGTCGTTGTGCCGTCGTTGCTCACGGCCGCCACTGATACGCGCCATTACATTGATTTGACGGATAATCAGTACCGGTTTCACGGTATTCTGGTCGAAACCTCGCAGGCTAAGTCAGCCCACGGCACCAATGAGTACATCGACATTCAGAGTTATGTAAATTCGATTGCGATAGCTCGAAAAATGCTGGAACTTGCGGCGCAACCGGCCCCGGCAAACAGGTGAAGCGTGCGCCACGAGCGCCATAGTGTTAGGCTTCAAGCTGGACTCTCTACCGCGTTGACCTGGAGCACATAATGCGAAGCGCTTGCGGTGTTGCCGCACTTATTATCGGACTCTCTGGCTGTGCGACGAGTCCGCCAGTAGCGACTGTCGCGTGTCCTGAACCGCGACCTGAGCTTTGTACTATGGAATATGCACCTGCCTGTGCTGTCCTTGCTTCCAGAGGGCGTAAAGAGTTCGCCTCGCCCTGTACCGCCTGCGCCGACGAGAACACTGTGGGTTACGTAGCCGGACCCTGCGCCGGCGAATGAGTCTTACTAATCGAATTCTAATTGCCATGGTGGCGGGCATCCTGCTTGGATCCCTGTTGAATCTTATATTGCACGCTGCCGGCACCTCCGCAGAAATACGCGCTCTGCTTGACACCTATCTGGTCGGCGGGTTGTTCGACGTTGTGGGTCGAATATTTGTGGCCTCTCTTAAATTGCTCGTGGTGCCACTGGTGTTGGTGTCTCTGATCTGTGGTTCCAGTTCCCTGGGTAGTAGTTCTCGCATGGGGCCCATCGCTGCGAAAACGGTGGCTCTGTATTTGTTTACGACCGCTGTGGCCATTACATCTGCATTGATATTTGCAATTGTTATCGGTCCTGGTGCTAACGTGGAATTAGGGGGCGTGGCGACTTTTCAGGCTACCGTGCCGCCACCGCTGACGGATGTGCTGGTGGATATCTTTCCCTCCAACCCGGTGCAGGCCATGGCAGACGGCAAGATGCTGCAGATTATTGTCTTCGCGCTGATTTTTGGTTATGCCATCTCCCACGCAGGTGAGCCGGGACGGCGAATCGCCAGTTTCTTTCGGGATATGGAAGCGGTCGTCATGAAGATGGTCGAGCTATTAATGCTGCTGGCGCCCTACGGCGTATTTGCCCTGCTGGCAAAGTTGTTTGCCAATATGGGCATTGGCGCGATTATTGATCTGGCGAGTTATTTCTTCACGGTGCTTGCGGTGCTGATATTTCACGCGCTGGTTGTCTACAGTTTGATGCTTAAAGGTGTAACAGGTCTTTCTCCAAGATTGCTGTTTGCTAAAATGCGGCCTGTATGGGCTTTTGCGTTCAGCACGGCTTCGTCCGGTGCTACTCTGCCGGTTACGTTGCGTACCGTCGAGCATCGAATGGGAGTGCACAATTCCGTCGCCGGGTTTACGATTCCCCTGGGCGCTACCGTGAATATGGACGGCACCGCCATCATGCAGGGGGTTGCAACCGTTTTTATTGCACAGGTGTATGGCGTAGACCTCTCAGTGACCGCTTTTCTTACCGTGATTCTTACTGCCACACTGGCCTCGATTGGTACCGCCGCGGTGCCAGGCGTCGGTCTCATTACGTTGGCCATGGTGTTATCGCAGGTCGGCTTGCCGGTTGAAGGTATTGCGCTGATTATCGGCGTTGATCGTCTGTTGGATATGGTTCGAACTGCGGTCAATGTCACTGGAGACTCTGTTGTTTCTGTCATCGTGGCGCATGGCGAAGAGAAACTTGATCGGGATGTTTTTCTGGATGCGGATGCGGGGGATGGCAGTGTCGACCTCGATGTTTATCCCAACTCCAAGTCTTGAGGGCCTGTATCCGTCGTTAGGCAGGAGATTCTGTAATCAAAACGCTCTGCGAGATCAGTCAAGTATTATGTCCATCCAATGTACGATCGCTCCGGTAACGCCGTACCAACAAAACTGCTCCATCATCAAATGTGAGGAGACAGGTCAGGCCGCGATAGTGGACCCTGGTGGTGAGGTTGAGCGCATTCTGTCTGCTGTAGAAAAAATGAATGCCCGCGTGGAAAAAATTATTCTCACGCATGCACACCTTGACCATTGCGCCGCTTCCGACATTCTCCGGCAACAGCTGCAAGTGCCAATCGAAGGGCCCCACGAAGATGATGAGTTCTGGCCGCAGGCCTGCCAGATGTCGGGCTTTCCCCCGGCCGATGCCTTTCTTCCTGATCGTTGGTTGGTGCAGGATGATGTGGTCACTGTCGGGGACCAAGCACTCAGGGTCATTCACTGCCCGGGGCACGCACCTGGCCATGGCCCCACCTCGACCTTTGGTCAGGAGCGTGAAAC
>JAPKAY010000100.1 GCA_028825045.1 Halioglobus sp.
GGCAAGAGCGTGAATAAAAATGCAGCGACCGATGACCCTCTACGACGCGTGAATGATCGTACTCCGCGACCCGTGCCAGCTTTAAGGGCATAACGCCATCACTGTTGACTCTAGTTCATGCAAAGGCGCGAAGCGAATCGCTAACACGGAAGATCGCACCTCAGCCGAGCGTGATACCGCAAGCGCTGGCACTGACAAGTTAACTTGAGGTCATGGGCTGGCTCTACAATAATTAGGCTCAGGTGACCAAGAATCTATTACCAGGCTCCACTTTGAACGATATTTGTTGGTTTTATACGTTCTGATTTTCCACTTTGCGAGCGAAACTAAGTTAACTTGTCAGTACCCGAGTGGATGCTGATAAGTGTGATCAATCCCCCCGCCAAGGGTATCTGGCAGGCTGGTCCCGCGCTCCTCTTGTACAGAAGAGGTCACAGTCACGGCCAGCTGAGTCTAGTCAAAATGCCTCTGTATAGCCGCCAACACAACTGACGGATCAGATCGGCGCTGATAATCTTCGGAAAGGTCCAGCCACAATACTGTGCCCTCGCGATCTACCAGCAAGGTCGCAGGTACGGGCAATGCCTCGTCCCCCGGGGGGCCTGTGTGGAACTCAGTATTGCGAAGACCAAAGGCGTCAGTGACAAGTAATTGCTTGTCGGAAACCATGGTCGCCTGCAAGCCATGTAAGTGTCGTTCCTCTGCGATCTCCTCCGGTAGGTCGGCACTTACCGTCACGACCTGTATCCCACGCTGATCAAACTCAGCGCGTAATTCCTCAAGCCGGCGCAACTCGCCGACACAGTAGGGTCACCAATGCGCGCGGAAGAATTTTATGAGAACCAGATGATCGTCGAGGCTGCGGGAATCGAAGATAGCACCCTTGTCATCAGCAGCAGTAAAATGGGGAATAGTGTCCCCCACCTTGATCACCCTACCCGCTTCCACACCCTGAGGGCTGACGTAGATAGTAAACGGGAGAAACAGGCCTATGAGTATCGCAGCGGCCGGCGGCACGCCGCCTATTACACTCGTACCCTTAACATAGGCAGCAATACCCAGGGCCGCAGCAGAAAGAAATACCAGAACGAACCCGGTGCGATCTTCGGGAAGCCTGACCTGTCCAGCGAGATGAAACCAGAACGCAAAGGTACCGATCGCGAGAGCCAGCGCTGCTATTCCAAGTTTAGTGCCTGTTTTCATCAGTGTTTCATCCGCTTCCGGAAAAAATTTGCAGTGCCTGCAAGCCCAGCCCAGGTACGCTCCAGTTAACTCTGCCAAAGTTCGTGACCAAACTCAACAGCAGTGACAAGTCTAGGACAAATAAAAGGGCTATCGTGAGCAGATCGCCTCAAGGATACGAGTCACAAGAGTATTCCCAAGTAAAGTCTCCGATATTGATAGTATCGGCGGAGCGTCTACCAATGGCCCGTGCCGGGTTCGCCTTTAAAGGGGCCCCTAACGCGATCGGTAATCCAGCCACCGTAGAACGCGCCTGGCTGTGGCCTCACCCTCTCGCTGTTCACACGGCACTCCACCCGCCCAGGATAGAAGGACGCGTGGTTGTGAATAGCGGCGAAGCTGTCACTAGGGTTGGCATATAGCCACGCAATTGGCACTTGCTGTGGATCGCTGGCCAGCGCGTAATAGCTCGCCTTGCCTTTCCACTCACAAAAACTGCTCTGGTTGATCTTCACCAGTTGCCGCCAATCGATATCCTTCCTGGGAAGGTAATACGTCGGGGGGCTTGCCGTTTCCAGTACCCTCAGAGTCGACAGGCTAGTAGCGATGGGAATATAGGCATCACTCACTTCCACCCTTTCATCGCTGATCACCAAGATGGGCGGTCGCGGATAGTCCCACACCGATTCCTGGCCGGCACTGGGTTTCTCAGCGAAATCTGGCCGCTTTTTCCCGGTATGTTCCCACATGCTTAATTTATGCTCCTTGATCGGCACGCATTTTCTGAACGCCGCGAATGGTACTAACAAATTCACTTCTTGAGGCCAAGATAAACCAGTCCCGCTCTCTCAGGCAATCGTCCTTCTCCATTCTTCGAACACACTGACCCTGAGATTCCGATAATGTTCAGCGCGAACAAGATGCCTCCCAAGATTAAATAGATTAGAGACTGCGGCATGAGTGCCCAAAAATCGCTGCGCCTGACGCACTGATTTGAAGTTCCGCATTCCTCGCTCCCTCACCCTGATCGCCTCGTGAGATTGCTCTGCCCCCGGAGACTTGCAATGGAGCGGACGACAAAGCTCTTTCCATCCATAAGGTTCTTTGGTTCATATGGCGCTTCAGTTGCGCCCAACTCTTCCTCGGTCACCCCACTGAGCGCTCATAGGCCTCTGAAAGTAACTCTGGATGCCTTGCCGCCTCATTACACAACCTCGCCGGATCCGGTCGAATACCCACTCTTCCAAGATCCAATCGATCCGCATCCCAACAGGTCATCACGGTTACATCGGCCACGATATAACCATCACTATGCCCGCAACATGCCTCCGTCAAAAGCCTAAGCTCAGACGCGGACAAATCAATCAAATCTCCAACAATGTTTTCCGCTATCGCGGCAGCACGGTTCCCGTGCTCGGGATCGTGGTGGTCATTCTCCCTGCCCAGATCGTGAATGAAAGCAAAGTACTCGACTACTCGTATATTTGCCCCAGTGTGTTCTGCCAGCAGCAAGCCGTTATGCCTGACCCGGGACCAATGTGGCGCACCGTGAATGCCATCCCAGTCCAGGCGAAATTCACTGCGGGCGAACTCTATGAGGCGCGGCGTTATTAAACTCGACATGGGGCTCCCCTATTCACCATAAATCTCCAACCCCTCACCATACGGATTATTCGGACTATCACTGCGATACGGACTCCCAGCCCCATAGGGATTATTGATCGAGTCGCTGGAATATTCACTGCCATAGCGCCCATAGGGGTTGGATGTTGAGTCCGCATCATACGGGTTGTCACTCAGGCGACCGCGGTATTCTCCCTCACTGTTATACAGCTTGGGTGCATCCGTGGCATACGGGTTGTTGGCTGATTTCGAACTGTAGTCACTGCCATATTTCCCATTGGGGTTGTTGACGCTATTGGCATTGTAAGGACTCCCGGCGCCATTGGGGTTGGACGTCGAGTTAGCGTTGTACGGGTTGTCGCTCAGGTTACCCAGGTATTCGTCTGCCACAGCGGCTGTAGCCAGCAGTGCTGTCAGTACTGCAGTCATTAAATAGTTCTTCATATTGATCTCCTTGTGTTTTTGCGTGTTGATCTGAATCAGGTGTTTTCCGCATCATCCGCATCATCGATAAAATCCGGCCCAATGGTGCGGTTGCGCTGCCTGGCACTGGCGCGACGCATACTGCTGGAGTGCCCCTGTGTACCGGCCTCGGATCCCTGGCTAAAAGCACACAGGTGCACCACGCGCTCGCGGGCAGCCAGCGCGCCTCCAGCGATACTGTTGGAGTGCAGGCGCAGGTCTTCGCCTTCGCCCAGTGCATCGAAACTGTCCGCGGGGGCCTCCGCAACTGCCTGGATAAAGTCGTTGATACTGTGTGATCCGGCGGTTGTGCTTTCCGGTCTCTCCGGTCTCTCCTCGATCGCATCGAGGGCGTAACTGCGAATCAGCTTTGGCATCAGCTTGTTGCAGGTATCACTCATGTCGAACAGTTCAATGCCACGGATCGTGCCGTTGATAACAAAGCATGCGCCTATCTGCGTTTCGCTGGTTTGAAAGGCTTGTAGATACTCATCCACAGAACCGGCGAAATGCTCATAAGCGTCGGCAATGGCGTGGGTACTGGAGTCCACCGCCATGTTGGCCATCTTCTCGCCGATGTCATCCCACACCTCGCCCTGGTCAGCGTTGCGACAGCCACTCTCGCGCAGGCTCTCACTCACCCGCTCTGCTTTGCGCGCCCGGCCGCGGCTGAAAAGTGCCCGTTCGGTACTGGCAAATTCGCGGCTGCGGTGGCTCCAGCGTCCCTGCTCGACACAGGATACGGGGATCTCCAGCTTCGTATTCGCCGGCACCAGCAGGCTCAGGTTGAGGATACGGTTTTGCTTCGCACCCACCAGCTCCTCGCCGTCCAACAGGAATAGCGCCTGGTCGGCGTTGTTCTCGAGTAGCAGTGTAGGCACGCTGCCCGATTCCGATACCTCGGTAACCACCGCCAGGCCCCGTTCCTGCGCCTCGACCAGTGTCAGGTAATCCGCGGTTCCCGGCGTGGGTGCCAATAGCGGGGTAATGTCCAGGTTGGCGAAGTTTTGTACCTCGCCCAGGCTCACTGCCTGTAGTGCTTGATTGATTGCAGTCATAATTTTTTCCTTCAATTCAACGTATGGGTTACTGCCGTTCTCGTTGCCATCAGCCTTTTTCAGTTTCGGCAGGCAAGGCTTCGCCCTGGGCCCATTGCGTGCTCCTGGCCCGTTGTGTGGTGGTCGATGTACGTTCTATCTGCGGGTATATTCCGCTGTGGTAACCGCTGGCCGCGTTGGCGCAGGCTCGTACCGCAGGGTGTCTATATTAGTCATTTTTCGCGAGATGTTTAGAGTGTATGGATGCACAGGTACACTTTTCGAGCAGGAGTTTTTTTACCTTCCACCCTTTTCTAAACAGCCACTCTTGAGAATGTTGGACCGAAAGAACCAGGGGCAGATTTAGGCTTCCCGGATATTGGTCAGCCTAACTATTGTCAGCTAACAACTTTGGCGGCGAAGGTGCGAAGCTCGTCTACAAATTCCGCAGGACGTTCCATGGCTGCGAAATGACCCCCTTTGTCGAACGTATTCCACTGCACAATATCGCTGTACACGTTGTCGCACCACATACGCGGAAACAACATTAACTCTTTGGGAAAGCGTGCCACTCCGGTGGGCACAGCAACGGGTGCTTCAAGAAACTTTAGCCTGGGGTTCTGCGTTACCTCGTAGTACAACCGCGTTGAGGAGCAAATGCTTTGCGTGAACCAATATACGGAAATATTGGTGAGCAGATCATCCTTATCGAGAACCGACTCGATGTCGCCATCGCAATCCATCCAGCTATGAAATTTTTCTGTAATCCAGGCGCAGAGCCCGGCCGGTGAATCATTGAGACCTACGCCCAAAGTTTGTGGCTTGGTCCCCTGAATTT
>JAPKAY010000101.1 GCA_028825045.1 Halioglobus sp.
CTTTTGTGAGGTCTGAAATATTCGTCAGCCCCAGCTCTTCCAGGCTCTGACCGGTAAACGCAGACACTGCGACCGGTGTTTCCTGAAGCGATTCCTCGCGCTTTCGGGCGGTGACGACAACTTCTTCTAGCACCGCCTGAGCCAGGGCAACCGTAGGAATGAACCCCACGGAGGTTACCGCTAAAGCTGCGGACAGCTGTATTGCTAAGACACGTTTACGAATTATCATTGCGTTACCTATTAATTGTTATCGTTGGTCCGAAGTTATCATCCTAAAACATGCAAATCTAGGGGTACGGATACTTTCTTCAGCCCCTATTGGCCAAATAGGGCTCTGGTTCATCCTTTTGGGTGATGCGGAAGTGCGTTGGTGCCAAGCACACCGCCAGCGGGCCGACGCCTGTAAAACCTGTAACTTGCAAATATCAGACGGCTACGTCCAAAATAGTGGCTGCGCTATGACGCTTAGAATAGCCTGCCCAGTAGACTGGAAACTGCATTTTCGACACGCAGGATACGCGGGCCGAGAGACACGACTTTGCATCCCGCACGTTGAAGCTTGCCTACCTCATAAGGGATGAAGCCGCCTTCGGGCCCTATCACCAGCAATATTTCGCCGCTGATGTGTCGCGGGCATGGAGCATACTCTCCCGGGTGCGCTAGCAGGGCTTGTCTGCCTTTGATTATGCCGGGCAAGTCGTCCTCTACGAAAGGTTTGAAGGCCGTATGATGATGCACTAGGGGCACCTGTGTGTCCCGCGATTGCTCCAGCCCCAGCAATAGGTATTCCCGCACAGTGTCTGGTTTCAGTACGGGGCTTTGCCAGTAACTTTTTTCCACGCGGTAGCTGTTGATCAGGTGTAACTCGGATACACCCAATTCAGCAATGGTACGCAGGATGCGCCGCAGCATTTTAGGGCGCGGCAGGGCCAGCACCAGTCTCACAGGCAATTTTTTTGGCGGTGACTGGTCGAGTGAAATAGACAGGCTAGCGAACGTATCGTTAATTTCGAGAATTTCGCCTGTACCCATCAAGCCATTAATTTCACCGACACGCAGGATATCGCCACTGTTGGCGCGGTGTACCTCTCGCAGGTGCTGCAGGCGGCGCCCGCGCAGAGCGATTGTGCTCGGCGCAACGCGATCGCCATCGGTGAACAGTATCAGGTTCAACGTGTGGCTAACCTGCCCACAAATCGTAGTCGTCAGCAGCGGTAACCTCGGCCTCTACAAAGTCTCCGGGGCTCAGTTCAATTGCGCCTTCTAAGAACACCTTGCCATCAATTTCAGGGGCATCTGCACTCGAGCGACCTATGGCGCCGTCCGCGTCAACTTCATCAATCAAAATTTCGATTGTTTTACCTATTTTTGTCTGCAGTTTTGCCGCACTGATTTCCTGTTGCAAGGCCATAAAACGCTCCCAGCGCTCCTGCTTCAGCTCATCCGCTACGGGGTTGGGTAAATCATTGGCTTTTGCACCCTTAACGGGGGAATACTGAAAACAGCCCACGCGATCGAGTTGAGCCTCGCCAATAAAGTCGAGCAATACATCAAAGTCATTCTCGGTTTCTCCCGGAAATCCCACAATAAACGTACTGCGCAGCGTGATATCTGGACAGGTTTCACGCCATGCCGTGATGCGTTCCAAGGATTTTTCCGCAGCAGCCGGGCGCTGCATACGCTTGAGCACCGCAGGGCTGCCATGCTGAAAAGGGACATCGAGGTAAGGCAGTATTTTGCCTTCGGCCATGAGCGGGATGATCTTGTCGACATGCGGATAAGGGTAGACGTAATGCAGACGCACCCAGATACCGAACTCGCCCAGCGCCTCGCACAATTCTTGCATTCGCGTTTTTAGGGGACGACCGTTCCAGAATCCCGTGCGGTACTTTATATCGACCCCATAGGCACTGGTGTCTTGGGAGATGACCAGCAATTCCCTCACGCCAGCGCGCACCAGGCGTTCGGCTTCCTCCATGACATCGCCAATGGGCCGGCTGACGAGATCGCCACGCATATCAGGGATGATACAAAAACTGCAACGATGATTGCAGCCTTCCGAAATCTTAAGATAGGCATAGTGACGTGGGGTGAGTTTGACACCCTGAGGTGGCACGAGATCGGCGAAGGGATCATGTGCTGGTGTGTACGGTAGATAGCTGTGCACCGCGCTAACCACCTCTTCGTAAGCAGCTGGCCCCGTGACGCTGAGCACTTTGGGGTGCAATTCCATGATGGATTGCGCATCAGTACCTTTACCCATGCAGCCAGTGACGATGACCCGCCCATTTTTGCTGATGGCCTCGCCGATAGTATCCAACGACTCCTGTTTTGCGCTGTCGATGAACCCGCAAGTGTTCACCACCACGACATCTGCTCCCTCGTAAGTGGGCACAATATCGTAGCCATCCATCTTCAGCTGCGTGAGAATACGTTCGGAGTCGACCAATGCTTTTGGGCATCCTAGGCTAATAAAGCCTATACTTTTTTTAATTGAATCGGTCATTTTTTGCTCAATTCTGTGATTTTACTGCTGGTTGCAGCTTGCTCGCCCTGCGTGAAAGGCCTACGCCGAACACGTTGCCAACGTGAACTGGCGGCGATAATACCCGAAGCAGTCTCAATATTCAGTCGAAACTGCGCGAGATATAGTCAGTGCCGGGTCTCGAGACTGATGTAGGACTGATTCGCTGTCATGGCGCATGGAATTTCCTATTGGGAAATACCGCGGTTTTTCCTAGGACCTCAAAACGGTTGGATCTCGGTCACTTCATAAAATGTAACTTCCATCGAGGCCGGAGGGTGAGCCCCTATCGCATTCTGGAACTTTGCCATATGTGGGGTTGCCATGTGCGCATTGAGCGCCTCGACGCTGTGCCATTTTTCGGTTATTCGCAGCATATTGGGGTCGTTTAATTCCACGCTGAAGGTGTAGTCATCACAGCCAGTCTCCTCCCTACTCGCCACTTCCATTGTGTGGATTGCGCTCTGCAGTGCAGCGATGTCCTGCGGTTTACTGGTTATAACGGCGTTGACCACGATCATTCTCTGTTCCTTCTATCTAGGTTGGCTTGCGATATCTCTGCGTTCTAACAGCGCCTTTTCATAGGCCTACGGAGGTGTCCGGGCGGTACCAGATGGGGGAGGACCAGGCACGCTCCTGCAGCGTTTTGTGCAGGTCTGAGCGCGGTTTTTCATCCGCGCGGATGGCATCCCAGGTCGACCAGCGGCAGGTGGGATTTTCCAGCACTCGTACGTAGTAAAAAGCCTCCTGACCTGGATCAAAATCAGGGTCGCGCCAGAACGCCTTGAGTTCGCTGGCTCCGGTGTTGCCGGTGGTGGAGCAGTCATTCATGTTGACGCTCGCGCCATTGTCGGGGCAGCGCGCAGTCTTTGGGTCGACCTTCAGTCCGTTCGAGCACGCAACATCGTAGATGCGCTCTTGGTGTTGACCATCATCCAGATAGCCTTTAATAATTTGCACACGCTGCAAGGCAGTGCCGATAGGATCAGCCGCAGCCCACACCAGAAATTGGGGTATCTGGTCGCCGTTAGCGAGTAGGTCGCTGCCCATTGTGACGCCTTGTTGATAGGCAAATGCTGCGAGCTGTGGGCTTTGCAGTAAATCTGGGTCGAAGTCATAGCTGGAAAAAAAGCGCACCTTGATGCGCGGGCCGCTGGTGGCGAACGTTTCCTTGCGACGGAACGCTTGATAAATCGATTCGCGCGTATTCTCCTCCGCCCAGACACCAGCCAACCCGGAAGCCGACCAGAATTCAAAGCCAGAGCTGGCCAGGTAATCCCTGCCATCGACCTCTGTGACCAAACCCGGTTCCATGTATTTGATCGCGGTACCGTAAAGGAAGGATGCCGGAATAGAGCCGCGTAGTTCAGGAGTACCGTCTAGCATGCCAGCCTTGGAAAAGAAGGTTTCTTCATCTTCAGAGCTTGCGGCATCGTGGGTGTCACTGGAACCGATTAGACCAAACTTGTAGGGGTTAATTACGCCGCCGGCCTGCAGCTGCAGGCCGCGCAGATAGGCATCACGCACGTAGCTGCCCGCTGGTTCGCTATAGAGTTTGGTGGCAACACGATAGGGGGTGATCTCAAAGTCTGCCCATTCGTCATTCGGTGACAACAGAGGGTGGGTGTCTGAAGTGCCCTTGATCTGTGTGATTTCTACCAGCGGTTCATTGCGTTGGCGTTGCTCTGCGTAATCACTATTAATGGGACTTCCTGCCCAGTTGGTTAACGTGAACATCTGGCCATTTGAGCCGTTAGAGTTATGGGGAATGGCTAAGCTTTCTACCCCCTGTTCGCGAAGTCCATCCATCCACTGCCATAGACCCTCTGGGTTTTGCGAGTTGAAGCGCGAGAAGGGAACGGCGGGTAAGCGTGCGCTGTCACGAAATATCACATTGCGATGCAGGTTGCCCTGATCATCGCTGGACGAGGTGTATTCGAAGGCTGCAAACGTGGTAAAGCTGCCGGGCAAATAAGCGTCATTCGCCGCTCGGATGGTATCAAGCCACGCTGACTTGGTTACGGCCTCCGCCATTGGTGCGTCGATCGTGCCATCAAGCAGGCCGCCCAGCACACCGGGGATGAAGGTGCCAAAGGCTTGTCCGCGGGAGAGCAGGCTGAGAATGTTCATGTTGTTTGGTGCGTTTATGTCATGCAGAGGCTCTGCCACGTCATAACGTGAGAACTCGCTGCTGGTGTCTGCAGCCTCTTTTACCAAGCCCATCAGCATCGCATGATCAGTCACGGCGTAAAAATCCAAGGGTTGTTGCAGTTGCACCTGGTAGCCGCTGGGGTGGTCCAGTGCCTCCCCCCTGGCATAGCGGTAGGCATCATCAGGGGTGCTTACGGTGCCAAAAACATAGGCATCAAACGAGTAAGCCGTGTGCACGTGCAGGTCGCCAAAGTAGGCATTGCGATCGGGGTTCGGCGCGGCTCGCAGTGTCACAATCTCGTTGTTAGTCGGCAGCAGCGCATTGGCTCCGCGTGCTGTGCCAGCCAGCCCTTTTCTTTCATTCGTTTGCATATCGTTGAGAGAATTTTCTGAATCATAGCAAGCACATAAAGCAAGCGTTA
>JAPKAY010000053.1 GCA_028825045.1 Halioglobus sp.
GCACAGTTCCTTGCATGGAAAAAGTAATATTCAGCGGCTGGGGAAGTGGGGGTAAAAGTGGGGGTAATTTGGGATTTTCGAAGATTTCTCAAAGAGCGCGAGACACTAAGTAACCGTAACTCTTTGATTTAATTGGTGCGCCTGGCACGATTCGAACGTGCGACCCCCTGGTTCGTAGCCAGGTACTCTATCCAGCTGAGCTACAGGCGCGTGCGGGGCGGTACTATAGGGAAGAAGTCGTTTTGGGTCAAGGCGCTATGGGCCAACTGCGGGTTCTCCTAGCCGGAGTCTAAGGCATATAAATCAACAGCTTATGGGGTTTGAATCCGCAGGCAAACGGCCAGCGCCGGCTCTACCGGCGCGTTAGTCGATTCCTTGCCATGAGCATTGATCTACTCCATACACGGTGGCACCATCTTGTAGATGGATACATTCAACTACACCACATCCCCCTATGCTGTCAGACCTGACCTGAAGCAAGCATACAGTTCCTACTGGGATGATCTGGCCCGCGCCGGAAGCTGGTGGACCGGAGCAGAACGCGTCGCCATTGCGCAGGAAGTTAGAAACGCGACCGCGTGCACCTACTGCGCGTTGCGTAAGCAGGCATTATCGCCGTATCACTTTCCCGGCAATCATGATCACAGCGGCTCCCTCTCGGAACTGGCAATCGATGCGGTTCATCGCATTATCACGGATCAGGACCGCATCACTCAGGCCTGGATCGATAGCAATGCAGATGGGGGTTTGAGCGAGGAACAATACGTCGAGTTATTGGGCGTGACAGTTACCGTGTTTAGTATTGATGAATTCAATCGTGCGCTTGGCCTACCGTTGGAGCCCTTGCCCCAACCGCTTCCTGGCGCGCCTGACCAGTATCGTCCGGCACGGGCGGTCCGCGGCACTGGTTTCGTATCCATGCTGCCGAACAAGGGTAAGTTTACCGAACGAGAAAAAGGACTGTGGCCTAAAAACCGTTCTGCCAATGTGCTTAGGGCTCTAAGCCTCGTACCCGATGCGGTCAGAGATTGGTCTAAAGTCGCCGCCGCACAATACCTGCCGGCGGAACTTCTCATTCAGTTTAAGCCTGATGTCGGTCGCAGCATCAACCGCATGCAGATTGAAATTATTGCGGGCAGGGTTTCCTCGATTAACGAATGCTTTTACTGAACTAACTCACACGCCACCATGCTCAGTTTGAGCGCGGACATTGCACAACAGGACGTTGACCTACAGATCATCAATGGCCAGGGCAACGATGACATTCTGCACGGGCACGAATTAATGCAGTTTGCCGAGGCAGTGGCGCGCAGAGATAACACAGCCCTGCAAACGTCTCGGAATGCCTTGCTAGAAGCGGCTGGCAGTCAAGTCCTGGTGGATGCCGCTGCGGTAGCGGGAAATTTCCAGCGCATGGTCCGCATCGCTGATGCCACCGGCATACCAGTGGATGGTTTAATGAACGCGCTCAGCGGCTCCATTACAGAAGAATTAGATCTACACCGGTTTGCCTCGGCACAACACACACCCCAACAAAACACCCTGCAAAAGCTGGTCGGTGTACCTGTTCGATTTTTACTGCAACGCGTTGTACGCGCAGGCAAGCGCTGAACCACTAAGCTTTATGCATCAGCCGCTCGACCTAAGGCTGCGTCACCGGAAATAGTGGTTCGATGAATAACGCGTTCCACACCCGGCTTTGTTCCAGTAGCGCAGTGCATGGCACGCCAGTTATCCCACAGCACCATGTCGCCCGGCTGCCAACGGTGGAAGTAGTGAAACTCCGGCTTACGGGTATGCTCTACCAAGCTCTCCAGTAGATCAACCGCCTCGTCGTTTGATAGTCCCGCCAGATGCGGGGCGACAATGCGCTCCAAAAACTGCTCGCAAATCTCCAGTACTTTGCGACCGGTAACCGGGTGTGTCACCACTGCGGGATACACCACTTCCGGGAAGTTGGGATAGTTAAGGTCTGAAGGTTTTTTGGGGCTATAGGGGCCCGGCTCATAGCCCTGTAAATCGACGAAGCGCATATGCCGGCGCTGCATGCTAAAAGCATAGGTCACATCAATTTTTTCGATCAGTACACGTGTCTCTTCATCCAGGGCATCATAGGCTTTCGCCAGATCGCCGAAGCCGGTCAAACCATCTTCCTCGGCACATACAACGGCGCGCAGCAATGCTCCTCTGTTTGGCTTGCCGGTGTAGTGCAAGTCCATATGCCAGTCCAGTTTGTTCACCACATTTTCACCGTGGTAGCGCGCAGTCATAAACTTTTCTTTATCCGGCTCATTTACCAGCATGAACAGCTCCGGATATTCTTGCGAGGTAGTCGCTGCCAGCGGGTGCATTGCCAGGTCACCAAAGGTTCGACTAAAGGCAATCTGGTTTTCAGGCGTCACCTCCTGGTTGCGAAAGAGAAGAACAGCGTGTTCGTTCCACAGGGCAACCAACTCCTGTGCCAGTGTATTATCGATTGGCCTGGTGATATCGAAACCACTGACTTCCACCCCAATGTTTTCAAGCGCGGTAACTTCAAGTGCCATAGCTGCGTTCTCGCCTAATCCAAAATTCCGGGATCTGCTCGTAGTTCCCGTCGCGCCATTGCCTCCCACAAAAAGGGAAACCCGTTGGCATCTGGCAGCGCAATAGCAGCCACCTGTTCATCAGTGAGCGGCACTCCACCACCCACTTGCTCTAAATCATAAGCCCGCTTGCTGCGCCACTCCAGAGTAATTACGCGCAAATGTGCCTGCCGCAAATCCTTGCCTACCACCAGCGAACCATGGTTAGCCAGAAGCGCCCACTTGGCATCGCCAAGCGCTTTTGCCGCCGCCATGGATTGGTCCTCGTCTTCAAAGGTACCGCCATACTCGTTATAGACTGGCAGTGGACCATCGACGTAAGCACCTGCTTGATCATAGACCGGCGGTGACCGATGCATGTTCGCCCAGAGCCCGCTCCACTGTGCATGATTATGGATCACCACATTCACTTCGGGCCGCAGCTTATGCAAATTCAGGTGCAGACCGATTGCTGGAGTAGTGTTCCACTGTCCTTTAATGATATTGCCTGACTCATCGAGTGTCAGAATATCGCTTGCAGTGACCTCATCCCAGGCGAGCTCCCAGGGATTCGTCAACATGTTGCCGTCCGCAAGGCGATAGGTGATATGCCCGGCAATGTGTTCGTTCCACCCTTCACGAAACAGCATGCGGCACATCAGGGCAACCTGAGCCTGCTCACTCAGCTCTGGCACCAGCGGCCTGCGACCAGGATTGGGCGCGAACTGTTTGATGATAGCTGCGTTAATTCCTGGTATTTGTTGCATGACAACCCTCTAATAATAGGCATTTCCAACACACTTGGTTTCCACGTTAGCAGTACATACTCGCTGCGCGCCCGGCGGGTATTAAACCGACTATCGCGACTACTTACCCTCAGGATAGCGGAAAACTTTGACCGAACAAGTAAGCTCAATCAACTATCGAATAATCTTGCGGCATATCAAAGGGCGTTTGGCCGCGCCGGGTACGTAACCAGTTCATTCCGCGCATAACTCCTGGCCGCATAACCAGCCAACGTTCCACGTGATACTTACCGGGAAAGTTCATCAGCATAAGACCGATTAACAAAGTTAGAATGCCCTGCCCCGGCGTCACCAACATAATAAGCCCCAAGATGATCAACAACAGGCCGAACAAATTTTTCAACAACCCACCTATGAAAGCAAAAACAGGCTCCCTCGAAGACTCTCGCCAAACGATGCGCTCTTCCTGGGCGAAATAGTCCTTGGGCAACCGGGTAATCACCCAGGGCACAGCGACAATGGTAGCCGCCGCCCCTAGCAACGACAAACCACTTACCCATAGCAACGGCTGCTGCCAATCAGAAAGAAAATCCATAGCGCCATCTTACCACTACAGTAGTCCGATCAGTCTGCATGGGAAACTCGCTTGCCTTTTTGCCAAGCCTGTTTCGTGAGATCATCATTAGTAACATGCGATTGATGAAACCTGAGCGCTGCCCCCTACTGTTGCTATTTTGCCTGAGCGCACTTAGTGGCTGCTCCGCCATCCTACGGACCCCGCTACCTGACAAGGATCAGTTGCAGACTAAGGTCCCGCACGGGATCGTGCATACGGTGTACTCGCCTATCTGGTAATCTGTGGTGGGGACGCCTGTGGTGCCGGCCCGTTGTTAGGCTGGACCCAGCGGGGATCAAGACCAGACGTCACCATGATGACCGACGCTAACGACGCCATGATCACAGCAATCGTCAGGGAATATCGCAGCGGCGGATTTGGTTGGCCAGATACTGCTCGCCTCAGCATCTATTACAGGTGTGTTGCCGCCAGCTTATATAAAGATGTAAAAGATGCGCGGTACGCCAACGGCCTGTGTCATTCGCAAGCAGGGTATTGGCGATGGGCCGCCTGAAGTGAATTGGATCTCAGCGAGTTGCAGCCCGCGAAAATGGAATAAAGCACCTATGTCACTGAAATTATCGGTCCTGGATCAATCCCTCGCCAGATCCGCAAACCAGGCTTCCATCGCCTTGCAGGAAACCCTGCAAATGGCGCAGTGGTGTGAACAACTAGGATACACCCGGTTCTGGGTGTCGGAGCATCACGCCTTCCCTTCAGTCGCCGGGAGTGCGCCAGAAGTGTTATTGGCAGCGGTCGGCGCTGCGACCCAACATATTCGTATTGGATCAGGCGGGATCATGCTACCCCACTACAGTGCCTATAAGGTGGCGGAAGTGTTTTCGCTGCTCGCCAATCTGTATCCTGGCCGGGTAGACCTTGGTATCGGCAGAGCGCCCGGTGCGGACATGTCCACCGCCGTTGCTCTGGCTACCGACGGCCGACCCAAGTTTGATCAGTTCCCGGCCTTAACAGCGAAACTCAGTGAGTACCTGTGGTCGGATGAAACCAGCCCCATTGTCAGCCCTCGTCCACCAGAACATATTCCGCTGTGGATGCTGGGATCCAGCCCGGACAGCGCCGTCCTCGCTGCACAACGAGGCCTGCCCTACAATTTAGGGTTGTTCATTAACCCGCAGGCAGACGCCAAACTCATCGGTCTGTACAAGTCTCATTTCCAACCCAGCGAAAAACAGACCGAGCCTTACGCAATTCTAACGCTGAGCGTGTTTTGCGCCGACACCCAAGAACAGGCCAGCGCCCTGCAATTGACCTACGATCTCAATTTGTTCCGTTTTTTCACCGGCCAGTCTAATGGACAGTCCCTCACTCCCCAGGAAGCGCTAGACTATCCCCTGGGTGCGCACGAGCAAGCCTTTATCGCGAGCCGGGAAAACAGCCGAGCGTCGGGCACACCGGACCAGGTAAAGGATAAGATTGAAAAACTGGCCGCCCTACACAACGCCGATGAAATTATGGCCGTTACAAATATGTACTATCTGGAGGACCGCAAACGCTCTTTCGAGCTCTTGCACAACGTATTTGATTAACACGAGAGGAGTTAACGAGAACATGGCGCAATGCATGCGCGGCACCTCGTAAACGCTTGGCGCTACAGATTCTGGTAGAAATGAAGAAATTGCCGAAGGAGAATGCACAGAAAAGTACGGCCTGCACCAGACAGACATTGACGAGCACAGTCACAAAGTAGCATGACCCGACTGAAACAATCCGCCGAGCCCCGCACAGAGACTCGGCGCATATTGTTCGTCGTTAGCCGCCGTGTACCGCCTTCATGGCGCTATCGGCAGCTTTCTCAGTTTTGTCAGCCGCGTCATCCGCTGCGTCTTTAACACTGTCAGCTGAATCGTCGGCCATATCGCCGGCACTATCAGCCGCATCTTCTATAGCATCACCAGCACTGTCAGCAGCATTCATTACGCTGTCGGAGGCATCACTGGCCATATCACCAGCAGAGTCCGCAGCGGACCTCATCGAGTCGCCAGCAGAGTCCGCAGCGGAACTCACCGAATCGCCAGCAGAATCCGCAGCGGAACTCACCGAATCGCCAGCACTCTTAGCCGCATCACTAGTTTTGTCAGCGATTGTCGAGGCAGTGTCTTTCATGGATTGCGTCGCCTTTTCACCTTCGTCGCAGCCAGCAAGAGCGAAGGTTACCAGGGCCAGTGACAGCAAACCGATCACTTTCTTTATTAGCATCATGTTCTCCTAAGTGTTTTCTGTTTTAGAGCGAGGAAACTGCACTAAGCGTCTCATTGACTAGAACAAAGCGCTTGAGCACCGCAATATAGCATTCTCACCTGAAGGCGTCACCCGGCGTTGTGGTAGACGTTCTGGACATCCTCAAGGTAATCGAGCATATCGATCAAAGTCTCCATCACCCCAGCCTCTTCAGCATTCAGTGAGACCGAGGTTTGCGGTACAAACTGAATGTCATCCACTTCAAATTCGATGCCCTCAAACGCATCCAGCAGTGTCTTTTTAGCTTTAAAGTACTCCGAATGTGGAGCAAAAATGGCAATCTTGCCCTCTTCACACTCAATGTCGGACACATCCACATCCGCAGACATTAGAGCCTCCAATGCCCCCTCCTCGTCATCGCCTGCAAAAACCAAAATTGCACTGTGATCGAACAGATGGCTGACACTACCGGGCGAGCCCAGTTTACACTTGGTTTTAGTGAAACACTGGCGCACGTCCCCAAATGTGCGGTTAGGGTTGTCAGTCAGGCAGTCCACAATCACCATCGCCCCGCCGGGTCCAAATCCTTCGTACCGCGCGGTGGAAAAATCTTCCCCGCCTACACCGCGGGCCTTATCCAGAGCCTTTTCAATGACATGAGCGGGAACCTGGTCTCGTTTTGCCCGATCGATCAGGGCTCGTAGGGAGAGATTGCCCTCTGGATCCACTCCCCCTGACTTCGCCGATACGTATAATTCACGGGCGTACTTGCTGTACACCCGTGCTTTCATATCGGAGGTTTTGGCCATCGAGTCCTTGCGGTTCTGATAGGCTCTACCCATAGTTTTACTCCGTCTCTTGTCAGAATCAGATCAACGTTCAGGATCAGCAATATAATCGTTGCAGCCGCCAGTATCCAGTTACGAACGTCGAAGATTAGCGCTCAGCTAAAGCGTTCCGGGCGGGCAACCCACCCTCGCAGACTGGATATAAAGCATCGAATTGCGGCGCTACTCGCGTCATAATGCGTAAGACATCGCTGACAGGGAATCCAGCCACCGTGAAAAAGCTGATCGCCATCCTCATAGTTGTTGCCATCACCGTCGCTGCCATGGCGTACTTGGGCCGGGACGAACCCACCAAAGTCACACTGCATACTGTAGAACGTGGCACGGTCGAAAAGACAGTGTCCAACACACGCGCCGGCACCGTTGAGGCTTGCCGCCGGTCTAAACTCTCCATGCCCGTCGGCGGCAGGGTTGATACCCTCCTGGTAGATGAGGGAGATCGCGTCGAAAAAGGACAAATATTGTTGTCCCTATGGAACAAGGATCGCAGGGCGATGAAAGCCCAGGCCAGCGCGCAACTTCTATCCGCCAGCCACCGCGCGGAGCAAATTTGCGTGGAGGCAGATAATGCTGAGCGCGAAGCCAATCGACTGGACACCTTGTTGGCTAAGAAACTTGCCTCGCGGGAGTCGACTGAACTTGGTCGCACCAGGGCTCATAGTGGGCGGTTTGCCTGCCAGGCCGCACACGATGATGAAGAAATGGCAAAAGCAAACCTTGAACTGAACGATGTTCTATTAGAGGAGTCTTTTCTACGCGCGCCCTTTGTCGGAATTGTTGCCGAGATCACCGGTGAAATCGGTGAATACGTCACGCCATCTCCTCCAGGCGTGGCCACGCCACCTGCGGTGGACCTAATCGACTACAGCTGCCTTTATGTGACAGCTCCCATTGATGAGGTAGATGCAGGCGAATTACACAAGGATCTCCCCGCGCGCATCAGTCTCGATGCCTTCCGGGGCGAAGATTTCGCGGGCACTTTGAACCGCATAGCGCCCTATGTTCTCGATGTGGAGAAACAGGCGCGAACCGTGGAAGTCGACGTGCTATTCGATGACCCCGAAGTTCGCGAACGCCTGCTGGTAGGTTACAGCGCAGACATCGACATCATTCTGGAGACCCATGCAGATGTCGTACGCGTTCCTACCGAAGCTGTGATGGAAGATGACCAGGTCTATCGCTATAACCGGACAACCGGTACGTTGGAGTTGATTTCCTTCAAAGTGGGCCTAAGCAATTGGAATTTTACTGAGGTCACCGATCAACTACAGGCAGGTGATGAAATCGTGTTATCACTGGATGTTCCCGGGCTAACCGACGGCCTGGAGGTGATACCCCGGGATGATTGAAATCAGTGGTATTCAACGCACGTTTATTCTGGGTGACAGCGCAGTACATGCCCTGGAAAATATCAATCTGCATATAGACCCGGGCGAATACCTCTCCGTGATGGGGCCCTCCGGCTCAGGTAAATCCACCTTGTTGAATATGCTCGGCCTGCTGGACCGTCCCGACGAGGGACGCTACTTCCTGAACGGAGTCGATACGCAGTCACTTGACGAGAATGTGCGCGCTCGCCTGCGCCGCGAAGAGATTGGCTTTGTGTTCCAGTCATACCACCTCATCCCCAGACTCTCTGCGCGGGAAAACGTGGAGATGCCCCTGATGCTCGCCGGCATTCCGGCCAAAAAACGTCGCGCATCCGTCGATGACATTCTTGAAAAACTCGGCATCGCCCACCGCGCGCACCATTTGCCCAACCAGTTGTCAGGCGGCGAGCGCCAACGTGTAGCTATTGGCCGCAGCATCATTATGCAGCCGACAATCATACTCGCCGACGAACCCACTGGTAATCTCGACTCGCGCTCAGGTGCAGAAGTAACAGAAATTCTGGAAAGCCTTAACCGCGATGGCATCACCCTGCTAGTTGTCACTCATGACAGCAGCATGGGCGAGCGCGCCAGACGTCGCGTTCGCATGATAGACGGCACCATTGTCAGTGACCAGACAGATGATCAGGCAGCGTAACCATGCGACTACTTGACCTATTGCGTTTTAGCTTTTTGGCCCTGCGGCGACAGCGTTTTCGCAGTGGCATGTTACTGACGGCTGTTGCCTTGGGAGTCAGCGCCGTAGTGATATTGACCGCACTGGGAGAAGGTGCCCGGGGTTACGTGCTAGGTGAATTTGCGTATATGGGCAAAGACACCCTGATCATGGTGCCTGGCCGCAAGGAAACGACGGGCGGCATGCCTCCAGTGACCGGCACTGCCGCCCGCTCAATAACGCTCGAAGAACTGGAAGTGCTACAACGGTCGGTTCCCGGTGTAAGCTCCTGGGCGCCTATGGTAATGGGCAATGGCCCCGTGTCCTATAAGTCCCGCGATCGTGACAGCCTGGTACTGGGTACTACCGCCGCATTCTTTGTTTTGCGCGAACTGGAAGTTGGCCAGGGTAATGCACTGCCCGACCTCCCCCTGGGAGAGGGAAAGCCGGTGGCTGTTATCGGGCAGAAACTGAAAGACGCGCTGTTTGATAATAGCCGCGCCATTGGCCAGTGGATTCGAATCCGCGATTACCGGTTCCGGGTTATAGGCGTGCTGTCAGGTTCCGGCGATTCCTTTGGCTCCGACCTTGGCGAGGCTATTTTTATTCCGGTTGCCTCCGCTCAGTCATTATTTAACGTACATGGCCTGTTTCGGGTGATGATGAAGGTCAAAGACAATTATCAGGTGAGCGCAGTAACCTCGGACATTTCAAAACGGATGAAAGTACTGCACGATGGAGAACAGGACGTCACTGTCATCAGCCCGGGGGCCATGCTCACCACTTTTGATTCCATTTTGAAGGTTATGACGCTGGGCGTCGCCGGCATTGGAGCCATAAGCCTTGTGGTATCGGGTATCCTGGTAATGAACGTGACTCTGATGTCCGTCAAGCAACGCACGGCAGAAATTGGCCTCCTCAAAGCAGTGGGAGCTCCAGCCTCACAGGTCAGAACCCTTTTCCTGACCGAGGCCGGCCTGATTGCGGCAGCAGGCGCTGTAGCGGGAATGCTGGCAGGTCAATTGGTCATTCTCGCAGGCCGAAAACTCTACCCCCTCGTGCCGTTTGCCACGCCCGCATGGGCGTTGTGGGCATCACTGGCACTCGCAGTGGGAACCGCATTATTATTTGCCTGGCTACCGGCCCAGCAAGCGGCCAACATGGAGCCGGTCGATGCACTGGGCAGGAAGTAGTTTGACATGCTAACGAATGATTGGCTGCGATGGGTCTTTCAGGCAGTCACCACAGCACCCCTGCGCAGTTTACTCACTGCCCTGGGTATCAGCATTGGGATCGCTGCTGTCACGCTGTTGACCTCGATAGGTGAAGGCATTCGTGTGTATCTCATGGACAGCTTTTCACAATTCGGCACCCGCATCATCGCTGTCACCCCAGGCAAGACATCGACTTCCGGAATACCAGGACTGCTGACAACCATTCGTCCGCTGTCGCTGGACGATGCCCGAGAACTGGGCCGACTACCGCATGTAGACGCAGTAGTGCCTCTAATACAGGGCACCGCAAAAATTGAAGGCGGACAATTCACCCGTGACACGGATGTGTATGGCGTAGGGCCCGAGATGGCAAGAGCCTGGAAGTTCAAGGTTGCGCAGGGCCGTTTTCTTCCCGCTGGCGACCTGCGTAACTCACGCTATTTTGCTGTGCTCGGCGCCCGCGTGAAAGACGAACTGTTTCGCAACGGCAGCGCCCTTGGCAACCATGTACGGGTCGGCGGCACTCGCTTTCGCGTGGTCGGCGTGATGGAAACCAAGGGACAGTTATTGGGGTTTGACCTTGACGATGCGATCTACATACCCGCCGATCTCGCCATGCAGATGTTCAATAAGGAATCTCTTATGGAGGTTGATATCATTTTCAAAGAGACTACGACTTCCAGTGACATGCGCGACCGCATTAAGGACTTATTAGTAAGGCGCCACGGCGACGAGGACTTTACCCTGTTCAGTCAGGAAGACATGCTCTCTACTTTAGACAAGATCATGTCTATGCTGAAAATGGCAGTTGGAGCGCTCGGAGGTGTCGCGCTAGTCGTTGGTGGTGTTGGTGTGCTCACGATCATGACGACCGCACTAAAGGAACGTACCCAGGAGATTGGTTTACTGCGCGCAGTGGGTTGCACACGCCGACAGATCCTATGGATGTTTCTCGGAGAAGCGGTGTTTCTATCGGGAATGGGAGGCCTACTAGGGCTTACCATTGTTGCTATACTGATCATCACGCTGAACACCTTTTCACCGGGACTACCGATCGCCCTGCAGCCTGCATTCATGTTGGCTTCTCTGGCCCTCAGTTGCGGTGTAGGTCTGGCTGCGGGCATTTCACCTGCGATGCATGCGGCGGGACTGGATCCCATAGAAGCACTGCGTTCGGAGTAATGTCCCAAGTCAAAACTTAAGCGGGATGAGCTTTACTCCCTCTGAGCATCGGATAGAATCAGATAGATGCATTCGCTTGCGCCTAACTGCAAGCCATCACACAGCTACTCACCAAACTCAGGGGAATATATGTCATGTGGAAATCTTTAGCCAAAAAAAGCATCTGGTTTTTCGCCCTACTGGCCAGTAGCGTCACATCTGCACAGGACACAATCAACTCCGGGGATGTAAGTGCATTAACAGACTCGCAACTGGCCGCCAAGTCCCTGTTGTTAGACATGGCTGCATACCTCGCTGACACACCAAGATTCCAAGTTGATATGCGCGTGGGTTATGATTCAGTCGTGGAAAACGGCCGAAAAATTGAGCGCGAGGAACAACGCCAACTATCGGTAGAGCGCCCCACCTTTGTACTAGACGAGGTAAAAAAGCGGGTAGGTTTCGGAGAACTGGTATTATTTGATGGCAAATGGATCACCGTTAGCGACCCAAAAACCAAAGTCTATGCTCGCGCACCTCAACCCGGAGATATCGATGCAACTGCCAGGTACTTTGTCGACGAGTTAGGCATGCGCCTGCCATTGTCGCTCATGTTAATGAATAAGTTCCCCCAGGAATTGCAGAAGTGTGTAGTTGAAATAGATTATGTTGGAGAGGCCGAAATTCTGGGACAAGCCACGACGCATCTTGCGGGTCGCACACAAAGCATAGATTTCCAAATCTGGATTGATTCTGGCCGCGAACCGTTACCACTGCGCGTGGTGCTTGCGTACAGGGAAGAGCCAGGAGAACCTCGTTATTGGGTAGACTTCTCCAACTGGAATTTGAACCCAAGCTTTTTGCGCGATGCTTTTAAATTCGTTCCGCCTGCCAAATTCGAGCTACAGACCCTGGAGCCTAACGTGCAGCCAATCACCGAGGACGACTCAGAAACATCGTCTAGGGTAACCTCGCCTTGAGGGTTCTAGCCCTTTAAAGCTGGCTTGCGTTGCCTGACGTAAACCAGCGCACATTTCAGTAACCCGATGGGGAACTGGCTCACATTTATCTTAGTGTCATATTGTCCGGATGAATTCTCTGTGGTGCAGTGGTCTGGAGTCGCAATGGAGCGACGTCCAAAAAGCAACCGCGCCCTGGGGGATTGGACAATGGACGACAAAAAATTCAATGAGACCGAGCCTGTGAGTGAAAAAGCGTGGCTACAGTACCTGCAGAAAATGGCTGCACTGGATGAGCGGGCGCATCAAAATTATACTGAATGTCTCGCTCGCATGCAGCCCGATGCTGACTCTAACAAGGCTTCACTGCAGGCACGGTACCGGGCGCTGCGCGGCCCCAACCACGACTAATTCTCACCCTGGCAAAGATTTTTTAACCGGTGAGTAACTAGTTGCCATGGCGCTTTCTCGCCCTCGGCCACTTCTTTGAACAAGCTTCAATCGGTTTTCTCCTCGCGCCTCAGGGCGTCAACTTATGCTACTTTTCCCGGCCTCTAGCGTCATTCATGTAGCCTGATAATTCCTTTACTGTACCCCTGTCGACAAGTGCCGTCTTTCAAATCAAGCCTATTCGAGGACATTATGCAAACTGATTTTTGTAAACAGCTGGGCCTGGAAGTACCGATATTTGCCTTTACCCACTGCCGCGATGTGGTCGTAGCCGTAAGCAAGGCTGGGGGCATTGGTGTTCTTGGGGCCGTGGGTTTCTCGCCTGAGCGGCTCAAAGAAGAGCTGGACTGGATCGACGAGCATATCGGCGACCATATCTATGGCGTCGACACCGCCATCCCGCAGAAGTACGAGGGTATGGACAAAAACACACCGGAAGAACTGGTGGCAATGCTGCAGGCAGCAATACCACAGCAGCACCGCGATTTCGCTGACAAGTTGATGTCTGATGCTGGCGTTCCTGATTGGCCAGACAAGGATGATGAGATCAGCCTCAGTTTCTCGGCAGTACAAGCCCAGGCCCTGGTCGATATTGCTCTGACCCGTCCCAAGTGCCGCATGATCGTCAACGCACTGGGTACGCCACCTGCAGACATCGTCAAGCAGGTGCACGATTCCGGACGACTGATAGGCGCTCTAGCGGGCCGCCTCAAGCACGGCTTAGCCCATAAGGAAGCCGGGCTGGACTTTGTGGTATGCCAGGGCTCCGAAGGTGGCGGTCATGCAGGTGAGGTGACCTCAATGATTTTGTGGCCTCAAATGGTCGATGCGGTTGCTCCCCTGCCCGTGTTGGCCGCTGGCGGTATTGGTAACGGCCGCCAGATTTTGGCTGCTATGAGTACCGGCGCAGGGGGTGTATGGATGGGTTCTGCATGGCTGAATTCAGAAGAAGCCAATGCGGAACCGGCACAGCGCGATTCCTATATGCGTGCTACCTCCGAAGACACTGTCCGCTCCTGCTCGTTTACCGGCAAGACTGCCCGCATGCTGAAGAACGAATGGACGGAAGCCTGGGAGCGAGATGACACCCCGGATCCACTGCCCATGCCCCTGCAGGGCTATCTGACCTTCGATGCAGTGCGACGTTCGCATCGCTATGCTGGCAGCGGTGAATGCCAGAAAGTGGCTTTCAATCCTGTCGGCCAGGTGGTGGGACAAATCAATTCGGTCGAATCCTGTCGCGATATAATGTTCGGGCTACTCACCGAGTACAGCGAAGCGCTGGATCACATCAACGCCATCACTCCCCAGTAGACTCTTATAGAGACTCCACGAAAGTGACTGCGAGCAAGGACTATAGGTCCTTCTCGCAGTCAATATCCCAGTCCAGTGCATAGCACGGCCAGCAAAACGAACGGTAGTCCTCGTCGTTGATTTCAACGACGAACAATGCCGGATCGCTTATCGCAGATTCATCATTAGTGCCCAATACCCCGTCTTTTTTTTTAACGCCCAACAGGCCGGCTTCGTTTTCCTGCCTTTTGTTTTGTGTCTCCACTGTACCCTCCAAACTTCTCTGATCCGGATTTTATAAAGCACTCGGCTTCGATCAGGTACCTCTAGCCGGCGCCACGACTTTCAGAGCTCGCTATAGTGCAACGCGAGGTACCGTGTTGGAACACCAAATACACGCAAGCTTGTGGCCACGACGGCACTGCGTATACCATGTCCGATCGCTACCAGCCCAAAGGGACAATACCGTGAAGAGAAAATCCCTACTCATCCTCGTCCTACTCGTGGGTGCAGCCTCGGCTTACCTGGCCCTGGTCGCCATACCCCAAGCATCCATTACGGTGGAGCGCATCGCATTGACCACGAGCCCGGCCGATGCGGGCCTTGAATTTGAAGCGTTTACAATCTCTCCACAAGACTCAGACCTGAATCTGGAAGGTTGGTGGATGCCTGCGGCCAATGCCCGTGCCGTGCTGGTGTTCATTCACGGTGGTGGCTCCAATCGCCACAGCAGCTACTTTGACTCGCTCAATTTCTATCGCGCGATGGTAGATCAGGCAATTTCCGTGGTAGTAATCGATCTGCGCAATCATGGCGCTTCGGGCAGCGATGAGCGCGGCCTGCAGTTTGGTCGCACAGAGAAGTACGATGCGTTAGCCGCCATAAACTGGGCCAGAAAGGAGTCCCCGAATTTGCCTTTGTTCGCGATGGGGATATCAATGGGTGGTGCGACCGTAATACAGGCCGCTGCGGAGGGAGCTAAGCTCGACGGCCTGATCTTGTTGGATGCGCTGCTGGATACCGAGGATACCTTTAAGCAGGGCGCCTGGGTAGAAACCGGCCTGCCCCCTGCACTATTTGCCGTTTCTGCGTGGGCAGCAACAACTTTCTATGGGCTGCCGGGCGGTGATGATCAGGCGCTGCTCATTGCCGGGGCACTCACGCTTCCGATACTCGCCATCCAGGATCCAGACGACCCGGTGACCCGCGCGCCCTACAGTACCGAGTTAGCACGGCAGAATCCTCGCGTCACCCTTTGGACTGCACCCACCATAGATGCCGCGCATCCGGATCTAAAATGGAAAAAACGTTGGGGCAGTCACGTGTCCGCATTTCAGTTTTATCCGCGTGAAACGGTGGCACAAATCATGGATTTTATTGATTCGATCATCGCCAGTAGTTATGGTGAATAATTGAACACTTGATGTTCCGCACGCCAGAACATGCGTGTAATCCGGTCCGGTGAGGATTAGTGTATGAGCTTTAATTTAGTAGAAGATTCAAACAAGAATGAAGCCATTCGTATCCTGGCAGAAGCTTTTCATGATGACCCTGTCTTGAACTGGTCTCTCAACAATCCGCAAAAGCTTGAGCCATTTTTCGAGTTCATACTTCCAGTGTACATCAAACATCAGCTCACCTATTTGGACGCACAGGGCCGCGGTGCCGCATGCTGGCTGGGGCCTGACCAAAAAATAAAATGGCCCCTCAATTTCGTCAGCATCAGCAAAGTGTTTAAAGTCGGTGGGGCCAAAGGCATATGGCGCATGCTAATAAGCGGCATGAAGATTGAAAGAAATCATCCCTCAGCACCTCATTATTATTTGTTTTTGATCGGTGTCAGTCCGGCCAGTAAGGGCCAGGGTATCGGCACATCCCTGATATCTCACGTTCTGAAAATGTGTGATGACCAGGGAGTAGCCGCCTATCTGGAAAATTCAAAAGAAGAAAATCTGCCGTTCTATGAAGGCCACGGATTCAAGGTGCAGAAGAAAATCCGATTTGCAGCCTCCGCACCACCGCTATGGCTAATGTGGCGCGAGCCTATTGGGGCGGAAAAATAACTTTCCAGTCTTCCTTCATATCCACGATTGCCCAACCACGTGCTTCAGACTCATCAAGGCCACGCGCCAGTTTACCAATATGGGATTTGCGATCGTAAGCCCACTCGCGCTCACCGTCAGTGTGATGAATCAGCATGCCCAGGCGCGGGCCATCACCGGCGGTACTCCACTCCAGCATTTGGAAATCACCATCTGAATTGCCCACAGCAATCACCGGTCGACGACCGATATGTTGGTTTATCCCCACCGGCTTCCCGGCCTTGTCATCGATAAAATTAATTTCCGGCAGGCGCACCAGCACGGGTACTCCGTCACGAACTTCATACTTCGTAAGGATACTGCTACCCACAACCTGCTCGGGGGGAATTCCATATGCCTGTTCAACCCAGGGCCGCATAAATTCAATACCACCGCCGGACACTATGAAAGTCTTGAACCCATTTGAGCGCAAGTAATCTAGCAACTCCAGCATCGGCTGGTACACCATTTCCGTGTACTTTTTACCCGTTGCGGGATGCTTCGCAGTCTCCAGAAACTTGCTTACTTCCTGCTCAAACTCATCGGTCGTCATATCGGCATGAGTTGCCATTACCAACTTGAGTATCGCGGCCTCACCCCCGGCCAGCGCCCCCGAAATATCCCCCTTGAGGACAGAGGCAAAAGGCTCTTGTGTCTTCCACTGAGGATTAGCGGGTGCAAGCTCACGAATGCGTTCCAGCGCAAAAATCAGCTGGAAATACATGGGCTGCTCGCTCCAGAGTGTACCGTCGTTATCAAATACTGCGATTCTTTCGTTGGGAGGCAGGTACGAGGGCGATTTTTCATCGGCGACGCTTTCGACAAATTCAGTTATTACAGTGCGGGTTTGACCTGCATTCCAGGATGGTAACGGATCCGCCGCAGCATTTACTGTAGTGCTTGCCACTAGGCATACCAGCATAGGGATCATCAGCCACGCTGGCGTGCTGAGCCGCGAGGTAATTGGGACCATGTTATTGCTCATACGTGTAAACCTCTCCATTAGCGATGTCCTTTTCCACCGCCATCTATCCACTCAAGTCACCATACTAGACCCCGGCTGCTAGCTTCTCACTGGATCAGGTAATGGACGCAATGTCACAACCTTCGGAGGCACAGTAGCGCACCAACCACCATAAAAAAAGGCCGCTTCGGAGGCCTTTTTTTACCCTCCTGACAAGCGCCTACTTGACGATATCCAGTACTAAATCTACTCGTCGGTTAGCATTCCTACCTTCGGCACTTTTGTTGCTTACAATGGGCTTGGTTTCGCCGTGGCCCACTGCTGTCACCTGGGAAGCTGCAACGCCGTATTTGTTGACTAGTAGATCGCGGACAGCCATCGCCCGACGCTCAGACAACCGCTGATTGTAGTTATCATCACCGACAGAATCTGTGTGCCCTTCAACTTCCGCGCGTACATTGGCATTATCACGCAGCGTAGTGGCCGCTACGCCAATTTCACTATCAAAAGCAGAGGAAATAACAGCGGAGTCAAACCCAAATGTTACATTGACCTCCAGCGCCACCTTGCCATCATCCAGCGTACGATAACGATCACTGCTGGCAGACAACCCTGCCAACGCCGCCGCGCTTGAAGTGAGATCAGGCTCCCGCTCACCCGGACACAGGGCGAGGGTATTCTCGTCGTTAGCATCGCGTGACAAGTCCAGATCCATAGCGGCGAGTTTACCTGCGTTGAGTCCGTCAATCTCCATAGCCGCAAGCAGCAAGCCCATATTAGCGAGCGTACTCGCCTGGGTAGCCACTAAGTCAACCATCGAGGAAATATGTGCGCGTTCGCTATCAAAGTACTCATTCTGACTATCAAGCAGGTCCAGCAAAGAGCGCTGACCCAGATCGAACTGATCCCTATAGGCCAGCCGGGTCTTATCCTGGGCCAAGCGGCTTATATCGGTCAGAACGACCTGCTGTTCCAATGCCGCTATATTATTAAAATCGTCCATCACTTCCTGACGAACGTTCCTGCAAGCCTGTTTGCGCTCCTCTATCGCTGCATAGTAGAGATTATAACGTTCGCGTTTTCGCGCACTATCAGCGCCACCACGGTAAAGGTTATAAGTCATGACGACCTCGATGGCCTCCTCATCGAACCGTCCATCAAACCCCTCTGTGTTATGTTCCACCTCGTTGCGATAGCGCAGATCGAATCGTGGCATCATCGGTGCATTGGTTAAGTTGAGCGCTTCTTGTTGCGAACGCAGATTCTCAATTGATGCATTGATCACGGGACTGCGTTGATACGCTATATCAAGAGCCGCTCCACGTAACTTCGGAATCTGACCCGAGGGAACCGCAGGAATCACCAGGTTCTCAGGTGGCATAACGCCAACTAGCCGCTGAAATCGAACCATGACATCGTTCAAATTCGCAACTTCCGTCACCAGGTTGGTTTCGGCAAGCCCGACTCGCGCTACTGCTTGATCGAGGTCAACACCTTCACTTATTCCGCCGCTGGCTCGCTCTGAAATTTGGTCATGAATCTGACGATGAACATGCAAATTGTCCGCAGCGTACTTAACAAGGCGTTGATATTTAACGGTATCCAGGAATGCTAGTGCCACTTCGAAAGCGACTTCTTCGGAAGATCGTTTAAATGTGTAGTATTGCGACAACTTGGCAAAGCCCAGACGAGCTACTTCGTCCCGCGTGGCGAATCCATCAAACAACATTTGAGTGATACTAAAATACGTGGCATCACGCCCAGAGTCGCCCAAGTCTACCTGCGGAGTCTGCCGGTCTTCCCTGCCGATACTGGCAGCGAGGTCAACACTTGGATAGTACCCACCGCGAGCAGCACGCTCTGCGTCACCCGACGCGGCAAAGTTGTACCAGTCAGCGTTGACGCGCGGGCTAGTCAGCACTCCCTCTGTAACTGCCTCTTTGAGGCCGGAGACATCCAATGGTGGTTGACCTTGGTTATTCTGCGCGAAGGCTGCAGAAACCGTGGTAGCGATGGCTATTGCCGCCATAATTATATTTTTTCGTAACATGCGCTGTACTCCCTTACCTTTCAAATCAGAACTGCCTGCAAATGCGGTGGCAACGTATCATTCAGGTTGCCCATACCCTAATATGAGCCCAATGATGCCAGTAGACCGCGATACGCGTAGTATCCCATGAACCGCAACGCCTCTACGATAATATTTGACCACAATTTGACCACAATATGACCACTCAAACATCAGTAAATTGGGGAATATTCTACTACCCCTTCATTTACACACTGGATACTGAGCCCATTGATTGCCAGGTGTCTTCTTCTCATATCCACACAGAGAACATTTGATGTGGCGTCACTGAAAGCACAACCCGGCATCAAGCGCTTCACTGTGACCGCCCTCGTCGTTCAAATGTTCGTGGCTTTTGCCATAGCACAAGCCAACTTTTCTCTGATGCGCGACCTAGCGATTTCTCGTTATGGACAGAGTACCGCCGAGTTTGTTGACGAATGGCACGCCGAAATCGAGACCATGAAATCCCTACCAGATAGTGAGAAGCTTGAATACGCCAACAATTTTTTCAATTCCCGCATTCGTTGGTCTCAAGATTCTGACACGTGGCAGGAGAATGACTATTGGGCCACCCCGCTTGAGCTCATGGGCCGCGGTATGGGAGACTGTGAAGACTTTGCCATCGCGAAATATGCCACATTAGTACTCGCAGATGTCGACATTACCAAGCTACGGATCACTTACGTCAAGGCCAGGACTAAACTTAACAAGAACATTAAAAGCAGGGCTCACATGGTGCTTGCCTACTATCCATCTGCTACCGAGGAACCCGTAATTCTGGACAACCTCGTTCCCGAAATTCGACCTGCATCCGCTAGATCCGATCTCATACCCGTATATGGATTTAACAGCCAGGGGATATGGGTGGGAGGTGCCACTACCCCCGCTACAACACAACCCGGCACCAAGCTCTCCCGCTGGCGCAATCTCTTACGCCGAGCAGCTGCGGAAGGTTTGCAATGAAACCAAACTTTGAGGAAACCTGATCATGTCACTTTTTAAACAGCTCTGGTTGGGGATAATTCTGCTATTGGCGCTGGTTTTCAGTGTCAGCATTCTCGTTACCACTCTCTCAGCGCGAGCCTACCTGGAAAAACAGCTCAGCATGAAAAATGCGGACAATGCCACAGCATTGGCGCTCTCGCTGACGCAACAGGGTGCTGATGAAGTTCTGCTGGAACTCACACTGTCCGCCCAGTTCGATACTGGCTACTACGAACTGATTGAACTGACGGACCCGGAGGGAAAGGTCACGATTCGTCGAACTGCGCAGGAAGCTGAATCTGGGGCCCCCGGTTGGTTCACGAGTCTCTTGCCAATTCATGTCGAACCAGGCGTGGCCGCCATCCAGTCCGGATGGCAACAGGCCGGCACCCTAACACTACGCAGTCAATCGCGTTTCGCCTACAAAGAATTATGGCAAAACACGTTGATGCTCTCTGCGGTATTTTTTCTGGCCGCACTTGGGGCTGGTCTCGTAGGCAATAGCCTGCTACGACGAATCCTGCATCCATTGGGAGACGTGGTGGACCAGGCCGAAGCCATTGGTAACCGGCGCTTCGTTACCACTATTTCTGAGCCGCGCACATTGGAGTTCCGCCAGGTGGTTAGCGCCATGAATGAACTATCCATTCGAATTAAGTCAATGCTGGCACAGGAAGCCACGCGCCTGCAAAAGTGGCAGCGTGACGCGCACGCAGATAAAATTACCGGCCTGTATAACCGAGAGCCTTTCCTAAATGCACTGGGAGCGGCGATGGAAGGGGATGATGAAACATCTTCGGGCACTCTGTGCATCATCCGCGTATTGGGCCTAAGTGAACTCAACCAGAAGTACGGACGAAACGCTACCGATAGCTTACTTCATGATATAGGCAGCGCGCTCAATCGAATCATCATGCAACACGCAGGTTGGGCTGCAGCGCGCTTGAGCGGTTCAGATTTTGCCGTTCTCGCGCCGCGGAAACTAGAAGCGGCTGAACTCGGTCATGATATTCAGCAAGCAATGCTCGCCGCCCTAGAGGACCACAGCATGGGCGAGAATGTTTCTCTACCGGGAACGACCACGGTCTATAGGCATGGAGACAGCATAACCGAATTGCTGAACAGAGCGGAAGGAGCTCTGGCAGCGACAGAACGGGAACGCGTGTCTTCTGTGACGCAAACCTACAAGGGTGACATTGCAATCAGGCCCGTACAGGAGCAAGTGGAGCAGTGGCGTGAGATTCTTGAAAAAGCACTTAGGGATCGCGATTTTTCTCTCGCTCAATTTCCCGTTGTCGACCTCGATAACAGGCTTATTCACCATGAAGCACCTGTGCGCCTTAATTGGGACGGAAAGCTTTGGAGTGCCGGCCAGTTCCTTCCCTGGGTTCATCGAATACAGGTGTCTGGCGAACTGGACAAACAAGTGTTCGAACTCGCACTTGAAGCGATCGAGCGCTCACAATTACCCACTGCTATAAATTTGTCTGTCGCCGCCATAGCTGACAATAGCTTTGTGACCTGGGTAGAGACACACCTGAATACGCGCAGCGCTACTATCGAAAAATTGTGGATAGAAATTCCAGAAGCTGTGGTATTTCGCTACCTGGAGAACTTCAAACATCTCGCGTCACGCATTAAGGGCTGTGGCGGGCATATTGGTATCGAACATATTGGACACGAGCTAGCAAAATTAGGCCACTTACACGATGTGGGCCTGGACTATCTAAAGGTTGACGCCAGCTTTGTGCGCGATGTACAAGACAATCCTGGCAACCAGACGCTGCTGCGTACACTCTGCACTCTGGGCCATACCATCGGTGTTATCGTAATTGCCGAGGGGGTGCACACTAACGAGGAATGGGCAGCTCTGCGTGAGCTAGGCATCGATGGCGCTACAGGTCCAGGAATAGCCCTGGCTGACTAGCGAAGGGCTAACCCTAGCGGGGTCTTCCTAAATGATCTACATATCTCATAAACGGTCTGCGCTTAGTCCTTCCCTATCAAATTCAGCACGCTACCCATTTCTGAACGCAATTTCTGACGCCGCATAATTTTCTGCTGCGCATCTGCCGGCAACTCAGTAAATAGAATCAGACCCTTAGAAATTAGTAGTTCCACAACATCCTCTACTACCCGGATTAGATCCTGGTCAGTAGCGCTCAGCGAAGACGAGTGGCCCCCTACGTCAATTAAAAACGCGGAAATCGCCGGATCATCATTGGGAAGTTCTTCATCAAACCCCGACCCTGGCTCCTGACTTATCGCTATGACGTTTCCAACTCCATCGCGCTTCACGAAGGGCATCCTCTTCTCCAAGTGGCCAGTTTCACAACCCATTAGCATGATGCGGATGAGTTGGACGCCTATTGTGACGTTGTTCAGTCAGTAATCAGCTTGCCCGCGTCGACCATATTCTGTAACGCCGTGCTAAGTGCAGCGGAATCACTGAAGTCTATGCCTTCAAACAGGTTTACATCCTGTACCGTAATAGTCTGTTGCGCATTCTCGAAATCACCGCTATTGCTGACTTTGATTACGGTGTTATCCCCCTCCAAACTAACATCAAGATAACTGGAGAATTCCGTGGTATCGACCGTATCGTCAAGTAAGTCTGCAATATTGATAGCATCGGCATCAGGATTAAAGCCAACAATCTGATCACCCTCGACGGTATTGTCAGCCAGTGACCATACAAAGACATCTGCATCACCAGTAGCCAAAAGCGTATCTGATGCTCCCGTAGCCACCACGGTTTGTGCCTCCTGGGAATCAGTTTGCACACTCACATCAGAAGCAACATTGTCCTGCGCGGAAAACGCCCGCGTCGATGCGCCGTCAGCTACAATCTGCACAGTAACGTCATCACTAGGCGTGACATCCCCGTCGCCGTCAGTGCCGGTGACATTAAAAATAATAGTCTCGCCAACTGGCAGTAGTTTCTCAGTGGTGAACAGGCTACCCAGTTGCAGCTTCGTCTGGGTGAAGTTTTGGACTTCACCCGTGATTTCAATCTTATTGAAGTCGATCGTAGGGTCGATGGTGAATCCCGGGCTTGCGTCGACAATCTGCCCTGACTCTTCAGTGTTGTCTAGGGTGTTGTAAACTTTCCAAGTTAGCGGACCACCACCGGACGTTACAGTAAACGTCACCGAGTCGATCGGACGTTCAACCGCATTGGCAGAACTACTGTCCGGTATATCATCACCCTGTGATCCAGGTTGATAGAATTCAAGCGTCAGGCTGTCAGTCACATCGATTTCCGCGTCGGACCCGACACCCATTCCCTGATCATCCGCATATACGCCGCTCTCTCCAAGTCCAAAGACACTATTGTCTCCAAGCCAACCAATGCCGGAAAACTCAACGGAGCCATCTTCCAGTTCAAGGAAGGGAGTGGTTCCTCCGGGGGTGGTACCGGACAACAATATTGGCCCTAACTCTATGCCCGCCTCCGGCTTTATGAGATTGAATGATTGCGCACCGTCTGCCATGACCGTAAAACTAAAGACGGCCTCGGCACTCGACGACTCCTCTGCAGTTAACGTGACACTGAGCACATTGCCACTTGCGTCTTGGGCAACTTCCTGGGGCCGATAGGTAAGACCGTTTATGGCCTCACCGGTAATATTGATATCGCTCCAGTCATCGGCTCCAGAGACGAAACCGACATTCGTCGCGCCGTCTGTTACACCGCTTACATTTGTTACCGAAAAGTCGACGAAGTCCCCTACTACAGGCGTATCGTCAACGATCGTGACTACCAGGTTACCGGACTGAAAGTCACCGTCGGCATCCGTCACTACCACCGCAAAGGTGTCGCTGGACGGATCCGTCAGTGTGTTGTCTGTCAGCGTGTAGCTGTAGCCAATGGAGCCAACGGCAATACTGGTAATCGTTAGCGTGCCCGA
>JAPKAY010000102.1 GCA_028825045.1 Halioglobus sp.
GTTTTAGAATTCATTGCACCCAATAAAAAAACCTAAAGTGGGAGCTGGCGACTCGATTGCCAGCGCCAAGGGCCGAATTGTGTCGGCTCAGCCCATGACCGCAAGTTAACTTGGCAGTACCCTGACAACGACACCCTCGTAGGCGTTGTTGGTTACCTAGACTCTCCTAGTACCGGTATAGCAAATACAAACACAGATATTTCGGACCCGGCAAATATATCAATCGGGGGATGGTTCAGTCGCCCTGCCACCAATGTGCCAGTCCCAGCTACTCTTGGTCTCTTAAGTCTTTCCCTTGTAATTCTTGGCTGGGTACAGCGAATGAACGCCTAGGTACTGACAAGTTAACTTGAGGTCATGAGTTGGCTCTACAAGAACTAGGCTCAGGTAACCAAGAATCCAACGCCAGGCTCCACTTTGAACGATATTTGTTGGTGTTATACGCTCTGACTTTTCACTTTGCGAACGAAACTAAGTTAACTTGTCAGTACCTTTCAGAGTCCACCAACACGCCCTATAGGTCCGCATCACGGTGAGTTCCGGACCTCTAGGGTACCGGGATCGGAGCAGCGAAGGTGCGCAGGTTCCGCCAGGGATTCATCGCCCAGTCCGCCGGTACAAGGCGCACATCCGCCCGCGCACCGCTCATGTCGACGTAGCTATCCCAGGGTGTCGCCATCGTGTTGACGATCACTGCGATGCCATCAGCCTGGTGAGCATCCTCCATCAGCTGCTGGCCGTCGATGAAGAACTCATCGCAGATGTTGTTTAGGGAGCAGACCCTGTCGCCACTTTCCAGACGGTTCAGTCCGGCCTGGGCGCCCGTAGCCAAATCCAGGTCCACGCTCGCGTCAAACTGTACGAACTGGGAGTTGATCAGCGTGTCCAGTGTATTGGAGACGAGATTATGATCCTGGGATACGTCCGCCGCGACCGTCATCAGTGTGATTGCATTCAGGCAGGGTTCTGTGGCGATACTGTCCAGACGCAGTGCTTCGGGACGTCCGTCGGATCCCGCGACGTAGGTCAGCCATTCCGCCCGGGTACCACAGGTGTCTGTTTCACGCTTGTAGACATTCAGGGTGAGGTAAAGTCCCGCAGCCTCGCCGTCGTACAATTCCACTGCAACAGGGGTGTGTACCCCGGGGCCGGTGGCTTCCGTCAAGAGTCCGACGGCATCCAGCAGCGGGAAATGATAGCTGGCGGTGGGGACCGAATCGGTGCTGGTTGTCGCGGCAAGGGCAAGGCCCTCTCCGCGGATGGCGTCCTGGGCCATGCCCTGGACCAAGCCGGGGTAAAACCCGTTCTTGAAGTTGAGCAGTTGTGTGCGGGTCGGGTTGGCGCCTGGCGCTTCCAGAATAATATCCAGGTAGGTTTCGGTAAGGTTCCACCAGGGAGAAGCGACAATCTCCAGCGGACCAAGGTACACCAGTGCGTGCACAGGTGAAGTGTTCACATAGGCGGCCCAAACGGAATCGTCGGTGAAACTGAACTGGGCCGAGTCGACCAGGACTGCGTCGCGGTTAAATACCGTGCTGTTGTAAAAGCCGTGGTCAGCCACGCCGTTACCCCAGAAAATAAAGTCGTTGGCCACCACGAACTCGCGGTTGAACTGGACAAGAGTTTCCGGTGACTGCGGCCAGTTTATGGTGGAGCTGAAGTACAGTGACTCTATTTCCGTCACCGGATCAACCTCGCCCACGTAGCTTTCAATGGCACTACCGGTGAGCTCGTGGGTCACTGGCTCCGGGAAGGTCAGCAGGTTGACCGAATCAGCAGAAATCTCGTCCGCCGCCGCCTGCACTACCAGGAACCGCGGCTCGCCAGTGAGCGGATCGCTGACGAACACGGACCATTCCGCCCTAGCGCCGTTTACCAACCCGCCACCAGACTGGTACATGTTTAGTACCAGAAAGTAGCGCTGGATATCCGTATCCAGTATGCGTATGGGGGCCAGGCTGAAGCCAACGGGGAGGTGGGCCAACTCGAAGTCATCCCGGGCCTGTTGGTCCTTGAACTCAAAGTTGATGAACATTGAATTGGGATCCACCCCGACCAGGAAGTTCAAGAAGGGTGGATTACCGCCGTGGACGATCGCGTCGGCATAATCAACCACATTCATGTCGAAGATCAGCGTCTTGAGTAAGGGGCGGATATCATCATCGACAGACAATCCGGTCAGAGCGACACTGGCGATCTCGCCACCAATCGCATAGATGGTAGGAGCCGGATAACCAACCAGTTGCTCCAGCAACTTGGCGCGATAAGTCTCGGCGCTGTCGCTGAAGAAATTCAGTGCACCCGACAGTTCGCCACTGTTAACTTGAAAGACGCTATTGACTGCACGGGCCTGACTGAGACTGGTATTGCCGGTACCGGGAGGGGTTACGCTATTGTAAAGAGCGGGAAGCCCGTAGACAAAGCTGTTGGGAAAGATTGTATTAAGAGCGCCGAGATACCCGCTGAGGGATCCCCTCTCAATGCTGTCCGCAGCACCCGCGTACGTGTCTAAGGCTTGTATCAGTGCCGCAGGAGAACCAATAGCAAGAGTCTGACTGTTGATTTCAGTGAGTTCCAGGCCGGTGGCCGTGATCTCCCAACGCGGCTTCCCCTGGTAATCGCTGAGCGCGGTATGGCCAACGCTGGCCAACAGTGTCGCGACATCGTTCGGCGTGTCGAGTTGCGCTACGAGAATAAATGCCTCCGGAGTACCGGACAGCTGTGCGAGCATTATGTTTCCAGCCGTACCCACAACATTCATTCCTGCACTGTATTTTTCGAGTAGTGGCAGGGGTCCCAGACTCCAGGGCGCGGACGTTACCGCGGTATCCATCGCACCCGGTGCTCCAGGGTATATCTGGAACACGCCGCGGGTGGTCGCAGGTAGTAAGTCCTGTAATTCGAACTCTTCAAAAACGGGTTCCAGAAACCCATCAATCTCGTACTCAGTGGCTTGTGTTGGCAGCGCCGGTAACGCGCATGGACCAATTTTGCCACCACAAAAAAGAGCCCGACCCTCCTGTTTGTTCCAGCCTTTGAAAACATAGCCCTCGTCCGGAATCGCCGTAAAAGTATCCCCAGCAAAAGGTATACCGGGAAGGTCAATGATACAGGTCTCTTCCGCAGCGCAATCGTAGCTTCCACTAGTGGATACAACTGACCCTCCCTCCGGCACGACCAGGATAAACCTGCAGCCTTGTATCAATAGCAGGAAAATGGTGATCGAGAGAAGCTTTGAGACACTTGCAAGCATGGGGCCGTCCTTCCAATAAAATTCAGGCGTTTAGCGTATGGATTCTATGGGAGGCGCTCGGCAAACCGAGCCGCCAAAAGCACAGCTGAAAAACGCCAGAGGCTAGCTTTTGACTATATGGTGGGGTGTCCGATGATGACTGGCCTCGAGGATACTTCTATCCCTGCTGCCTAGAGCAACCCTGCCCACCCCCATAGAGATTTATGCTTTGACTATAAGGGCTGAAAAGAAAACAGTCAAGCTTGGTTTTTTTGTGAATATGTGACCTATTTCAGATTTTGACGTTTTAAAGACTCGAACTCGGTGAAACGCGATCCTCGGTTTCACGCCATCGCCATCGCCATCGCTATCGATTGCCGGTAGCCGGAACCTTGTAGTAGATTGAGCAGATCAGGGGGGTATTAATACTTCCTATACTCCTGATACCTTCTTAGTATTATTACCTATAGCCGTAGCTTGAACAGTAGTAATAGTTGTAGTGTTTCCTGCCATTGCATTTGAAGCACTTGTTCCTATAACTAAATGAGAAGATCCATTACCTGTCCCTGCACCAATTATAGATGTTACTTCTGCACCTGATATATTACTGTTTAAAAAAAGAACTGTACCAGTAGATAATATAGCTGGAAGTCCAGTATCTGGTGATGAATTAGTTATTGTAACTGAACCACTTGTGCCACCACCGCTTATTCCATTACCAGCTACTACAGCTGTTATGGCACCTTGTGGAATTCTAGGGAACTCTACTAAATTACCTTCTCCATCTATATATTGTTCAGCTATACCCCCGCGCTACCTCCACCTCATTGACGGTAACCGCACTCTTATCGTCTCGGGCAGAGTATCCAGCTGCGGGGCGTAGTAGGGTATTAGAGTAAAATCCCACACGTAGGTCTCTCAGCTGCAGCGAAGGGCTCTGATTCGGTTATTGCAAGCCCCTCCTGCTTTGAACTCCAAGCGGGTATTGGCCTATACTGCTGGTGATCTGGCGGCAGAACGCCTTGTACTCGGTTCATCATCTCAGGGGCCGCAGATGTCCAGTCATTAACGGTGACGTATCCAATTGCAGGCCCGTGGCGCGTAAAAACATTCAATGCACATTCGAAAAGTATACGAACGGAATGGTGGAAGAATGAGAGTAATGCAGAAGTTTTCTGGTTTAGGGCTGATATCGGTTGTTTGCGGATTGCTTTCTGCATGCGGTGGAGGCTCTTCCGGCGGATCAAGCACGGGCACCGAGGTTGCCGCGACCGCAGAATCGAGCCTGACCTATACCGCGCATACGAAGTCGATCATCGACACTCGCTGTGTGACCTGTCACCAGCAAGGTGGGCAAGCGTCTTTTCCGCTGACCAGTTATTCCGAAGTTGAAGGTAAGAAGTCTGCCATCGCTTTCGTGCTGGAGTCCAACCTCATGCCCTTGCCCGGCTTCGAACCGCTGCGCGATTACGAGCGTGCACTGCTGATGGATTGGCTGGACGGCGGGGCTAAGCAAGGGCAGTTCACAGGCCCAGAGGCGTTGACGCCTTATACCTATCACGGGCACGTTAAGGCGATTATCGACCAGAAGTGCGCAAACTGTCATCGCCCGGATGAGATTGCGCCCTTTTCGCTAACAAGTTATGCGGAAGTTTATCCGCTGCGTTCGGCCATTGCGCATCAGGTGGAATTCGGTGCTATGCCCCCCTGGCCGCCTACCAATCATTACCTGCCTATTCAGGATAATCGATCCCTGTCCGACGACGACAAGGCGGTACTGGACTCCTGGATCAGGGGCGGCGCGCCCGAGGGCAGC
>JAPKAY010000054.1 GCA_028825045.1 Halioglobus sp.
CTTAGCAGGGGCGCGCCTTCAGCCACTCGGCCAGCTCTCCGTAGGTTTTTGTGGCGAACAATCCGGTACCAGCCACAGGCGCGGGATAATACCATAATCGCTGCAAAATCAAAGCTATAGGGTGGGGTGTAGCGGAATTATTCTTCGACTTTACCGGGTGGTTCCTGCCCGTCCTGAATACGCGTGTAGATTTCCTCGCGATGAACAGTAACCTCCTTGGGAGCATTGACGCCAATGCGCACCTGATTTCCCTTTACACCTAACACTGTCACGGTGACGTTGTCGCCAATCATAAGCGACTCACCAACCCTGCGGGTCAAAATCAACATACTTCCGGCTCTCCAATCCAGTACTCCGAAAACGCGGCATACGGCACCTTATCATTTCCCCCAAACCCCACAAACAAGGGGGAAAACGGGTTCCAAAATGTGTTTACTAGTTCTAGCTGAAATTGTTATAAACGCAAGTTTTGCACATTCCGCGCTTTTCGCAGCATATATCCAATAGAACTTAGTCCTCAGATTCGTTTGAAGGTTCCGCATCCAGGCCAAATGACGAATGCAGCGCACGAACCGCCAGTTCCAGGAACTTTTCCTCGACGATGACCGAAATTTTGATCTCGGAAGTAGTGATCATTAATATATTGATTCCCACCTCAGCCAGGGCCTCAAACATCTGACTCGCAACGCCGGCGTGCGAGCGCATACCCACACCCACTACGGACACCTTCGCGATTTTGTTGTTACTGGACACTTTCGCTGCCTTTATATCCCGCGCCACCTCATTGAGGATTTCTTCTGCCCGCGGCAGTTCGGTGCGGCTGACCGTAAAGGTAAAATCCACAGTGTTGTCGTGACTGATATTCTGCACAATCACATCCACTTCAATATTGGCATTACCAATAGGGCCGAGGATTTGATAAGCCACGCCGGGCGTATCAGGTACACCCTCGATGGTCAGCTTTGCCTCATCACGATTAAACGCAATACCGGCAATTGTCGGCGTTTCCATTTTTCTATCGTCCTCTGTAGTAATCAGGGTGCCAGGGCCTTCTTTAAAACTGTGTAGCACACGCAGCGGGACGTTGTACTTCCCAGCAAATTCTACCGCGCGAATCTGCAACACCTTGGAACCCATGCTGGCCATTTCCAGCATTTCTTCAAAAGTCACCTTAGACAATCGACGTGCGCTGTCCACTACCCGTGGGTCTGTGGTGTATACGCCATCTACATCGGTGTAAATCTGACATTCATCAGCCTTCAGCACAGCGGCCAGCGCAACAGCGGTGGTATCGGAACCGCCTCTGCCCAGAGTCGTGATATTGCCCTCTTCATCCGCGCCCTGAAATCCGGCCACAACCAGCACGAAGCCCGCTTTCAGATCCCTGTGTAAGCGCTCGTCATCAATCTCCCTGATGCGCGCCTTGGTGTGGGCGCTGTCTGTATGTATGCGCACCTGGCTGCCAGTATAGGATTTAGCCTTCACGCCGCGCTCGTTCAATGCCATGGTAAGGAGTGCGGTAGTCACTTGCTCACCGGTGGAAACCAACACGTCCATTTCTCTGGGCAAGGGACGTTTCTGTACCTCATGCGCCAGCTCAATCAGACGGTTGGTCTCGCCACTCATAGCAGACACAACGACCACGATATCATCGCCATTGGCACGAAAACCCGCGACTTTTTCAGCCACCTGCTCTATGCGTTCGATATCACCTATCGAAGTACCGCCATATTTTTGAACGATGAGACTCATAAACTTTGGTGCCACCTGCCCTGCGTAGTATAAAAAGGGGCGCCATTAAACAACAAAGCGCACTCCAATAAAACCGGTCTGGAGCCGTAAAACGCCCCACAATTCACATCAGCCGAGCTGCGAGGATACCCACTGAGGCACGGTTTTGAGCACTTCTGGCAGCGCCTCTACGTCGGTACCGCCACCCTGTGCCATGTCGGGTTTGCCGCCGCCTTTCCCACCCAGACGCCCGGCGAACTCGCGCATTAAATCGCCCGCCTTCACACGATTCGTTAAATCTTTGGTAACACCGGCGGTCAGCGCAATCTTGTCACCACTAACGGCTGAAAGAAGAATGACGCCGCTGCCAAGCTTGTTCTTGCACTGGTCGAGTGTATCTCTAAGTGACTTCGCGTCGGCGCCGTCTACATTGGCAGCCAGCACTTTAATGCCCTGTACTTCCACAACACTGGCCGTAAGATCACTGCCGGCGGAGCTCGCCAATTTTTGTTTCAAGCGGGCAATTTCTTTTTCAAGGTCGCGGTTTTCACTGCGCAGTGCGGCAACTTTAGTCGCCACATTATCAACAGTGCCCTTGACTACCTCACACACTGCGCCAAGGTGCTCCTGAGCCTGATCAATCACCGCCAGCGCTCCGCTGCCAGTAACACCCTCAAGACGACGCACGCCCGAAGCGATACCAGATTCAGACACTATGCGAATAAAGCCGATATCTCCGGTGCGCGCCGCATGGGTACCACCGCAAAGTTCTACTGAAAAGTTGTCCTCACCCATGGAAAGCACGCGTACTTCTTCGCCGTACTTTTCGCCAAACAGTGCCATCGCACCCGACTCAACAGCATCGTCCATAGACATTAAGCGAGTTTGCACCGGGGTATTAGCGCGAACCTGGTCGTTAACGATTGCTTCAATCGTCTTCAATTGTTCAGGTGATACCGCTTCGGTGTGGGAGAAATCAAAGCGCAGACGCTCTGAATCAACCAACGACCCTTTCTGTTGCACATGCTCTCCCAGAACTTCCCTGAGAGCAGCGTGCAATAAGTGGGTTGCGCTATGATTGAGACGAGTACGCTGACGCACATCGGGGTCGACGTCCGCACTGAGGGTGTCGCCCGGATTAATACTGCCCTGCAGAACTTTCACATGGTGAAGATGTTGGTCCTGAGCCTTGGTGGTGTTAGTCACTTCCAGACGGGTGTCTCCAGCACTGAGATAACCAGTGTCGCCAACCTGGCCACCGGATTCGCCATAAAAAGGTGTGCAATCCAGCACCAACAACCCGAACTCATCAGCATTCAGCGCAGATACCTGCTCGCCGTCGCGAAGTAAGGCCGTCACACTGCCCTCGCCCGCCACACTATCGTAACCGGTGAACCGTGTACTGCCTTCGAGTTTCAACACGTCGTTATAGTCGACCTTGAAGCTGCCACCTTCCTGGGAGCGAGAGCGCTGCGTGGCCATGGCCGCATCATAGCCGACCATATCAAGTGTCAGGGCCCGTTCCCGCGCTATATCGTTCGTAAGGTCGATCGGAAAACCGTAGGTATCATAAAGTTTGAATACCACGTCGCCCGGTATTTCACTGCCCTGCAGACCTGCCAGGGCTTCCTCCAGAATCTGCATACCGTTGTCCAGCGTTCTGGCAAACTGCTCCTCTTCGTTTAGCAGTGCTTTTTCTATAATAGTCTGCTGCTTAACAAGTTCAGGATAGGCTCCGCCCATCTGCTCGACCAACGTTGCAACGAGCTTGTGGAAAAAGGGTTCATCTGCGCCCAACTTATTGCCGTGACGAACCGCCCTTCGAATAATTCGTCGCAATACGTACCCACGACCTTCGTTACCCGGCATAACACCATCAACAATGAGAAAAGCACAGGACCGAATATGATCGGCAATGACGCGCAACGAGTTGCTATTCAAGTCATCCTGTTGCAGAACAGAGGCCGCAGATTTAATCAATGCCTGAAACAGATCGATTTCGTAATTGCTGTGCACTTTTTGCATAACAGCGGCGATACGCTCCAGACCCATGCCCGTATCGACGGAGGGATGGGGGAGCGGGTTCAGCTCGCCGCTCTGGTCGCGGTTGTACTGCATGAACACCAGATTCCAGATTTCGACATAACGGTCCAGGTCTTCCTCCGCACTCCCGGGGGGACCACCGGGTACATCCTCACCGTGGTCGTAGAATATTTCGCTGCAGGGACCGCAGGGACCGGTGTCGCCCATCTGCCAGAAATTATCTTCTTCGAGACGCGAAATGCGCGCTTTCGGGAAACCGATGTCCCGCACCCAAATCTGCTCGGCCTCATCATCACTCACATGCACGGTCACCCAAAATCGCTCGGGCGGCAGGCCAAGCGTGACCGTCAAAAATTCCCACGCGAATTGGATCGCCTCGCGCTTGAAATAATTACCGAAGCTGAAATTTCCCAACATCTCAAAGAAGGTGTGATGACGGGCGGTATAACCCACATTTTCCAGGTCATTGTGTTTGCCGCCGGCACGCACGCAACGTTGGCTGCTGGTGGCGCGATTATAGGCGCGCGGGTCTTGCCCTAAAAATGTGTCCTTGAACTGAACCATCCCCGCATTGGTAAACAGCAGCGTCGGGTCGTTGCCCGGCACCAGAGAGCTACTCGCCACCCGGGTGTGTTCCAGTTGCTCAAAATAGGCCAGGAAGGCCTCGCGTATCTCTACGGTCTTCATAGTCGATCTCAGTTATACGGTGGTTAAGACCCGCAATCGGGCCTGCCATTTGGGGCGCCATTCAAGCTAGCAACTTTAGCCAGCCATCTGTCCTTCAGTAAATTCCCTACCCGCAATGATGTGCAAATGCAGATGGAAAACGGTCTGTCCGGCTTCGGCGCCATTGTTGATGATCAACCGGAAAGCTTCTTCTACGCCCAACTGCCGCGCCACTTTACCTGCGACCAGCATCAGGTGCCCCAGTAACGCCTGATCTGTATCCTGGGCATCTGCTAAACGCGAAATACCCTGTCTGGGAATGATCAGCACATGCACGGGCGCCTGGGGGTTAATATCATTGATGACGACACAGTGTTCGTCCTCATAAAGGAACTCACTGGGAATTTCACCGCTGATGATTTTGCCAAATATCGTGTCTGACATGCTGGGCCCTGGTCCGTCGTTACCCGAGTTTTTCGTCTGCCGTAAGCTGGCGTGCCTCGCTCTCCAGCATCACCGGGATGCCGTCGCGTACGGGATAGGCCAGACCTGACGCTTTGCAGATCAATTCTTCCTTTTCCTGGTCGTATTCAACGGGTGCTTTGCTCACCGGACACACCAGAATACTGAGTAGTTTCTTATCTATCATCACAATCACAAGATGCCAAGGAGTCGAGCATTATACGGGCTTTTTCAGGGCTTGGGCATCGGTGGAACCAGCAATTGTGGGTCTATGCGCTGATCGCGCCAACTCATGCGCCAGTCGAGGTGGGCCCCGGTTGCCCTACCAGTGGCACCAACCTCCCCGATCACGTCACCTCTTTGTATCTCCTGCCCCACTTCAACCGACACTTTGCTCAGGTGCAAAAACGATGAAGACAGGCCAAAGCCATGATCCAGAATGATTGTGCCGCCGGAAAAGAAAAGATCCGGTTCCGCCAGCGTTACCACGCCGGCGGCGGGCGCCAGCACCGCCGTACCCTTTGGCACAGCCACATCCACGCCATAGTGCGGACTGCGAGGCTCTCCGTTGTAGTAGCGCTGACTTCCGTACACACCCGATATCGGGCCAACTGCTGGCCAGGTGAAGCTGTCGAGGGCGTCCTCCAGCAAATCGGGGCGTAACAACCGTTGTCGCTTGGCATTAGCTACCAGAGATCGCTCACTACCAATACGCTCTAAATATTCAGGTGAGGGAGTGACCGTTTGCTGCGGCACGCCCTCTACACGCTGAATATTGTAGTCACGCGAGGCAACCGTGAGAGATTCCTCACAGGGCTGATCCCCCGCCACCACCACTATGGCGGTCTCTGCTGCATCGCGCCCAAAGCCGGCAACAGTGGTGCCGTCTGCCATTACGTCCAGCGACTGACCATCCAGCGTGACGCGACTGCCCGGTGCCACAGTGCCCCAAATTAGTCCGCCCTGTATCAATTCGCCCTGTAAATTATCCAGGCATGCCGCTTGCAGGCCCGGCGTCACGCACGTGCCCAAGAACAACGCTACAAACTGACTGCAAACCCGGTGTAAAAGTCCGGTCATTATCATCTCCAGATAGATTTACCAGAGCATCCTTTCTAGCAGTGCATGCAGATGGAGTCCAGCGCCATTTTGTTACAGCGCACAAGGGATTAGAATAGAACCCATGGGACGATACCGACCACCACGCCAGCGCGGCTCCAGATACATCACCCCCGAGGGCGAACAAGCCCTGCGCGACGAACTGCATCAATTGTGGAAAGTGGAGCGACCGGTGGTGACCAATACGGTGCACGAGGCTGCCAAGAATGGAGACCGCTCCGAGAACGGTGATTACATCTACGGTAAGCGCCGCCTGCGTGAAATCGACTCCCGGGTAAGGTTCCTTAACAAGCGACTCGATGAGGTAGAAGTCGTAAGCGCAAAACCTGCCGATACCAGTAAGGTTTTTTTTGGCGCCTGGGTTACCTTGGAGGACAAGGACGGCCAGGAGAAATGTTACCGTGTGGTAGGCCCCGACGAATTTGATCTCGCCTGTGGCAAACTCAGTATGGATTCACCGCTTGCCCGCGCCGTGATAGGCAAGTGTCTGGACGATGAAATTCGTGTCAATAGCCCCTCAGGCGAGCAACTGTATTACGTGACTGGCATCCGCTACCAAGCCTGAGCACCAGGCAGACGGTAGCGTTCAACCACCACTGCGGTTGACATGCCGTTGTCGGCGTCGCCGGTGCAACCACCACATCGCGATACCACTGGTAGCAAGCGTTGTCATCAGCACCCCCACTGCGTCGATCCACAGCACGCCCATACGACCCACCACGCGACCACTGTGCAGATCCAGTAGTAGCCGTTCCCAACTCAACCAATGCTGTGCCGCGGGCATTGCGTTGCGCACTGCCAGTGGGAGTTGACCCGGCGCAAGCTGACCAATGATCGCGGCATGCGGAGCGCGTTCGCTAAATTCCATCAGTTCCAGGTCGGCCAAGCGCCAACTATCCCCGGTCCGCACCACCACGCGGTTGTCGAGCAGTCCAAGTGCCTGCAATGGCACTGGCAAGCCTAGACTGGCTCGCACCGACTCAACCAACTCACCGTCTTGTGTGATCACCAGCAGCTCCTCGGCACAACCGGCATACAGCAGGCCGCCCGCCGCCACTGCGCCCACCAGATTACCACCACAGGGCGCGACCTCGTTTGCATCCAGGTACACACGACCATTCGCGGCACGCGTGAGCCACTGTGTGCCCAACAGATACGCCGGCAGATTACCGGAATCATCGCCATAGGCCTGTGTCAGCCAGGGCCAAGCGACAAAACGATGATCCAGGCCGAGATCTGAAGAATGATTTAGCACAATGCCGGTGGTCGATAGCAGCACAACGAAGAACGCGGCCATGACACCAATGCGGCGATGCCAGTGCCACAGCAAACCCACCAATCGCGTACGGCGGGACATTAACTATCCACCTGCACGTCCAGCCACAGTGCCAGGCGCGCCACCCGCTCCACCGCGCGCACTGACAAGGTGGCACCGGTGATGCCATCAATGGGACCTGACAGGTATCCGTCAGGTGCCAGTGTCAGCCCGCTGAACTGGCTGGTAAAAAAGGGGTAGCGAATTTCCCAGCCACGACTTTCCCGAAATGCCAACACCTCTATGCGCTCGATTTGATTTCGCGAGACGACGACACCCAAGGTTATAGGCTGATACTTGCCAATGTCTTCGAGAATCCAGGCGGTACTATCACCCACTTGCCAATAGCGCAGGCGCAGCGCCGGAGGAATCCAACCAACCACCTCTTTAGCGGCGGACCGCGTATCGTCTGTGAGCCAGAGTGTGTGCATTGTTGGTTGCTGGTCGCCAAATGCGAGACTTAGAAAACCATCACGCCCGAGATATTCCTCGCCAGAGGCTGAAAAGGCCGCCATCAATATGAGGGCAGCCAGTGCAGCGCGCTTCAGCAGTATTTTAATGCAGTCCAAAGCGATCAGTAGCTCCAACCCACGCCCAGGTTCAGGCCTTCCAGTTCCTTCTCGTTAGCCGGTGCATCCTGAAATTGGTAGTCAAGTTTGAACACCACGTTATCGTCCAGCCAGTAGTTCAGGCCTACATCCCATTCACTAAACTCGGTATCACCACCGCCGCCGGCCTGGTTGTCCCACTCACTATAGCGGGCAAAGACTCCCAGATCGCGCATGAACCTCCAGGAAGGCTCCACATACCACCCCTCCTGCTCATCGGCACCCAACTTAATGTCGTTAATGGCATTGTTGATATCCCAGGTTGCCGCCAGGGCGCGCAAGCCAAAAGGTCCGTTGCGGTACGCCACATGTGCCGAGTACAGCACGGCATCGACATCATCCCTGTATTTTCCCTGATACAAGTCCTGCTGGTACTGGATGGTCGCGCCTAACTCGAGCCCTGCAATACCAGTGTATTTCAGGTTTGCCGTATAGGCCGGGTCAGATGCATCTGCCTTGGATACTTTCTGACGCCCATCGCGTATTTTAAATTGTCCGTCCTGGGCATCAAGCTTCAAGCCCGAGGTGAATGCGGTATCGTAACTCCAGCCCGGGGCAATTTCGCCATTCAATCCCAGGCCGCCGGCCCACCAGGTGGTCGGTATGATGTTCTTTTCGACCTTGTTGCGTTCCACACCGTAGAACGTGCCGGGTTCGTGGGTCTGATTGAGAATGCCCACGGGTATCAGAAACAAACCCGCCTTCAAATGTGTGGAAGCGGTCAGATCGTGTTCGATATAAGCCTGCTCCAACTCCAGTTCACCGTCGTTGGAGTCATCGCTTTCGACAAAGGAGTGTTCCAGTTCCAGCTCGGAATACATACGTGTGCGTTCGCTGAACTCATGAGCGAAGTAGAGCACGAAGCGGTGAAAGTCGATTTCGTCTTTATCCTTACCGGTGTCGTTCTTATCTTCCAGATTGTTGTAGTGCATCTCGGCGTAACCGCCAAAGGAAGTGCGCTCAGCCCAGCTGGAAGCGATCGAACTGCCGCCTGCAGCGATGCCATCTTCGACACGACTCGCGGTGGCCTCGACCTTAACATTGGTTTCCTTGATTTCAGCGTCCGCAGACATGAGTTGTTGCTTAAGTGCTGCGATCTCAGTCTGTTGCTGCTGAATGATGCCCCACATCTCCTCCATCGAAGGCGTGGGAGCCGCTGCGGACGACGTAGCTGTAAATAGGCTCAAAACGAGAGCCGCCATCATTTTGTTCATCGGTCTTTTCCCTTTCAGTATTGTTTTCGTAACAACTGAAGGGAATGATATTAGGAATCATTCTCATATGCAACTCTTAATGAGAATAATTCTCATTATTATTACCTTGCTGGCGCCACGAGATTACTCCCAGCCCGTGATGGCTCAGACCAGGTCAACTCGGGCCCGGTGCAGCGGAGATACAAGCTCCCAGTTGACACCAAAGGCGTTCAACTCCCTATTAATACCCAGCGCAGCGCCGGTGATGCTTAGAGGATCGTCGACCGTCAGGGAACCCGCTTCGTAGGTCCCGAGGCGAGGTACAGTGTCCGTCCAGCCGCGACGGTTTCCGCTCGCCTTCTCCGCGATGATCGCGGAATGCCACGCCACTACATCGCATTCCAACTGAACAGTTTCTGGATGCACGCGATCGTTAGCCGGAATACAGGCCAGCTGTGCTGCGAGCACGGACCGGAGCGCTGGCGTATCCTCCAGGCCCAGTTCCTCTTGTAGGTAGCGTCCAAGTTCTTCTATGACCAGGTACCAACTAACAGGCGGCGCCATTAGAGAGGACGCAAAATTATTAAGCACGTGCAGCATCGGCCACTTGTGATGGTCTACCGTATCGTAGGTGTCCACGAGCAGCTTCTCGTAAAAACGCATTTCATGCATTGAGGTCTCCTGGCGTATGAACCGGGAAATCGTGCGTAAAACACCATAATTCTCGAAAAGAAGGTACGACTCTCTTATCCTCTCCATGTTCTTCAAATCGTTTTCGGTGTAAGTGGCCGTAGAGGCCAACATTGCCAAGTTACCGGGAGCGATCGGGACACTGGTTTTTATCTTGTGCTCTTCAAGATAAGAGGGCTCGTTCATGGGGCTGTTGACCAACAGGGTCGTCATGTTGATTCGAGCAGACAACTCACGATCAATGCATTGTTGGAGGTCCTCAAGAAATGACGCCATTGTGGCCCCAGGAAGCCCCATCATCAGTTCGACTGTTAGCGGTAACCCCGAGTTTCGCATCTCTACTGCGAGTGCATCGTATTTTTCTGTCTTGATATTCGCGCGATTTATAACATCAAGCGTATTTTCATCCATCGACTGCAGAGATAAGGTTCCCAGGGTCAGTATTCCCCCTTCCGCCAGCACGTCGATAATATTCCGAAGGTACTTCACCGAGTTCTTGGCGTAATTGCCTCCAAAGCCACGGGGATAACCAGTGTCAATCTTCAGCTGCGCTGCTTTTTGAGCAATATCGACATCTCGAGGAAAAACACCAAAATTAGCATCCGCGATTGAAACTGACGCCGCCTTCGCTTTTGCCGACCACTCCAGTTCAGCCATAACCCGTTCCATATCAAACTTACGGATCTTGCTGGCCGTGGCCGACCCCCAATCGCAGAACGTGCAGCCGTAGGGACAACCACGATTGGTCTCAAGTATGATGAAAAGATCATTAAGACCGATATAAGTGTCAAAGAGTCCAGTCAGGTAAGCAGAAGGCAGTTGGTCCAATTCGGTAATCCGCCCCTGATTGGCATTGCGTGCAATGCCATCGCTGGTGCGGTATGTCACGCCGGCGACGCCATCGAGGACACTAAGGTCGGGTTGTGGATCACCAATGACTTCACGCAATTTCGACAGTGCCTCAGTGCAACTAATTTCACCCTCACCCTGAATGGTGACGTCCACATGGGGATTCTCAGCAAAATATCGACGCTGGTCGCCCTCGTATTTTGGCGTGTCCGGACCTCCGTGAATAGTAATGCTGTTTGGACTCAACGCTTTAATCTTGGCTGAGGTTTCAATACATTCCCCGTGTGACCAAAGGTAGTTAGAAAAAAGGTAAATTGCCGGCTCGGCGGTAAAGGATTGCAAGCGATCCGGGTCCCAGATCCAATCCGTACGAAAGTTATAGAATTCCTCGAGCGCACCTTCTTCATATATCTTAGCGTAGGCCACGATTGCTCCCAGGCCAGCTGGTGGACACATGTCAAACGCAACAGGAATGACCATTGGACGCCGCCGTCCAGTGCTCAGCTCCCGTTCACGCTCTGCCGTATCCTGAGCCTCCGCATTGCGACGAAACAACTCCCGTGAAATGTCGCTCGAGTCTCCGGCGAGTATCGCTCCACTCAGCTCGGCTCCAGTCATCTTTAATCGGTCCACGTGGGGGATGACAAACTTGAGAGCGACAAAGGGCACAAGAAGATCTCGAAACTGCTCCTCGGTCAGTGCTCGATCACCGAGCACCTCACGATGAGCTGCGATGGCATCCTGCAGGACGTGATGCTTGGCTAACTGACTCAGCGCATGTAGCTCTATAGCGCTGATAGAAGGTAGTGGTCTACCATCGTGGGTAAGTGTTTCAAACCTCCCATCGCTTGGACGAAACGTACAAGGCGTATGTAGCGTCAATGCACTGTCAGGAATCACTGCAGAAAACGAATCCGTAACAGCAGATACAACCCTCTCGCTCGTGACGCTCGCGTGTTCGGAACGTTTTTCAATGCGTTTTTGGCGCGTGAATTTTTTCGCCAATTTCCTGCAGCGTGCTCGCTCGAGGTCGTTTAGCCCGGTACTATCGAGGTAAGGATCAAGCCCCTTGTTCACATTCCAAATTCGGCCCGCGCTGAAAGCTGCGATCAACTCCAGATCATCAATGTTCAGATCATGAGCGGGAGCAAGCTGATGTTGCAGTAGCCTAATACTTGAGTCGGCGCCGATAAATACTTGAAGTTTAGCGACTGGAAGAAGTGGAATTTCGTCAGGTTTCATTTCCATGCTGAACTACCTCGAGTTCTCGACTACTGCAATGTGGATCAGCCCAGACACAATTTTTGCGTCCCATTTTGAACCAACGTGTAAGCCTTATTTCAGGCCTTTATTGTTCTAATACTATAGCAAAATCGGAGGTTCACATATTATTCCCAGATAGTATTCTGGGTTAGTGTTATCCACTTCACATCTACAGGTGTATTCCTTCCATTTCCAGAGCCATCTCTCAATCAGCCACGACCACGCAAAACCGCATTCTCCGTGTGGGAAATTGCTCAGATATCGCGTCGATTGCCACACACTACCCCGTCAGTAAGGCCCATTATTCACTGCAGGGCGCCGTAAATGATATTTTCCAGCTGTCCTCTGAAATTAAACGTTCTCGACGGAATCAGCTGGGTCATAAAAATGACCACCAGCTCCTCTACCGGATCGACCCAGAAAAGCGTGCTGGCCAGCCCACCCCAATAAAAACTCCCCACCGAACTCGGGTGGCCGTTACGAACCGGGTCCAGCGTATTGGCAAACCCCAGCCCGAACCCGACTCCTTCGTACTCAGATTCGCTGAATCCTCCAGTCGCAAACTCCGACAGATCCGCTCCACCGGGAAGGTGATTACGGGTCATGAACGCCAGGGTGCGCGACCCAATAATCCGCGTGCCATCGACAGTGCCACCACCCAGTAACATCCGGCAGAAGCGATAGTAATCTGCCGCGGTTGAAACCAGACCACCGCCACCTGAGTAAAAACTGCGGTTGGCGTATTCGCTGTTCTGGCCATCGTCACTAAGGTCCATACCCTTATTCAGATTTCGCGTATAGCATGAGGCGAACCGCCCTACTTTATCCGCTGGGATTTCAAAATGTGTATCGTTCATTCCCAGTGGCTCGAAAATGACCGAACGTAAATAGTCCGGCAGACTCTGCCCGCTGATAGCTTCTACTAGATACCCCAACACGTCGGTGGACAGAGAATAATTCCAGCGCTCACCCGGGGAGAACTCCAATGGCAGCTGCCCCAGTTCGTCGATCATATTCTGCAGTGTGTAGTCTGGTCGAACCAGACCGACCTGTAATTTGCGATAAGCGTAATCAATATTAGTCGCGCGCAGGAAATCATACGTTAGGCCGGAGGTGTGCATAAAGAGATCGCGGATCGTCATCGGTCGCTGCGTGGGTTCGGTTTGAAACAACGGCAAAGAGCCCGCACTCCATACCCGCAGGTCCCGCCAGGCCGGGATAAAGCGGTGCACCGGATCATCCAGCGAGAACATGCCACGCTCGTGCAAAGTCATCATCGCCAGGGACGTTATCGGCTTGGACATGGAGTAAATACGCAGGATGCTGTCTTCGCTCATGGGGGTTGCACGTTCGATATCGCGCTGCCCCTGTATATCGAGGTAGCAGGCCTGCCCTCGGCGTGCTACCAGCGTAATGCTGCCAGGTATTTTGCCTGGTTCGATATACCGCTTGCCAAGATGCTCATGAACACGCGCAAGTTGCCCGCTGTCTAGTCCTACTGATTCTGGTGTCACCAAATCCAACACGGCCAACTCCTTGCTAACGGTAAAAAGTCGTCAGTCATACCGCTCTCGGTGCAAAAAGGCAAGTACAGGAACCCGCTGGTAATGGATCAGTTTCCAATTTGGCTACGCACCGGAGCATGCGACTGAACTCCAGCCGGCAGATCAGCTGATTTACGCTTCCCGGGGCAACAAAACCCCATAGGAATAATGGCTATGTGTGATTCGTCGCAGCACTACTTGGTTTCCAGCACCCATCCTGGCAAAAACAGCCACCAGTAGTGCCCAACTTCACACGCCACTTGTTATTGCTCGCCAATAGTCCTCTTGCTACCATCGCGCGTCTCGAAGACCCGCTTACTCACCGCATACTGGCAACCAACGGAGCAACTATGAGCCGCCCGTCCCTGTTTGACCTGGAAAATCACTCCGATTTTATCCAGCGCCACATTGCACCCACTGCTAAACAACAGTCCGAGATGGCCCAGACCCTTGGCTACGACAGTATGGATGCCCTCATTGATGACACCGTACCCGCGGCCATCCGCAGTGAACAACCATTGCAAATCAGCGGCGCCAAGACAGAACAGGAAGTTGTCGCTCGCCTGCGTGAATTCGCCAGCCTCAATACCGTCAATCGTTCCTTCATCGGCACGGGCTATCACGACACCATTACACCGCCGGTAATCCAGCGCAATGTGTTGGAAAATCCGGGCTGGTACACTGCCTACACGCCTTATCAGCCAGAGATATCCCAGGGCCGACTGGAAGCGTTGTTGACCTTCCAGCAGATGATTCTCGATCTGACCGGCATGGACCTGGCCAACGCCTCAATGTTGGATGAGAGCACGGCTGCCGCGGAGGCGATGACGCTGTTGCAACGGGTCAACAAGAAGAACCGCAGTGCGACCTTTATCGTCGCCCACGATTGCCACCCTCAAACTATCGCCGTAGTAAAAACCCGCGCCGAAGTACTGGATATCGAGGTGGTTGTCGGCAATCCGACCGAACTACTCGCCAGCACCGACGCGTTCGGACTGCTTTTGCAATACCCGGGTACTTACGGCCATTTGAATGACATTTCGCCGCTGGTTGAAACAGCCCATGCGTCGAATACGCTAGTCGCCGTCGCAGCGGACATCATGTCTTTGCTACTGGTGAAATCTCCCGGTGCCATGGGCGCCGACGTGGTGGTGGGCAATACGCAGCGCTTTGGTGTGCCCATGGGTTTTGGTGGCCCGCACGCTGCTTACTTTGCGACGCGCGACGCTTACAAACGCTCAACACCGGGTCGCATTATTGGCGTCTCGATTGATCGACGTGGCAACCAGGCCCTGCGCATGGCCATGCAAACTCGGGAACAACATATCCGCAGGGAAAAAGCCACCAGCAACATCTGTACCGCACAGGCATTACTGGCGGTCATGGCAGCGTTCTACGCTATGTATCACGGCCCCAAGGGGCTGCGCAGAATCGCTACCCGTATTCAGCGCCTCACCTGTATTTTGGCCAAGGGATTGGAGGGCTCGGGCCTCAAAGCCGATAACGAAACCTTCTTCGATACCCTCACCTACACGGTTGGCGATCAGCAGCAAGCCATTGTAGAGCGAGCGCTGGCCAGCGGATTGAACCTGCGCATCATCGACAACAATCGCCTGGGCATCGCGCTGGATGAGACCACCTCAGCGCATGACATTGCCGCACTGTGGCAGGCCTTTACAGGCGACGTCACTTTGCCTGCGGTCGAAAGCGTTGACCCGGACGTCACTGAAAACGTTGGCATTCCAGATCAGCTGCTACGTCCACTGGACTACCTGCAACACCCTCTGTTCAACGACTACCACTCAGAAACAGAAATGTTGCGCTACATGCGCTTCCTGGAAGACAAAGACATCGCCCTCAACCGCGCCATGATTCCGCTGGGCAGCTGCACCATGAAGCTCAATGCCACCACCGAAATGTTGCCGGTCACCTGGCCGGAGTTCGCCGGCATACACCCTTTTGCGCCCACGGCCCAGACCGCCGGTTATCAGGCTCTACTGACCGAGCTGGAAACTATGCTGCTCGAATGCACCGGTTACGATGCCATTTCCCTGCAGCCCAACGCCGGCTCACAGGGCGAGTACGCCGGCTTACTGGCCATCCGTCGTTATCATGAAAGCCGCGGTGAACAGCAACGCGATGTGTGTTTAATACCCTCCTCTGCCCACGGCACGAATCCGGCAAGCGCAGCCTTGGCTGGTATGCGTGTGGTCATCGTGGAGTGCGACGAACTGGGCAATGTCGACATGGCCGACTTGCGTGCAAAGGCCGAGAGGCATACCGCAGATCTGTCCTGCATCATGGTGACCTACCCCTCCACCCACGGTGTATTTGAAGAATCGATTGTTGAGTTATGTGCGTTGGTGCACCAGCACGGCGGACAGGTGTACGTCGACGGCGCCAACCTGAACGCGCTGGTGGGCCTGGCCGCACCCGGCAAGTTCGGCGCAGATGTGTCGCACCTGAACCTGCACAAAACATTCTGCATTCCCCACGGTGGCGGTGGTCCCGGCATGGGCCCGATTGGTGTCGGTGCGCACCTGCAGCCCTTTTTACCCAGCCATCCCGTGTCACCGGTACCTGGATTGAATCCGGACAACGACGTAGTTTCCGCCACCGCGTATGGCAGTGCATCTATCCTGCCGATCTCCTGGGCCTACATCGCACTGATGGGTGGCGAGGGCCTGACGCAAGCCACCAAGGTGGCTATCCTCAGCGCCAACTACATCGCTCACCGACTTAAAGAGCACTACCCTGTGCTCTATACCGGCACCAGCGGCAACGTGGCGCATGAATGTATTCTCGACATCCGCCCTATAAAAGAAGCGAGCGGCATCTCCGAAGAGGATATCGCCAAGCGCATGATCGACTACGGCTTTCACGCGCCGACCATGTCCTTCCCTGTGGCCGGTACGTTGATGGTAGAGCCTACGGAATCAGAATCACTGGCGGAGCTTGATCGCTTCTGCGATGCACTGATTGCGATTCGTGCGGAGATTCGTGATGTTCAAAACGGCACGCTGGATGCGAGCGACAATCCCTTGACGAATGCCCCACACACATTGGCAGATGTTGCCGCAAGTAACTGGGATCATCTCTATAGTCGTGAGCAGGCAGCCTACCCGGTCGAATCATTGCGCCGCTCCAAGTATTGGGCCCCGGTCAATCGGGTGGATAATGTTTATGGTGATCGCAATCTGATGTGCGCCTGCCCGGCGATTGACACCTACCGCGAAGAAAGCTGACAGGGATTTCACCCAATGGGGAATTAAAACTATCTCGACTCTTCTCTCCCAATCACTAGCGCTACCTTGTGGCGCAGTCATTTCCAATCGCCTTGCCAAAGCCGCCATGACCGAGGGGCTTGCCGATCCCGCGGGCGTACCCACGCCGGAACTGGAACGACTCTATGGTTTATGGAGCGATGGCGGCGCGGGCTTATTGCTGTCAGGGAATATTCTCATCGATGGGGATCATCTGGAGCGTCCAGGCAATGTCATCATTGAGCGCGAAGTCGATGCGACAATGCACACAGCACTTTCGAGCTGGGCACAAGCAGCTACCCGCAATGGCAATCACTTCTGGGCACAGATCAGTCACGCAGGCAGGCAGACACAGAAAAACATCAACCCGCACCCGAAGGCACCCTCTCCGGTAAAAATTGGTCTGCCCGGAGGGCAATTCGGCGAACCGACGGCACTGACCGTACCCGAGATCGAAGAAATTGTAAGTCGTTTCGGTGTGTGCGCCACTGCGGTCAAAGCTGCTGGTTTTACCGGTGTTCAAATTCACGCCGCGCATGGTTATCTGCTGTCACAGTTTCTGAGCCCGCGTAGCAACTTACGTACCGATCAATACGGTGGCGAACTGGCTAATCGCGCGCGGGCACTGCTCGATTGCGTGAAAGTGGTGCGCGCGGCAGTCGGCCCGGACTTTCCGGTGGCCGTCAAACTGAACAGCGCTGATTTCCAGAAAGGTGGTTTCGCTTTTGAAGACAGCCTGCAAGTCGCCCAGTGGCTGGAAGCGGCGGGTATCGATTTACTGGAAATCTCGGGCGGCACCTATGAGCAGCCGAAACTGCTGGGCGCTGAAGGAATCGAGGAAGAGGAACAGCAGAATGTGGCGCAGTCCACCCTGATGCGCGAGGCGTATTTCGTCGACTTCGCAGTGGCCATGCAGGAAAAAGTCTCTATCCCGCTGATGGTAACGGGGGGCTTCCGCAGACGCGAGGTGATGGAACAGGCGATCACCGCCGGCGGCGCTGATCTCATCGGACTAGGCCGACCTTTGTGTGTGATGACCGACGCACCCAAGCGCTTGCTCGCGGGCAAAGCCGAACTGCCGCGCTATGAAGCTAGTCTGGCCCTGTTTTCACCCTGGCTGGCATTTCTCAATCGCATCAAAATAGTGCGCACGATGGCGAGCTTTGCGGTGCAGTATTGGTACTACGCACAACTGGATTCCCTGGGACAGACAGGCAAAGCAGCCCCGGATACCACGGTTTTTTCTGCTGCACGAATGGTCATGTCGCAACAGCGTAAGTGGATTGCCGCGCGCAAGCGATTGTAAGTATCAGTAGTGCTTTGGGCCGCTTATACCTGATCCGGGATCTCCTCATGCCGCGATAGCGTCATGCGAATATCCTGCTCGACCATATACAGCACTGGCAGCAGTACCAACGAAACCAGTCCTCCAAAGACCACGCCCCAAGCCATGCTCATGACCATCGGACTGATATAACTGTTTTCGCCCAGAATGCCATACGCCGTGGGCAGCAAGCCCACTGCAGTGGTAACCGACGTAATAAGAATAGGCCGAAAGCGACGCCTGGCAACGCTGGCGACTTCGAGCACCGACAAAAACGTTCCGCGTTCGCGACGTTCCTCGTTTAGCGTATGTAGCAAGACCAGGGAATCATTCACCAAGACCCCGACCAGTCCGATGATACCGGTTATCGACATTATGCCCATCGATAGCCCCTGCACCGAATAGCACAACACGACGCCAACCAGACCGAAGGGAATGCACAACATAATCAGCAGGGGTTGTGACAATGAATTAAACAGGATGACCAGTGCGGCAAATATTAACAGTACGCAAATGAGGGCCGCCGTGCCCAAGTCACCCAACGCCTTACCCTGCTCTTCCAGCTCTCCACCCAGGTGCAGGCGCAACTGGGGATAACGCTCGCTCCAGCCCTGTTCTGCTATCCACTGAGCCATCTCGCCATTAATCAGCTTTACACTGGTTTGCGCCGAGTCGATCTCGCCGTATACGGTCACGGTACGCTTGCCGAAATAGTGTTTGATATCTGCTTGTCCAGGACGTACCGAAAACTGCGCCAGCGATTTAAGGTAAATTGCCTCACCGCTGTTATTCACCACTGCGAGATTTTCCAGCGTATCCAGCTTGCCCGCAGCCAACAGGGGGAACTGGAGACGATAACGCACCCGTTCATCCAGCGTCTGCAATTCATCTACCAGCAGTCCATCCACAGCAATTCGCATTGCCCGCAGCAATTGCTCCATGGTCAGTCCTCGCGCGGCTAGCAAGGTATGATTAACGTCCAGCTCGATAACATCTTTACCGGCATTCACACTGTCCCAACTATTGGTGACAGCAGCGTGACCACGCAGAAATCCAAGCAATTCCTCAGCAACCTGATACCGTTCCTCACCGCTGCCGATGACATCGATCTGAACCGGTTTACCCATCACAGGAACATCGGTCTGCGCCTGCACTACTAATGACTGAAACCCCTGCTGGTCGCTAGCCCAGGCCTGCAAATCTTCGACCAGTTGCGTGGTATCGGTATCACCGTTGCGCCGGCCGAGCGGCTCAAGCTGTATGGCGATCATCGCCCAGGCGTGATTGCGCCCCTGTGTTGTGCCATAAAAATCTGTGTCGTGATGACCGACCTGGCTGGTAATTGCCAGTAGATCCTCGGCGGGCACCCGCTCGCGCAACTGCACTTCCATGCGCGCCACAGCGGCGACAGTATCCTCAAACCGAGTCCCCACCGGCATCTCAACTTTCAGCTGCACCGTGTCGATATCGACATCGGGATACATATTGAAGTTGATGGTCTGATAACCGATGAACATCACGCCGATAAACACCAGGACAAAGACAATCAGGGTCATATATCGATGTCGCAAGCCTGTTCTGATTTGTCGGTGATAAAACTCGCGCAGCCGCTCAAACGCGCGCGCTCGCGTTTGCCCGGGACTGTGCGGTACATGTGATAAGTGACCGGGCAACAAGCACAAGCACTCAAATAGGGAAGCGGACAACAGCACCACGACGGCCAGCGGAAAGGGCAGCATAAACTCACCATTTACACCTTCCATCAGCATCAGTGGCGCGAATGCCAGTATCGTAGTCAGCGCACTGAAAATAACCGGCTGTGCAACCTGGCTTGCGCCACGAATACTTGCCTCGCGGAGCTCAAGCCCCTCTGTCCGCAAGCGCTGAACGTTCTCACTGACCACGACCGCGTCATCGACAAGAATGCCCATGAGCAGCACGATGGCAGTCAGGCTCATCGCATTGATAGTGACGTCTATTGCCGCGAGCCCCAGGAAAGACAAACACACTGCGAAAGGAATACCCACTGCCACCCACAGGGCGAAACGCAATTCCAGGAAGTAACAGAGCAACAACATGACCGACACCAGGCCGAGAATGGCATTACCGCCCAGTACATCCAGCATGTTTACGGTGAGACGTGATATGTCAGCCACCATCACCAGCTCAATGCCTGCCGGAACGGAAAAGCCTTCGACAAACGCACGCACATTGGCCGCCGTATGGACTTCGTCGACCAGCGCTTTCTTTCGTGCCTGCAGCGCAATACTCATACGGCCATTGACCCGCGACTGTATTTCCCAATCTTCAAAGTCTACGACCACAGTGGCGATATCACGCAAAAGCACTGCGTTACCAGGGGTTCCAGAACGTACCACCACGCTCTGTATTTCTCGCGGATCCTGGAACTGACCCACCGCGATAATCTTTTTCTCGGCGGTGAATGAATCGATGGCACCGCCACTGTCGCGCAGGTTGCGCGCACGAATCGCTGCGATAATTTCATCGTGACTGATACCCAGTCCAGCCAGCTTTTCCGGTTTCAACAGAATGCGAACTTCCGGCCGCCGATAGCCCAGTTTCTCAACGCTCGCTATACCCTCAACTTCGCGCAGACCGTCGGCCACATTGCGCGAGACGTCCCGCAGCAGTGCCTCGGGCACATCACCGGTGACGTGCACTTCCATGACAGGCGTTACCAGGGTCGATAGCTCATTCACCAAGGGCTTTTCCAGCAAGTCGCTGGGTAGCCGGGCAGCAGCGCGGTCTACCGCCTGCTGAATATCCCGCATAATGTCCTGCTTGTCGGCGGCATCGAGGTCCAGGTTGAGGGTGATTACCGACAGGCTTTCCATACTGTTGGAATAGAGTTTTTTGATGCCTTCAACTTCCAGCAACTCTTCTTCCAATGGCAGCGTAATAGCGAGTTCAACTTCCTCGGGTCCGGCACCCGCTTTAATGGTGGTGATGTTGACCACACCCATATCGACATTGGGGTTGTACTCGTAGCGCATGTCGGCAATGGTTAGATAGCCCAGAATAAAGACTATCGCCATGATCATATTGATCACCAGCGGCCTGTCGATAAACCAGCTTATAATGAATTGCATGCTGACTAGTCTGCGCTGCGGACAGCGACAGTTGTACCATCTAGCAACAGTGATTGCCGCGATACCACAACCTGGTCTCCGGGCGCGAGACCATCCAACACCTGTAGCCGATTACTGAACCCGGCCGCCAGCAAAGGCTCTCTCATGTGCGCCACACCCTGCTCTACCACAAACACGACGCGTCGACGGTCGCGATCCATCAGCGCCGCCTCAGGCAAGAGTAATGCGTCATTCACGCTGATACCTTGAAGGTCTGCGCTCGCCGTCATCCCAGGACGCAGAGCATCGGTACTCTCTGCCAGAATCAGTTTCACCGGGAAATTTCCCGTCGCCGGATCTGCATTAACACCGACCCACTCAATATTGGCTTCAAACTCACTGCCAGCGAGGCCTGAGGCGGTAACGATAGCGCGGCCGCCGGACTGTACCTGGGTAACATCAGCCTCGCTGACCCAGGTGTGTACGCGCAGACCGTGTACCGCCTGCAGCGTAATCAAACTGGCACCCGCTTGTACCGGCTCACCAACTTCCACCGCCTGAATTTCCACCAGGCCAGCCGTGGGGCTAACAATTCGGGTATCGGCCAACTCGCGAACGGCCAGTTGTTGGCTGGCTATCGCCTGCTGGTAGTCAGCGGTGGACGCATCGACGCTCAGCTGGGCGTTGTCCAGGACCTCGCGGGAGATAGTCTCCTTCTCAGCCAGATTTTTTCGTCGCTGCAACTTCAGCCGAGCCTCCTGCAGGGCGGCCTGGGCACGCTGCACCTGTTGATCCGCCTGATCCACCGCAAGCTCACGCTTCTGTGGATCCAGCTCCAGTAGCACTTGCCCCTTTTCTACCCTGTCGCCCTCATCGACGTGCACAGCTGTTACCGTGCCTGACAGTTCCGCCGCCACGTTAACCTCCTCCAACGCCTCCACTACGCCGAAGGTTCGGATCGTGCGCTGTAACGTCTGCGGCTGCAGTTCTACTACGGTAACTTCAACCACCAATGGTGCAGTATCAACTGCAGCAACAGGTTCTGATGTATCGGCGCAGGCGCTAAGTAAAATGCCGCAGATCGCCAACATAAAGGCCGGTAAGACTGAAAATAGGGAACCGATACCATCTCTACAGTGACGGTGCCTGACTTTAAGTAACGACATAAGACTAGGTCTTCCTTGTGGCGACAACTACCTCATAGCTCCCGTATCGTAACGCTTGAGAGCGAAGAAGCCACCCAATAAAAAATCTCCGTCGGGAAGAAAGACAGTAATGCCGCCCCAGTTATTCCACAGCACGCTATCGTTGGGAAACAGCCAGGTTGCCTTTTTCTCACCGGTTTCCCAATCTGCGGCAAAGTATTCGTAGGTATCATTGCGGCGATTGGCAATGTAGACCAGCCCATTGGCGGCAGAGACCGCCGGCGGCATCCAGTCTGTGTTGTCCACGTCGGCGATGGACCAGGATTCCACAAATCGATTTTCGTGCGGCAGCCATTCGTACTTCTGTATGCCCAGTGGTGCTTTGCGCGTGGTACCCGCCAGAAAGGCATTACTGATCAGGTCAAGTGAGATCGGGCCGGGTTCCGGATAAGTACCGTTCACCACCAACACCCCATTACCATAGATCACCGGTGACGCCTCCACTGTGGTCTTGCTCAAGGTGAAGGGTATCTGGTCAGCGATGCGTCGCGATTGCGTGCCGGGTTTTTGCTTAAAGTCAGCGGGAATTTCATCGCGCCAGAAGGCTACTATTTGCGCATTGGTTTCTTTGCCATCGGCAATAACCACCAGTTTGTCTTCATCATCCCCAAAACCGAGCAGTGAGGGTGTGGTGCCGGAACCATGGGACGCAGCTCCCAGCTTCATGGCCTCGCCTTCGGGCATAACGTCGTAAGGCGAGCTCCATGCGCCGTCTAAGGCTGACCGGGATAGCTCAGCTCCGGTCCAGACCAGCTTATGCATGTTGACCGAGGTCACCGCATAAATACCGCCCTCTTTATCCACGGCAATCGAGTTCTCCATCCACTCACCGGGAAATAATTGGTAATCCAACACGTTCAGCTCGCGGTCAGTCACAATCACCGCACCAGTCGCCGCGGCGACAATGTGACCATCGTAGGTCAGGTTGATGCCCAATATCCGATCGATTCCTGCAGCGTCTTCAGGGGGCAACTGCGACACAATATTGGCGTACCTCACCGGCACCAGTGGCTCTTTGGCTGCGTTGTTATCGAAGGATTTCACCAGGTGCTGCATGTCGTAGAATGTGTAGTGATAGCCTTCCTTATCGATCACCGCATAAGCACCTGAGGGCATGGTGCGCATGTTGATATTAAATTTGTAGTACAAGAGCCAGGAATTAAATAACAGCCGCCAGTCCTGTTTTTTCCGGCGCTTCTCGTCGATATCGGTCATAACTTCCAGGATCACAGCATCGGTCGCGTGGGCGTGTACATCCTCACGGTTGGGATACGGTACGTTGGAAATCAGTTCAAAATCTTCACCTGTTGCAAGCACTTTGATTAAACCCATGGGCGTGGACGCAATAACCACTGTTTCGTTGCCGATAGTTTTGTATAAGGGTGCAGAGCACCACACCACCGGCACCGTCTTGACCTCATCCAGGCCCAGCCTGCCACCGACACTGGGGCCATTGACCTCAGTGACATCGGTCTGCGCGGAATTATGGTGGGAGATCGCATAGGGACTGTGTGCCACCCATGGATTGCGCGCAGGAAGGTTTGGCTGAGGTGTGGCCGGCTGAGGTGTGGCCGGCTGAGGTGTGGCCAGCTGAGGTGTGGCC
>JAPKAY010000103.1 GCA_028825045.1 Halioglobus sp.
CCGCATTGATGGCCGCTGGTATTTTCGCCGTCGATTACCGTGTTACTGGTACGCTACCGACCTGAATAAGCCGCCCTTGGGTGATAACAAAATGCGCTGGCCCGACCGAGAGCCATACGCCGGAGCGTATCACGATCTGTGGCCTTCCTGGCAGGGTTTCTGGGCCAATCCCCCGGATGCCAAAGCGCCGGAGGTTGCAGCCCCCGCGCCACTGGAGGAGTTCTTACATACCATGCGTGGGGGTGCCACTGAACCGAAAATCCGTGTGCGCTAGATGATCAATATAGGAAGTGACTTAGCGGACAGAGCCGCCTCCATCCACTGACAAAATTTGCCCTGTAATAAACGAGGCTCGATCACTGGACAAGAAGCTTACCGCGTCTGCAATTTCCTCAGGCGATCCTAAGCGATTCATTACGGATTTCTTTCTGAGTCCCTCCTCCTTGCCGGGCTGCTCCTCAAAGTATTGTTCTAGGCCTGGAGTGAGAATGACGCCAGGAGACACGGCATTAATACGAATACCCTTGGCACCGTACTCTGCAGCGGCGCTCTTCGTGAGGATGTTGACTCCACCTTTAGCGGCGGCATAGGCCGTATTAAACGCCTGGCCTCGCGATGCAGCATTGGAAGAGATATTGACGATTGCGCCGCCACCCTTTTCCAGCATTGCAGCAATCTCATACTTCATACAGAGCCAAGTGTTAGTAAGGCACATCTCGAGGGTTTGATCGAAGATGCTGCGCTCGTACTCGTGTATTGGACCGCTACCACGACTCACTGCCGCGCTGTTACAAGCGATGTCGAGACGGCCATAGGTGGTGAGTACAAAGTCTACTGTGGTCTTGACGGTATCTTCTTTGCTGATGTCGCCGTAGATGAAGCTTGCTGTGCCACCGGCATCTGTAATCAGTTCGACTGTTTGCTGCCCCATCTCTTCATTGAAGTCTGCCACCACAACCTTGGCGCCTTCGCGAGCGTACGAAAGAGCAATGGCGCGTCCAATCCCTTGGCCGGACCCTGTGACCAGGCCGATTTTGCCACGCAGTGCTGACACAACTAGCTCCCGTGCACTGCTGCTGTCTTGGTGGATGCGTTTTCACGCAGTGCAATCAAGACCATGGGCACTACTAGGATAGCTGCCATTAGGCCGGCCCAAATGCCTTTGAAGACCGCGTAGTATTCTGGGCTAATGGTTTGGACGCCAAATAGGTAGAGTCCAGTGAGGGTCACTGGAGCGATGATCAAGATACCTATTAGGCCGAATAGCAATGCGCTTTTTGCTGTGCTGGCGGGGAAGCGATCAGCGAGTGACTGCATAAAGGACGAGGGACCTAGGTTTATCGGTTGCAGCGTTCCCTTGTTGAGCTTGCTGCGCTGCAGCGGGATGACGATAAACGCTACGATTAGTGGTAAAAGAAACGCGGTCGCCACCACATCGCCGGCAAAGGAGGGGTCTCCGCTCCATTGTAAGCTGCCCCCACCTTTCATCAACAGCCAGGCACTAAGCCCATTAATAATGGTGTTGGATCCACCGCAAATCCATATTTCATGTCGAATATGCTCACGACCATTCTCTACGCTACTCATTTTTTAACCTCCCAGTTACGTTATCGTATCATTGCGGAAGTTCTCATGGTACGTCTCGGGCTAGGCTAGGACTCAAACGATCAGTTTATTACACCTATCCGATCAGACTGCTGCGAGCCACTAAGAGAGGATTAAATTGGGTAAATGTGGTGCTAGAATCACAAAAATAATGAGATAAGACCGCACTCGCTAACCGCGATAGAAGTTGACAATCTGATGGCCGAAATTACCGTACCTGCTTAACGCTCTGTCGTTAATAAACAGAAAATACGCTGCATCCGCCCTAAGGGATACACCGTTTCAATCAGTGTAGTGAGCTTCTTTCAGTAGGTGCTTCAGTACTTTTCCGGCAGGGTTGCGAGGCAGTGCCTCCTCCACGATTGTCAGGCGAGACGGTATTTTAAATGCAGCTAAGTGTTGCGAGGAAAAAATTTTGAGAGCCTCTTCAGTTAGTGAAACGCCACATTTCGGGACCACCACCACTACCACTTGCTCGCCCATTTTCTCATCTGCAATGCCAAAAGCAGCTGCTTCGTGCACAGCAGGATGTTCACACAGCGCAGCTTCAATTTCAGCCGGATAAATATTCTCTCCACCGCGAATCACCAAGTCTTTGGCCCGATCAGATAAGTATAAGTAGCCTTTGCTATCAAAGTACCCGATATCCTCGCTGTCAAACCAGCCCTCACAGAAGCTCTTCTCGTTAGCATCGGGTCTCCTCCAGTACTCACTGATTACGGTGGGGGTCTTGATCCAGATTCGGCCCGGTTCGCCTGCAGTGACTTCATGGCCGTTTGGGTCACAAATTTTGACTTCGACGGTGGCATGGCAAAAGCCGACGCTGCCAGGGTTATCGATGAATGCCTGACCGGTGAATGCCGTGCCAATAGAATTGGTTTCTGTCATGCCCCAGCCCGTCCCTCCATACATGTTCTGCACCTTTTCACGCATTAGAACGGCAACCTTCGCCGGCGTTGCCGAACCTCCACCGCCGAGGCTGGAAAGGCTGCTGGTGTCATGCTGGTCAAACTCGGGTGACTCGAACAGCTGTAACAACATTGATGGCGCGGCACTAAGTATGGTGATTCGCTCCTGCTCGATGAGTTGCAGAGCCGAATGAGTGTCCCATTTGTACATCATGACAATCTTTCGCCCGGCACGGAGCGCAGTAAAAAATATGGCATGCAGTCCACTGACGTGAAATAAGGGGACCGCTAGCATTTGTGATGGTGCAAATCCTTTGGAAAACATTGCGCCAATCAGATCGGGGTTGGCCATTGCGCAGGCAGTTCCAGTGCATTCGAAATTCATAATGGCCTGGCAAAGCGCGCGATGTGTGGAGACTGCGCCCTTCGGCTGTCCTGTGGTGCCCGATGTATACATAATGAGTGCACTGTCTTCGCTTGCGATAGTGACATTTGGCCGCGACGCGTTTTTGCTATCTGCGACAAAGTCTTCCAGTGTTTGGCCAAACTCAATAGGTGAAGTTGCACTGGAGCGGGCGATCACTGAATTAATATTCGACTCCGCAAGCCCTGCCGCCATAAGGGTATGACGTTGTTGATCACAAAACACAGTTTTACACTCACTATTGCGTGCTGCGAACAATAGATCGCGGGTTGTACCCCAACTGTTGATTGGCACAGCCAATGCGCCAATCGATGTAATAGCGACGAATGCACTTAGCCATTCCGGGTAGTTTCGCATCGCGATACCCACGCGGTCACCCGGCGCGATATTGTGTTTGGTGTCCAAGGCATCCGCCAGTGACCATGCTTGCTGGAAAAAAGTGTTAAACGTCCAGCGCTCACCCTGATAGATTATAAATTCACTGTCGCCATGCGCGGTAGCTGCGAAATAGACGTCTTGCAGGGTTTTTGGTGCATTTTTATATACGGTGTAATCCACGTTGCCGATTGAGTACTGAGTGAGCTCAAAATCGCGGCCTGCTTCGGTCAGTGCAGCAACTGATTTATCGTATGCCAACTTGCTTTCGTCCATTTTTTTCTCCGTGAGGGATATGCAGAGCAGCCTCATTGCTTATGAATGGGTCAAATACGGTTTGATTCCAGTCTATAGAAAATTCTCGGTCTGTGCATATTGGGCTAGCAACTCTAACTTAATCGGGAGAAAAAAACCCCAAGCGCAGCAGGGCTTGCCCCGTCGATCCCTGCACAGCTGAAAGCACCGAAGGCCCCAGCGGTGTATTGGCCGTTCAAAGTTGTATCCTTTCCTAGGGCTGTCCTGATGCGGTATCGGGGTGATCGAATCTTGCTAGAGCCGCAGAAGGCTCTAGCGCCAAGTTGCAAATAGGTGTTCAAAAACCCGCTATCCTTGATGGATTTAGAACATTGCTCGCTCGGTGTACAATAGAAAGCGACTAATAAAATTGCCGTGTGAGTATGTTAAATAAAAATCTATCGTTAGAACAGCAATTGGAGAGCCTCACAGAGCAGCGTAAAGGTCCTTATTTGAGCCATAACCCCGTTAGCGCGACGCAGATCTGGCAGTGGTGCTCAGCGATGGGCGATAACAACCCCCGCTACTCACCCGGAAACGATCAGGTCGCGCCTCCTGCAATGATGCAAATGTGGACGATGCGCGATATCAATGACCGCTATGCACCGTATTCGACCGATGCTCAACCGTATCGGGTTTTTGATGAAATGAGCGTAATGGGCTACTCATCTAACGTTGCTGTTAGCTACGATATTAATTTTCATCGAGACCTGCACATCGGCGAGCGTGTGAAGCATTACACGACTATTGTGAACGTCAGCGATAAAAAACCGACGGCGCTTGGCGAAGGTTTTTTTATTACCGAGCGGGTGGAATACCTAACGGTTGACGCAAATTCGTTCGCAGACGCCCTGATCACCTACTTTCAGTATCAGGCAGCTGATGCGCAGGCTGACGAGAAGACACACCGCCACAGTGTGCAGATGGACGCAGGGTTACCCTTGATTAAACGGCTGCCTAGTGAGCCGACTGACTATGCAGATATCGAAATATCTGCCCTTCACGTGGGCGATCGATTGCCGGAAGTTGCTATTCCCATTACCCACAGGCTCATCGTGGGTGGTGCGCTAGCAACACAAGATTTTACTCCCGTACATCACAATGCCGGCATAGCGCAGGCTGCGGGAATGCCAGACATTTTCATGAATATCCTGACGACCAGCGGATTGTCTGCTCGCTATCTCGGTGACTGGGCTGGTGCGAATAGTCGCTTGAAAAAACTTCAATTTGATTTGAGGGCGCCTAACCTCCCTGGCGATATCATGGTGATGGCGGGGGAGGTCGTTGCTGTCACGCCACAACCCTCGGCGGCTCTGGTGACTATCGCATTCACTGGGGAAAATAGTCTGGGTATGCATATATCGGGAAGCGCCACGCTGGCA
>JAPKAY010000014.1 GCA_028825045.1 Halioglobus sp.
AGGCGGTAGCGCCACAGCGTCCACGGTAGGGCGATAAAAAGCGGTACGATAACGATAGCCATTACCATCACGATGAAAATAAGATGATCGCGCAGTGCCTCGGCGATCGGTCCGGCGGGGTTGATAAAGCCATTGCTAGCCGTGGCGGCGACGCTGAACATCAGCAATAGCAATCCGCCGCTGCTATACACGAGTATTTTGGGCAGTTCTTGATGTCGTCGCATGGGTACCACATGTTCTATTATATTATATTGTCCGGACCCGTCATGCATGAAGACTCCGCTCGAGGTGCCCGCTTATGGACTGCATTGCTATGGGGTTATTTTTGGTCCCCCCAATAATGACAAACTTAGCTTCGAAGTTATAGTTATTTTGTAATTTGGGGCAATACAATGCGTACACCGTCACTAAACGTCACCGGCTATAGCTCCGAATCCCTAAATGCGAGCAATACTTTATAGGCGCGCCTGATGCCGATAGGAATGTGCCAAGAATGAGCTCTTTCCACAGCCCATAGCTGTAGGTCATTGTGAGGGTATCAAGCGGGGCATTGAGCGTATAAAAAAGCCACTGTCATTACACATGATTGAAATATGCTAGCGTTAGTGGCCGCGCACAAATACTGCAGGGCTTCCCACCCAACTACCGACATACTGCGTACCTCGGTCTTTTGGCTCCTACCGAGCTTCGCGAACAGTTGGCCGGGCTGCGGGAGCTCAACCTATCTAACCATTTTGTCTAGAATTTGAACCGGTTGGTCTTGCAATTTCATTCTAATTACATAATATATGCCATAATATTGTAGCATGACTTGTGCCATTAACTAGACCGTCACTTCTCATTAGCTAGTAGGTGAAGCCATCATGACGTGTATGACGAAACCAGTTTCTGCAGCCATCGCTCTGGTCCTGTGCAATTCTGTGGCATTTTCTCAAACGACAACACTGGAAGAAGTGGTCGTTACCGCCACCAAACGCGCAGCAAGCCTGCAAGATATCCCCATCACGGTAAACGCCATTTCTGAGAAGACTATCCGGGAGGCAGGCATTACGGACATCGTTGATGTTGCAGCGCTGGTACCCGCACTGACCGTCAGCACCAATATCAATCCTTTCGCCTCGGCGCTCAGAATTCGTGGATTTGGCACCAGTCAAAACGACCCTTCGCTGGAAGCCTCAGTCGCTTTCCTCGTCGATGGTGTCTATATGGGTCGCTCTGGCCTGGGCATGTCCGATCTCACCGACATCGAACGCATCGAAGTACTACAAGGCCCCCAGGGAACCCTGTACGGCAAGAACAGCAATGCCGGTGTGATCAGTGTGATCACAAAAAACCCTAACATGGAAGAGACCGAGGGCTACGTTGAGACGTCCTTTGGGGATTACTCGATGCAGAAATACGTGGGCTCTGTGACCGGACCGATTACAGACACCCTGGGCTACCTGGTTGCAGGCAGCTGGCACGAACACGATGGTTGGCTGAAGAGCAATACCGGTGATGACCTCAATGCTGCCCAGGATTGGAATGCCCGCGGCAAAATCCGCTGGCAGCCCACAGACTTACTGAGCATTCAACTGACTGCCAGCCACGTCGACCGCGATACCAGCTGTTGTGCAGCAGACGCCACGCAGACCTCCGCAGTCACTGATCAATTGATCGCACAGGGGCTACCTGTTCCCAAGAACGATGCGTTTAATTACAAAAACAATGTTGATGTGGATTCCAATTTCGATCTCAAATCCGACGCAGCCAATATCAAAATGGACTACGAGCTGGATTCCGCAACACTCACCTCTCTTACGTCCTGGAATGACTATGATTACAAAACCTCAACGGATGCAGACCGATCTGAACTTGCCATACTTGCCCTGGTGGACGACAAGTACACCGGTGAACTGTGGACACAGGAACTGCGCCTGACCAGCGATATAGACGGACCATTGCAGTACATACTGGGTGGATTCTACGCAAACGAAAAACTGACGCGAGGCGGAACTGGCGAAGGTGTTGCCAAAATTGGCGATGACATCATTGCAGTGGGCGGCGCTTCAACAGGACTAGGGCCAGGCTTTGGTGTTCTCGTGCAGCCCGGCGACACCGTTTTTATTGATAACAGTTGGAAAACTGAGTCCTATGCGATCTTTGGGCAATCAACTTATAATTTTTCCGAACGCTGGGCGGCAACCCTTGGGCTTCGGTATACCAACGAAGACAAAGAAGCCAGCCTCTTCGCTGAGCCCGTTTCCACCGCCGCAGCAGCGGCGACGGGCGCAGCACTGGTTCAGCTTGCCTTTGCACCTGTTGATGACAGTTTTCACCGAAACTCAGACGGGTTTACCTGGTTGGCCAACCTCACCTTTTTCATGACTGACGAAATTATGATGTTTACCTCCGTATCCACCGGATCAAAGTCTGGCGGATTTAACGGCGTCGCCGGTGAAGGTGCGCCAAGAGAATTTGACGACGAAGATACCACCAACTATGAACTGGGCATCAAGTCACAGCTACTGGACAACCGCCTGCAAATCAACGGCAGCATCTTTTACACAAAATTCAAGGAGCTACAATTTCTTGCACAGCAGCCTGCTGGCGTTGGCACCTTTGTTAGTAATGCCGCGGAGGGCACGAGCGCGGGTGTCGACTTGAATTTCTCTGCAGCACCCTGGGACTTTCTGATGCTGAGTGGCGGCCTGCAATATCTGGACGCACAATACGGTTCCGGTGAGTTGGATGATCAGGGCTTTGATGTACCCTACGCGCCCCACTGGAGTGGCAATTTCGCCGCAACTTTAATGCTCCCTGTCGCGAAGGGCGTGAGCTATCTACGCGGTGACTACAGCTATATGAGCGATCACTTCACCAATCCGACTTACCAGGTTTCCAGTGCAGAACAGGATAAAACTCGGGTGAATGTTCGACTCGGCTGGCGCAATGAGAATTGGGATGGAGCCCTGTGGGTGAAAAATGCCACGGATAATGCGTACTCGTCATTGGCCGCTGCACCGATCGCTTATTCAGGCACACAGGCGCAATTTTTGGCAGCACCACGCACCTATGGCGTGACAGTGAGATATACTTTTTGAGTGCTTGGCGCCGATCCAGGAACGTTGGTTATCCCTACTCACGCCGACTCCAAATTTCTCACCTTAACGTTGCAACCCTACAACCAAACTTCCAGATTATCTATCTGACCCAACTGCTGATCCAGCCGGATGGTTAGTATCTCCGCTAGCCCACAGCGTTCCAGCATCGCCTCCACCGCGGCCTTATCAGCACTGCCAAGTTTATCGTAAACCGCCTGTACGCGCTGCAATAAATAGAACCGATAGGGTTGCGCTATTGCCGTCAACGTTTGGCCGCGTACAGAAAACTCGCCCATCCCGAGCATACGTTCCGCCGCCACGCCTGACTCAGGCTGATTCTTCGCCAGCCATCCATTGATGCAAGTGGCAGCAGCACGCGTCTCAGGCACCAGATCTTCAGACAGTACACGCAGTACTGCGATTAGTGTTTCGGGTATTTCATCATCGGGCAAGAAATCGGAGCCGGCGTTAAAGAATTCTGGAGCATCCTGATCCGCGCGATTCATGCGTTCCACCCAACGGTGAACTCTCACAGCCTGTTGCTGCATGATACGAAGTGGCGCAGGATCTCTTCCCAGGTGAGCATACATTGGTGCCAGCAAACCAAAATCGCCGATACAAGGCTTCCAGCCCAATAGATAAGGCACGGTCTCCAGGTGTGCATTCAAGGCCGATAAATATTCCAGATAGAGCGCTTCGACCAGTTCGATGGCTTCATCCGTCACACCAAAAATACCGGCGGCATGACGCATCCTGTCCATCATTTTTTCAGTCTTTTCTTCACGTGCCGGTAAATCGCGCTGGGAGTGGAAAAAATGATACCGCACGAAATCCAGATTTTCCTCAGGATAGTTCCAGCGGTAGTGCATTGCGGGACGCAACAGTCCATCGGTGCCGATTACATCAAACAATGCGCTGACAATCTGTTGCCGCGCAGTACGTGGCTGGCAGGGACGGCCACTTTGCGCCTCGAAATGCTCGATGATCGCGGCGCCGTCACGGATAACCTCACCCCCTGGCGTTAGCAGAGTGGGTATGGTGGGCAATTTACCCTTGGGCAGAATATCGGCCTTGAAGCTCTCATGCCCTGTGGACAGTTCCCGAAATGCAATGCCGTTGTTAATCAAGTAGGCGCGCGCACGACCGGAGTACAGGGAATGCGTAATAGCGTAAAGCGTATGTAATTCAGACATCGGGTGCTATTTCCTCAGGTCTAATTGCAACGGTCAAAAAATACCTATCTAACTCACTTGAGCTTCAGCTCGCTTCAGTTTAAACCGTATCCAACACTTCCACTTCCGGCGCCGCAGCGACCAACGGGGCCAACACCTTGTTGGCCTCATGAAAGTGCGCTGATTTACCGTGCGCCTCCAGGTCTGCCTCACTGTGGTATTGCTCCAGTACTTTATAAACTTGGGAATCCGTCTTGCTGCGATGCAAGATATAGAAGATGTTGCCGGGCTCGTTGGCGCGCACCTGCTCAGCCAGCGCCAGGAAAGCCTGTTCGAATTCAGCGTTGCTGCCTTCGGCAATGGTAATTGTTGCTACTACTCCGATAGTCATTATCAAATACTCTGTTGATTTATTGAAAGTGCCAAATGTTACGCCGGCTCAGGGAGCGTGACCGGCCCCTGAAAACTGCGCAGGTTTTTGCCGAACCAGAAAAAAGTGCGTGTTGGCGTGGGTAGCGACACCACCCAAGGGCGCGATAGTTCAATTTTCTTGAGCGCAGAGTCGGGGGGCAGTACCAGTGACTGGTCCCTGAAATCATCGCCAACGAGCTCTACAAAGTCGCCCTCAGGTAAACTCATTACAGACACGGTGCGACCCGCCTCAAAGCCAATCACGTGGGCCTTGTCGACCGAAATTTCCATTGGGCCACGAGGCACGGAGGCCGGAATCTGCTCCCGAGGGACGGCAACATTGATATACAAACGCCCATCGATAACCCGTTGCAACACGGGCTCGCCGGGCGAGCCCGGTGAATGCTGAAATGCGGCGCGATCCATCGAAGCACGAGCAATGCCCACTTTCATCAGGGACTCCTCCAGTGCAAGTGCCTCAAAGTCGGCCATTTTTACAGGGGCCGCGCTCATCCAGACCCGGCCTGTGGTGGTGTCCATCACCTCCATGAATAGCTCGCGTCCACCTGAGACCACATAGCCCCCGTCCTGAAGGCCATCGAGCATTAGATGATCAAGATCGTTAGCCGCTTGACTCATGCTCTGATACCCCTTTGCGACCTAGTTAGGCCAATAAATATATTCATCACCGGGTTCAAAATACTCTACCAACGTTTTATCAACAGCAACGGGTATCTCGGCAACGTAGGGATAAAGTGGTTTCCGCGCAGACGCCTCGTGAGCGTCCAGCAGGGCCTGCAGTTCGCTGAGTTTATCCGGGCGCGACTCGGCAAGGTTATTGTGCTCAACCGGGTCTTCCGCAAGGTTGTAAAGCCACGCCTTGTTCGGAAGTTTTGAAACCTGCAATTTCCAATCACCGTGACGCACCGCGCGGTAGTATCCACTCTGCCAGAACAGGGTTTCGCGCACCCAGTCTTCAGCGCCTTCACCCGTCGCCAGGGGAAGCAGGTCGAGACCATCGATAATCACATTCGGTGCTCTCGCAGCTTCCGCCGCTGCTGCCATAGTCGGCATTAAATCGATGTGCGCGACCGGCGTATCGACAGTAGTGCCTGCAGCGATCCGCGCTGGCCACTTGACGAACATCGGCACCCGCAAGCCGCCCTCGAAATTAGTCAGCTTCCAGCCGCGATACGGCGCATTGACTTCAGGCAAGCCGATATAGCCCGCTCCGCCATTATCACTCGAAAAAATCACGATCGTATTTTCTGCCAGCCCCTGTTCCTCAAGCTCCGTCATAATACGACCGACACTGCGATCGAGCGCATGGATCATCGCCGCATACACGCGCGCGCGATGTGGCTTGATATCTCCTACCGCGTCGTAATCTTCGCGAGTAGCCTGAAGGGGGGTGTGCGAACCCCAGTGTGCAAGATAAAGAAAGAATGGCCTGTTTTTATTCGCCTGAATGAAGGCTATGGATTCGTCCGTCCAATAATCAGTGAGGTACCCACCGGGCTCGAAATAGTCTTCGACTGCATTATTGAAAGATGCAGCAAAAACCATGCGCGCCCACAGGAATTTGTCGATGGGGTCGAAATCCAGTTTGGCATTGACTACATTGGAAGCATCTTCAGGCAGATAGAGTCCGCTGACCATCAACAAACTCTCCTCGAATCCCTGATCATTGGGTGCAAAGCCTCTTCCCCTGCCCAGGTGCCACTTGCCAATGTGCGCGGTGTGATAGCCCCTGTCCCTGAGCACCTCCGCTATGGTGATTTCTTCCGTCGGCAAGCCCTGTTCCTCGTATGGGAGGACAATCTCACTCCCGGCATCACTGAACTCCGGCGGGGGTAGACCGTTATCCAGGCTGCTGGCGACCATGCCGACCATCGGACCCATGCCAGAAGGAGTGGGTGTAAATTCAAAGCCTGTGCGAGTGGGATAGCGGCCGGTCATAATCATGGCTCGCGACGGTGCACAGGTGGCGTTCCCTGCGTACGCCTGCCGGAACACCGCGCCCTCCTTCGCCAGCTGATCGATATTTGGGGTTTGCACAAGGCCGCCACCAAAAGTGGATATATCGTTGTAACCAAGATCGTCGGCCAGAATCAGGATGATATTAGGAGGCCGCTCACTCGCTATCTTCAAGGCCTCTGCGGGCCCCTGCTCCCAGGGTATTACCCGATTTGGGGCCACCGCATATTCGCGATCTGTTTTAAACTTGACCAGGGCCAGCATTAAGTCGACTCGACTGAACCAGGCCAGAGAAGCAATAGCCAGGACAATCAAAAAAATGATGACAAAGGGTTTTTTCGACATGATATCTACCCGAATAGGTTTTCTCAGATTTTGCCTACACGCGCCAGTCCTATAACAGGAGCGGCGACGCCTCTATAAAAACTCAGCCCGCGTCGGCCGCCAATAAGTTATGGATGATGCCAACGACGATTTCAATGGCGTGCTTCTTGCTCTGACCCTGGTGCTCCCGGAGTCGGTGCCACATCTCAAATGAAGCCACTCCATCCACCGCTTCGCGCTGGTCACGCGACAGCGACTTGAGTTCCGGAAGCCAGTCATCGAGATCTTTACGTAACCCTCGCTGGTAACGCGCATAGTTTTTACGCAGGACTTCATAACGCCATCTCTGCGCCGCGGTGGAAAGAATAATACTCGTTTGGTTTTCGTAACCGTCCGCGTGCCGTTCTATGGCATGTACCAACCTTTCCTGGAGTGTGCCATCACGGTCCCCACCAATAAACAGGGCCTCAGTAGCTTCCCGGCCATAGTCGTCTACCGCAGAAAACAGGGCTTCCATATCTGGAAAATGCCGGAAGAAAGAGCGGATACCCACTTCAGCTCGGTCAGAAATCAGCTGTGCTGTGGGCACCAGCGTTCCCTCGGCGATCAGTTTCAGGCTTGCTTCGATAATCGCCTGCCGGCTGCGTTCAGTACGCAATCGGCGGCCATCGGGCACAGCGGCGGTTTCATTTTCAGCGGAATTACTCACTCATTTTCCTCTAGGCTTACGAATTTGTAAGCGCACCACACCGTATCACAGGGACCCGTGCGCCTATACATGTTATGGCATTATTTATGCCACTATTTACAGGAAACGTAACGAATGCCTCCAACTAGCGGCGCTTCAGCCGATCCTTATATCTGAAATAGCACTCGCGCCGCTCATGAGAACGCCTTTCTCAGTAAAATAAAATTCCCTATACCATCCAGAGCCACGAGATCAATGGAGCGTGTAGTTACTGGATCGAATAAGATGGTCTACAATACCTGAAGGCGGATTGAAGAATGGTCAGAATTCCTGGCGATAAAATGTTGCAGATTCTCCTAATAAGAAATACCAGGTAATTAACCATTTGAGCTTCCCGATACCACACACTTTGCACACCTATGTGGGTAAGATACTCTCGGTCTGCGTTAGTTGCAGATTGCATCGCACAATAATTCCATTGGTCGCTCTACTGGCCTGGGCACTCCCCGCGCTGGCTCAGCCGGCAACCACTCAAGGCAAGTTCAGGCAGCTGGAAGAAGTGATAGTAACCGCTCAGAAGCGCGTCCAATCTCTGCAGGATGTTCCGATTTCTATCGCGGTAGTGAGCCGTGAAGAAATAACCCAGTTGAGCATCTTTGATTTCACCGAGACCGCGCAATTAACACCGGGCGTCAACTTTTTCCCGGGGGTGCAAGCTGCCGCTATTCGACTACGCGGCGTGGGTCCCGCATTTTTTGCGCTCACTGCGCCACAAGGTGTTGCTGTATTCGTCGATGATTTCGCGCAGGGTTCCGTGGGCGCTGTCTTCTCAACGCTGGTGGACATTGAACGCATAGAGTTACTGCGGGGGCCGCAGGGTACTCTCTACGGTCAGAATGCACCTAGCGGTGCCTACAATATAAGCACAAGAGCCCCAAACGCCTCTGAACTGGAAGGCTATATTGAAGGTTCTTACAGCCTGAATAATTCCTCCAGCCTGGATGTAGTCGACATTCGAGGGGCGGTTAATATCCCTGTAATTTCTGACAAGGTTGGTATTAGACTCGCTGGTGCTTACGCTGATTCAGACGGCTATATAGAAGTAAAGAACCCGGTTTCCGGTGAAAAAGGTACCGGCGGCAAAAAACACAAGGCACTCAGATCGCGCTTGGTGTGGCTGATGAATGATGACATGAGTTTGTACTGGAATGTCGGCTATCAGAATCTGGCCGATCAGCCGGTAGACTTTAATGTGGATGGTATTGTCCCGGGAACCGGCGGGGCCAACCCCATACCCGCTATCGAGAATCGGTTCGATGATCGCTATTACTATGGTGATTTCCTCTCCAACGCACAATCGGATATCAAGGAGACTAATCTTCAATGGGCCTGGGCTCAGGAGTCGGTGAACATTGATTTCCTCACGTCTTACCAAAAGCTCAAAACCTACCAGTTGGATAACCGGGAGCCGTATCCAGATAGAACCAGTCAGTTTGAAATCCAACTCGATTGGGAAACCACATCAGCAGAGTTGCGTTTCTCCAATACCGGAGAAAATTTTGATTATATCTCCGGACTTTACTATGCCAATCGCGATATCGATGGCTCCTTTAACGTTACGCTTACCGGCGTTAATCTGCTTGGCCCGGCGGAAGGTGCAGGCGATATCAAGGCAGCTTACGCAAATTTTATTTTCCATCTGTCACCGCAATGGGATATGACCCTTGGTGCCCGGTATGACAAAAATAATATTTGGACGAAGAGTAATTTCGAGTTCATAGGTTTAAATTCTGTTGTTGATGACGAGGCAAGCTATGATCACCTCTCCTGGAGTTTCAAACTTCAGCATTATTTCACCGAAAATATGACCGCCTATCTGGCAATCGACAATGCTTATAAGCAGGGGGGATTTAATAATTTAGTGCCGGGGATTATAGCCCTTGCACCGCTTTTTCCAGAAATCGCAGCGGCCGGGGGCGAAATGCTCGCCTTTGACGAGGAAACCTCCACCGCCTTCGAAATCGGACTCAAGGGCGCAGCACTGGATGGACGCATGAGCTACAGCGTAGATGTGTTCTATCAAGAATTTGAAGATCACCAGGTAATCCAGCCGCTAAATGTCGCAGCGCTCAAGACGCCTGCGGGAGATTTGAATGCGCTCTTTTCCGCACAACTTACAAATGCCGAGGACGTAAACACCAAAGGCGTGGAATTTGAGGTGATCTACCTTCTGGCAGAGAACTGGGACGTCAGTCTTCGTGGTACGTACTTCGATGCCACCATAGAAGACTGGAGCTTTCGATTCTGTCCGGGTGGCGAAGAGAATTCACCCGCTCAATTATTCTGTCCTTTAAGTGGCGGAGATCCTCTGAATTCGCTACCACAGTGGAACTCCAATTTTCAGCTCGGATACAGTCAAACTCTCACAGCCAACTGGAATTTTTCCTCTCGATTCAATTGGTCCTGGCAGAGCGTTCCGAACTTCACGACAGACACCAATGCATTTTCAGATGCGAAAAGCCTGCTTGGCCTTAGTTTCGCGCTACAGTCTTCCGCAGGTTTTGATATCCGGCTGTGGGGTAAAAATCTGACCAACGAGGACCTCAACATCAACCCAACACTGCGCTCAGATGGAGACCCCAGTTTGCCACAGCCATTCGGCGGCAGGTATTATCCTGGGCGCGAGTATGGCCTTACACTCAGCTATAGTTTCTAACAGGCAATTACTCGGGCTCACTGCAATACGCCCTCGACGTATAAAAGCAAGTAACGACCACTAGGTGGCTGGTGATAGCGGTCGACTGAGGCCCATTTGATTGATTCAGCACACATTGATTAAGCTCTTGCGACAAACAGTTGGAATGGGCGTTCTTCTCTCACGGTAAAAGTAATTACGGGAATGTAAAATGAAAACACTCATCGTTGGTGGATCGGGACTGGTTGGCGGAGAAATAGCGCTTTATTTGAATTCGCTGGGCCATGACGTCACCATTATGGCCCGCAAACCACCACAAGCACCTGACATCGCGGCATTGCCATTTCTACAGAGTGACTATGTAAACGACCGATTTACTGAGGGTCAACTCCAAGGCTTTGATTCCCTGGTATTCGCGGCAGCAGCCGATATCCGCAACATGCCCGTTGATGGCAGCGTCACCCCCGAAGACTTTTACACCCAGGTCAACGACGAGGCGGTACCGCGCTTCTTTCAAGCCGCCAGAGATGCAGGCATCAAGCGCGTCGCTTACATTGGCACGTTCTATCCTCAGGTAGCCCCCAGTCAAATAGGCGTATGCCCTTATGTGACCTCGCGCCACAACACCGATGAAGCGGTAAGAGCATTGAGTACCGACAGTTTCAATGTTTGCAGTATCAACGCCCCCTTTATATTGGGCCAAATTCGCGGTCTGGATGTACCGCACATCAGTGCACTGGTGGCCTATGCGAAGGGGCAATTAGCAGATCTACCGATATTTGCCCCCACAGGTGGCACCAATCATGTCACAACGCGCGCAGTCGCGCAGGCCACGTTGGCTGTACTTGAAAAGGGTGAATCTGGTAAAGCGTATTTGGTGGGTGATGAAAATCTTTCGTGGAAAGAGTATCTCGAGCTTTGGTTCGAGGCTGTCGGTAATCCGAAAAATCTTGAAGAAAAGGAAGAAGACCACCCGATGATTCCCAATGTCATCATGTTTGCGGGTGTTGGTGCCACTGTGAGTTATGAACCTGACGATATTGCATTACTAAATTATGAGCGAGGTCAATTACCTCAGGTGATAGTGGATATTGTGGCCAGCCATGCATAAACGTGGTGCCTTGGGGAGGCGGGATGCCCCAACGGGTAAAAGGAATCCGATAACATGATGCAGCAGAAAAAACGGGTCGTCGTGATTGGCGCAGGCATGGCCGGCATCCTGGCAGGCATCAAGCTACAGGAAGCGGGCTTTAGCGATATCGCCATTTACGAAAAAGCCGATCGCATCGGTGGCACATGGCGTGAAAACACCTACCCCGGGCTAACCTGCGACGTCCCCTCGCACCATTACACTTACACCTTCGAACGCAACCCTGACTGGAGCCGCCACTTGCCGCCCGGGGCTGAAGTGCAGGCCTATTTCGAGCGCACGGTGACCAAGTATGGCCTGGAAAAACTTCTCCATTTCAACAAGCAAGCCACGCGCGCCGAATTTCTAGAGGGACGCTGGCACCTGGAATTTGAGGGCGGACAGACCGATGCCGCTGACATCCTAATTGCCGCTACCGGAGTGTTACACAAACCCAAGTACCCCACATTGAAAGGGTTGGATTCTTTTCAGGGTGACTGCTTCCATAGCGCCCGCTGGGATCATTCGGTAACGCTCGAAAATAAGCGTATTGGTGTCATTGGCAATGGGTCAACGGGAGTACAAATCGTCTCAGCCCTTGCGGGCAAGGCAGCAATAGTCGAACACTATGTGCGCACGCCACAGTGGATCATGCCCGTCGAGAATGGCCATTTTTCCGTGGAGGAACGCGCAGCCTTTCGTGATCCCGAAGTACTCAGGGCTGCAATGAAAATCGAGGAATACAACACAGCGGTTGAGCGCTACACCATGGCAATTGTCGACATGAAATCTGAGGGCGCACGAGAAATGGCGGCGTACTGCCTGGCTAACCTTGAGCAGAATGTAAAAGATCCTGTGCTGCGGGAGAGGCTTCGGCCGGATCACACTCCACTGTGCTATCGCCTCATATTCTCTCCTGATTATTACGACGCCATACAGCATCCCAATGCGGCGCTGATAACCGAGGATATTGATTGCATTGAGCACGACGGTATCCGCACACGCGATGGTGAACTCCACGAGCTCGACATCATCGTGCTGGCCACTGGCTTCCACGCGGATACGTTTATGCGCCCGATGGTGTTCAGGGGTCGCAACGATGCAAATTTGGATAGCCTGTGGTCAGACGGGCCGAAGTCCTACCTTGCGATCACTCTCCCTGGCTTCCCAAATTTTTTCATGCTCAACGGCCCCAATGGTCCAGTGGGTAATTTCTCGCTCATCGATATTGCGGAACACCAATGGGACTACATTGCACAGCTCATTGACAAACTGGCGGACGATGAGTGCGATGAGATATCGCCTTACCTTGATTCACTGCTGCAGTTCGAAACAGAGCGCGCGGCGGCAGCAAAAGAAACCGTATGGTACAAGGGTGGTTGCACCAGCTGGTACCTGGACAAAAATGGCGTTCCCGCCAGTTGGCCCTGGAATTACTCCCGCTTCGTTAAGGAAATGGCAGAACCTGATTGGTCCGCATTTGAGTGCGTTAAACGGCAAGGCAACACTTCGAGTAATACTTGATTACAACGTCTATGCAGCCAAAGAACCCATTCACCGGCGCGCGTTATATGCTGGTGTCTGCTCTGGGTTTTGCGCTCATGGCCGCCTGCGTCAAGCTGGTTGCGGCCCGCGGCATCCCACTACTGGAAATCGTCGCGGCACGCTCATTGGTCTCGCTGGTGATCAGCTATGTCGATGTGCGCAGAAAAGGTCTATCTCTGTGGGGAACACATCGTGCGCTGCTGGCCACTCGCGGCGTTGTTGGGGCACTCGCACTGATCTGCGTGTACTACGCGGTAATGACCCTGCCTCTGGCAGAGGCCACCTTGTTACAGTATATGCACCCGATGTTCACTGCGCTTCTGGGCCTACTCTTGCTCAGGGAAGGGATTCAACGCTCGACCGTAATATGCATTCTATTTAGCATTACCGGCCTGATCGTAATGGTAGAACCGGGTGTTTTCAGTGGCGCAGCACCTGTCCTCCCGCCGTTTAGCGTGGCAGTTGCACTCGTAGGTGCGTTTGGCAGTGCCGTTGCGTATGTACTGGTCAGGCGATTGAGTTTACAGGAGGACGCGTCCGTCATCATTTTCTACTTCCCGCTTATTGCACTGCCGCTTTCTGTCGCTCTTTTGGGCGATCAATTTATCATGCCCGACGGTGAGTCTCTGGTGCTGTTACTCATGGTTGGAATATTCACGCAGATAGGCCAACTCGGTCTTACACATGCCATGCGCTACGGGACAGCGGGAAAGACCGCCGCATATTCCTATATTCAGGTGATTTTTGCGGTCACACTGGGTTGGGTAGTGTTTGGTGAGCTGCCTTCGCTGTGGACCTGGGTTGGAGGCGGCCTGATCATAACGGGTGCGCTATTAAATTTGGTCAGGCGCTAATGGTGTGAACGACAACGTTCGGCGGCAGAGTAAACTCCCCTCGCCATCACATTCTTTCACACGCACTTCCTGTCCAAGATTTATCGTCCGCGAGGAAATCAGTCAATCCATCAAAAGTTCGGTATAAATAAATTCTTCTCTGCGCCCGACGTCACCGTACCGCTTGCACCCAGCATTTCCCGATCCATCATTTGCAGTAAGGTTTTCTCATCACCCGGTGTCTCGGCGATGAAGCGGGTACCATCTTCGAGCAGCCCAATCACCAGCGCGCGCTCTACCCCTTCGCGACCATGAAGGACGGTATAGGTTTCAATAGTTGCACTGCCATTGGGAGATTCAGTGAAGGCTGGATGTATCTCCTCGAGGATCGCCTGTTGGTAGTCCGCCGGAGGCTCTCGTCGCCAATCTCCCTCCAGTGGCTTCGTAGAATATATTCCCAAAGAGTGCTTGGTGATAAACCAGCCATTGGCATTAAGCAGCCCGAATTTTCCGGGATCGCCGCGCAACACATCCATCATGGTAGCAATGGAGTGCATTACATAATTGTTACCGGGGCCGCCAAAATAGGGCAAGCCACCGGTTACTGTGAGGCCTCGGGCATCATCGTGGGCAAGACCTAACTCATCGCAGGCGATCTGCACAGCTGAGGGGAAACAACTGTAGATGTCGAAATAGTCCATTTCATCAATGGTTTTCTCGGCCATCGCGAACGCTTTCTCACCCATCGTGCGCACCGCCGGGGACGATTGATAATTCACACGTTCACTCACATTCCAAATATCGTTGGCGTCTGCGCAACCATGTAAATACACCATCCGATCATTGGCCACACCCAGTTCACGCGCTTTGGCTACCGAGGTCAAAATCACCGCTGCGCCCATATTCACCTGAATAACGGAGTTCAAAAATTTGGTGTAAGGAAAACCAACATAACGATTGCCGGCGCTGACAGTGGAGATTTCCTGTGCACTGCGTTCGGTGGGAAACCACGACAAAGGATTCTTCGCCGCAACGGCATTGAAACCTTGGTACAGCTTGCCCAATTTACTGCGATGCTCCTGAAGGCTTAGCCCGTATTTGCCACGCAAGGCATTTTCGAATAAGGGATAGGTCACTGATGGCATATGCATGGTATAGGCCATTTCGTGTTCGCTCGCAGCCGCTCGAGCGTTTCCCAACATTTGAGGATCACCGCCGCTATCGTCCATCCAGGCATCTAAATCGAGTCCCGACTTTAGACGAGCGATCATAGTGTGCAGTGCTTCGGCACCCACCAACAACACAGCAGACACCTCACCGTTCGCAATTTTCTCTGCGTAGCGATTCACCAGCATCTGTGGCGTGTTGCCACCTGAGTGGGTGTACAGTTTTTCAGCCGGATCAATATTCAGACCGGCGCACACTGCATGCGGTACGTTTTTCACCATACCCTGCGCGCCGCTGCCGCTTTCAGGACTGTCTACTGTGAGGCCCAGCGCCGCAATAGCATCGATTTCATCCAATAACGCCTGACCCGGACCCGCATCAGCGGCCGCTTTTCTGGCGACCTCCATCATCAGCTCAATGACCGTGCCCGCCTCTTCCGCCGGACGCTTGTCGGTTAATTGCCCACAGCCAATTAGGACGGGCATAGTGGTTTCGTTCATTACAATCCTCAAACAGCTTCTGGTGAATCGTTGATCGGGCATTCTACAACATGCAGCGTGTAAGTCCGAGTATGGACGGGTCTATGTAACAGGGTAGTTCCCAACCGAAGGCTAGTAGGGACTTCAACAACCTATACCTCTAGAGGCCTTTCGGAAATAATTGCCAGCGCATGCCTCTAGGCACAGGAATTTTCTGCGCCTGCGGCAGGGTGCAGAGCCGCTCCATATACGTCGTGCTTCCATCCGCATACTCCCATACCAACTGCTCTGCCTGCAGGTAGCGTTTAACCACCACTGGCCCCCACCCAAACGCGTGAAAGTCCAGGACACCATTGTTCCAGATCATACTGGCCGAAGTCCGCATACAAAACTCGCTATCGCCAACAGTAAACAGCACAGAGCCGGAGGTATCATCCGTGTTCAGCCCCGCTGAACTGTTGGAGCCATAGTCGTGAATAATACCGGCGGCGGTTACCACTGTGCGGTCACCGCATTGTTCCACACGCTCCACGTGGCCAACATGACCACCTTCCACACCACGCCACAGACCGCGAATATCGTCAGATCCCGCAGGTAGTGATTCGGTGCAATGCGCCAGAATGGGCAGAGGAAAATGAGAATAACTACAGCCTGGTGTATTGCCCTTGGGAATATCCACCGCCCTTTTTCCGCTGCCGTTTAGCAGTGGCATTTTGCAATAGTTAATGGAGCTGCCATCACCGTCCAGGGTCGCTTGGTCCGTAGTTAGCGGCGGTCGAGACGATAAAAAAGCCAACCAAAATATAAACACGACCAACACCAAAATCATGGTGCACAGTGCAATGAGCCCTTTTTTCACAATGAGCGCCTATCCAGCCAGTTTTTAGAGTAAAGCTCCCTCTACCTCCTGCTCTCGCCGATTTGGAAACGCAGCGCCTCTACCCGACTCCGGTTTACCCCCATATCACTGATACCTAGCCGGGACGATGAACGCACCTGTACTAGCTGCTTTTTGGGCTGGTACAGAAGCTGTAGATCATCCCTGTAGCGCATCAACGGCGAGACGACGACGACTTGAACAAATGCCCTATCGTCCACTACTATATTCCAATCTGCCTGTTCCCCTAGCCATTGCTTGAGGGAATGCCATTGCTCCGGCGTCGCACGAAGCGGCTCCACTTTATGGCCGCCCTCCCCTGATTGGCTGTTCACACAATTAGGAAGGCTACCGCAGGGCGCGAGAACCCCGTCGGCTCCCGGACGACCGGGCGCTGAGCTACAGGCCCCCAGCAAGGCAATAAACATTGATATAACAACGATATTTCGAAACATAGAGCTCTCATCGTGAGTAATTCGGCAAACAGGCGCGTATTGTGGGACAGTCAAAAACCTGTCAGGGGAACTATACATGAATGCAGCCATTACAATGAATAATCCACCCCTAACTAATCCAACAGTGGCTTGATCGTTATGGCTCGATACTTTTTTCTCTCTTTTCTTTTTGTTACCAGCGTCCCTGGCAATGCACAGCCCGATCTCAATATCTGGAATGAGCTACTGGTTGAGGCAGTGTCAGAAGGCGTGGTTGACTACGGTCAGTGGAGAAAAAATCCTCAGTTCGAGCAGTTAGTCGCACAAATCGCGACGGCAAACACGGAGAAAATGAGCCACAAGGAGAAACTGGTCTTCTATATTAACGCCTACAATATTCTGGCTGCCCGCGGCATTCTCGATAACAGCTCACCCTCCTCTGTTCTCGGCCGCTACGTGTATTTCAAACGTGACAAGTACCATGTCGCGGGGACCAAAATGAATTTACATGAGCTTGAGCATGCCCTGATAAGACCCCTTGAAGAACCGCGCATTCATTTTGCTATTGTTTGCGCGAGCCAATCCTGCCCCAAATTGCGAAACGAGGCTTACACCCTTGAGAACCTTAACGAGCAGCTTGATCTCGCCGCGCATGGGTTCATTAACGACCCCCTCCGCAACTATTTCGATGTAAAAACGGGCTTCGCTAAACTGTCTAAAATTTTTGAATGGTTCGAGGAGGATTTCACTAATCAGTCGACATCCTTGCAGGAGTATCTGGCTAACTACACGCAAGACCCTGAAGCGACGGCGTTGCTACGCCAGAACAAGTTCAAGATCAAACACATGAAATATGACTGGAATCTCAACGGCACACTGGACAATTAGGGCTCGATCGAAGGGGGGAACCGCTGCGCCTACCAAGAAACAACCCGGTATGACGCCAGACTTCCCTCTCTTGGCCAAAAAATAGATTGCACCATAGAGAATAAGGAAGGGGGGTCAATTACATCTAAGGCGCAACAACTTCCATTACCATAAAAGCATTACCACCCGCCTGACCGAAGACACTGTAACCCGCATTAATGAATAATTGCCCGTTATCAAGGTAGGCGCCACCCAGATCAAGTGATCCACCAGACGCGGTTCTGGCATTCACCGCGGCAAATTCACCTCGCGTATCAAACGCCCAAATATGTTCACCGCTGTGCGCATCGAAAACGCGGATATGACCATCTAGGGATGGTGCAAAGACCAAATTCTCTGTGACTGTTACTGCCGCTGACAAACCCGAATAACACCCTTCAAGCCGCTCACCCTCACTATTAAGGCAAACGTTCGGCGCGGCAGTAGACCACAGTTTTTTACCACTGACGATATCATAGGCGTGCAGAGAAGGATTAGGCTTCCCCTCAGGATTTTGGCCAAATACCTCAACAGGTCGATCACTGATGGGCACATACAAAACACCTTGGGCTTCATCAACGCCCATACTAAAGTGCACGCCACCTAACTTACCTCCCGTACCCGGCTTTTGCTGCCACAAGAGCTTACCGTCTTGCTCTGGGTCTAATGCGAAAATCGCTCCGCTTTTCTGCCCCGCCAAAATAATATCGCGACCATCAACCGTGACCAAAATCGGCGGCGCGCCAAAATCCAGGTCTACACCTCGCTCTGTGGGGCAGTTAGCATCTAGTGGGGATACACAGGCGACATTCCACGCATCGCCGACAGTAAATTGTTGATGCCAAATCATTTCACCCGTTGTCAGATCAAGCGCCACTATCGCATCGCTGGTATCGGTTGCTGGCGATGAGTAGTTTTCACCCGTTCCTACGTACAATCGATTACGCTTGGCATCCAATGCCGGCTGTGACCAGACTGGCGCACCAGACGGTCCGTAATGATTGGGAAGAATCAGGCGCTTTTTAATCAATCGTGGCTCTTCTTGAATCATGTAGGTACGCCAAATCAGCTCACCGTTAGCGGGATTTAGTGCAATGACCGAGCTTCTGAAATTACAGCAGGCATAGAAAGGGTTTACCGCCCACGCCGCTTCCCAGGAAGAAACTGGCTGATATATGACCCCGTTGTAATCAATGGATGAGCCCGACACCATTGTTTTGGAGTGAGGGTCAGCGGTAATTCGCCATCGCTGCTGCCCCGTGGCAGGATCGAGCCCGAATACTTCGCCAGCAGCCGTACCAAAAGTCATTAAATTTCGCTGCTCACCGTTCTCTTTGTAGGTCATAAATCTTAGCGCGGTACGTGCGGTACTGTCAGCATCAAAACGCCATTTTTCACACCCCGTGTCGCGATCTAGCGCATAGATCATGCCCGGCTCATCGCCAATGAAAACCGTGTCTGGTGTAATGAAAGGCTGCGTGTGTGGTGATTCCGTATCGGGCAAAGCAAATACCCACTTGACCTGTAACCGAGCCAGGCTATCTTTAGTAATCTCGGCATCAGCCTCGCCGATAAATCGATGATTCCTCTTATTGACCCCCCAACCGTTGATGCTGGGTGTCAAATCAATCACGGATGCAATCGCCGGCGAGCATTGTTCAGCCAGGGCGCTGGCACTTATCCACACAGTGCATGAAATAGTAATTATCGCTCTATGAAAAACCGAGTAAAACAAAGGCCAACCCTCTTTATATGCAATATACACTTAGCTGGAAACGCACACCCTGCCCAGGCAGCTCCCGCCAGGGAAGCGTCAGGACTATAGCTGGCGACCGTCGACTATTCCCCAAAATTATGAAATAAAGGCGTCAATGAATATTATGCCCGTTTAACCTGGTGTCACCTACTCTAGTATCATCTAATAAATTTCGACCGTTTTGGGGAATCTCTATCAAAAAGCACTACCTCTGGATAACCCTTGTTGCCATTCTTCTCGGTACCAGCATTTATGCCTTTCGTTATCCACTTTTTACAGGTGTGATGCTGGAAATTCAGGCCCACCTCGATGACCCCATTGCAGACCTGGATTCTGAGTCGCTAGGCCCTGCGGCCAACATTGAAGGCGTACCGCCGGAGTTTGGCCTGGAGAGCCTTAGCAATCTAAACTCGCCTGACCTCGATAGTTGGATTGAACGAAGCCAAACCCAGGTGCTACTGATTCAACAGGAGGGAGTGATTGTTCACGAATACTATGCGCACGGAACCAAAAAAGGCACGGAGCTCAATGGCTTTTCAATGGCTAAAAGCATAGTTGCGTTGCTCATCGGCATTGCAATCGATGACGGTCGAATCGATTCAGAACACGACAGCATTACCCGTTATCTGCCTGAGATAACGCTAAAAGACAGCGCCCAAGTCAGTCTTAAAGATATGTTGCAGCAGGTTTCTGGAATGAGAGACCGCTTAGTTGATGTGGAAAAAACCTTAGCAGGCCAAAGCCTTGAAGATCAATTGGTCGAAGTTTCATTTGGCGGCGATAGATCATTCGCTTATTCAAACATCAATTATCACTTATTGAGCCTGGTGTTACAGCGCGTTTACAACAAACCACTCAATGAAATCTTTGAAGAAAAACTTTGGCAAGCATTGAATCTAGAGCAAGCCGCTATAGTCAACAGTACGGGCTATTGTTGCCTATTTGCCAGTGCCAGAACATGGCTGGCCTTAGGAGAACTGTTTTTACACCAGGGACAATACCAGGGAAGACAAATTGTTTCAGCTGACTGGATTCAAAAAATGATCAACGAAAAACAAGCGCCCACCTTGTTTATGGTTCAAGCCACGTCCAAGTCACGAGGCAATCACTATGGCTACCATATCTACAGCGGCCTGGATGACTTCCCCGACTATTACTGGATGGAGGGTATGGGCCTACAGTTGGTCATGATAAACCCAAGCACTGAAACCATCATCGTAAGATTAGGTGACGTCCCCTCCATTATCGAAATAGATTCTACCCGACGAGACAAAAACCTGGTGGATGGCTTACTAAAAGCTGTGGAACATAAATCTCAGTAAACTATTGTGTTCAAATTCGGTATTTCGTTCTATGATCCAAATATTCAAGAAGGCCCACTATTCTAACTTTTATCCCACTCTGATCGATTCCACTGGTACTGCCACGATGACAATTGTCCGCTTACTATTACCCGTTTTTCTGGCTATTACACTGGGTTGCAGCCATGGCTCACACAACAATTCCGCAAGCAGTATTGGGGCTCAGGAAACCCGAATATCTATCGACGATAACGGCGATATCGTGGTGCGGCAGGGTGATCGAATACTGTTTGCAATGCCCGGAGACTCAGCACCAGTGGCTCGTGATTTTGTGGATACGCCATCGGGCATCGGTATCATAACATTTACCCGATCAGCCGAAGTAATTGATCCATTGGAACTGCAGGGAAGTATAGAAAGCACCAACGGCGTAGAGGTACAGTTTCAGAATGCGGATGGCTCCAGGACTGCTGTGCTGGAAGCCACGACGGTCAGCGCACACGAAACAACATTCAAATTTTCATTGACCGGCAAGTCCACCGATTCCATTGCCGTACCCGTCAGGTGCGATGTCGACGGCTCTTTTCACGGCTTCGGCGAGCAGTACAACGCTACCGACCAGCGTGGCGAGACCTTCGGCCTGTTCGTCAACGAGCAGGGCAATGGTCGCGATGGCAGCAATTTTATATCAGGGGATGAGCACACTACCTACTTCCCGATGCCCTGGTATCTGGATGTCCGGGGGTTTGGTGTGCTATTTGATACGGCCAGACGTGTGGAGCTCGATCTTTGTGCCAGCGACGCGGATGTTGCCTGGATAGAAGTCATCGGCGGCGACAGTATTGAATGGACGGTTTTTTCCGGCCCGAGTACCAAGGACGTGATTCAGCAACTTTCAGAGGTCGTTGGCCGACCTGCAAAACCGCCGGAATGGGCCTATGGTCTGTGGATTGGCTCTCAGGGTGGGTACGAAAAAGTACTCGCTGAAGTCCAGGCGCTGGAAGATGCCGATATTCCAGTCACCGCACTGTGGGTGCAGGACTGGGGCGGGCATCGCAGCAACTTTGATGGGGGCGATGGCGTGCAATATCGATGGGCGCCGGATGAAGACTGCGATGAACGCGATGGCGACGGCGAGCTCATACCCAAGGACATCTGTTATCCCGACATTGCCACAATGGTCGCCGATCTGCATACCAGAGGATACAAATTCCTAGCCTACGCCAATCCTTTTATAGTAAGAGACCTCGATATGCGATTCACCCCCAATCATTTTGAAGAAATGAACGCAGCGGGTTTGCTGACAAAAAATTCCGCCGGTGAAACCAATGTTTTTTTTGGCGCTAATATTCCGCAGTTCAATGGTCAGGCGGACCTTACGCTGCCCGGCGCCAGGGAGTACATCAAGGATGCATTTCGCAAGATGGTGACGGAATACGGTTTCGATGGCTGGATGGCTGACTTTAGCGAATGGACGCCACTGGATGCGGTGGTCTCCGATGGCCGCGATGCGATTGAAGTTCATAATACCTACCCTACCGAGTGGCAACGCCTTACCCGAGAAGTAATGGAAGAACTGCGACCGGATGGCGATTGGGTAATGATCGCGCGAGCAGGTTGGTCCGGCACTCAGGGTGCAGCCCAGATTCACTGGATAGGCGATCAGGAAACCGGTTGGAGCGATCTGGATGGTTTGCCGACAGTTGTGCCGGCAATGTTGAATTTAGGTTTCGCTGCACAGCCTTACGTCACTCACGATATCGCCGGATTTGGCAAGAGCGCAGGACCCAGTACCGAAGAACTGTACATGCGCTGGACCGAATTGGGGGCTTTTACACCGATCATGAGGACGCATGAAGGCGCGGACAAAGAGGGCAATTGGTCGTGGGAGAAAAGCCCGGCGACGACGGCACATTTTCGTCGTTTCAGTCTAGTGCATTGTGCGCTTCGCCCGCTTTTTATAACCCTGTCAGATGAGGCGCAGGAAACCAGCGTACCCATTCTGCGACACCTAATGCTGGAGTTTCCCGACGACCCAGAGACATTCAGTATCAGTGATCAGTTCATGATCGGCGATGCTTATCTGGTGGCACCGGTCGTTGAGGAAGGCGCAACTACGCGTTCCGTTTACTTCCCTGAGGGAACCTGGTTTAACGTGTGGACCGGTGCGCCGATAGAAGGAGGCAGACGTGTCATCGTCAAGGCTGAGATAGGTTCACCGCCGGTTTATTCCCACGGTCAGGACCGCCCCGAGTTACGGGCAGCAGAGTCGCTTGCCACCGCGTCTTGCCGTTGAGCATAGGCAACTCCCAGAATACTCAAATAGGATACTGACAAGTTAACTTACTTTTCCCGGAAAAGTGCAGTTTTAGAACACGTCACACTCGGGAAACGAGCCCAATGTGGCGGCTGGCGACTCGATTGCCGGCCCCAAAGGCCGAATTGTGTCGGCTCAGCCCATGACTTCAAGTTAACTTGTCAGTAGCCCTGAGCCTGATGCAGCCACTGGATACTGGAGGATCTAATGGCTTGCCTTTCTGTACCGATTGGTTCAGTATCTCTGCAACTTAAGTAACGAGAGCGGTAATGGCCAGATCACCAGAGTTCGATCGCACGAAGGTGCTAGAAGCGGCCATGAAACTATTTTGGGCCCGCGGTTATACCGCAACCTCTCTACCTGGCCTGTTGGAGACCATGGCCATAGCCCGATCCAGTTTTTATGCCAGCTTTGGCACCAAACGAAAATTGTTCATTGAATGCTTGGAATTGTTCGGCGAACGCACCCTCGCCATGATTAAATTCGACGCTAAGACATTGCCGTCGACCGCCCTGCCCCGCGCTTTTTTCGAGGCCACCGTACTAGGCGTATCACTGCGCAAGTCAAAGCAGGGCTGCCTGTTAGTTAATACGGTGCTGGAGTTGGCCGACGTAGATCCCGAACTCAATCAACTGGCAACGCAAAAGCTCAACACCATTGAAAACACCTTTGCTGTTGCGTTTAAGCAGGCGCAACACCGCGGCGAACTCGAAAAAACATATAACCCGGAAGAACTCGCGAGCCTGGTAATGACGGTCAACTTTGGTCTGCGCGTACAGAGCCGCCAACAGCTATCTCAGCAATCGATGAAACCCATTATCGAAAACAGTCTGTCCATGCTGGGACTGGCCGCTTGACTCTTATCTGTCCATTCACTAACGAAGCCTTTAAGGAGGTCTAACCGTGCTATCTGAAACCATGCCTTACGACAAAAAATTTGTCACGGTAAACGGCAAGAAAATCGCCTACGTCGAGGAGGGCAGCGGAGATCCTATTGTGTTGCTGCACGGCAACCCCACCTCATCCTTTCTGTGGCGCAACGTTATACCTGAACTTGTCCAATCTGGCCGAGTCATCGTCCCAGACCTTATCGGCCAGGGCGATTCGGAAAAACTCCCTGCCAGTGAAGGTCCAGATCGTTACACACTCGAAGTCGCTTACAGTTATGTAGCGGGTTTGCTCGAAACGATAGGTGCCAATGAAAAGGTTACTCTGGTGATTCATGACTGGGGCAGCGGCATCGGCTTTTTATGGGCAATGCGTCATCCAGCAGCCGTGAAGGGTGTCGCCTACATGGAAGGTATCGTTAAGCCCGTAAGCTGGAGTGATTGGCCTGCAAGCGCGGTGGGAATCTTTAAAGGCTTCCGCTCGGACAAAGGTGAGGACCTGATCCTCAACCGCAATATGTTCATCGAGGGAGTACTACCATCATCAGTCATCCGACCATTAAGCGATGCAGAGATGGATGCCTACCGTGCACCCCATCTCGAGGCAGAGGATCGACAGCCACTACTGAACTGGCCACGGCAGATCCCCATCGAGGGTGAACCCGAGGATGTGGTCGCCCTGGTGAACGAATACGGCGCTTTCATGGCCGGCAGCGACATACCAAAGTTATTCATCAATGCAGATCCGGGTTCCATTCTTGTGGGGCCCCAACGGGAATTTTGCCGCAGCTGGCCGAATCAGCAGGAAGTGACCGTGAAGGGCCTCCATTTTATACAGGAAGACTCACCGGTTGAGATTGGCCAAGCGGTGGCTGATTGGTTAAAGGCTCTCTAGACAACCCAGTCCCACAAAAAACCCAAAAGGATTAAAATAATGTCAGATACAGCGGTATATATCATTGCCAACCTCGTAACGCACGACAAGGAGGAATACTTAAAGTATGAGAAAGGTTTTTTTCCACTGTTGAAAAAACACGGTGGTTCCTTCATCACCTATGACGATAAAATCAAACACCTGGAAGGTACCGAGCCCAGACCCGGTCGCATCGTAATATTCCAATTTCCCTCAGAGTCCGCCGCCGAGACCTGGTACAACGACCCGGAATATCAAGCCCTCTCCGAACACCGCAGGGCTGGGACAGAACTAAAATCATTGACTATGGTGCACGGACTTCCACCGAGGCAGTAACTGCGCCTTGCACCTGAGTTCTTCGCCCGCCTTCATGGGCGAATTTCCGACCCAAAAAAAAGGTGGCGCGATTATCTTAAACATCACGCCACCCGTGCATCAGTAATTTCGAAAAAAGGTCTATTGAGATCCGCAGTCCACAGCATCCATAGCGTTAATCCATTCTGCTATCAAAGCGACCCCTTCAGTGTGAATGACGCTGCGACCAATCTCAGGCATTTTTACTTTCAATTCGTTTGAAAGCATACGATATGTCATGATTGACTCGTGAGCATTACCTGGAACGATGTCGAACTCGAAACCTCCGGAACCACCACCGGCGGCAACAGGCCTCTTACACTCACCGACCTCTGTGCCAAATGGTTGAAAGTACCCTAACAGCAATCCGGACGTGTCTCCTGCGCCACCAGGCTTGTGGCAGCCTGCACAATTCACATCAAGGTAACCTCTGGCGCGCTCCCCAAGATTCGCACTGGTATCTTTCCACCGTGGAATACTGGGTATGGAAGCTGTGTCACCTGGCACACCGGAAAGGATGTTCACCGCCATCCAGTGCTCGAGTTGATTGGCCGTTCCGCTGTCATAGGTGAAATCTTTGTTCAATGAGCGGGCTGTGGTGCCAAGGGGCAGCATACCATCCTCACCGTGACAATTAGCACAGTTGTTGGTATTGGGGATCACGTAATCTGTCATCCGTGAGTCGCCATCGTTGTCGATCCAGCTGATTTGTTGTGTGCCGCCGGTTACCGTCAGCACGGCGTCAGATTTATCACTATTCCAAATAAAGGGTAGTGCAATCCAACCGACACTGCGCCGTATCATGAGGCGCGTTTCAATAATATCCTGTGCACTATTGTCATCCCGCAAATCTGCCTGGATGGTGAATGTCTTAGCAATAATGGTACCCACCGGAAAGTCGAATGCTTCCGTGGCTCGATAAGCTGCCTTCGCGCCTTCGGGGACAAACACAAATCGATACTTATTGGCATAGTCAGTAAAAAGCGGCGTGTTCAGGTCGTAAATAACCCCTCCGTTGGCGTCGGCCAACGGATTAGTGGCATCGGCGAACAAGCGGTAATCCGACAGATTGGGACAGTTCGCCTTGTAAGCTTGCGCATTGATACCTGAGCCCTGCACGTCGCACAGTTCTACCGGATTAGGCGGTGTGGGATTTCCCGGGTCGACCGGCGACTCCAGCTCAATGGGGGGCAATGATGCATGGCGGCAGTCAAAAAATGCAGGGTCCGTGGAAGTGGCCCAATCGTCGGGCGACCGCCCCCCTAATACCGCCGAAATATTAAACCGCCCCATGGAGGTTTCAGGACCGTTATCCACAATACAAATTGCCTGGCTCTCAGTTAAACCATCAGGAAACTCAACCAGTAATCCGTACTCCGTTCCAACGCCCGAGCTGTCGTAGAAATGATCCTGAGCGGCGCCGAGAACTATTCCGACCAGCGAGGCATCACCCTTTGGCGCGTAGGCGTTGTTGCTCGTGGTGTTGTCGTGGATGTAGATTTTTTCCGCAACAGGGTCGTAGGTTGGCTTGCTGACATCCTCATCGACAAAGTAGTAGCTGACGATGAGTGTCGCAAACGACTGGTTTCCCGTGATGGTATTACCAAACGCTTCAATATCGTCGTTGGCCATGATCATCAGGCCGATGCCGGAAGGCACGACGCCAACGATGTTTCCAGCAGGGGCAAAGTTTGGTTCATTGTTGTCCACAATTATATTGTCGAATACGCGGGTCGCTTCGCCACCCTGAATGCTAGGCCCGGGCAAATCGAAGACCAGAATGCCGGCGGTGTTTCCGGTGGTGTGATTTTCATAAACGTCAGCGAATTTGGAATTTTCAATTTCGATACCCGCCACGTTTTCATAGACGTAGTTGCGTCGCACGATAATGATTTCGGATTGGCCGACATAAACGCCCGCATCACTGGCACCGCGTACCTCCGAGTCCTCGATGAGTACATTGCGAGTTTGCACTGGGTAGAGCCCATAGGGGCCATTATTCTCATCAGGGCCATTGGTCCACTCAACCCGCACTCGGCGAACGGTCACGCCATCACTACCCTCCATTTTAATGCCATCTCCGGGGGTATCTTCTACCGCAAGATCTTCCACCACGAAGTTATTTCCAGTCGCCAAAATACCCTGCGATCCGGACGCCTGCCCGGCGAAGTTTAAAACGGTGCCGCCATTTGCCGTCATGCCTTGCCCGCGCAATACTATGTTGTCTACGCTAACGCTCAATTCTCCAAGGAAGCTGAATGTGCCCGCAGGCAGCTCAACAATGGTCTTCGGCTGCGCCTCTATTAATGCAGCGAGCGTTCGATTTTCCAGGTCAGGGCCGGCGTCCAGCCGAACTAACGTATAGCCGGGATAATCTGGATCATTGATAGCGCACTGAGGCAAATCACACATCGCAACACACTGTCTTGCGTCGAGGACGGTAATAAATCCATCTTTATCGATATCTCGAGTATCCCCATCGTCGGTTGCAGGAGACCCCTTGGCAAGTCCGATGGCAGTGATGTCATCAATGTCCACACTCCAATCACCATTCGCATCACACATCAGTAACGGAACCGAGACTGCACATTGAGCGTATGAGAGGGTACTAATGGTAAGCAGTAGTATTGTGACTAAGAGTTGTGATACATAACGCATTCGCGCTCTCCCGACTTGCGTCGGTTATATTTTTATCAAGGTGTATTCAATTTTTTCATGCCGGCACTAGTTGCCCGGCTTTCGCAACCGACGAGCAGCGCTCCAGCTAATAAAGCCGCCCAGCAGTAACCATAATGTCCCCATGAGCGGCACGGCAGCCCTGCCCTCAATCGTTGCAGACAATCCACCGGTTACACTTAAAGGCTGTCCAAATGCACTCGAAAGCACTGCGCCAGCGTGCTCCGACGGCCATCGGCCGCTGCCACACCTAAGTCATGACGCTACCGCCGGCCCTCCGTTTAGTAGGTGAACGGGAAGAGCACATCCATCGAAGTATTCCCCCATGGAAAGCACGCGCTCGACGACGCCGAGGGAATTCGCGTGCCATTCACTCCGCAAGGAGGAGACGCGCAGGCGACATACCCCTCTGTGCTGTAGTCCGAGCAAGCATCAATCGTGAACGCTCCATAATCGGAGGAGCTGTACGGAAAGACGGTGACTGGGACCGGGAGTGGCTCTTCACCAAGCCGCTCGTAATCGATCCCGGGAATCGCGCAGCAGTATCCACCCGGCTCGTCGTCCCCTTGGTAGGGCAGGTAGTCTTCGGGGCACGCACTGTAGGTCTGGACCGGAGGGCACCCCCGGCAATCGACGGGCGGGGCGACCGGTTTTCGGGCTGCGCCCGATTCGATCTCGGGCTGGTTATAGCAATACCCACCGCAATCTCCGTAGGGCGACAGGAACCCGGAACATGCATCGTCTCCATTCAGGCCCATGCCACCGAAAGTTTCACCCCCGGTACCAGCCACCGCATCGTAGCAGGCGTCCGGGCAAACGGCGGATGTGCCGTTGGAATTGGATTGGTTCATCTCCTGGAACTGGAGCGTCGTGGCGCCGAACGAGACTGGACTCTCGATTCCGCCCTGTCCGGGGGTGGTCTCGATCCGGAACATCCGTCCATCGTTCGTCGTACACTCCATGTAGGCGCTGGCGTCCCCGCTGTTGGCGTACGATACGCAGGAGTACCCCAGCGTATCCATCGTCTCCACCGAGGCCGGAGTCACAACCGAAAGGCACGACTGGTTGTCACTGTAAGACGCGCCGCAGTTCGTCGAACATTGCGCGACCAGTTGGAGGCCCATCTGCGGGCCGCTGGCCGTGAAACCGGAATTCCAAGCGATGTGCTGGGTGTCGCTCGTCACGACCGGATCCCAAAGCCCGGTGACGAGGTTTGTCTGGCCAAAAACGAGAGACGCATAGTCCGTCGAGCCATCGGTACCCGAGTTTTCGATCGTATTGAACCCGAAGGCACCGCAGCCCCAAGGATAGCTTCCATTCTGGGCATCGTCGTTCAAACTTGCCGACCACAGCCCCGAGTCGTTGCTGATCCCGATGAAGCTCACATCGGCACCGCCAAGGTAGCCGCATCGGTAGTCGTTCACCATGACGCTGGCCATCATCGAGGTATGCTTCTCGTCCCAGCCGAACATCTCATTGCACTGGAGCTCAGAGCTGGAGTACCAGGCAACCGTGCACGGTACCGAGGCGTCTGCATCGGAACTGCAATTCTCAGTCTCGAAATAGGTTGTCGCCAGAGAATCCTCGTTCGCCTGCGTATTCTGCTGCGGGAACCCACTCATTTCGAGCGTGTCGTAGCTTCCGCAACCAAGGTAGACGCAACCGTCGCAAAGCAGCGCGGCGTTGTCCGAGTCCTCGCTCACGGTCAGATACGCCTCCGGCGCCCACCAATCCATTTGGGGGCCACTCGCCGGATCACCCGCCGAGCCCACCTGGCACGCCCCGAGGTTCCCCTGCATCGCCCCTGCGAGGGCAAGCACCGGCTCACTGGCCGAGCAACCCTGGCAATCGATGAGCTCGGTCTCGAGGTTCTGCTGCGCATACCCGGCATCGACGCACGTGTACGCGGTGGTCCCGTCAGCGGAGGCGCAAAAGGCGGGACAAAACTCTCCGCCGACCCCATCGGAGACTGGGCTGACCACGGTGGTGCACGTATTCGAGTACGCCTCCCCCCCGAAAGAGGCCCCATTGTTCGACGTGGCTCTTTCGAAGCTCGTGCACTCGAAATCTTGCACCTGCTCTTGCGTCGTCGCTTCCGCGCTACAGGTGCTTGCCGAGCATTCGCTCGGGCAGGCGCCCGGAGCCGAGGGAAAGCTGGACTGGAACCCGTATGGTTGCAGGGTCCTTCCATCGAAGTAGCCATAGCGTGGGGCCTGCCCACCCGGCGTCTGAAAGACCGACGGGCAATCTTCGTTTGTCTGCCAGGCCCCGGCAAGGTTGGGTGGGTCGTCGCTGGGTGTATCGTTATACCGCTTGATACTGGAGCGGCACGCAACCGGATCATTGACGGCGTACTGGTAGACAACCCCGGCCGCCGTCCACGGTTTCGCAGTCGCGCAGTTACCCCATGCGCCCGCCGCGGTACCATTGCCGTCACGGTAGCCGATGCAATACGGGTAATGGGATGGACAGATGTATTCCGCGCTCCCGATCGTCCCCGGCTGTCCGCCCGACACCGGATCCCCCGGTACCGTGATGGCGGCAACACCATTTGGTGTCTTCTGGTAGTCGGCGGCACATTGCGAACCAGACAGGTAAGGGCTCTCGCTTTGATAAGGCGCCGCGTCAAAATTGACATTCCCGGTGCCAACCCAGCCTTTCGGCTGCCCGATATAAGGGGGAATCCGAGTCATTTCGCCGGCGGAGCAAGGCTTGCCGATCTCGCAGTAAGAGGCAGTGGTCACCAGAGCGTCCCAGGGAATGGACTGGATCGCGCAGGTCGGAGCCGTCGTCGGGCAGTCGTTATCCGTCTGACACGTCGTTGGTTTACACGCTCCGTTGGCACATTGTCCGGACTTGACCGTCTCCGGATCGACGAGGCAGAGCCCCGTGGTTGGCGTCTCCGGCCAGGCCTGGTTGCCAGCCGGGAGGTCGGTCACGAGGTACTGCAGGCCGAGTTCATAGACGAGGTTGATGCTCTGCGCGTAGTAGTAGGCCAACTCCAGTTGGGCCGCATTGTAGTGCTGCCCCATAGCCGTTGTGTCGTACGAGCATTGCGAAATATCCCCGCCGCAGTCCGGGTAGACGCACAGATCTGGGCTGCCCCCGCACGCAGCGGGCGAGGACGTGCTGCATTGGACGCCGGCGTAGCTTCCCGCCTGCGCGCTACAAGCGAAAGCTTCGGTCGAGTTGGAGCAGCTGCTTCCGGCGAATTCAGTGTTCGTGCAGGTGCTCTTCGAGGTCCCGGGCGTGGGGCCGCCGTAGTAGGTAGCCGCCGCGTTCCCCAGTTGCTCGATGGATCCCGGTGAAATGGCGTCGTTGGGAACGACACCGAAGGGAAGATTGCCGAAAAAGTTGAAATTGTTGACGAGCCATTCCATCTGGAACGCCTGCGCGAGGACGGTTGTCGCATAGTTGGTGTAAAGGACGACGGATTGATTGTAGGCATCGATGTAGGGAATGATGTTGCCGTTCGCGTCGAGTTGCACAGCCAACTGCCCCGTCCCAGGGGCAAGAAGGTTGCTCTGGAGCGACTCGAGAGTCTTGATCAGCTGAGTCTCGGAATCGTAGACCACGCATTGATGCGGGCTCCCCGTGCACTGGGCCACGAACGAGGTTCCGGTGAGCGCTTGGACGTCGGCGGTGAACGTACCGACTAGGGAGTCCACGTAATTCTGCAGCTGCTTGAAGTTGTTCTCCGTTTGAAGGAGGTAGGGCCCCGGCGCCGAAGAGTCGGCTTCGCTGCAGTCATAAGCTGCAGAGCAGCTCGTCGCGACCGCCTGCGGGCCAGGAGTATTGCAAAGATTCGGAATCGGCTGCCCGACCGCTGAGCACCAAAGACCTGCATTTTCCATGAAGCCGCCGAAAATCCCGCCACTCGCCAACGCGCAAGTGGATTCCGGACCATTCGGAGTTGCGTCCTGACAAGATTGCGCTGGCGAGGGAATGGAGCCGCCTGTCCCGTAGGGGTTCGGTGAGAACTGATTGAACGATTGCCGATACGCGTCGAAGAAGGTCGCATTTTGGCTGTTCAGCACCTGCGTCCACGCAGTGAAAAAAGCCGCGTCGGTCAGGTCGAGTTGATTCTGAATCTGCGCGATCTGCTGGCTCTGAAAAAGGACCTCGTCGGAGAGATTGTTGATCTGGTTCTGCAGACAACTCGTAGTTGCCTCGCCTCCCTTGTAGGAGAGTGTGCTCCCCGCGCTCGTCGCCGCCGTTGAGCCTACCTTGATGGCCACCGTGGCTTCCGGACCGAGAACCATGCCGGCTCCGATCGCGACCACGCCCGTGGCCATGTTGATGAAGAATCCTTCTTTCTTCATCGAGCTGCCGCACTTGTTCCCGGAGGAAGACGCTGTCGTAACGAGCCCCCTCTTGCTGTTGGACTCTCGGGGCGCCTCGGCCGGGGTCGTGAAGATCTCACCGATCTCGGCGAGGGGAATCACTGCATGTGAGACCCGGAACACCGGGGCCGGATCCCCGAGTCGCCACGACTCGCTCAGAGCCCAACGGACGCCCAACCGGCCGAACTGCGCAATCGGTGCGCCCGAGATCGAAAGGTTCCGCACTTCGGTGCCACGCTGGCCCTGGTCGTCGGTGACCGTGACTCGGACCTCGTAGTCGCCCGGAGAGAGTTCAACGTGAGCGACCGGAGACATCGTCTGACCGGGAGCTTCCAGGGACCTTCCATCCGACCGGGAGCTGATTGCGTATTCATAAGAGGCAATCGTCCCATCGCGATCCTCCGAGCCTCGGGCGTCCAGGCGTATCCAGTTCGCCGCGTCACGATCGCGGGTGAGGTTCTCGAAGCGAAGGCTGGCCTGTGGTGACGTATAGCCGGGATAATCTGGATCATTGATAGCGCACTGAGGCAAATCACACATCGCAACACACTGTCTTGCGTCGAGGACGGTAATAAATCCATCTTTATCGATATCTCGAGTATCCCCATCGTCGGTTGCAGGAGACCCCTTGGCAAGTCCGATGGCAGTGATGTCATCAATGTCCACACTCCAATCACCATTCGCATCACACATCAGTAACGGAACCGAGACTGCACATTGAGCGTATGAGAGGGTACTAATGGTAAGCAGTAGTATTGTGACTAAGAGTTGTGATACATAACGCATTCGCGCTCTCCCGACTTGCGTCGGTTATATTTTTATCAAGGTGTATTCAATTTTTTCATGCCGGCACTAGTTGCCCGGCTTTCGCAACCGACGAGCAGCGCTCCAGCTAATAAAGCCGCCCAGCAGTAACCATAATGTCCCCATGAGCGGCACGGCAGCCCTGCCCTCAATCGTTGCAGACAATCCACCGGTTACACTTAAAGGCTGTCCAAATGCACTCGAAAGCACTGCGCCAGGGAGAATAGATAACTCGGTCGTAGCCCCGATCGCAAGATCGAGCACGTCAAAGTTCAGTGAGGCCAAAATGAATTCATCGGGCTGCAATGCATCCAACATAGCCGCCGCTAGTAGGCTCACTTCAGCAATGTTAACCGACCCACCAAGGTCACCAGCGCTGCTATCAATCGCCTGCCCGCCCAGATCGCCCAGCAGATTGTTCAAGCTGTAACCAGAGAACGACAGCACCGTTGCGTCGTAAGCCATGGAGACATCAAAAGCGCCCAGTGAATCAGGGCCGAAATTGCCCAGGCCACTGACAACAATGTCCAGGGACACCAAATCATCATTGGCTGCAAACGTAGTATCGGGCTGCACACTCAGGAGCACCGCGTGAGCAATAGGCGTCTGCGCGATGCACACGAGCAGAAGAATAGCTGACAGTCTCTTTAAGACAGGGAAGTTAGGCAAGGTCTGGTACTCCAGTTTCTACTTTTTGGGCTTCCGCGTAGCGCAGCTAGACCCTAGAAATCTAGCCAACTATTGGCCGAAAAGCCAGTAATATCAATATATAGATTGGTGACCATCGCGAACTGTGGAGGGGTTCACATTAATATGGATCGAAAATTGCGTTATCTGCTGCTAAATGGGTCGGATTATCGCCGCTTAAGTGGCGCAGAAAGAGACAGTAAGATAGAGCAGGCGCGCACTATTGCAGGGCCAGACGCACTCGCAGCGGGTTGTGATCCGAGGTGGAGACAGGAATGACCTGAGCGTATTCCGCCCGCAGACCCCGCACATAAATATGATCCAGTGCGTTACCGAACGCTGTGGTGCGCAAATCCGGTTCGAATATGACTGATCTCAGACCGTGTTCACGCATAAAGTTGTCGACGAAGGCCTGACGGGTGTTGCTCCAGGTGTTCAGGTCTCCGGCCAGAATGACTGGTCCCGGGTGATTGAGCAGAACGTCTGTGAGTGCACCCAGTTGCATTCGCAGGCTCTGCAAGCCCAGGTCGAAATTAACGGCATGCAAATTGATTGCCAGCAGGCGATCTTCGCGACCCTGCAACGGAAACTCGGCAACGCTGGTGGCTTTGGGCGTGCGCAGCCAGGGTTCTATGGAAGTCAGCTTGCAGTTGGAGCTGGGTGACTCGCTGCTCAGAGTCATAACACCTGTTTCGAGAGTTGCGGTGCTGTAACCCGCCGCGAAAACTGAATGCAGATCAGCGGGAATTACACTGGGTATCTGCGCCTGCACTGACGCTTCCTGAATAAAGGCCAGATCAACGTCCTGACTAAAGCTGACCAGATCTTCGGCCCAGCCTACATTGCTCGCTTTTTGGATATTCCAACTCAACACCTCCAGGTAGCCGGACAGCTGCCGGCCCTGCTGTGGGATGTCCTGCCCCAGCACAGACAAACATGACGCCTGCTCGTTACTGGCTGAGACCGCAGTGAGGGGGATAATCACCGCAAGCACGCCAGGCATCAGCCAGCGACCTTTGATGAACCGGTCTGCAAACATAGATTGTATCTACCGTGAAATTCTTGTGATTGCATCGCACTCTCTATGGGAGTGCGTATCCGCTGATTAGTTCCGCCAGGTGGTCATTGCTCGTATGCCAATGATGGTACTAGGAGGTCACAGTGCTTTCCCTGGATCAGAGTGACTAACCGGCTAGAGGAAAAGAAACCAGCCTTGTTGCTTCCTCAACCTAGCACCAAAATTAGAGTATGGGGGGTTCTCAAGTGCGGTAAGCTGGGCTCAGGATCAAAGAACCGGACCATTCAAAGAGGAGCTACTTCAAGGTGAAAAAATCACTTCTTATAGTGTTATTCCTTACCGCGACAGTCTGGCTCCTGCATACAGTAATCCCGGGAATCCTGGAAAAAAACATGAATATTGTCGAGGCGCATACCCTCTATGAGATCTCTCCTGATGCAAAAGCGTTACACAAAAGTCTCTTTATTATTGACCTGCATTCAGACTCTCTGCTGTGGAATCGCGATCTGACACAGGCATCTCAAAGGGGACACGTCGATATACCAAGGCTGCAGGAAGGGAACGTAGCTTTACAGGTATTTTCGGCAACAACAAAAAGTCCCCGAGGGCAAAATTATTCAAGCAATTCGGCCAGCACAGACAATATTACCTCGCTGGCGGTTTTGCAGGGTTGGCCCGTCGAAACGTGGAGTTCCCTGTTTGCCCGAGCGGATTTTCAAGTTGAAAAACTACGAACGTTTGCGACAGAAACTGATGATCTAATATTAATTCAGACCAAACAGGATTTTCGTAATCTACTCACTACGCGTGAGACCAACTCCAACGTTGTGGGTGCGATGTATCTGATCGAAGGGGCACACCCCCTAGAAGGCGACTTGGACAATCTCGACAGACTTCACAGCAAAGGTTTGCATTTCGTTGGGATAACACATTTTTTCGACAATGAGCTGGGGGGCTCACTCCATGGGAAGAGCCAGGCAGGAATAACCGAGTTTGGTCGCGCTGTCGTGAAGCGTGCAAATCAACTTGAAATGACCATTGATATTGCCCACGCATCGCCACAAGTTGTTAACGATATTCTGGCCATTTCATCACGACCTGTTGTCTTATCACATGGCGGGTTTAAGGGTGTGTGTGATACGGATAGAAATTTAACCGACGGTCTTATGGTGGACGTTGCTAAAGCCGGCGGTATTGTCGGCGTAGGATACTGGGAAGGTGCTGTTTGTGACGCCAGCCCGGCCGGTATTGTACGCGCCATTCGCTATGGCATCGATTTGCTGGGAATAGAGCATATTGCGCTTGGCTCGGATTTCGATGGCGGGGTTACAACGACGTTCGACACCTCGGAGCTAGCTGCGCTTACACAAACTATGATGAATGATGGCTTTACAGAGCAGGAAATTCGAGCCGTCATGGGCGGGAATATGCGTCGCTTTTTATTGAACCAGCTGCCTGATTAGCCAAGTGACCCAAGACGCGTAGAAAGTTAGCCGAGGCCGGCCCCTTACTTCTCCTTGATCAGCACTGCAGCAGCCCCCACGGAGAATAGGCAGTACGCCAAAAAATAGTAGAATCCGACGCCGAGGCTGGCATGCATTGTCAGTATGTCATTTGATTGGTCAGCTGCGCCGCCTGCGAGAAAAGCCACCATCAACCCCATCACGAACACATCTGCCATCGACCATTTGCTCAGAACTGCATTCAGCCACAGTAGCGGCGAGCGCACCTCCTCCTTGTCAATAAAAAGAGAGCACGCCTGCAGCAAAAGCTTGAAAGTTGGAATCACCAGACTAAAAAATACAATAAGAAGCGCAACAACCAGATAGCCGTTTCTGGCCAGGGACTCTGCCGTCCCCCAAATGGAGCGTGTGCTGGTATAAACCGTCAGCTGCCCCTCAATCTGGTCGAATCCCAAAAATCTGGAAATAGCGGTGAGCATCTGCCCTGTTTGCGAAGCACCTCCTTGTTCGGTTACAAGGTCGATACCCAGTTCAGCAATCTTCGATTTTTCAACGGTACCACTGAGGGTGAGGACCGGTTGCGTCACCCCGGGGTACAGCAAACCAATGGCAATCGCGATAAGCGACAGAATCGTGATCTTCCGGGTTAAAGACATATCAACTCCTGAGCGAGAGAGCGCATAATAGCGAAAAGTTGGATGCTGCGCACGACCCCGGCAGGAGGGTATGTTGCGGCAATAGAAAATTTTTCGTATTCGCCGTTTCAATAGCCATGGCCGGAGCGGTCATTTATTTTTTGCGCAATGTACTTGTACGATACGCGCACTAGTTATCCTTAACCTGCGTCACTTTCGTAAAACACTTCGTATTCATGCAATCTAATGAGCGACTAGGGATAAGAAAAAATTTATGGAACCGTAAAATTCTTGACCGACGCTTCCTAACTGTGATTTATTCTTATGTCTCTCAGAGACCCGGCCAAACGATAATGCCAACACTATTTCAAAGAATATTCCTTACAATACTGCTAGTTATAGTGACAGCATCGTTGTGGGTCACCAGCCGCCCGGATATGAGCGAAGTGGGCATTCCCTACGCGGAGGAAGCTCCGGCAAATTCCCAGCTGAGAGTGCGTTGGTTAGGCGTGGCGACACTATTGTTTGATGATGGCGCGACACAGATCATGACAGACGGTTTTGTATCGCGCCCCTCAGCATTAAATCTATTGTTTAAAAGGCCGATTGCCCCTGACATCGAAGCGATTACAGATGCTATTGACGGCCAAAAAATTAACCGACTCGCAGCAATCATGCCCGTTCACTCACACTATGACCATGCGATGGATACGGCGGATTTCGCGCGTATGACGGGTGCCGATATTTTGGGGTCACTGTCAACAGCTAATGTTGCGCGCAGCTCGTCGGTGCCCGAAGCCCAAATAAAAATAGTCAACATCGGCGAGCCATATTCTTACGGTCGCTTTACCATTACCTTCTACCCTTCAAAGCATGCCCCCTTGTCTACCAATATTGGTATAAGCGGTAGTGTGGAAGAGCCGTTCACATTGCCCGCGCCCTATACCGTGTGGCAAGAAGGGCAGAGCTACAGTATTCATATTGAACACCCTGAAGGAAATGCGCTGGTACAAGGTAGTGCTGGCTATATTCCTGGCACACTGAGTGGCATTTCGGTGGACGCTGTTTTTCTGGGGACTGGTGGTCTCATCGATATGACACCAGAATATATGTCTGACTATATTGACGAGACCGTGCACGCTCTTGCACCTTCTCAGGTTTACATCATTCACCAGGACGATTTTTTTCTGGGTGAGTTTGGCGACGTCGAACAAAGTAAAATTAAGTTGTCATTCGACCAGACCTTCGCTATTAATCTACTACAGTCAGTACTGCCTGCACGCTTGATGCAGATGCCATTTGGAGTGGATGTATCACTCACCGATGTACCAATAGGAAAGCAGAATACAGACATTAAATAGCCCCGGGAACGTGAGTATATTTTTCCAAAATCCGCCAGATCATTCGTTATCATATCAATCCTATTTCAACGGGGCACCGCGTATGAGTAGAACATTATTTCCACTTGCGCAGGCAGGCGTTGATTACTGCAAAATGAATGGGGACGGACTGCGCTTGGTCGGCTTTTCAAAAGCGCTGATATTCAACGAACACCTGGTCTAATGCTAGTATCAATATTGTCTTTCCTGGAGTTATCCACCGCACCAACACATATTTAGCTATGGGGGCTGCTTGAATGCCAGATACAAGCGCGAACAGGCCTGAACTAAAACGTACGGTAGGACTGCTGCCGCTGACACTCATCGCAGCGGGCGGCATCCTTGGCTCCGGTTGGTTGTTTTCGCCGCTACTTACCGCGCAATTAGCAGGCCCGGCATCTATCATCGCCTGGGTGATCGGGGCGTTTGCCATGTTGTTGCTGGCGTTTACTTTTGCCGAGATTGCCAGCGTCCTGCCCGTTGCCGGGGGTATTGCACGCATTCCCAGATACACACACGGTGACATCACTGCGGCCGTCATTGGCTGGACCGCCTGGGTTGGCTATTGCACACAAGCTCCCATCGAAGTAGCTGTAGTGCTGCGTTACGCAGCAGTAAGCTGGCCAGCGTTGGTGGTGGACGCAAAATCCGGTGATCTGAGTAGTTTCGGTTTCACCATAGCCGCACTCATGTTGATCGTTTTTGTCATAATCAATGCGCTCGGTGCCGTGGCCTTTGCTCGAGCCAACTCAGCCATTACCTGGCTGAAATTCGCTATACCGATAATCATCGCTATTACCTTTATTGCTAGTCGTTTTGACACGGAGAACTTTTCTTCAACGGCGGGCTTCGCACCTTACGGCTGGCACGGAATTTTATCTGCCGTATCGACCGGCGGGATTATTTTTGCGCTGATCGGGTTCCGACATGCGATAGATATGGCCGGAGAAACTCGCAATCCACGTAAAAATGTTCCGCTGGCGCTGATATTCGGCTTGCTGATTCCCTTGGTCATTTATCTGCTTTTACAGGTGTCTTTCATAGGCGCCCTTTCAAAGGAAGAGCTGGCGAACGGCTGGGCAAACATTGAGTCTTCGCATGGCTTAGGCCCGCTAGCAGCTGTCTCAATGGCGCTGGGTATCAGTTGGCTGACGGCTGTCATTTACGGAGGAGCTATAATCGGCCCTGCGGGTGGAGCCCTTGTGGCTACTGGATCAAACGCCCGACTTGCCTATGCCTTGTCTCGGAACCACTTTTTACCCGCGATATTTGAACGTTTGTCTCTGCGAGGCATCCCTGTTTATGCGCTGTTGCTCAATTTCCTGCTGGGATTTGCACTGTTACTGTCACTACAGTTTGCTCAGATCGTTGCCATTAATTCCGCAGCGATCGTGCTGTCTTTCTCTATCGGGCCTGTAGCGATGATTGCATTACGACGACAAATACTGAACCCACCTGATCGATTTAATATTCCCGCGCCTCGTCTAGTTGCGGTACTTGGCTTTATTGTGTCTGCCCTCATTGTTTACTGGAGTGGATGGACCAGCATGCAGGTATTACTACTGATAATATGCACTGCACTCACCACATTGTTTGTTAAACGTATAGTCATTGAGCGCAAGGGGATAGACACATTCGATACACGAGAAGCATTATGGTTGTTGCCGTATTTGGGTTCTTTAACACTGATATCCTGGCTTGGGAATTTTGGCGGCTCTGGCCTAATCCCATTCGGCTGGGATATCGTGATGGTTATTCTATTAGCGTTGGTCAATTTTAGAATCGCAAATTGGTGCGCACTGGACAACGAGAAAGCCAAAATCTACCGGGAAGCGCATAAACCACCGCCAGGCTCAGAGTTTGATGAGCCCCCCTGATAGTCGATATATCTTGAAAAAAGAGTACGAGTGCCCCTGTACGGGACCTAACCAATTCCTCGCTCAACACCTTCCCAGAAAGGAGCACGCAATACTTTCTTGAGAATTTTACCGGATGGATTGCGCGGCAATTCGTCGATGATCTCCAATTGCCGTGGGATTTTATAACCGGCAATTTTGTCCCGACAGGATTCAACAAGTTCTTCTAACGTGAGCGTCATATCAGCCTTGGTAACGACAAAAGCTAACAGAGCCTCACCGTATTTATCATCTGGAATACCGATTACCGCGACATCCACCACTGCATTATGAGTGGCGATCGCATTTTCTACCTCAACCGGATAAATGTTCTCACCGCCACTGACGACCATGTCCTTGATACGGTCTTTGAGATAGAGATAGCCCTCCTGGTCCATATAACCGGCATCGCCAGTATGCACCCAGCCATCGGTGAGATTAGCCGTCGTCGCCTCAGGCAGATTGTAGTAACCAAGCATATTGGTTTCCGACTTCAGCCAGATTTCACCCACTTCTCCTGGCGGCTGTTCGTTGCCATTGGAATCCACCACTTTCGCCGCTCCGCCGATAGAGGGTCTGCCACAGGACCGAAGTAGCTCAGGCCTGCCATCCAGCGCTTTGCGATGATCCTCAGGTGAGAGATTAACCACAGTACCGGTGGTTTCGGTCATGCCGTACATCTGCACAAAATCACATTGAAAAACGGCCAGGGCTTTGCGCAGGACGGTCTCGGAGATAGGCGAAGCGCCATAGAATATTTGCCGCAGCTTGCTGAAATCCCGCTGCTCAATATCGGGTATCTGCAACACCATCATGATCATTGCGGGCACCATAAAAACGCTGTCCACCGGATACTGCTCTATATCATCTATCAGCCGCACAGGGTCAAAGCCTTTGTGTAGCAGCGCATGTTGACCGTGATAAAGACTCGAAAAGAGTGAACCCGCCCCACCGATGTGAAACAACGGCGCGCAGATAATACCTGCACTACCTTGCGCAGAGCGGTGCGGAGTGGCGATCATATTCATCATGCACAATGCCAAAATATTGTAGTGGGAACTCACCACCCCCTTGGGATTGCCAGTGGTACCACTGGTATAGAGCTGAATGACCGCCTCATGCTGGTCCACCTCTACAACCGGCGACTCGGCGGAGAAGCCTGCCAGCCAGCTTTCCAGATAGTGGTCATCAGACTCCCAGCCGGTGGCTATCACTATCTCCTGGGGTAACTGGCCTCTGAGTGCCTCGAGTGTCGACTCCATACCTTCCAGCACCAACAGCACGCGAGTAGCAGAATCACTAACAATGAAACCGATTTCTGCCGGGGCCAGTCGAAAATTCAGCGGTACAGCTACCGCGCCCACTTTACTGGCCGCCATAAATAGCAGGCAGTGCTCGATACTATTTTCACTGAGAATAGCCACTCGTTCACCCTTGGCGACGCCCAGCGCTAGCAGGCCATTGGCCAACTGGTTAGTCAGGGCCAGGATTTCACCGTAGCTCCGACTTGTCTTCTCCAATGACAGGCAGGGTGCATCGGGACCGTTACGCCCATAATAATCAAGAAACTGATGAACCAGCACTGTACGTCTCCTTAAAAATACCCAAAATTCTTTAGCCGATTATTATAAACGCAACTTGCCCTATCTTTCGATCAATACCTTTCCGATCGTGAGTATCTAGACCCTTCTTCCGTCTCATCTGTACTTAAAAAGAGCATCGGCGGGCGCCTGCGAGTGGTATTCCCCTGGTGACTAAATTGCAACAACTCTGAACCACTAGCGGCCAACTCGCCGGTCTGGCATTAGCAGGTGACTAGCTGGCCATCGACTGGTGCGTGTATAGTAAGGTCCACCTTTATAATGTGAAACAACAGACATCCCTACCCTCTCCTGACTGGCACGTACTATGCCCACTTCTCAAATGAACGCGAAAGTACTGAATCCCAACTCATTGAACCTGGTGCAAGTCGCAGTCTACGATCGCCTGATTGACGCGCCCCTCAACCGCGCGTGGGAAAACGTTCTCGACTGGGCCCACCTGCCCTACCTGCACGAAACCACCTTTGATTACGCAGAGCTACAAGACGCCGGCGACTGGGGCTGGCGCACCTGGTCGAATGCCTCTCATACCGATCATATCGAACTCACCGTCTCTGACACCGATAGTTATGTTGCGCGGAGCTATCAGTCCGGACAACAGGTTTCAGAAATCTGGACAACACTGACCGCACAAGGTGACCAAACAAAAGTGCATGTCGAATTTTATTTCCCGGATGTGGACACCGAGATCGTCGATACCATGGGCGCGGCCATTCTTTCTCTATACACCAGGCTATGGGATGAAGATGAACAGATGATGCGGCAGCGCCATACGCGTTTGCTGGAAAAAAGAGCCGAGGAAAGTGAGGCCAATCTTGGCAGTGAGGCTGATCTACTTCAACACCTGAAGGCCGGCGGAAGATTACTTTTTCAGCTTCAAAGACGCGAATATCAGCTGCGTGAAGTTGACGGCACCCTTATTGCCCATTCCTCGATCTGCCCACACCGGCTGGGCCCACTGGCAGACGCAGATATATCAACCGGCAAGCTTCGCTGTCCCTGGCATGGATATGAATTTGACCTTCAATCTGGAAACTGTATCTCTCCAAAGGATGCCGATTGCCACCTGGCACCAGCTCCAGAACTTTGCCGTGTGAGTGGGAACATTATCGCCCGCCTTTAGCCGGCATTATCCTAATCGCTAAACTCCAATAGCTCTGAGCCGCCATCCACCAACTCACCGGCCTTGTAATAAAAGCTGACTACCTGACCGTCTGCTGGTGCGCGCACAGTATGCTCCATCTTCATGGCTTCCATGACCAACAGCGCATCGCCCTTCTTCACCTTGGCACCTGCATCAACCAAGAGCGCCACCATAGTCCCGTTCATGGGGGCCGCCAGGCCACCACTTGTATCCATGTGATCCGCAGTTCCTAAATCGGGCTTAGCTAGCTTAAAGGTTAGCGCACTCTCTGCCCCATAGAGAAAAAAGCTGTTCTCGTGTTCAGCGACCGTAACCTTACATTGGTAACCGTCAATTTCTGCTCGCAAGAAATTGCCTTCCAACGTGCCCCGCGCCTGGACGGTATCGCCGCGAAAAGCAATGCTGTAGTGGGTTTCAGAGCCAATCTGCTTTTGTTCTGTCTGGATAAAATATTCAGTATCGCGCAAAATTATTTTAAGCGTGCGGACGTTACGCTCGACTGAGCGCCAGGCGTTTCTAAAGTTCCACGGGGATGTAGCATCGCCACTAAGAACATACTCATGCTCCGATTTTCTATTTTCAATGAGCAACAAAGAGAGAGCTGCCAGAGGGACATCTTTTTCTATGTCCTGAGGCGTATCCCGAAATATAACCGCGTGATGCCTCTTAATAAAACCCGTATCCAGGTCGGCCGCTCCAAACGGCTGACAGCTAGCAAGGTTATACATAAACTCAATGTTGGTTGTTATACCGCTGATACGATATTTGCTCAACGCATTCGTTAACCGCCGCAGAGCTTTGTCTCTGTCTTCATCCCAGACAATCAATTTGGCAATCATCGGGTCGTAATAAACACTAACCTCATCGCCTTGTCGAACACCCGTATCAATTCGCACGTGGTCGCTGGCTTCAGGTGTCTCAACAAAACCCAGGGTGCCCGTGACGGGCAGGAAATCGTTGGCTGGGTCTTCGGCATAAATACGTGCCTCGAATGCGTGCCCACGAATATTGAGCTTATCTTGCGGCAGCGGCAGAGTTTCTCCGGCGGCAACCCGTATTTGCCACTCAACCAAATCCTGGCCGGAGATCATTTCTGTCACGGGATGTTCCACTTGGAGGCGAGTGTTCATTTCCATGAAATAGAAAAAGCTCCCGCTGTCGCAGCCACTGCCATCAGAACCAGCGCAGTCGAGCAGGAACTCTACAGTACCGGCACCTTCATAATTTATCGCGAGCGCCGCTTGAATGGCGGACTTGCCCATAGCGCTGCGTAACTCAGGCGTCATACCGGGTGCTGGAGCCTCTTCAATGACCTTTTGATGACGGCGCTGAATCGAGCAATCGCGTTCAAACAAATGGACAGCATTTCCATTATTGTCAGCAAATATCTGAATTTCGATATGACGGGTCTGTGTTAAGAACTTCTCCACCAGCATAGTGTCGTCACCAAAAGCGTTGAGTGACTCACGCTTTGCAGCGGCCAGTGCTTCGTCAAATTCACCTTCGCTCCAGACTGGCCGCATGCCCTTGCCGCCGCCGCCGGCGGTTGCTTTGAGCAACACCGGGTAGCCTATATCATTAGACGCTTTGCGCAGAATTTCCGGGCTTTGATCATCGCCATGGTAGCCGGGCACCAGTGGCACCCCAGCTTTCTCCATAATTTTTTTAGCTGCAGATTTAGAACCCATTGCTTCAATAGCACCAGCAGGCGGACCAATAAACGTGATGTCATTATCCAGGCAGGCAACGCAGAAGGCTGCATTCTCTGATAGAAAGCCGTAGCCCGGATGAATGGCCTGCGCGCCCGTTTTGATGGCGGCATTAATCACATTGTTAATCTGCAAATAGGAATCTCGCGATGGAGCAGCGCCTATGTGTACCGCTTCGTCAGCCATGGCTACATGCAGCGAGTCCCTGTCGACATCGCTATATACAGCCACGGTTCTAATTCCCATCTTGCGTGCAGTACGAATAACACGGCAGGCAATTTCACCGCGATTAGCAATCAGAATTTTGTCAAACATGGCGTTCATTTCCGTTTATCAATAGTATGACCCGGCACATCACATCCTGAAGATGCCAAATTTAGTGTCTTCAATTTCTTTATTGAGACTGGCAGAAAGAGCCAGGCCCAACACCATGCGTGTGTCGGCCGGGTCAATAACGCCGTCGTCCCATAATCTTGCTGACGCGTAGTACGGATGGCCCTGTTTCTCATAGTCGTCGATGATGGGCTGCTTGAATTGCGCCTCTTCCTGTTCGCTCCAATCTTCGCCGGCTTTCGTTTTTTGGTCGCGTTTCACCTGAGCTAAAACACCGGCAGCTTGTTCACCACCCATTACCGAAATTCGCGCATTTGGCCACATGAAGAGAAAGCGCGGATCGTATGCTCGACCGCACATACCGTAATTACCTGCACCGAAGGAGCCACCAACCAGTACCGTGAGTTTTGGCACTTGGGCCGTCGCGACCGCGGTCACCATTTTTGCGCCATGCTTGGCGATACCATCGTTCTCGTATTGTTTACCCACCATAAAGCCGGTGATATTTTGCAGAAAAACCAGGGGAATCTTACGTTGGGCGCAAAGCTCAATAAAGTGTGCTCCTTTTTGAGCCGATTCACCAAACAGAATGCCATTGTTGGCCACGATACCAACCGGGTAACCAAATATTCGGGAAAAGCCACAAACCAATGTTGTGCCGTACAAAGCTTTGAATTCATCGAACTCAGAGCCATCAACGATGCGCGCAATAATTTCTCGAACGTCATAAGGCTGGCGCGAGTCTCTGGGAATGATGCCGTAGATTTCTCTACTGTCATAGAGTGGCTCTACTGATTCCTTGATATCCATAAAAAGTGGCTTGATGCGATTTAATCTGGCAATAGCATCACGCGCCAGTTGCAGGGCGTGGTTGTCATTTTGCGCAAGGTGATCGGCGACGCCCGAGGTGCGACAGTGCACATCTGCGCCACCCAACTCCTCCGCGGTAACCACCTCACCGGTTGCCGCTTTAACTAAGGGTGGACCGGCCAGAAATATAGTACCTTGCTCTTTAACGATGATCGACTCATCTGCCATTGCCGGTACATAAGCACCGCCGGCAGTACAAGAACCCATGACAACCGCAATTTGAGGAATGTTGCGTGCCGACATATTGGCCTGGTTAAAAAATATGTGCCCAAAATGATCGCGATCGGGAAACACTTCATCCTGGTGCGGCAGATTGGCACCGCCGGAGTCAACCAGATAGATACAGGGGAGATTATTTTCCTGAGCGATAGTTTGTGCGCGTAAGTGCTTTTTTACCGTGAGGGGGTAGTAGGTTCCTCCCTTGACGGTGGCATCATTGGCGACAATCATGCACTCCTGTCCCTTGACCCGGCCCACACCCGTAATTATACCGGCGGCATGCACATTCTCGCCATACACGTCCATGGCTGCCAGCTGTGATAACTCCAAAAACGGGGAGCCGGGATCGATTAATGCTAAAACCCTGTCTCTGGGTAACAATTTCCCGCGAGACAAATGACGATCCCGCGACTTTTCGCCCCCGCCCTCTTTTATGGCTTCCAACGTCTCCTCTAAGTCTTTAACCTGACCTTGCATGTGTTCAACATTAGCCGCAAATTCTTCAGTTCGAATGTTTATGTGCGTTTTTAAAATTCCCATTTTGCTACCTGCACCGTTATCAAGCATTACTAGAAAAAGAACAAGCGATTACTTCGTTTCATTGAAAAGTTCGCGGCCTATCAGCATGCGGCGAATTTCACTGGTGCCAGCACCTATTTCATACAGTTTGGCGTCACGCAATAAGCGGCCTGTTGCAAACTCGTTAATGTAACCGTTGCCTCCCAGTGCCTGGATCGCTTGCAGTGCCATTTGAGTGGCGCGTTCAGCGGTATAGAGGATAACGGCTGCAGCGTCTTTGCGGCTTTCCTGACCTTTATCGCAAGCTTTGGCCACAGCGTACAAATAGGCGCGCGAGGCGTTCAGCTCGGTGTACATATCTGCCACTTTTCCCTGCATAAGCTGAAACTCTCCAATGGACTGGCCGAATTGTTTGCGATCGTGAATATAGGGCACTGTAATGTCCAGACACGCTTGCATGATGCCCACAGGGCCACCGGACAGTACGGTGCGTTCGTAGTCCAGTCCACTCATTAGCACTCTTACGCCATCCCCTTCCTTGCCAAGAATGTTTTCTGCAGGTACCTCACAGTCCTGAAAGATTAATTCGCAGGTGTTGGAGCCACGCATACCCAGCTTATCCAGCTTTTTATTGCGTGAAAATCCCGGGTAGTCACGCTCGACAATAAAAGCTGTCATCCCCCAGGCACCTTTTTCACTATTGGTTTTTGCATAGATCACATAAGTGTTGGCATCAGGACCGTTGGTGATCCACATTTTGTTACCGTTGAGAATATACGTATCTCCTTGCTTGTCGGCACGCAACTTCATGCTGACAACGTCACTGCCAGCATTGGGCTCCGACATGGCAAGAGCACCTACATGCTCTCCCGAGCAAAGTTTTGGCAGATACTTCAGCTTTTGCGCTTCGCTTCCATTTTTATGAATTTGGTTGACGCACAGGTTGGAGTGAGCGCCGTAAGATAAACCAACAGAGGCTGAAGCGCGTGATATCTCTTCCATCGCCACGGTGTGCGCGAGGTAGCCCATATTGGTTCCACCGTATTCCTCAGAAACAGTCACTCCCAATAGGCCCATGTCGCCCAACTTAGCCCACATATCTGCCGGGAACTCATTGTCTTTATCAATTTGCTCGGCTCTTGGCGCCAGCTCTACTTGAGCAAACTGGTATACGCTGTTGCGTAACATGTCGATGTCCTCCCCGAGATCAAAGTTAAGTGTGGGGTAGTTGGTGTTCATATTTTTCTCCGCTGAAAAAACGAATAAGGTGGCTGCGACGATACGTTCAATTTGACGTGACTAATTGTGACGTGTGAATCGCTGCAAGGCAGCGCTCTTCAGATTCTTGCAAGTCGAGCATCATTATCTCTATGTCGTGCTGCTGGTGCTTCAACTGCTCGCGCTTTTTCCGGATACTTTCGCACAACGTTTTTAACTGTTCTTCGTTATTATTGGATGGGTCATACATCTTGATAATTTCACCACTTTGCTCGAGTGAAAATCCCAAACGCTTGCCACGCAGAATCAATTTTAGTTTGGTGCGGTCTCCGGCTGAGTAAATTCGTGTTTGGCCCCGGCGGGACGGACTGAGCAAGCCTTTATCTTCGTAGAAACGAATGGTCCGAGTGGTAATATCGAACTCTTTGGCCAGATCGGAAATACTGTAGGTGCTCATTACGCTAGGTCCTCTCATGGGCGGGCCTCGGATACGACCCAGGTGAAGTTGCAAATCATTACCGAATCTTCAATAGTAAGGGTCAATGTTACTTTACCTTTACGTTAACGTAAAGGTAAAGTAACATTGCCTGATTCACCCCACAAATGCGCATACAGCAGCGGCCACGAAGACTTACGGTCCTCCATGCGCAGGGCAAACGACTGAGAGAGACAGATGGTGGCACCGGAACAATATCAAGACATTCGCGACGCAGTCGCAAAACTCTGCGCGCAATTCCCAGGCAAGTACTGGCAAGCATTGGATAAAGGGGACGATTACCCCACTGATTTTGTGAGTGCTCTCACTGAGTCCGGCTATCTCTCTATTCTTATTCCTGAAGAATACGGTGGCGCGGGCTTACCGCTGTCGGCCGCTTGTGCCGTGCTGGAGGAGATTCAACGCAGCGGATGCAATGGCGGCGCATGTCACGCGCAAATGTACACAATGGGGACGCTTTTACGGCACGGTAGCGAGCTACAAAAGCGACAATACCTGCCCGCGATAGCCAGCGGTGAGCTTCGCCTTCAAGCGTTTGGTGTGACCGAGCCAGGCAGCGGGACCGATACCACTCGAATACAAACGCACGCGCGCCGCGATGGGCCCGATGGCGATTACATCGTCAATGGCCAGAAGGTATTTATTTCCCGCACGGAGCACTCGGATCTAATGGTCTTACTGGTGCGCACTGCAGCACGCGAGGACAGTGCCAAGCCTACCGGCGGTATGTCGGTACTGTTAGTGGATCTGCGCAGTGCTTTAGGGAATGGATTAACGATCAAACCTATCGAAACTATGATGAATCACGCCAGCACAGAACTGTTTTTCGATGATATGAAAGTGCCGGCGGCTAATTTGATTGGCGAGGAAGGCCGCGGATTTTCCTATATTGTGGATGGCATGAACGCCGAACGTATCCTGATTGCCGCAGAGTGTATCGGTGATGCTCGCTTTTTCATTGAACAGGCGAGCCTTTATGCAAAGGAAAGAGAAGTCTTCGGCAGACCGCTTGGACTGAATCAGGGAATTCAATTTCCTATTGCGAGGGCACATATTCAAACAGAGGCCGCTGATGCGATTGTGAAGCGAGCGGCTATGAAGTTCGAGCGCATAGAACCCTGCGGTTCAGACGCCAACATGGCAAAGCTATTGGCGTCTGAGGCTTCCTGGCAGGCGGGTGATACTTGCATTCAAACATTCGGTGGCTACGGGTTTGCCACTGAATACAACATCGAACGGAAATTTCGTGAAACACGCTTGTATCAGGTAGCGCCGATTTCCACTAATTTAATTCTCTCCCATGTTGCAACGCATGATCTGGGTTTGCCCAAATCTTTTTAGAGAACATCGATGGCAAAAGTATTTGAAATCGACCACCTGCGCAACTGGATTGGCAATCAAGACATTGGAACCGACACCCTCACGCCAGAGCTCCTAAAACGGTTCAGAGCCATGCTTGACGGCTACACTGAACTTGGGGCACAGGTTCCGCTGGGGATTCATTGGTGTCTGGCACAGCCCGCAGTTAACAACGAGGGTTTAGGTGTAGATGGGCATCCTGCTAAGGGAGAGTTTTTGCCTCCTGTGCCACTGCCTCAGCGAATGTGGGCATCGAGTCGCGTTAAGTTTCATAAGCCACTAAGGGTCGGCGTGCCCATTGGAAGAACATCAACCATTGAGGATGTTGTATCCAAGCAAAGTGCTGCATCCGGTACTCTGTTTTTCGTGCACATTGATCATACGTTTACGCAGGACAACGAGACACTTATCGAGGAAAAACAAGTAATCGTATACCGGCATTTTTCAGCGCTCAAGCGAGCTGAGCCAGCACCAGGATCACTAGCCCAAACGTCGAACGGACTCCCGAAGTCAGCAGGGCGCACGCTAAATATTTTACCGAACAGCACGCTCCTATTTCGCTACTCCGGAATGACATTTAATGGCCATCGTATACATTATGACCACAACTATGCCACGACTCAGGAGGGTTACCCCGGGCTGGTTGTGCAGGGGCCACTGATGGCGACGCTACTGATGAACCTGGCACAAGCCAGTCGACCCCAAAATGTACTGCAAGCCTTTGAGTTTCGGGGTGTGGCGCCAACATTCGTCGATCAACCCTTTCAAGTTGCAGTGCTGGACGACGGCGCTGAGTCGCTGGAGATTAGAAATCATGACTGCGATTTGGTCATGTCGGCCAGTGCAGAGTTTGAGAGTACTGAGATAACAAGCTGAGCTGCCCGCTTCAGTGCAGCGCTTCGAATGTATTACTTAGATCATTAAGACTGGAAAGTACCACCGGCGACATAAGTGGCCTGAGTTGCGGGCCAGGCAGATTACTTCGCGTCTCGATTGCACTCCAGCCAACCGATACTGTGACTCCCATCATCAAAGCTGCAGCGGATCAATGAACGGCGGTACTCGCTGCGATGGGGCGTTGAAAATGTATGGGTAATATCAATTTCAGTCCCTGAAATCGTTTCAATAGTCCCTTGAATCCTGCGTCCGCTTTCGCACAGGAGATTAAAGGACCCACTGACAGCCTGAGTGGGATTATCGCTATCAAAATTGAGCGCAAGTTCTGTCTCAGACAACTGCTCCATCTCTTCACCGTGACCGTGGTAGTAGCCCATAGTGATTAGCGGCCATTCAGGTATCTGAACCTGTGTAGCGAGTAGGCTAAAGTGTTCATTATTGACTACAAAGAACTGCCACCCCATATCCCAGGGGCGCGGCCCCCAGGAATGATCGCGCTCGCCTCGCACTATTAACTCAGTTTCTTCTCCGTCGATTCGCATCAATCCCTGAGACTTCGTCGGCTGTTCGTATCGGTCTGTGCTGAAATTGGCGGCACTGTGACTGTCAACTTCACCACCACCGCGAGAGTATGGAGGACCGATAGCATTAATATTGAGTTCCAGTTGAACGGGTTTGACCATGCCCTGCCTGGGACCGCAGAGTACCCGCGCAAATCCGCTCACTCTGAGCTCACCGCTACGCAGTGGTTGTTGGGGCTGATATTTGAACTCGAGACCCCAGCCCTTGTAGGAAAACGCATTCTTTCTCGCATCTCCGTCATCTTCGCAGCCTAGCTGCAAGGCTGAAAACGGCAGGCGATATTCCTCAATGACTAGCCACTCAGTCCCGTTGTAGAGGTATAACCAGAACAATACGCGCTGCTGCACTGGATGCCAGCCAACGCGGCAGTGCCCTGCATTGCAGCCGGTAGCATCGTACCAATCAAAGAAATAGGATTCGTTCCAATCGGGATGGTCAGTACTGAACGGGTGGTGGTATTCATCTTCTAGCTGAATACCAAATTTACTCACATCAAACTCTGCGCTCATTGGAAACACTACTCCGCCTTTAAGTCTCTAATAATTTTTCCCCACATCGAATCAGGCGCACCATACGGCGCATAGATAGCCAGGCGATCGGCATAGGCGCCATATTTATCTTTTAGTTTATCCGCAATTTCTTCTGGCTTGCCCTTAGTCGTAAAGGCCTCAACGAAATCATCATCAATATAAGAGGCCAGCTCATCCCACTTACCCTCTTTTGATAGCTTATTCAGCTCAGGCTGGAGATCACCGTAACCGACGGCTTCCATAGGAGGTCGATACGCAGGCGTTGTTGCATAAAACCCTAGTAGATCCTTGATGCTTTTCTCCGCAATTTGAATTGCCTCATCGGTTTCACCCGTAATCACCATGGCGTTCACTTGCAATAGAAAGTCTTCGCGCCGTCGACCTGCTTTGGCAAGCCCTCGATCAACTGCCGGCAACGCATGGCCTTCGAGAAAAGGTAAACTATTGAATGGGTGTACGATGAGGCCATCGGCAACCTCCCCCGCCACTTCTGTCATTTTTGGGCCCAGTGCTCCCAGCAGAATGGGTGGAATACCATAGGGATTAGGGCCGGGATTAAACATTGGCGTCATCAGAGTGTGACGATAATATTTCCCTTGGAAATCAAGCCTCGTATCATTTTGCCAGCAATCAAAGAAAGCCTTCACAGCAAGTATATATTCGCGCATACGTGCCGCCGGAGGACTAAATTCAATACCAAAACGCTTTTCGATATGCGCTTTGATTTGTGAGCCGATACCCAGATAAAACTTACCCTTGGAAAATTTCTGTAAATCCCAAGCCTGATAAGCAATATGAGCCGGGTTTCGCGGGAAAGCCACTGCTATACCCGTCATTATATCGAGATCGGGAGCGTGTTCGCTGGCTAAAGCCAAAGGTAAAAACGGATCCCAGCTGCCTTCAAGGGAGTAAACACCATCGTAACCAATGGCCTCCAACCGTTTTGCTTCATCCGCCGCTGTATCCATACCAGCATAAAAAGGTCCATCAATTTTCATCAAAAACTCCTGGTGGATATTCAGTCTGTTGATTGCTCAAGGTGTATTTCGCGACTTTGTAATGGTCGCATATTATCAGAATGTTAGCCGTAGTCTTCTTTAATAGTGGCGAGGTTACTTGCTCAGTTCAAATTCTTATGTTTAGTTTCATGTCTTCAATTCAATCAAGTCTCGATATTGCTCCAGTGCCTCGGGATTCGCCAGCGCATCCATATTATTTACCGGCTCCCCCTGCACAACATTGCGCACCGCTAACTCGACAATCTTGCCGCTGAGCGTGCGCGGCACATCGGCCACCTGAAGTATTTTTGCCGGCACGTGTCGAGGCGTGGTGTTGTCGCGAATAGAATCACGAATACATGCTCGTAAGTCATCGTTGAGTGCCAGGTTTGACTCAAGCACCACAAACAGCACAACACGCACATCATCCTGCCACTGTTGAGCTATGACAATACTCTCAACAACGCCTTCCACCTTTTCCACCTGCCGATAGATTTCGGCAGTGCCAATACGCACGCCACCAGGGTTGAGTACAGCGTCGGAGCGACCGTGAATAATATAGCCCCCGTTCTCGGTCAACTCGCCATAGTCACCGTGGGCCCAGACGTTTTCAAAACGTTGGAAATAGGCTTTGTGATAGCGATTTCCATTGGAATCGTTCCAGAAGCCGATTGGCGTGCAGGGAAACGGACGTGAACAGACTAATTCACCTTTCTCCTGGCTTACCGCCTGACCATTTTCGTCCCAGATTTCTACGGACATACCCAACCCGGGGGCCTGAATCTCCCCCGGGTATACCGGCAAAATCGGGCAGCCACCCACAAAGCAGGACAATATATCCGTACCACCGGAGATACTGGAAAGGCAGACATCGGCCTTAAAATCGCGATAGACGAAAGCAAAATTCTGGTGGGAGAGTGGCGAGCCTGTGGAAAGTATTGTGCGTAGGGTGGCCAGTGAATGACTACGCGCAGGTTGACGACCAGATTTTTCCAGCGCAGCGAGGAACTTGGGGCTGGTACCAAATACAGTAATGCCTTCGTTGTCGATGGCGTCCAATAACCGTGCACCTTCTGCGGCGAAGGGCGAACCGTCATACAGTACAAGCGTTGCCCCGCTGGCAAGGCCAGACGCCAGCCAGTTCCACATCATCCAGCCGCAGGTAGTGAAATAGAAAAATACGTCATCTGGCCCCAGGTCTACATGCAACTGGTGCTCCTTCAAGTGCTGCATCAGAGACCCACCGGCACTGTGGACTATGCACTTGGGCGCCCCGGTGGTGCCGGAGGAGTACATAATATAGAGCGGGTGGCTAAAGGGCTGACGAGCAAAATTAATTACCTGGGCAGAGGTGTCGAGAAAATCATCAAACGCTACTGCTTTACCGATACCACTGAGATCTGGCGATGGACAGGTTAGCGGCAAGACCACAACACGTTCGATACTGCCTATTTGCTCGACAATACTGGCTACCCTGTCCATTGAGTCACAGGTTTTGCCATTATAGAAATAGCCGTCGGCGGCAAAGAGTATCTTCGGCTTAATCTGGCCAAAGCGATCCACTACACCGTTGATTCCAAAATCAGGAGAGCAGGAGGACCACACCGCGCCAATGCTGGTACTGGCCAGCATCGCGATTACTGCCTCTATAATGTTGGGCATAAAGCCCGCAACCCGGTCCCCCGCGACTACGCCTTGTGCCCGCAAACTGGCGGCGAGTTGGGCAACGCGGAGGTACAGGTCGCCATAGCCTATTTCGCGTCGCTCACCGTTCTCCAGCAGGGACACCAGAGCAGGCTTCGTATCCCGGCGGCGCAACAGGTTTTCCGCAAAGTTCAGGCGCACCTCTGGAAACCAGCGCGCTCCAGCGAATCGCTCACCGTCCAGCAGCACCGGGTCGATGGGGCCATCTCCAATCACCTCGCAAAAATTCCACACAGCGGCCCAGAATTGTTCCGGCTCCTGTATCGACCATTGATGCACAGAGGCGTAATCAGGCCCCAACGCCAACCCATAGGACTGATTTACAAACTTGGCAAAGGCCGTGATCCGGGCGTCAGCAATGCGTTGCGGACTCGGGGTCCAGAGTGGGGTGATCATCAGAATTACTTTATCAAGTGGGTGTTCAACGGCAGGAAATCCAGACCCTAATCTGCGCCTGCACTACTGCCAGTCGTATTAGGTTAGCATGGAGTGAAAGGTTATGAATACCCGTGGCCGGTCCGCCTACTACCTGAATCGCGCTAGGTGACATAATATGCATGACGACGCTCGACGCAGTAGCCATGAAATGCTTAGCCGGGCTAGCAATAAATTGTGGAATAGCCCGATTACTGGACATAGATTAATGGAAACACCGGCATGACCGACAACGCTAACCTCTACGCGCATTTTCAGCAGCATTCCCCCGCCGACATGACAACACAATTACTCGTCACTGCAGACGGACGCAGCGTGACGTACGGTGAAGCAGCCGAAGCCTCTTCCCGGATTGCCGACACCCTATTACAACGTGGTGCTACAAGCGGCGACCGGGTTACCGTGCAGGTCGAAAAATCAGCGGATAATTTGTTTCTCTACCTAGCCTGCCTGCGCGTGGGGCTGGTATACCATCCACTAAACACAGCCTACAAGGCTTCGGAACTCGCCTACTTCCTGGGCGATGCAGAACCGACCATCGTCATTTGTGACAGCGACTCGATCCCCACTATGGAGTCAGTGCTTCCTGAAAATGGTGTTAAGGCACTGCTTACTCTCGATACAGACGGCGGTGGCACCTTGATGGAGCTGGCGGCAGGTGCAAACGCGGAGATCGCTGTTGCGCAGTGCAAGGGCACAGACATGGCGGCGCTACTCTATTCGTCCGGCACCACAGGCCAACCCAAAGGCATTATGTTGAGCCATGACAATCTGCGTAAGAATGCCGAAACATTGGTTGAGGTCTGGGGATTTTCCGCCTCCGACCGCCTGCTGCATATGCTGCCGATCTATCATGTACACGGGCTTTTCATTGGCGTCGGCTGCGTGTTACTGAGTGGCGCGAGCATGGTATGGCACAGAGGTTTCAACGACGAAGCGGCCATTGCCGCATTGCCCGATTGCACCACCATGATGGGTGTTCCAACCTTTTACACCCGGCTTTTGGCGAACCCACATTTCGGGCGAGACTGCTGTGCCAATATGCGGCTGTTTATTTCCGGCTCCGCGCCCTTGCTAACAGAAACCTTCGCTGAGTTTAAAGTGCGCACAGGACACACCATTCTCGAGCGCTACGGTATGAGTGAGACAGGGATGAACACATCCAATCCGCTCAAGGGTGAGCGCCGTCCCGGCACCGTTGGACCGCCTTTGCCGGGCGTAACCGTGAGAGTAGTCGATGAAGCCGGCGCAGCTGTAGCAATTGGTGAAACGGGCGACCTCCAGGTTAAGGGCCCCAATGTGTTTCCCGGCTACTGGCGCATGCCGGAGAGAACCGCCGAGGATTTTGCCGCTAACGGTTTTTTCAACACAGGTGACAAAGCCACCATTGACGCAGACGGATATGTCTCTATTGTCGGACGCGCCAAAGACATGGTCATCACCGGCGGGCTGAACGTTTACCCAAAGGAAATTGAACTGGTGATTGATGACATGAAGGGCGTCAAAGAGTCAGCTGTCATTGGCGTTCCCCACGCTGATTTTGGCGAGGCAGTGATTGCTGTGATTGTGCCCGATAGCGCCGATCTCGACACCGGTGTACCAACCGCGGAAGAAATCATCGCTCACTGTAAGACGCAGCTGGCCGACTTTAAGGCACCCAAGCGGGTGGAGGTGATCGCTACACTACCCCGCAATGCAATGGGAAAGGTGCAGAAAAATCGGTTACGCGAGCAGTATTCCTGAAAGATGACTCTCACCAACCGGGTCAACACAGCGGACTACTTCCAGTGCAGCCTTCTGACAAAGACTCAAACGACAATCGTCATGGCCTACTTGTGATCAGTCTAAAGTAATATCATCAAACGTTGCCACGTCCCTGGCCGCATAGTTGGCCGCACGCCCTTCCATTTCCGACATCACCGCTTCTATCTGATTAGGGGTTTTTAGTATTTTTGCTTGCAGGCGCTCCTCTGCTTTCAGACCTTCGTACTCATCACCGTGCCAGGTGTTATCAAATAAATACTTACCGTAGGTAATCGCGTTTGGATTACGCTTTGCAATAGTAGCTGCCATTTTCAAGGCAGCATCGCGAGGGTTTTCGTCGATGGAGGTAACCAGACCCAAATGTAATGCCTCTTCCGATTCGACAACTCTTCCGGTAAACGTTAGCTCTTTGGCTACATCCACACGCACTAAGTCGCGCAAGGTTTGAGAGGTGGACATGTCGGGTATCAATCCCCACTTGATTTCCATGACCGACAGTTTGGTACTGGGATGTGCAATTCGAATATCTGCCCCCATAGCGATTTGAAATCCACCGCCATAAGCAGCGCCGTGAAGTGCGCATATCACAGGGACTGGCATTTTCTTCCATACATACCCCGGAAGCTGAAAAAAATTGGGGTAGAAACCACCGCGCCCGGGCCCAAATGGATCTGTACTAAAATCAGCATCAGTAAAATTGGCCAGATCTAAACCGGCGCAAAATCCACGCCCCTCCCCCGACAAGACAATAGCGCGTATCTCTTTATTATGAGCCAGCTCCTTACCCACGCGAGTAATTTCCTCAAACATAGGGATACTCAACGCGTTCATTTTTTCGGCACGGTTCAAACGGACATCGGCAACGTAATCTTTAATTTCGACAGTGACCAGTTCAGACATGAAACACCTTTAATTCAGTTCTAAGTCAATTGGGCTATTGCATATCAATAGCGTAACTTCGTAGCGGAGTATGATAGCGTTGGAGCCCGGATTGCACCATGGTTAACGTTCCTGAGCATGCTATCCAACTACTTCTCCATTGGCGCTGAAGGCAAAATTTTCTGTGTCAGCCGTCCGTTTACCTCGGCAAGCCGCTGGGGCGGAATTTTAAATTGACGGCGGTCATAAGTGATAAGCCCGTTTATCTCACTTTCAACGTCAGTTGTCTGGGTATAAATCGCCCCAGTCAGGCCCAGCGGGCGTAAGCTTTCAATGAGGCCAAGCAATTCCACGTATGCCCTCTCGAAGTCCGCCTGGCTTTCAAACGCCGAATAACCCCAGCCCGATTCCACCGCAAGATGACCCTCAACAGGATACCCCAGGCCGCCAAACTCGCCGTAGACCAGGGGCCGTCGAGGAGGTAGAGGGAAAATGAATTCAGCCTCACGACCGTACATGTGCAGATCACGTATATCGCCACTGCCGGTATCGATCCAGCCGCTTGGGCCGTCAATCAGCCGCGTTGGATCCATAGCGGCCGCCTCAGCAAGAACCTCATCTGTGTCAAATTGGCCCCAGGCTTCATTGAAAGGCACCCATGCAACGATGCTGGGAAAGCTCTGTAGGCCCTCTATCATCGAGGCCAGTTCCTGCCGAAAGTAATCTGCTGATTCCGGCGAGCGCTCAAGGCGTACATCTTTTGAATCAAACAGCTGTGCTGAAAAGAAATCCCCCGCCTGGTCGAGTATTTGTGTAAACCTGCTGGCATCCCGGTCGCTTCCAGTGGGCATATCCTGCCAAACCAGGACGCCGAGACGATCCGCATGCCAGTACCAACGCGCGGGCTCTACTTTCACATGCTTGCGGATAGTGTTGAAGCCCATTTTTTTCGTGGCCTCTATATCGAAGGCCAGCGCTTCGTCCGTAGGAGCCGTGTAAAGCCCGTCTGGCCACCAGCCCTGATCGAGTAACCCCAGGTGGAAAATCGCACTACCGTTAAGCATCAACCGCCAGATTCCTTCGCTATCGCGGGCGATTCCTACTTCCCTGGCGCCAAAGTAGCTTTCTACTCGGTCGAGAAGTTTACCGTTGCGCCACAGGCTCACCTGCAATTCGTAGAGAAATGGATCTTCGGGTGACCACGCGCGCAAATCAGGCGGCAACAACTGCATGCTGACCCGCTCTGTTGGTGCAACATCACGCGCTGAGGTTACGATTTCTTCATCGACACGCACCTCGATTTCGATCTCGTCGCCCGGCTCCGTATCATGAGATTCGACAGCCAGGGTTACTGAGCCCGCCGCCAGGTCAGTGGCCGTCACTGCCACGCTGAGAATGTGCTGCGCAGGAACCGGTTCGAGCCAGACTGTCTGCCATATACCGCTGACCGCGGTGTAACGAATCCCGTGAGGAACGAGGTGCTGCTTACCCACTGCGCCCGGACCTGTGTTGGTCGGGTCCCAGACGGCGACCACCAGTTCCTGTGCCACCCCTTCGATTAACGCTTCTGTTACGTCAAATGAAAACGGATCAAATCCACCCCGATGAACTCCAATTCGCGTTCCATTGAGCCAGACCTCCGCCTCCCAGTCGACAGCGCCAAAGTGCAACATCAACCGTTCACGTTCCTCTAGTTGTGGCGTATCGAATATACGCCGATACCAGAGTCGATCTTCGGGCAACAGACTGCGCTGCACACCAGATAGTAGCGACTCGATAGCAAACGGTACGACAATACTGCCTTCGAAATGAGTCGGCGCGGCGGCCTCCCGAGGCGTGATTGTGTATTGCCAAAGGCCATTAAGACTTTGCCAGCGATCGCGGCGCAATTGTGGACGCGGATACTCCGGCAGCGGTGCCTGGGAATCGACATTTTCGGTCCAGGGTGTTGATAGCGCACTAGTCTCAACGGGCCGCGTGAACTTATAAAGTTGGTATCCTACTGTTGCGGTTAATCCCGCGATAGAAATCAGCAGTACAACGGCAATTCCAAAAAATATTTTTTTCATCTGCATATACTAATGGATCCTGGACTCAAGGCCTATATAAGATAGGCGAAGTATAGGCGCGCTCCAAAATAGAGGGATCCTCACCCGTGAGCTCTGGCTGTATCGCCAGAGAACGAGATGTGCAGATGCGTATCGCCCCACAATAACGTCTTCGCGGCGAGAAGCTCCTCGGCCAGAACAATATGGACGAACCGCAGAACACTAACCGCCCGAAGGCTTTTTTACCCCAAAGCCTGCCAAGGGCCTCCTTGACCACCGTTTCAGTGTTTGACATGCTGATGTTGGGATTCCACTGCCTCTGTCAAAAGTAGCAGACGTGCAGTTTAGGAAATATCAACATACAATTTCTAGCTCTCGGCGGCTTAACGTAATGCGACCTACAGAACTTGTTTATCATGAAGCCAATATTAACAAGGCTGCTTCCGGATTCATTATGCGCTCCCTGGCTATTCTGCTGCTGGGCACTCCCTGTCTGACCAATGCCGCTTCCTTTTCTGGACAGGTAACCAACGACAATGGGCTGCCGCTGGAAGGCGTCATCATTACCATCATCGACAAACCGCTAGCCAAAAAATTCAGCGTATACACTGACGCCATCGGCCAGTATCAGGTCCATTACGACGCGACACACCCGATAGAAATAAGAGCGCGGCATTTCACCTACACAGACCTGGCTAAATCCATCACCGACCACGAAGCAGACACCACCATCAATTTCCAACTCGAGCCCGCCAGCAAAGACCAGATTCGTCAGCAATTGCCCGCCAACGTCTGGATGGAGCGCGTCGCCAAAACCTCCCCGGAAATGGATCTGGAATTTCGCATCGAATGCATGATGTGCCATCAGCAAGGCAACAACATGGCTAGATGGCCCCAGAGCCGCGAACAGTGGTACACGGTTTTTGACCGGATGGCCCACAAAAATGCGATGGTATCGCAAGACACCCGGGAACAAACCATCGATGTGCTGTTGGCCGCCTACAGCATAGAGAACGAAGACGACGTGCCGCGTATTCCACCCATGCCCCGCGGCAGGGAAACCACGGCCACTGTGACGGAGTGGCTAATGGAGCCCGGCAGCATCATGCACGATATCGCAGTGGGCCCCGATGGGCTCATCTACGGTGCCGGCTCGAAAGGCAATCAAATATGGCGCCTCGACCCCCAAACCGCCAAGCGACAGAAAATGACCCACATCAAACCCGACGGAAACAGCTTTGTGGGCGACGCGCTAGGCCTGCACAGCGTTCTTCCTGGCCCGGACGGCACCAGTATGTGGTTCACCTATGCGCAGGGCAATATCATCTCACGCTATGACATACCCACTGACGTTATGAAGGTATGGAACCTCTCCTACTTTGACGGAATCTATCCCCATACTATGCGTTTTGATAATGACGGGCAGATCTGGTTTACGATTACCCTGACCAACCAGCTCGGCACGATCAATCCCAAGACAGACGAGTTAGAGGTAATCGATCTACCGACCCGCAATTGGAAGCAAAGCCTGATTAGCTGGCCACCTGTCGCCGCCACAGTCGCTCAAATTCAGCGGAACAGCTCATATTCTTTTGTTTTCGACCGCGAGCTGCGACCCATCGCTTACGGTATCGACGTCACCCCCGATGGAAAAATCTGGTTCAGTCAATACAACAGCCGGCGTATTGGTTACTACGATAAGCACAGTAAAGAAATACACATGGTCGATACGCCCTTTGGTGGCCCTCGGCGCTTCAGGGCAGACTCTCAGGGTAATTTGTGGATACCAGCCTACACCGACGGCCGCATTTACAAATACGATCCAGCGGCAGACGAATTTACCGGCTACGACCTGCCCACCGGAAAAGGCGACAGTGTCTATGCCGTCGCGGTGGATCCTATCGACGACACCATCTGGGGCTGTGGCTCCAACTCCGATACGATGCTGCACCTGGATCCAAAAACAGAACAGTTCACTACGTATCGACTACCTTCTCTGGTGACCTACTGCCGAGAAATTTCTTTTGATCCAGAGGGCAACGTCTGGACGAGTTATTCCAACGCGCCCTCGGCGAGCATCGAAGACGGGGCTACGGCTATTGTGAAGCTGAGCCCGATGCGGGGTCAGCTAACAGGACATAAGTGATTTTATGTGTGACACGATCTATTCTGGCCTTTTCCGGTACGGTGTATTCACCGAAAACTGACCCACTCTCCCCGCCTATTCCTTCGCCCTTTTTACTATGGTTGTTGTCACTCACCTGCGAGTAATGAGCCAACAACGCAAGTATCGGTTATTACGTATACTGTCCCCCGCAACCGAGGAAAAAAACATGCGTAGATGGTTAGTAGAATCCTTTGGCAACCCCACCAAAGTCTGGCGTCTTCAAGAGGACGCTGAGTCGTTTGAACCAGAATCAGATCAACTCAAGGTAGACGTTGAAGCTGCCGGCCTGGGTCTGCCAGATGTACTAATGTGTAACAACAATTATCCCTTAACGCCGCCACTTCCTTTTACACCCTCCCAGGAAGCAGCCGGAAAGGTTGTTGCCGTTGGCGCAAATGTCGACAAGCGTTTAATCGGTACCCGCGTCCTGGGACCCACGCTTTTCCAGGCACAACGTGGCGGGCTTGCACAATCGTGCCTGATGCATGCCGCAGGCGCCCTGCCCATTCCGGATGAAATGTCGGGTGTTGAGGCAGCAGGTTTTTTTATTCCCTATCAAACAGCCTGGGTGGCCCTGGTACGCCGCGCTAACATTACCGCTGACGATACCGTGCTGATTCTCGGTGCTTCGGGTAGTTCGGGCGCCGCTGCAGTGCAATTGGCCAAGGCCAAGGGTGCACGCGTTATTGCCGTTGCAGGCGGCCCGGAGAAAGCCGCTTTTTGCGCACGTATCGGCGCCGATGCCGTTATTGATAGAAAGAAACAGGACGTGACGGCGACAGCACGGGAACTAACCGACGGTAAAGGTGTTTCGTTGGTGTTCGATCCTGTGGGGGGGAAAGCGGGACGCGCCGCCTTCAAGGCGCTCGCTTTCGAGGGTCGATTTTTAGTCATCGGTTATGCCAGCGGAGAATGGGCACACATCAATTTGGTCGAGACGTTGATGAAAAATATCTCTCTCCTTGGCGCGATGCCCGTCGGGTATACGCCGCAACAGGTGCTTGCGGCACACGAGGACTTAGTTAAGCACTGGCGAGATGGGTCTTTAAAAGTAGCCGCACCTCAAACCTTCGATTTCGACGATGCGCGCAGCGCCATCGAACATATCGCGGCTGGAAAAGTTGAGGGCAAGGTTGTTGTTAGGCTTTAATGTGCGTTTTTGAAGTCACGAATGAGGACAGATACACTTGGCGGCCAGAAATATCAAGCTGAGGATTCGGAATTCGCCGGAGGGAGGTCAATTGTCACCCTGATGGCTGATGCCTTAATAGCTGCAGTCACAAAAAGGTCTGTATAAAGCTCCGTCTCAGTTTGCAGGGGGATCTAGAGCATGCGAACCGGACTCGCGAAAATCTTTTGCACCAGCGGCTCGAATGATTCCAGAGAGTCAGCCTCAAAGTCCGGATCAAAGGCGGGCGCATCCCAACGATCCACCAACTTCTCAGCCAGGGTGTACCAGCTTTCCTCGGTAAAGTTATCCCGCAGTGCAGGGTCCGAACCTAAAAACTCAAAATAGAACTTGCCCTGAAACTGCTGGTGATTGTAGATGGCATGATAGGCGTCATCTGAGATGTAAGGACGCATAATCTCAGCAGCAATCGCACCGTGGTTGGGAATGTTTACTGCTTTCCCTACGTCGTGTAAGAGCGCGATGGTCACCTCCTCGTCGCTCGCCCCGTCCCGACGAGCCAGGGTACCGGTCATAAGGCTGTGCTGTAACTGGTTGCAGGCAAAACCCAGGGTGACTTGCTCTAGGCTGCGCAGCATATCCATTAGCTGCGCGGGCGTCTTGGTGAAGTGCTCCATGTGTGCAGCGCCGATTACGGCCCAATCGTCGGCGGTGCCATCTTGCATTCTGGTGAACATATCGACTCCTTGCCCCCAGGGGGCAAATTAGTGAGATCTCATTCGGTTATTTTCTCAGGTTTCGTGAGAAAGTCACTCATTTTTGTAGCAAATCAATCGAGTGGCTTGGCAGCTGGTATGCTTTGCGCCTAAAACAGGCGAGGCATTCCGGCGTAGTTTCCAGAGCCCACATTCTAAAGAGTGCGCCCAAACACACTGTGCACACCAAATACATCAGAGGCTGGGTTGTCCTTGGGGTAGTAAAGCAACAGGCCGACGTAAACAAACCGACAGTCTGATGCTAGTCTGTCATGCTCGCCATAAGCAGCCGCCTGACCAAAACTCAATAAATCACGATATCCATCCTAGATCAGGCTGCAACTGCTGGCCTCCAGCGCCGCTTGTTGCTCAGCGTGATCGCCGATGGCAGAAACGCGCAGCAATACGATGCCGCGCTCCGTCGGGGACTGGATGACCTCCCCCTCGTAGTCAGCGGGGTTATCCTGCTGACTAATCAGCGTGATGTTCACCGGGCTACCCGCCCGATGCCTTTCCTCGCGTTGATTGGTCACGCTTGCATAGTTATCGGTGTTCATCTGGTAGAACTGCATCGACCAGTAGCGTGTCGGGACCTGCGCTTTAATAGACAGCGGACCGCGTTCAAGATTGTAAATACAGCTGGCATACAACAGGTCGGGACTGGGGCGCACCACGCTGCGGGATGTCTCATCGGGAACGGGCGCAACGACCAATTGATTGTAGTCGTTCTCGCTGGCTCCAAACGTGTAAATAGTTTCCATCATCAAATTGGGTACCATTAGCGCCAGCAGGTACTGACCCGCCCAGGCGGCCACCACAATACACAGTAACCATTTCACCATTTTCATTGGCAGGCCTCCCTGGTCACTCTGGGTAACGCGGCGGACTGCGGTGTGGACAGATAAGCATCGCCAGGTGTATACAAACGCAGTAGCAGGTCATAGTCGTAATCACTCATATTCCGCCAGGCGGGCGCTCCGGAGGGGCCTACAGGCAACCAGTTACCGGCCTGCTTGCTAGCCGCCACCGTGATAACCCAGCTACCGTCTATAGTGCGCACAAGATTTTCGTTGTTAAAGGAATAGCGTTTTTGCGCATTGGGGATGAGGTAGTTATCCCAGCCGTAGGCTGTAATACTCCACCAGTCGGCTTCATAATCATTGCCCTCAATACGGTAGGAACAGTTCAGGCGCAGTGGTTCACCGTCTACCGAGTCAAGGCGATAGTACATCGAGTTTTCCGCCGATGATGCCAACAGCCCGCCCAGTGCAACGGTAGCCTTCAGCATTACACCACCATCCTTCGAACCGTGGGCGAGACTGGTAGTCCAGTCCCCGTTTTGTAAACTCATACCACCCAGCCCCTGACTGATATTCCGCCCCAGCAATGCCACAGACAACAATGCGGTCAGCACAGCAGCACCAAGCAGTTTCATTCCCAGTTTGAACACGGTATACCCTTGTTATCGGTGTTACCCCAATTTTACGCCAATGCCAAAAATACAAACACCCCTGCATAGCAGAGATTCCAGAATTTTGGGTAGCTAACGTGGCAGTACCAATCGGCTAATTCAAATTCGAAAGTGAGAAAAGGGAGACCTGGCCAAAAAAAACACTATACTTAGCCGGAATTTCTAAACCCCTTTTACTTCCCCGTGAACTTTTGATGCAATTTACTTCTCAGAAAAACTCTAGACTAGGTATTGGAATAGATTTCGGTACCAGTAACAGTGCCGCCGCTGTATTTGATGGCGAGCACATCACGCTAGTAAAATTAGCCGCGCCAGACAGTGTTATGCCATCGGCCCACTACATCGACAAGGCTTATCAAAGCTCTATCGGTCAACTTGCCATAGATGACTACATCACTGGCAACAGGGGTCGCAAGGTGGAACTCAGCCTCGAACTTCTCGGGGAAGCACGCTCAGGAACTGGCGGCGGCGAGAGCGCGCTGGGAGGCTTGGGCGAGGGCGATACCGCTAATGTCTATGGACAAGCTTTCAATGATTCAAACTTGCCCGGAAGACTGTTTCGCGGTACGAAAAGACTCTTGGGCAATACAACAACGGACCGAACCATAGTGTTTGAAAAAGCCTTTAGGCTGGTCGCGTTGGTGGCTCCAATTCTAGTTGGGATTCGTAAATCTATCGAGAAAGCCATTGGCAATAAAGCTGATTATGCCTGCCTGGGCCATCCGGTTAATTTTGAGGGGATGGAAAGCGGGCGTAACAATATAGCGCTAAAGCGTCTGGGCGAAGCCTATGGTTACGCGGGCATTGCTGAGCAGTCTTTGTGCCCCGAGCCCACTGCGGCAACCATTAGTTTTTTGCATAACCATCCGCAAAGCGCAGATGAGTTAGTGCTGACCGTTGATTTTGGGGGCGGCACTTTGGACTTTAGCGTATTGCGACGCGACGGGACAAGCTTCCATGTGCGGGCCACTCACGGGATTGCTTTGGGTGGTGACAGAATAGACCAGACCATTTTTAGAGAGCTGGTTTTTCCGCTGCTGGGGCGAGGCGAACGGTGGAGCCGAACTGTAGATGGCTCGGAAGTAGATACCTTGTTCCCATTTGGAGAATATGAAGAGCTGCTAATCAACTGGCCGATTAGCTATATGCTCAATCAAAATAAATACACGGTCGCGGTGATGCAGCGTATGGATGAGTCCGATCCGGGCGCTGAAAAGTTTAGGCGCCTCTACGATCTTATTCAACAAAATTACAGCTACCAGGTTTTTGAGGCCATTAAGGAATTTAAGGCGCAGCTCTCGATTGAGGAGTCGGCCCTTTTGGATATTCCCGAGATAGATATTCAGGTTGTAGTTGAGCGCTGGGAGTTTGAAACGATGATTTCTGATTTGCTGTTTGAGTTTGAGCAAGGCATTAAAACCGTTCTCAAAAAAGCCAATTGCCGATCTGATGATATAGATTTAGTTCTTCGCACCGGAGGATCGTCACTCATTCCAGCCGTGAAGGACATTCTCGATAATCAGTTTAGAAATAAGGTTGTCGAACACGACCCATTTACCAGTGTAGCGGCAGGTTTAGCAATTGCTAATTATTATCAGTACGCTGAAAGCGAACTTAGCTAGTTAAAACGACCCAGCGTTTTCAGGGGTTTGGTATGCACGCCCAACCAGATATTCAATTGTACTCGGATTCGGCCCTTGCCAGAGGGAGAGGGATAGGCATACACGTCTGCGGTTTTCATACGCTATCAGTGTTGTGGTGCGCTCTTGCAGAGCGCACCACATAGTCTTTAAAAAACCCTTACTGAATGGTGATCGAGAAGCTGTCCTCCACACCTAAGACATGGTGATCAGGCGCACGCAGACTGATTCGTATGTCGTATTCTCCCGGCCCGATATCACCTGGCATCCGGAATGCCAGCTCTGGGGTCCATGCGGTGACATGATCGGCGCTATCGTCATCCGTATTAAAATAGACGTGATAGTGTCCCATATCGACGCTTGCATGATCGCCGGCGGGCTCACTGTGCTCCGAGTCATGATCCCCCGAGTCGTGATCCACATGATCTTCAGGAGGTGCTAATTCAAAGTGCTTGAAATTAAACTCCAGATTCACCACATCGCCGGCCTCAAATACCAGATCTGATGTGGTGATTGAGACTTCCGGTTGAGACTTCATGTAAGCATTCATCTGTGCTTGATAATCGGGTAGATAGGCACCGAGTAAAATAAACATCTCATCGTCGCTGGAGAAAGCTCCTGCAATAGGGCAGGCGTCGCACGCGCCGCTTCCGGGAGGCGCATTACAGCTGGCGTCGTCGCCAGCGCCATTACAACTGGCCCCAATATCGCCCGCCACACAGGCGGTCGGTGTGCAAGCCCTTGCATTGACCGGCCTTCTGGAAAGGCGCACCACTGTCTCGATATTGGGTGAGCCGTCATCATTGACGCCATTATTGTAGGTAGCGCAATGCTTAAGTGTGCGCGTTTTAGGATCAGGGTCATTGAATACCCTGGCCGGATCCCACGTCTTATACAAAGGCTCATCGTAGGTGTAGGTTTCGTAAATTTCCTCACCGCCAATGGACATAAAGGCGCGTTCGCCGCGTTTGTGTGTGTGAAAAGAGATTCCCAGTAGCCCGTCGCCTTGGGCAAAGATAAAGTCGTCACAGTAAGTTGCCTTCGTAAAGGGCGGCGTACCTGTCTGGATAAAAATGTTACTGACGTCGTTGATACCAGTTGCTTTGAATCGACGGTCCGTAGCGAAGTTTATATTACGCCATACGCGCAGCTCAGCATCTTCCGTAGTGAGGTTAAAGGCATGGGAGTTATGATAGAAGATACCGTGCGAGGGATAGTGACTGTAAAAGCCTTCCCGTTTAATCCCCGCACCAATTCCCAGCGTGCCCTGGCCAGTAGAAACGCCTCGGGGGCCGTAGCCGCGACAGGCAATGCTGTCTACCATTTCAGCGTGACACTTGCCGATACCACAAGAATTGAGGTCAGTGGGTTCGCATGATTCTCCATCTTGCTCACCGCCGCCGCAGGTCCATTCTCCAAAGCTGGCATCATGAACTTGGTCGACTCCAACCGGAGCCTTATACATAAGATTGTGGTGCGTATAAGCATCTTCGCGCTGTTCTCCGCCAGCGGTAAAGAAATACTCGCGGTCTTCGGTGAGGTATTCCTCAGGGATAATATCGCGCCAATCTTCATAAACAGCAAAGCAGACCTCACGCTCGGATTCTGCCGGCACTGCCTGAACAGGCATTACAATCTGTATACCCTTGTCAGGTGCCGGCTCGGGAAGGGGCACAACCTGCACGGCCTCAGCCTCAGGCAGGCATACGCCGAGCAAACGTTCGAGCTCATCTTCACCACGACCCAGTGTATCCCCACACGATCCGGTTTCTGCTGCACCGCATTCGATCCAAAGCCTCATCGCCTCCAGTTGTCCCCGAGGGACAGGCTGACCCGCGCTAGGCATACCGGCTCCTGAGATATCGTAGCTGCCGGGATATGCTTTTTCGTACATTTTCATGTACACGAGGCTTGTTGACGGCGAGCGCGGATTTATCAGTAAGTGGGAAGAGCCTTGAGCCCTAACGTCTACCATATTTGCCCACGCATTGGCTGGGGTCAAATCCAGACCACCTGCCAGCGCTTCACTACTGTGGCACAGCGAATTGGCGCAGCCGCCCTGCTCAAAAATAGTCGCCTGAATAGCGTCAAAGGTACTGTCAAAGGTCACGCACTCAGTTAAATCGGCATCACTGGAAAGCAGTGCATCCAGTGAATAAAAAGTGTAGGTGTTACTGCCGTGGTTGTCGATGTGCCATTCTATGGAGTCGCCGCGACTCACTGCGAAAGGCAGCTCTATAGTCTGCTTGAGAATAGCGTTTGCGCTGGGTATTTCGATGCGGGTTTCCCATATTGTGGTACCGGCGATAGAAAGCGCGATGTGGGACTCGGAGGGCGCGTTGAAGTTCAACTCACTGTGGCTTAAAGCAAGTTCAAGCTCTGTGCCCGCTGCCAGGTCGAGTAGGCTATTTTGTGACAGTGAAAGGTAGTTACAAAATTCTGTTCGCACTTCCAGTTCATCTTCTTCTACCAACCAACCCTCTCCCTGCTTGCACTCCACTTGACTGGGGCGGTGTGGGAGAAATGCATCACGATTCTTGGGTTGTGTGTCCCAAGCGGCGGCTTCCACCAGGGAAATGCGAAGTATTTCTGGCTCATACTCATAGGGCTGATCTGTTGCCCATGCCATGAGTCTCTCGCGCTCACTGATGGTTAACTGCAAGGCACCTGTCGGAGGCATTGTCCGTGCTTGCACAGTAAAGTGAATAGCGGACTTAAAGGAATTGGAGGTCTCAACCCCCTCTAAAGAAAATGGCCCCAGTGGGCTGTCACCACTGTTGTGGCACCCGTTACACTTAGCTTGCATGATGGGCTCGATATCAGCCTCAAAGCTCAACATCGATCCGTTAGCCGATGTTGCGACATCATTACCGATGCTCGCTGAGGTAACACTCGCGCCATCGCTACCGCCGCCGCCACCGCAGGCACTGAGAAAACCGGCAGTGAGCAGGGTCAGGAAAAATGTTTTGGAGAGGGTATTCATAGGCGCACACTCTTTGGGTCTCTAGTGGAAGTCACTATCAAAGCAACGAAAACGATAAGCAATATGACACCTGAGAACAAGTTTTAATGTCTGCGTCTTATTATAGTTTTATCAGTGATCGTGTCAATTCATTACCCGTACATTTATAATGGTTAAATGGTCAGTGCCGTTCTAATATTCACCCCTGGCTGCTTCCGGTTATGTGGGCCATGAAATCGACTGTATTTGCCTGCATATCTGCGTCTATGGATTTGGAAATGTCAGACTCGGCCATCATGGCGTCCCAGGCGGCCAGTCCCGGTACTGCCTCCATAACATTCCACTCTAAATGGGATGGCCCCGCCATTTTTGGGATAGACAGCGCATACCGGAGGTAGATATCTGCCAGCGTCAGCTCATTGCCTGCCACAAAAGGTGAGAACCGGGCCAGCTCGATGAGACACCGGGTACCCCTGTCCAACGTAGCCCGGACCTCCGCGAGCGTCGAGTCGTGAATGGTAGCGTTACCTAGTAGCGCGGGGAGAAGGCGCCTTGCAGGTAGTTCCAGGTACAGCTCAGAGATTTTCATCAGCTGACGCACTCGTGCTTTGGCATTCGGCTCAGCTGGAAATAGCGGGGGCTTAGGGTATGCGTCTTCCAGATACTCAACCAGTACACTGCTCTCGGAGAGCTGTGTACCGCTTTCAGTTGTCATCGCCGGGGCTTTGCCTGCCGGACTTACAGCCATGAGTTCTGCGGAACCAGGATAAGCAATATGCTCCTCGAAAGGGATGTCCTTGTAGAGCAGAGCGTGCTTCACAATGTTGTGGTAATTCGAAAAGGGGAACCCGTGAAGTGTTAGCATTTTTAAACCTCTTTCAGTCTATGTTTGGATAGTGTTCCAAAAAATCGCGCCAACACTTTCGCTCATCCGAGGTTCAGTTCCTTCAGATAGAGGTCTAGTCTGGGGGCTCCCGCCACACTAGCCGCCTGAGCCAGGATGGTTCATTGCATTAGTAAAATGAGCGGGTTAGCCGTTCCAGTCTATCAAAACTTGGCGGGTTCGGGCCTGTTCTTCTTCGTTAGTACCAAATTCGACAGCAGAAAATTCTGTGGCGCCCGCTTCGGCTATTGCCGCAAGGCAATCTGTGACTTCTTGTTCACCTCCGATCAGACAGACATCCGACGGATCTGCGGCGCCTTCGCGGTCGAGCATTGCGCGATAAGAGGGTAACTGACCGTAGATCGCAAATGCGCTGGCAGCTTTTTTGCGAACGACGTCAGGCTCATCTGTCACACAAACCGGTAACCCTGCAATTATCTGGGGGGCCGCGCGGCCCGCCTTCGCAGCCGCATCTCCGATCTCAGGCTCAATGTGCTCCCTGATCGTGCGCTCCCCCACCATCCACAGGATTGTGCCGGCCGTGCGCTGGCCAGCGAGTCGGAGCATCTGCGGGCCGAGTGCCGCAACCAGTATCGAACAGGGAGCGGTATCTGGAAACGACACATCCCCTCGCGCGGTCATTGTCTCACCTTCAAACATCACCTTGCCTTCTTCGATCAGCGGCACCAGTATCGATAGATACTCACGCATATGGCGCACCGGCTTGTCGAAGGACATTCCAAAGATCCCCTCAATCATGGGTTTATGCGAAAGGCCAATGCCAAGGCTTAATCGACCGCCACTGATCATCTGGGTCGTCATGGCTTGACTCGCCAGCATCGCCGGGTGCCGCGGATAGGTGGGTATCACGGCCGTACCGAAATGTAGGCTTGGACTTGATTTGGACAATGACGCGATCAGTGTGAGCGTGTCGATCGATCCGGCCTGTGCGATCCAATAAGAAGTAAATCCATCTTCCTCGGCGGTGCGAGCGTGCGCCTCAAAAGCATCGAGCGAAGTTTGGCCTAACAGGGCGGAACCGTTAATACCTATTTTCATATTGAACCTCATTGGGTAAAGAAAAAAACACGGTGTCAGTTTTTTTGAACAGGACTGTCCATGACGAGTTCGCGATTTTTTGTTATGTTGATTACGTTAACTCTAGAATAGAACTGCGCATAAACAAAATTACGTTAACCACTCCCGAATTGTAAAATATTGCGATTGAACTAAACTTCCAACTGAGCAGTAACACCTCTAATCCCAGATAAACCAGTCTCTTTTCGTCTTACAAGTAGCTCACACCTCTCTTCATATCACCACGAACCTGTACTTTACGCGACATTTGTGGCATATTATGCCGGTCTCGCCATTTAGCAGCCGGCCTTGTCCGGCGACTAAGCTCTACTCAAATCCCTACCTTTGTTTTTCCTTACTGTAGATATTTGCTTGGTAATTCACGCAGCTTCGGCTTCGTTTTCCACCAACAATGGATACGTTTGTATTTTTCACAGTTACAGGAAGGGTAAAACTTGAAGCATGGAAACCAGGATAGAAAACAGATAAGCACCGCACTACTTCTCGCCGCAGGAACAGGCTCCCGCCTATATCCCTTAACTGAGAATGCTCCAAAATGCCTGACAATGGTCAATGGCATGTCAATACTTGAGCGAATGATGATCACTCTGAACCAACATGGTTTCAAACGGTTGATTGTGGTTACAGGATATCTTGAAAATCACATAAAAGATTTTCTGGGTGATCAGGTAGGAGGCATAAAAATCGAATATGTTTTCAGCCCATTATACAAATCAACCAATAATATATATTCGCTCTGGATGGCACGTAAAGTTATCAATGAGCCCTTTCTTTTACTCGAAAGTGATCTTGTTTTTGATGAATCCCTTCTGAGCGAGATGCTCTATCCCGACAGGTTAGCTACCGCAAAATTGCAGCCCTGGATGAATGGGACGAGTGTAACTATCAATAAGTCTAAAAATGTTGAAGCGTTTTGGGCGGACAATGCAGATTCTTTTGGTGAGATCAAATACAAAACAGTGAACATTTACAGTATTTCACTTAAGTCCTGGAATGCGATTGTACAAAGATTAGATAAATCTATTTCCGATGGCAAAGTAAATGATTATTACGAAACTGTATTTTCGCAAATGATCGCTGATGGCAGCCTCTCTTTTGGAAGCGTCTCTTTTGACGGCAAGCCTTGGTATGAAATAGACACTCTTGCCGATTTGGCAATAGCTGAGAAATTATTTTCATCAGATCATTACAGAGATATAAAAACTGTTCCTCTTTCAACGCCCCTTTTTCTTGACACCCCACTAAGTCCCACCGTAATCCCTGTCAAAAAAGTAGTGGAAGCTTTAAGTGTCGCAAAGTAATTACAAGACTCAATCTGAAAAATACGAATTTATATCTAAGCAACACGGTGGTTACTATAGGCATGATTTTATAGATCATGCTTATCTTTATAATCTTTTTTTCCCACCTGAGGCTATCTTCACAAACTTCAAAGATCAAATTCATGACCTTGTCCTGAATTATCCGGTAGCACAAGATGCCCTTGCCGACCTTGTTGGAAAAATAATTAACCAACCCGCCGAAAGGATTGTTGTAGGGAACGGCGCAGCAGAACTAATAAAAATAGTATCCGGTCACATAGCGGGTAAATTAATCGTCCCCGTACCTTCTTTTAACGAATATGCCAATGCAGCGCCCTCAGGCAAAGTCGTTGAGTTTCCACTTGAATTTCCATCCTTCCAGTTGGATGTGGACAAATTTGCTGCCGAAGCGGCGAAAGTAAAGGCCGATGTCGCTGTCGTGGTAACGCCGAATAACCCAACATCTATCCTCGTTTCCAAGACCGACCTCACTCGCCTTGCAAAAAAACTTGAAACTCATAATTGCATTCTTATTATTGACGAGTCTTTTTTAGATTTCGCAGAAAATCCCGCCCAAGCAAGCCTGGAACAAGAAATTGAAAATTATCCGAACATGGTTATTTTTAAAAGCATGAGCAAGGCCTACGGGATCTGCGGGCTCAGAATCGGTTACATGTTGTCAGCGAATTCGGAATTCACACAAGCCGTTAGAAGTGGCGTACATATCTGGAATATAAACGGTTTCGCCGAAGAGTTCCTTCGGGTTTTACCTGATTACAAAGAAGAATTTGTTGAAAGCTGCAAGCAGGTTCGAATCGACAGAGACAGCCTCTATAGAAAACTTTGTGCTGTAGAGGGAATGACGGTTTTTAAGCCGGATGCAAATTACATTTTCTGTCGCCTGCCGGATACGGTGCAAAGCGCACCAGAAGTTATGAAACAATTATTTATTGAACATAATATGTATATAAAAGATTGTGCAGGTAAAACCCAACCCGATTCCGACCGTTACCTCAGAATTGCCAGTCGTACAGAAGAAGAGAATTGTAAATTGGTCGCGGCTTTAATCGATGTAATGAACTTAAAAACTTAAAACAATGACGAACCCCAAAACTCAACAAGCTACAATACTTTCTTTTGTCAGAGATCTTCCCAATATTTGCTCCCTTGCAGGTCTGCTGTGTGCAGTCCTTGGCATCTACTTCGCTGTGTTAGGCAATTTTCCGGCTGCAATAATCGGAGTAATCTGGGCGACACTTTTTGATTGGGGCGATGGAATCATTGCCCGTCAGATGAAAGGGCGAACGCAGGAAGCCCGAGCTTTCGGCGGGCAGCTTGACTCGTTGATAGATATTGTAAGCTTTGGGGTACTTCCCGCGCTTATTCTCTTGAGCTATGGCGAATTCAGCCCATTATTTCTGCCAGGCGCATTTCTTATCATCGCCGCCTGCGCAATACGGCTGAGTTATTTCAATTTGTTCGGACTCAATGAAGATTCGTCTTACATAGGAATGGCCGTTGACAATAATGGCATTATTCTTGCGTTTTTCTTTCTCTTTGAGTCTATTTTAAACCACACATTTTTTTCAGTCTTAATATATACAATTATTGTCGCTATGGCGGCCTTGAATGTAGCGCCCATTAGGACACCCAAGTTTACGGGAAAGTGGGTTTATGTGCTCACAGCCTATGTCTTGGGATTAACCGCTATTTATGGCTGGATGCTGTTGAGACAATAGCAATAAAATCACAGAAATTACCAAACGATGAAGCATAAGAACCCCACCGAAGCACAGATCGACGATGCAGCCGTAAAGAAATATTTTGATAATGCAGCGGGCGGCACGGCTGACACTGTGAGCATGATGACCCATGAGTTCAATCTGCCCGCTAGTGCGGCCAGATACCGACTGCAAAAAGAGATCGATACCATCAACGATTGGCTGGGCCCGGTGAATGACTCAGGGCGAGTGCTTGATGTTGGCTGTGGCGCAGGAGCCTGGTCAGAGATATTTTCCCAGCGCTATAAGGCCGTCATAGGAATCGAGCAAAGTACCCTGATGCTTAAGGCTGCCAGGGCAAGGGTCGCGAGTCTGCCAAACGTTGAGATACTCGAGGGCGACGGTCGACACGATTTGCCGGAAGGGTCCTTCGACATGATCTTCCTGGGCGGGCTGTGTATGTATCTGAATGACGACGACCTTATTGAACTGCTCCACT
>JAPKAY010000104.1 GCA_028825045.1 Halioglobus sp.
GTGGGTTTGTATTTTCACCTTTGTTTACTTATTCGGGGTGGCACTATGAAGGGCGGCGTAATGACTGACGAGCACACCGAAACGTATGCACAGGATTTTAAGTCCTACTGCATCGGCGGCCTACTGGCACTAGTGCTGACCGCCTTGGCTTTCGGGCTGGTGATCTTTGAAATTTTACCGAACTTCGAGCGACTTGTTGCGCTTGCGATATTAGCGGTGGCGCAGATCATCGTGCATTTTCGCTATTTCTTACACATCAGTTGGCACTCTCACCGGGACGATCTCCAGCTCGTCCTCTTTACCAGCCTCATCCTGTTTTTAATGGTTGGCGGTACCATCTGGATTCTGTTTAACCTGCACGAACGAATGATGTAAGCGCCCTGTCGGCGTCGGCCGACGGGGCATCATTACCCAGAAGAAACAGTAAAGACATTAGTCCAAGGATACCCAGCGTGACACTGCTCGGTTAGCACATCACCGCTGACCCTAAAAATTATAATCCGGCAACACCTGCCTCTGATGCATCCCCCGTGCCAGATTCCGGCGTGTCACCCACAAAGCGCAGTGTAGTAAACCCGAAGAACATCTCATGCTTGGTCTGTAGCCCGAAAAGGACAGGCTTTGTAGGGTCGGGGTTGAATCGATTGCGTTCCGAGTTGTCCATGGCGCCCCTGGCGACCAGACGAGTGCCTGCCGGTAAAAACAGTGGCTCTTTTAGCTGATAGCTGAACTGCCAATTGAATTCGTACTTGGGAACCGACAACAGCACTTCAGAGGTGCCGTCGGGATACTCGGCGGACATGCTCATATACTTTCCACGGTAATGCATATGAGGAGTTATACCGTAGAGATAGGCATCCTCTTCAATCAACTGCTCTCCTTCCAGTTTATGCTCTTTGGCATGGGCGGGAATCATAAAGCGTCTCTGGCCCGCAACACCGCCGGCCATCACGTAAGCCGGGGGTTCATCGTAGATATAAAGGCCTACCTGGGTTTCGTCGACGGTGGCCTTACCAGACGTGGTGTAGTGCATCTGCAGCAGCAGGTTGGATCCTTTGGGGATCAAACGCCCGCTATTGTCCCTGAAGGCGTCGGGTTGACGGCCGGGTGCGAAGCCACCGATGCTTTCTTCCCGGTCAGACCCTTCATCTCTGCCCCTGCCGGATTTGTCTGCCGGGCTTGAGAGATAGGCAATGACGTGATGCAGCACCTTGCTGTCGCCAGGTACAAATTCTACGGCGCGTATCCAGATATCCTTATCCAAATGTAGCTCAACAGGAATGTAGCGATATTCGAGAATACCGGTCGCGGGAATGGATTGCGCAGGCACTGTGTACACCATGTCCGGCTCACCCAGCGTGAATTTCGGATTCTCGATGGTCATGGCGACCAGAGGGTCCTCGGCGCCTTTATCTATAACAGCACCGGCATCTATCCAGTGAACCAGCATTTGCAGCTCCGCAGGTGTCATCTCTACCACGTCGTCAATTGGCTTACCAACGTGTGGATCGATCTGCCCTGGCGGCATGCGCCGAGTCATGACCACTTCCTTCATCATGCGTGACCAGCCCTGCACCATAGCGTGATTAGACATAGACCAGGGCCCGATGCCGCCGTCGTGATGACAGCTCACACACTTGTCTGCGAGCAAGGGTGCGATATCGGTGGTGTAGGATACGGGTGCCTTTGTATGCTGGTCGCGTGCGGGAAATCCGATGAGGCAACCGGGTACCGCCAGAGAGTTCTCCGCTACAGCCTGCCCTGATAAAAACGCATCCAGCGCGTCTTTCAGATAGTGATTTTGGGCTTCCGGTTTCTGCGATTCATACCCAAGGCGATCGTCAATAGGGCCACGGAATACAACAGTCATTGTTTTCGGGTCGATCACAAAAACTTCAGAGGTCCGGTCCACTCCTAGAGATTCTGCGACTAGCTGAGCCTCATCCACAAGAATGGGAAAGTCGTATCCAAACTCTTCCGCTTCTTTGGCGATACTGTCCCGATTGTCCTGCGTTTGAGGATTGAGCATGAAAAATGCCACGTCCTGGCTTTCATACTCGTCGCGGATGGCTTTAAGCGTGGGCACGCCATTGCGGGCTATGGGGCACCCATTACCCTGTATAAAGATGACAATGGCTTTTTGGTCGCCGTACCAACTCAGTTGGTGGAACTTGCCCTGATGGTCGAGCAGGGAGAAATCACCGATTTTGGGCGTTTCGGCGGCCATACTGGCGGCGCCAGCAAGTGTGCAGGCGAGGAATAGAAAAACGTAATTGAGTAGTCGCATGGGAATCTCCTCCGCAAGTGGAGTGCGGAGTATCCAATATTTGTTATTGGTGCCACAAGCCCCTTTTTAGCCTCAGACCGTAATTTGGAGGACAGTAGGCTACTGCCATTTAGAGTGGTGCCTGCGCGGACGTTGCCCTATAAGCGGATTGCAGCGCTTTTCACGCTCAATATATGGTATAAAACTCCCTCGGCTAACCTTCGAAACCGCTATGCAGACACTTATCAATCAATTGCTGGGGAAACGCTATTTTCTGGCCATACTTACCATCGTACTGGGCGGACTGATTAGCTGGGGAGCCCGCTATACCAGCGTTGATAGCTCTTTCAATTCTATTTTGAGCGAAGATGACCCCTACCGTGAACAGGTAGATCAGGTCCATAAGGATTTTCCTCCCAGTACCTCTGTCATCTTTGCCTTTATCTCTCCTGGTGCGGACGTCTTCAGTTTCGACACACTGCACGCCATGGAAGACCTTACCAACCGATTCTCTGAAGTGGAGTCTGCGGTCTCCGTGGGTTCCTTGCTTAATCGACGATTGAATGCGGTCGATGCGGATATCCACGATCGTGATTATCTGGTGCCAGAACTGTCGGATCTCACTGATGAAGATCTGAGTTCCATCAGGGAGATCGCGCTGCAGGATAAAAACCTCACCCAAAGTATGCTCTCGCCCGAGGGTGACATGGCGTTGGCCGTCATCAAATACCGTGCAAATACTGAAGATCAGGAAGAAAGATTGAGTATTGCTCAGTCGGTGGTCGATCTTAGAAATTCCCTGCGGGAACAGTATCCAGACCAGACCATCTATGTTCTCGGGCGCTCACTTTTTGAGTTGGACAGTTATAAAGCTCAAATAAAAGATACCCAGTATTTGTTTCCGCTTGTTGGGGGCATCATTGTTTTGTTGTTGTGGTTCTGTCTGCGATCACTGACCTTTGCTCTGTGTCTATTCGCGGTATCGTTTGTGACCATTGGCCTTACGGTGGGGGTCTACGGTTGGGCGAAAATACCCTTCAACCAGATCTCTAATATGGGACCCCTGGTGGTGTTTATGATTGCCATGGCGGATGGCATTCACCTTGTCTCTGTGTATCTGCAGGGTTTACACAAGGGCTTGGATAAAGAGGAGGCGATGCGGCAGAGTCTGGCGGTTAATATTCAACCGATAACGCTGGCAACCGTGACTACAGGGATGGGGTTTCTAAGCCTGAACTACTGTTCTTCCCCTGGCATTTATGGATTCGGAAACGTGGTGGCGATCGGCGTCTGCTGGGCGTTTCTAGTGACGCTCACGCTCCTGCCCGCACTCATGCTCCTGGTGCCCGTTCGAAAAATCCCGCAGCCCCTGGGGGTCCGTGGTTTTATCGCAATGGCCGGCAGCCTCGTTGCGAAACACCCAAATCCGTTGTTCTGGGGGTGCGCGCTGTTGATAGTGGCGACACTGGCGTTGCTGCCATTGAATAAAGTGGATTTCAACCGATTCAGCTTTATCGATAAGAACTCCGATTTTCATCAGGTGATCACGGCGCTCTCTGAGAAAATAGGCAATGACCAAAGCCTCGTTTACAGCATTGGGAGCGGTGAATATTATGGGATAACCCAGCTGGAATTTCTGGGCAAAGTGGACGCATTCTCGCGCTGGCTTGAGACCCAGAATGAGGTAAGTTTTGTGACCAGCTACACGGACTTATTGAAAAACCTTAATATGGCTGAACACGATAACGACAAGCGCTGGGAAATTTTGCCCGAAGACAATCTTCAGATTGTCGATTACCTGGTGACGTATCAGCTGGTCCAGGAGATCGAACCTAATCTGGAGCCACTCTTTAATCCCGATTACTCGGCGATTCGGCTGATGGTTGGCACTTCGAATTTGTCTAATATTGAGTTGCTGGGATTGAACGACAAGATTGAGCAATGGATCGAAGCCAATATGCCCCCCAGTTATGAAGTGAGGCATGGCGATAACAGCATACTGTTTGCACGTCTCGACAGGTCAATCTCAGTGCAGTTGCTGCAGGGGTTCACCCTGAGTTTTGTGCTCATCACCTTAACCCTGTTGATTGGACTCAAGAGCGTGCGTTACGGATTGCTGAGCATGATCCCCAATCTCTTTCCCGCGACAATTGTTTTTGGTTTCTGGGGTTTGTTTGTGGGCGAGTTAAGCCCCTATATCCTGATGTTATTTTCAATCAGTATTGGTCTGGTGGTAGATGACTCGGTACATGTTCTTAGTAAGTACATCTTTGCGCGGCGTGAAGGGGAGACGCCGGAGGCCGCAGTACAATACTCTCTGGAAAAAGCGGGCTCAGCCATCACCATTACCACGCTGTCTCTAGCGCTGGGAACCTTGATCCTCGTGTTGTCCAATACCTTCTACTACCAGAACGTGGCGCTGCTATTGACGCCCATCATCGTGGTAGCTCTACTTTTAGATTTGTTCTTTTTGCCTCCACTACTGGTTAAATTTGACAACTGGTGGGAGAGTAGGGTGGGGCGCGGGTAGAATAAGTTATTGAACGCCCCGGCCGATAGGCCGGGACGGATTCCGTTAGGGCAGTTGAGTGCTG
>JAPKAY010000015.1 GCA_028825045.1 Halioglobus sp.
GCTACACCTTTCTGCGCGCTGCCTCTCACCCCCATGAACTGGTGGAACGTGCCGCCGCATTGGGTTATCACGCACTGGCCATGACTGACGAGTGCTCTTTTGCGGGTGTCGTCAAAGCCCATGTGGCGGCGAAGGAGGTGGGCATTAAGTTACTCATCGGCAGTGAGTTAATGTTGGAGGAAGGTGTTCGGCTCGTCGCTCTGGTGCCTTCGCGGGCGGCGTACAGTGAATTGTCTGGCCTGATTAGTATGGCCCGGCGGCGCAGCCCCAAGGGGGAGTATCGCGTCACCCTGCGGGATGTAATCTTTCACCTCAAGCGCTGCCTGCTGATCTGGCTGCCCCACTGCGATGACGAAAGCAGTCGCGCCTACGGCCTGCAACTCAAGCGCCTGTGCAAGGACCGCCTGTGGTTAGGCGTTACTCATCTGCTGGGCAATGATGAGGTGCAGCGCTACCTGCAGTTGCACGCGCTGGCACAGGAGCTTGCAATCCCCATGGTGGCCTGCGGCGATGTGCGCATGCACATTGCCCGCCGCAAACCGCTGCACGACGTGTTCACCGCCTTGCACCACAACACCAGCGTTGAGCAATTGGGCCGACGGCGTCTGGGTAACAGCCAGCAACATCTGCGTGCGCTGAACGCACTTGAGCAGCGCTACCCCCCTGCACTGCTGGACGAAACTCTACGTATTGCCAGGTTGTGCAACTTTAGCCTGGACGAGCTGCGCTATGAGTACCCCGAAGAAGTCGTACCCAATGGCTACAACGCCAACGGCTACCTGCGCGAATTAGTGGCTGATGGCTCAGCTGTACGTTGGCCACGCGGTATTCCGCCTCAGATACAGCAACGTATCGACCGGGAGCTGACTTTAATATCGGAACTGGAATACGAGTACTACTTTCTCACCGTGTACGACATCGTCCGTTTCGCTCGCTCCCGTAACATCCTGTGCCAGGGCCGCGGCTCGGCCGCCAACTCGGTGGTGTGCTACTGCCTGTTTATCACCGAGGTATCGCCCGAGCAAATCTCATTACTGTTCGAGCGGTTTATTTCCAAAGAACGGGATGAGCCACCGGATATCGATGTCGATTTTGAACATGAGCGGCGCGAGGAAGTCATCCAGTACATCTATGAAAAGTACAGCCGCAAGCGCGCCGCGCTGGCCGCCACGGTCATTACCTACCGGCCACGCAGTGCCGTGCGTGATATCGGCAAGGCACTGGGGTTGGACCCTGTATTCGTGGACGACCTCGCCAAGTCCATGGCCTGGTGGGATCGCACAGCAGACCTTGCCAAACGTTTTGAGGAGCAGGGCGTGGCCGGACACAGTCAGAAGGCCGAGCTGTTCTATTCACTGGTGCAACAGGCGCTGGGTTTCCCCCGACACCTGTCGCAGCACGTGGGTGGTTTCGTTATCACCCGCAGCCCTATCTCTACGCTGGTGCCGGTGGAGAATGCCAGCATGGACGACCGTACTGTCATTCAGTGGGACAAAGAAGACATCGAATCCATGGGCCTGCTCAAGGTGGATATACTCGCGCTCGGTATGCTGTCTGCTATCAGAAAAAGCCTGCAACTGGTTAACCGCTACTGCCCCGCCATCAACACCATCAGCGACATTCCCAAACAGGACCAGTCCACTTACCGCATGCTGCAACAGGCAGACACCATCGGCGTGTTTCAAATCGAGTCACGCGCACAGATGTCCATACTGCCACGGCTCAAGCCCAACTGTTTTTACGACCTGGTGATCCAAATCGCGATCGTACGCCCTGGCCCTATCCAGGGTGACATGGTGCACCCTTACCTACGGCGCAAGCAGGGTTTGGAAGCAGTGACCTATCCCAACGACGCCATTAGGGATGTGCTTGAACGGACTCTGGGCGTGCCCATCTTTCAGGAACAGGTGATCAAACTGGCCATGGTGGCGGCGGGGTTTTCCGGTGGTGAGGCAGATCAGCTGCGCCGCGCCATTACCAATTGGGGCAAGAACAGCAAACTGCTGACCTTTGAAAAGAAACTCACTCGCGGCATGATCGAACGCGGCTACGACGAGGATTTCGCGCGGCATCTGTTCGAACAGATCAAAGGGTTCGGCGGCTATGGCTTCCCGGAGTCCCACTCCGCCAGTTTTGCGCTGCTGACGTACATTTCCTCCTGGCTCAAGCGGCATCACCCGGCAGCTTTTTTTGCCGGCCTGCTCAACAGTCAGCCCATGGGATTTTACAGTCCTTCCCAGTTGATCCAGGATGCCCGACGCCATGGCGTTGCCGTATTACCCATCGACGTTAACCAGTCCGAGTGGGATCACCAGTTACTGCACAGCCGCTCAGCGCACACACAACAGCCTACGCTGCGTTTAGGTCTGCGTCTGGTCAAAGGTCTGAGTAGAGAAGGTGCACAAAGAGTGGTCGAGGCACGGCACGGCAATCCGTTTCGCCAGATCAGCAATCTGCGCCAGTGGGCGGCCCTCAACAAGCGTGATCTGGAAGCCCTGGCCGATGCTGACGCACTCAAGTCGTTAAGCGGTCATCGGCACCAGTCTCAGTGGCAAATCATGGCGCTGGAACAACCCAAACCGTTATTGCGCGATGAACAAGCCCAAACCGCCAGCTACTTCGACGATGAGGTGCAGTTACCGCAACCGGCAATCGCCGAAGAAGTTCTGGCGGATTACCGCGCCACCGGCCTCACCCTGCGCGCACACCCTATGAGCCTGTTGCGAGACCGCTACCCGTTCAGTCGCTGCAAGCGCCACACCGATCTGGCAGCGATGGGCAATAAACGGTTCGTGCGCATCGCCGGTCTGGTCACCTGCCGCCAACGCCCGGGTAGCGCTTCGGGCGTGTTATTTCTCACTCTGGAAGATGAAACCGGCAACAGCAATATCGTGGTGTGGAAGCGTACCCAGCAACACTTCCGCCAGGCACTAATGAGTGGTCAATTATTACTGGTGAAAGGGGTTGTGGAAACCAAAGACAATGTCACTCATGTGATTGCCGGAGCCCTGTACGATTACACCCACGAGCTACACGATATTCAGGTGAAGTCTCACGATTTTCACTAGTGGCAACGTCAATTCGAATATCCGCGCAGTAGTGACCACACCAGACTGTCCCGAGCAGACAGCGGCAACGATCAGCTAACACGTATCGCCGCTGTTACAGCGGCGAACGCCCTCTATTGGCAGCAATGCGCATACGCAGGGAGTTAATTTTGATAAAGCCCTCTGCGTCTGCCTGATTATAGGCCCCAGCGTCTTCTTCAAAGGTCGCAATGCGCTCATCGAAAAGACTGTCCGCGGATTGTCTGCCTGCGACAATCACGTTGCCTTTGTAAAGTTTAAGTCGCACCTTACCGTTCACCACACTCTGGGAGTCATCAATGGCCACCTGCAACATTCGGCGCTCGGGTGACCACCAATACCCGTTGTATATGAGCTCGGCGTAGCGCGGCATCAATTCATCCTTCAAATGCGCCACTTCCCGATCCAGCGTCAGCGACTCAATGGCGCGATGCGCTTTTAACAGGATGGTGCCGCCGGGCGTCTCGTAGCAACCCCTGGACTTCATACCCACGTAGCGGTTTTCCACAATGTCGTCTCTGCCAATACCGTTGGCACCGCCCACCGTGTTCAGGTGCTCTAACAATGTCGCCGGACTCATCCGGGTTCCGTCCACGGCAACCGGATCGCCGCGTTCAAAATCCAACTCGATGTAGGTCGCGGTATCAGGCGCGGCCTCGGGACTGACACTCCAGCGCCACATATCTTCCTCGGGCTCAGCCCAGGGGTTCTCCAACAGATCGCCCTCGTAGGAAATATGCAACAGATTGGCGTCCATAGAGTACGGAGACTTTTTCTTCGCGCTGGCAAAGTCCACCGGGATATCGCGGCTCTTGCAGTAAGCCATCAGAGATTCTCTGGAACTCAAATCCCACTCCCGCCAGGGCGCGATAACTTTAATACCCGGCTTGAGCGCATAGGCGCCCAACTCAAATCGCACCTGGTCGTTACCTTTACCGGTTGCGCCATGGGATATGGCATCCGCACCCGTTTCATTAGCGATCTCAATCAGCCGCTTGGCGATCAACGGGCGCGCGATAGAGGTGCCCAGCAGATATTCGCCCTCGTAGACAGTGTTGGCGTGAAACATGGGAAACACAAAATCACGCACAAATTCCTCGCGCAGATCCTCAATATAGATTTCCTTGACGCCCATTGCCTCCGCCTTGGCGCGGGCGGGCTCTACCTCTTCGCCCTGCCCGATATCGGCGGTGAAAGTCACAACCTCGCAGCTGTAGTTGTCCTGTAACCAGCGTACGATCACCGAAGTGTCCAAACCTCCGGAATAGGCCAGCACAACCTTGTTTACATCCGACATGTCATGCTCCTCTGGAGCTATGGTCAAAAAGGGCGCACATTCTAACGCTGAGGGGGTTCAATTCCCAGCCCGTATTCGCGAACATTCCACTCGCTTTGTCTGAGCGCACAGTAAGCATTCATGAACCGATAGGTAAAACCAGTTTGCACGGCGCCGATGACCACCGGCAAGACACGGTACCTGTTACCGCTCACAGGGCTTGCGGCTGTATTTACACACAGGCATCGAAAAGACCATGATCTAAGCAATTGAATTAAATGAAGATTTTTCGGAGGGACTCAAACTCAGACGCCATTGAGTCAAAAACCCGCTGGGATGAATCCCAACGGGTTGTCGAAGGCTATTAAAACGGCCGAAACGCGATTACTTTTTCGCGCGTGCCGTGACTTTCCTTTTTGCGGCAGCTTTCTTCTTGGGTGCAGCTTTCTTCTTGGGTGCAGCTTTCTTCTTAGGAGCCGCTTTCTTCTTGGCGACAGCTTTCTTCTTGGCAGCAGCCTTCTTTTTAGGCGCTGCAGCCCCGGCCTTGGACGTTACTTTTTTAGCGGCATCCTGAACCTGCTTTTTCACTTTCTTGCTCTTTTTGTTCGCTGCCTTCTCAGCCGCCTTCGCCTTCACTGCCAGTTTTTTCTCGGCATCGCGCAGCTGCTTTCTCAGTTTTCTTTCCAGTGCGTTGAGCTTCCTTGTGTCAGCCTTGATACGCGCACGCATCCATTTTTCAGCTGAGGCTGCCAGGTGCTTCGCATTATCGATCTCGGCCTTAACCGCCAGCTCGGCCTTCTTCTCCATCAATTTTTCTTCGGCTGCCAGTTCCTTGGCCTTCAACTTGGCAGTGTCTACCCACTCGTCCAGCTGCCCGCGGACTTCTTTAAAGACATTACTAAAAACATTGCCTTTTGCCGGCTTCTTCTTTGCCGTGACTTTTTTGGCTGATGATTTTTTTGCTGCTTTCTTCGGAGCTGCTTTAGCTCGCTTTACAGGTGTTCGTTTCTTTGCTGTAGCCATGTCGTTAGTCTCTAAGAGTTAGTGAACCTGTTCGAGGGCGGGAAAATAGCAATAACCCCATGGATATACAACGGTACTTTGCCAACTTTATGAATACCAAACCGAGTTAAAAAAAGTAAATGTAGATGACAGGGCAATACCGCCTCTGTACTTTTTTAGTCAACCGACGGAGATAATTGAGCCTGCACATTCAGTCCAGCGAAAATGCAATACGCCTTTACGCCTCCGTGTGCGGTTGAAGTTCTAATCGGACGAACCAGCATTGGCATTCCTCTTTTGTGGTAGCATCAGCACCTGCACTTCAAGCCCTAAGGCTACATGTGAACCAACTAACGATTACCCGCCCCGATGACTGGCACGTCCATCTCCGTGACGGCACCGCGCTGCAACACACCTGCGCCGACATGGCGCGCTACTTCGGCCGCGCAATCGTGATGCCCAACCTCACGCCGCCCGCCACAACCGTCGCTGAAGCGCTGGCCTATCGCGGTCGTATTCTGGATGCCATGCGCAAACTCCCGCGCCAGTTCGAGCCACTGATGACGCTGTATCTCACTGATCAAACCGATACAAAAGAGATCCACCTCGCTGCAGCCACAGAGGGTGTGCATGCCGTCAAGCTGTATCCAGCGGGCGCAACCACCAACTCTGACGCCGGCGTCACCGAACTGGAGGGGCTGTTCCCGATACTGGCCGCTATGGAAGAAGTAGACTTGCCGCTGCTTATTCACGGCGAAGTTACCGACAACGATATTGATATTTTTGACCGGGAAAAAGTATTCATCGACCGTCATTTAGCGCCTATTGCCGAGCGCTTTCCTGCGCTGCGCATTGTGCTGGAACATATCACCACAGACGATGCCGTGCAGTTTGTCAGCGGTGCCGGCAACAATGTGGCTGCAACCATTACGGCCCATCACCTGCTGTTCAATCGCAATGATATGCTGGTGGGCGGTATTCGGCCCCACTACTACTGCCTGCCCATACTAAAGCGCAATATTCACCAGCAGGCGCTGCAACAAGCGGCCATCTCTGGCAACCCCAAATTTTTTCTGGGCACAGATTCTGCACCCCATAGCACCGCCAGCAAGGAAGGAAGCTGCGGCTGTGCAGGCGTGTATTCTGCGCACGCTGCGCTGGAATTCTACGCGGAGGTGTTTGAGCAACTCAACGCGCTAGACAAGCTGGACGCCTTTGCAGGCCATTTCGGCCCCGACTTCTACCGGCTGCCCCGCAATACCCAGCACATCACACTGCGTAAAAAAAGCTGGAATGTTCCGGCCGAACTACCAGTGGGCACGGGCACGTTAACGCCCCTGCGTGCTGCACAACCAGTCACTTGGGAAATTGCAGAAGCCGGAGCAAACACGTGAGCAATTCAGACGAACACCGTATCTGCGATCGCTTTCGCGGCTTCCTGCCCGTTGTCATTGATGTTGAAACCGGTGGCTTCATTGCGAGCACCGACGCCGTTCTTGAGATAGCCGCGACCACAGTGCGCATGAATGAAGAAGGGGTACTGCGCGCGCACCGCACCCTGAACTTCCATGTGCAACCGTTTGAAGGCGCGAATATCGAGCAATCGGCATTGGATTTCACGGGGATCGACCCCTACCACCCGTTTCGTGAGGCTGTCCACGAACAGGAAGCGCTGGAAGAAATGTTCAGCGTCGTGAACAAGGAGATACGGGACCAGAAATGCACCCGTGCAATTCTGGTAGGACACAATGCACACTTCGATGCAGGCTTTATCAATGCGGCGGCAGAGCGCTGCAGCATAAAGCGCAATCCCTTCCACCCCTTCTCATTTTTCGATACGGCAACCCTGTCTGGTCTGGCCTACGGCCAAACCGTTCTGGCTAAAGCCTGTGCGGAAGCGGGCATTCCCTTTGACAGCAACGAAGCGCATTCAGCCGCCTACGACGCCGAACGCACCGCGCAGTTATTCTGTGAAATCGTCAATCGCTGGAAAGAGTCCGGTGGCTGGATGCCAGACTTTGGCTGAATGGGCGTTCATCTGGACGCGTAAACCAGCGCCGTTCCTATCTGGGTACCGTTAGTCTTCTCCACTAATCTGATTCAACAAGCCGTGAAGCTCAATCATCAGCTCGTCAACCTGATCGATGCCCAGTAAATCGTACTTAAGAGATTCATCCAGCGGCAACAGTTGCAACAGTGTGCAACCAACCTGCCAGGCGTCATTGTAATCCACTTGCAAGTTGAGGCGCTCCACATGCGGGTGTATTTCAAGGCTGCGCAAAACGTCCAGCAACGATTGATTGTCTTCAGCCAGGCGCACCGACTCCAGTACCTCGCGCACCTCGACCTGCCCTATGACGAGCCCATTGGCCTGTGTCTGGGTCTCAAACAAATCAAAGCGCTCAGCGCCCTCTATCGTAATGCCCAGCAGACCGTTGGGAAGCTGATCCCAGTCCACGATGTGGGCGCAAGTCCCATAGTCTCCCAGCTCTGGGGACGCCCTGCCACGCTCAGCAAGTTCGGCACCGCGACGAATCCACACGACCCCAAAGGGACTGTTGGATTTCATGCAGTCACGCACCAGATCGATGTAGCGTGGCTCAAAAATTTGTAGCGAAACACGGCCGTAGGGCAGCAACACTCCAGACAACGGAAACAGCGGCAACTCACTCACAGAATCACACTCCGAACAACACCGTCGGGCATACTCTGCGCCTCTAGTTTCGTCAATCGCGTAAGCGCTTCTTCACGGTTATCACCGCAGTATTCCCGCTCCGGAGCAAACGCCTCGCAAAGTGCAGGACGACGTTCATCACCGTGCAGGTCACAGCGCATAACAGGACTGAGATGAACACAGGGAACCCCGGCCAGCTTGCCCAGCGGCATACCATAAAAGGGCTGCCCGATTGAAACGGCAATACAGCATGCACCACAGTCGATTCGGCATTCCATCAGTCGCAAATTTCCCACACCGGTTTACTCTGCGCGCGGCCGATCACTGGGGCGAACCCTCAGGGCCAAGCGGTTTAAACTGAACAATCAACCTGGGCAAAAACAGCAGCGCGCCTAATACCGCGGCCACCATCGCCAGCACTGTAAGCAGACCGAAATAAATACTGGGATTGAAGTTGGACAGCGTCAATGTCGAAAACCCAATCACGAGTGTCAGCGTTGTGTAGTACATCGCGCGACCGATACTGTTGTGGCAACGGTACATGGCAGCGCGGTAATCCCGATCCACGGGGAATTCTTTCATAAACCGATGCACGTAATGAATACAGTTATCCACTCCGATGCCCACCACAATGGCCGCGATGGTGATGGTCATAATATCCAGCGGGATACCTGCCAAGCCCATAATCCCAAGCACCAGGCCAGCGGCAAGTACATTCGGCGCCAGTGCAATAATCGCTAATGGAACCGAGCGGAACAACACCAAAAACATGATCAGGATAGCGCCAAATACCGCCCCTAACGTGAGAATCTGTGAGCGAAACAAGCTTTGCAGCACGTTGTTGTACAACACCAACATGCCGGTGAACTGCACCCGCTCGGGCGCGAATCCCAGAGAATCCTCAAGGTGATGACGCACTTTGCGCAGGAATTCATCCCGACGCAGATCTTCGCTTGTCTCCCGCACCCGCACGGTCAACCGGGCCTGCTCAGTATTCTCTGAAAAGTAAGGAAACACCATCAACTCCTTCATATCATCGGGAAAACTCTTCTGCACAATAGCGAGTTCAACACCGCTAATATCTTCACCAATCATATTTTTGACCACGGCGAACACCGTCGACAGGGACAGTACCTTGCCGGTCTCGGGCAGAGAGTTGATGTAATCCTGCACCCTGTCCAGCTCACGCATACCCGCCAGGCTGAACCAATAACTGGGCTGGAACGACTCCTCTGAAGTAGCAAATGCATCGTCTGAACCGAACTCATCGCCCCACTCATCCGCATCGAAGTCGTTCACCGCTTGCCCGGAAAATTCATCGTCCTGAATAAACGGATCATCGGCTGACACCGGCGGCGCAGTGGTGTTGTCGGCCAAATTTTCCAACCCCGGCAGCGGCGCATTCCTATCCGGTGGCGTCAGGATGATATCCAGTGGAATGGTGCCACCAAGTTGCGAATCCAGTAGCTCCATGCCCTGGTAGATCTCCGTCGACTTGGAGAAGTAATCAATGAAACGGTTTTCAACCTCCAGTCGACTGATACCGACGCCAATGAGTACCGCAAGCAGGCCAGCCACCAGAAAAATACTGCCGCCGTGGTGATCAGTCAGGCGCGCGAAATACGCGGTCAGTGCCGGAGCATCGCCGGTGTCATGGTGCTGCTTACTCTGAGGCCATACCAACATCAGTGAGGGCACCATGATGAACGTGGTGAGTAGGGCCACACAGACGCCTACCGTCATCATCCAACCGAAGTCGATAACCGGCTGAATGCCCGACACCACCAGTGACACAAACGCAACGATAGTTGTAATACTGGTGTAGAAGATCGGAATTGCCATCAGCTGCATGGTTTGCAGTACACGCTTGTGTAAATCCCCGTCGGGGTTCTGTGCATGCAATTCTCGATAGCGCACGATTAAGTGAATCGTCATAGCCAGGGTAATAATCAACAACACTGCGACAAAATTGGAAGAGATAACGGTCATGCGCCAATCCAACACGCCCAGCAAGCCCAACATGATCAGTACCGTTGTACTGCACGTGACCAAAGGAATTACCACCCAGGATACGCGACGAAAAATGATAGCCAGCACTATCGCCATAATGCCCAGGATAGATCCGCCAAACACTTCCAGATCGCTGGCCACGAAACTCACCATGTCAGCGGCAATCATCGGCACACCACCGACAAACAATCGCGCATCGCCGGTATAACGCGCGGCGATCTCGCGCACGTTTTGGACTAGCCTGGAATCCCGTTCAAGCACGATCGCCGAGCGGGCTTTGAATGCCAGCTCAGTTGTCTTTAATTCATCCTGCTCCTCCACCGACAAGCCTTCACTGTCTCGTTTACTGCGCAGTTCATCACGCAAACGCAGCAGATCAATGTAAGTTTCGTCCCGCAGCAGGTTAATCTGCACTGCGCTGACCAGCCCATCGCGGCTAACCAGCAGGTCAGCATAAATCGGACTGGTGGTTAACTCCTGCAGCACTAACGCAAGATCCAGGCCCGGATCCCTCAGCGTAGGCAACGGGTCCACCGAGGTAATATCCGAGAGTGTGACCGGAGGGCTCTCAAGCAGCGGAACATCCAACACCGTGGTTACCGAAGAGACACCATCGAGCTCCCCCAGTGCCGCCGCCATTTCACCTAGAGGTTCAAGCGATTGTGGTGACAGCAAGGGCGCATTGGGTTGCCAGGTAATCAACACAAACTCTTCAGTACTGTACTCCCGAGACACCTCACGGAAAAACTCCAGCGAGGGGTCGCCCTGCAACAGCAGCGAATCGGCAGAGGCGTCCAGTTTTATTTTATTTAGCCCCGTGGCAGCCGCTGCGAATATCAACGCTATAAAGAGCAGCGATAACCATGGGCGGCGTAAAACCAATGCGTCGTAAAGAGACGCTACAGAAGAGTTCATAGAGGTATCTTGTCCTGCAATTTATCCAAAAGTTTCTGGTGAATACCACCGAAACCGCCATTACTCATAACGACGAGCTGATCACCCGCTTTAGCGTCCGCCGCAACCTGCAACACCAACTCGTCTATATCGCTCACCACCGCAGCTGGTACCGGGCTTTGGGCCACTATCGACTCCATAGACCAGTCCATACCCGCAGGCTGAAACCAATACACTTTATCGGCCGCCGCTGAGGAAGCTGCCAATTGCGCCCTGTGCTCACCCATACGCATGGTATTAGACCTGGGCTCTACCAGGGCAATCACGCGGCCGTCCCCGGCCCGCGCGCGCAACCCTTCTAAAGTGGTGGCGATAGCGGTCGGATGGTGCGCAAAATCGTCGTACACTGCCACATCGCCGGGGCTGCCCAGCAACTCCAACCGACGCTTCACACCGTCAAACTTTGACAGAGCGGCTGCGCTAATATTCGGCGCAACACCGACATGTCGCGCAGCGGCCATCGCGGTAAGCGCATTCTCAACATTGTGTGCACCACAGTGTGTCCACTGCACATCAACGGGCTCACCACGCACTGGCTGCACCTGAAAGGCTGAACCATCTTCGGTCAGCAATTGCGCGCGCCATTCTGCAGCAGACCCTTCACCCACACCGAAGGAGGTTACCGGCGTCCAACAGCCCATCGCCAGAGTTGCGTCAATGGCAGGCACGCCATGCGGATGCACGATCAACCCTTGCTCAGGCACACAGCGCACCAGATGGTGGAACTGCCGCTGTATCGCACCCAGGTCATCGAAAATATCGGCGTGGTCGAATTCCAGGTTATTAATCGCCAGAGTGCGCGGGCGATAGTGAACAAATTTGGAACGCTTATCAAAAAATGCCGTGTCGTACTCATCGGCCTCCACCACAAAGAAGTCTGAGCTACCCAGGCGAGCCGAGACACCAAAATCGGCCGGCACACCGCCGATCAAAAACCCCGGTGTCATACCCGCGTATTCCAATATCCACGCAAGCATACTGCTGGTGGTGGTTTTACCGTGCGTACCGGACACCGCCAGCACCCATTTCCCGGCCAGCACGTGCTCTGCCAGCCACTGAGGCCCGGAGGTATAGGGAAGACCACTGTTCAACAAGTGTTCGACCAGCGGGTTACCGCGCGTCATCGCGTTGCCGACCACCACACAATCCGGTGCTGGCGCCAGGTGCTCGGGCAAATAGCCTTCCATCAGATCGATGCCCGCATCGCGCAGTTGGGTACTCATCGGGGGATAAACACTGGCATCGGAGCCGGTAACCCGATAGCCCAACTCTCTGGCCAGCAGGGCGATACCGCCCATGAAGGTACCGCAAATACCGAGAATATGAATATGGCCTTTCAACAACCGCTCCTTGAATTAAGCGCGCATAGTAGCATGCAGCTATTGCAGACCACAGCCGGCGCATGCATTCAGTTAACGGCTGTTCTTAACAATGAGTAAGTTTAGATAGAAGGAGAAGGTGACCAAATTTCGACCTGTGCCACCGCCCCATGCAATAGTATTTCGCGTATCATCCTCGCTCACAAAACATAACCAATATCCACTCACCACGCCCAGCGCAGGGAACAGACCACCACATGTCAGGAAAAAATGCCTTTTACGCCCAATCCGGTGGCGTCACCGCCGTCATCAACGCCACCGCCTGTGGCCTCATTGAAACCGCCCGCAAGCACCGCCCCAAAATCGGTAAGGTTTACGCAGGCCGCAATGGGATTATCGGTGCCCTGCAAGAAGATCTCATCGATACCAGCAAAGAGAGCGCGGCCAACATTCGCAAACTGCTGACCACCCCCGCCGGCGCCTTCGGCTCCTGCCGTCACAAACTGAAGAGCCTGGAAGAAAACCGAGCCGAGTATGAGCGGCTGATCGAGGTCTTCAAGGCACACAATATCGGCTACTTCTTTTACAACGGCGGTGGCGACTCCGCTGATACCTGCCTGAAGGTCTCTCAACTGAGCCAGTCGATGGGCTACCCGCTACAGGCCATTCACGTCCCCAAAACCATCGACAACGACCTGCCCCTGACGGACAACTGTCCAGGATTTGGCTCGGTCGCTAAATATATCGCCATCTCTACCCGGGAGGCCGCCATGGATGTGGCCTCCATGTGCGAAACCTCTACCAAGGTATTTATCCTGGAGGTAATGGGTCGTCACGCCGGCTGGATTGCCGCCGCCTCCGGACTGGCCGCCGAAAAAGAAGGCGACGCCCCGCACATTATCCTCTTTCCCGAAATCGCCTTTAATCGCGACAAGTTCATGGCCCGCGTGCAGCGCACAGTAAAGCGCCGCGGATACTGCGTCATCGTTGCCTCTGAAGGTGCCCAGTATAAAGAGGGTAAATTCCTTGCCGAGTCCGGCCTCAAGGACGCCTTTGGCCACAGTCAATTAGGGGGCCTGGCACCACAACTGGCCCAGATGATCAAATCCGAGTTCGGTTACAAATATCATTGGGCCGTCGCTGACTACTTGCAGCGATCCGCACGTCACATCGCGTCGCAGACCGATGTCGACCAGGCCTATGCGCTGGGTAAAGCCGCTGTTGAGTTCGCCCTGCGCGGAGACAACGCCATCATGCCCTGCATTGTGCGCGGCAAGGGCAAGCGCTACACCTGGTCGATAGGCGAAGCAGCGCTTGAAGACGTGGCCAACGTCGAGAAAATGATGCCGCGCAATTACATCACCCGCGATGGCTTTGGTATTACCGAGGCTGCTCGAACTTATCTGGCCCCGCTCATTGCCGGTGAAGCCTATCCCGAGTACCGAAAAGGCATGCCCGTTTATGTGCAGCTCAAGAACGAGCCCGTACCGCGCAAGCTGAAAACCCGCTTTAAACTCTGATTTCAGACCCCAGTGGCAACGTTTGAAATATAGTTGCAAAGCGGACGCTGCGGCATGTTCCGACATGCTGTATTCGATTTAGCGCCTAACTAACCGCGTAACGCAGTCCCGCTCACTCGAGCTCCATGGAGCAGGACTTTCCCCTAATACAAGCAAGATTTCGCACGCCAATATCTGTACACTTCGCCTCCCCAATTTCGCAACTTATTTCCCGCAACAGAGGTAACACTATGTACAGCAATAGCAGCGACTTCAACCGATGGCGCCGCCACCCCTGGCACGGCCTGCGCGCCCGCCGAGAAGACATAACAGAGGAGGACATCGTGCAGGTCTATGTCGAAATGACGCCCGCTGACGTGGTCAAGTATGAATTGGACAAGGCCTCAGGGTTCCTGATGGTGGATCGTCCTCAGCGCACCACCTCAAGCCCTCCTGCACTGTACGGTTTTATTCCCCGCACTTACTGCGCGGAAGAAGTCGCCAAACGCTGCCCCGGCGCGGAAATTGCCGACGGCGACCCGCTGGATATTTGTGTGTTTTCCGAGCGCCATATCACTCGCGCCGATATCGTTTTAAAAGCGCGCATTGTAGGCGGCATTCAGATGATCGACGGTGGCGAGGCGGACGATAAAATCGTGGCCGTGCTAGAGGGCGACAATATCTGGGGCGACGTTCACGATATTGCCGATCTGCCGGCCATTAAAACCGAACGCCTGCAGCACTATTTCTCCACCTACAAAATGGTTCCTGGAAAAGAGAACGACGTGAAAGTGGACTTCGTCTACGGTCGCGAAGAAGCGCTCAAGGTCATCGCCGCTGCGGAATTGGATTACGAGAATCACTTCGGGCACTTGCATACCCAGGCCAAGGCTAACGAGTAACTAGCGGACTGCCACTGTCCCATCGGCATGCTGCCGGTGGGATGGCTCTATGACCACGACTGACGTGGACACCAGTCCTGGGGCACCGCCACGAAACGGGCCATAATCTCACTCCAGTTCCGCTCAATCTCCTCTCGCAGTAGCATCGCTTCTGCGACTTCTGCGCAGTCCCAGCACGCCGCCAATAATTCCTCATTTATCTGCGCGGCACATTTGACCGATAGAGGCGCGTAACTCAGATGCCAACGTTCGGGCGCAACGCCAGCCCGATCCTCGTCATAGGGTCGATAAAATCCATGGGACCTGCCTTCTGCCATGCGCGCATCCAGCCAACTGTGCAATGCGTCGAACATCCCCCCGGGCGCGACTTCTGCAACTGACAACTGCAGCTCATAGTCCGGCGGTACCGCAGCTGCATCATAGACATCCAGGTCTGTCCCCCAGTGATGGCGTGACGTGCCCGGGATGGCCGAATAACGCAAAATCGCGCGCAGCTGCAGCGCCGGCGACAATTCGGACATTGGCACGGAACGCCCCTGATCATCGTGCACGGCTCGCTCACCGCGGGCTTTGCCATTCCAAATCACCAATTGGCGAGAGAACGATCGATAGGCGCTTGCCACGGCCAGATCGAAACCCGCCTCTTGAGCATCGGCGGCGAGTGCGGCGTAGGCCTGGGCAACGTCACTCTGCAAGCGGTGACCACCAGACAGGGGCACCAGATGGGTGTCATCCAGTCCCGTCAACTGCTTGGGGTTGAGGTCCCCGACCATAGGCGGTATCTCCATCCTCTCAACGCGACCCCAACCGCGGAATCGGCACAATACATTCAACCCCCGGCATCCTACCGCGAACCCTGAGTAAGCAACACCGTATGCGCCTAATCGGTAATATCGAGGGTTATCCTGACAATCGCACCCGTGGCATCAATACCGATTACGGGGCGGTTCTGGGACTGAAGCACCGGGGTGAGCGCTTGAATACCATCGCGTTCACACTCAGCAATGGCGAGATTTACCTCGATTAATCGCCCTTCGGCGGGTCGACCGTGAAAGGCACGGCTGCAACCAGCGTCATGTCCTGCGGGCTGATCTGTGCCCGCCAGGCCAACACCTCCACCCCGCCAGCCTGTGCTTCCTGGAAGGCAATGCGGTAGCGCGGATCGATTTGCCCGGCACAACTGACCCTTTCAATTCCATTGTGTAAAGCGCAGAACAACATGACCGCGCGGGTATCGTGTTCCTTTGCCGCCGCCTGCAGCTCGACCAGGTGCTTGCGTCCGCGCTCACTCACGGCATCGGGAAACAGACCATAACCTTGCATCGTACAAAGCGTCACAGACTTTACTTCTACCAGCACTCTTCCTTCCTCGCCTTGCAGTAGCAGGTCTATGCGACTGCTCTGGCCGTATTTTACTTCTGTCTGGATGTCACGATAGCGCTCAAAGCCGGGAATCAAGCCGCGCACAAAAGCTTCCCGCACCACTTTATTGGCCCGTGCTGCGTGAATACAGGCCATGCCGGCGGCAGTTTCTACCAGTTCCCAGGTGTGCGCGTATTTGCGTGTTTTAGAGGCGCTGACCGACAGCCATACCCTTGACCCAGGTTCCGCGCAGCCCGTCATGGCCCCGGTGTTGGGGCAGTGCACCGTAATGACCTCACCCCCGGGTAATTCAACATCTGCCAGAAAGCGTTTGTAACGCCGCAGAAGCGTGGCCTCATGGACTGCCTCAAACTGCATTGTCAGCCCAAAACCCTGGCCAAGCGGTCCACCGCAAGCTCCAGGCGGTCCATTCCTGTGGTGTAGGAAAAACGCAGGTGCTCATTGGCCCGAAAGTGGCCGAAGTCGACACCAGGCGTGAGCGCCACGCCGTGTTCCTCGAGCAATTGTAGACAAAACTGCTCGCTGTCCTGGGTAAATCGACTGGCGTCCGCATAAATGTAAAACGCCCCTTGGGGCGAACAGGGAACGGAAAATCCCAATTCCTGAACCGCCGGCAACAGATAGTCCCGGCGCTGGCCAAAGATCTCACGACGCTGCTCCAGGATATCCCGTGTTTGTGGCTCGAAGCCCGCCAGCGCCGCGTGCTGGGCCATGGTGGACATGGAGATAAACAGGTTCTGGGCCAGTTTTTCCATCTCGGCCACTGCCGCTTCGGGTGCGACCAACCACCCCAGACGCCAACCGGTCATCCCAAAGTACTTTGAGAAGCTATTAATCACGAAGGCTTCCGGGTCTACCTCCAGGATTGAGGGGGCTGTACCCTCGTAGACCAGACCGTGATAAATCTCATCCACTATCAGATGACCCCCGCGGGAGCGCACCTCAGCCGACAGCGCGGTCAGCTCTTCCCGGGACAGCGCAGTGCCCGTGGGATTGGCGGGTGAAGCCACCATCGCGCCAATCGTATTGTCCTGCCAATTTGCCGCCACCAGCTGTGCATTCAGTTGGTAGTTGCTGCTCGCATCCACCGGCACCAGCTGCCCGCGCCCTTCAACAAGTCGCATAAAGTGGCGATTGCAGGGGTAGCCCGGGTCAGTCATGAGCATGCCGTCACCCGGGTTCATCAGTAGTGCCGCAATTAGCAACAACGCACCGGATGCGCCTGGTGTCACAAGAATGCGGGAGGGGGAGACATCCAGACCGTAAGTGTCCGCGTAATGACGCGACAGCGCCTCGCGTAACGGGGGAATCCCACCAGCCTGAGAGTAATGGGTCTCCCCGCGGGCGAGCGCTGCGCGCCCGGCTTCCACAATCGGTAGCGCCGAAGCAAAATCCGGTTCGCCCGCAGCCATATGCACAATGTCGGCACCTTCGGCCGCCAATTGAGTTGCCCTCGCCAGCACTTCTACCACTCTAAACGGCTCGATCTCCGCAACCCGCGCGGCATAGCCCCGGGTTGCGTTATCCGGTTTACTGCTATCTGACATGGACCAACCCCGCTGCAACAAGCGCGACATTCTAGCAAGCGCTACAATTAGGTGATAGCGGGCTGGAAAATCTGCCACGATAAGGGTGGCGCCATCATAAGTAATCTGGTAGTTTCTGCGCCCTCGGAATTGGGGCCCCCTTGGCAGTCCCGTCCGGTTAACAGCGAATACTTGTCGAGTTACCTTTGCCGTATGGAAAAATAACCATGCCTCGAGCAGCCAAAGATACAAAAGCGCCTAAGGCCACCAAAGCTAAAAAAGCAACGACTAAGGCGACTGCTACCAAAGCGAAAGCGGCAGCCAAAACCGCGACCAAGGCGCCTGCGAAAAAAGCCCCTACCAAGGCGCCCACTAAAAAAGCGAAAGCCAAAACTGCCCGTAAAACACCGGTAAAAGCTAAAGCGTCCAGTAAAGCTCCAGCGAAAGCCAAAGCCAAAGCGCCCAGCAAAGCTCCAGCCAAAGCGCCCAGCAAAGCTCCAGCGAAAGCGAAAGCCACCGGTAAAACAACCAAAGCAAGACCTGCGCGACGGCGAGCCAAAACGGCCAGCAGCCTCGAATTCAATAACTTTGAGCCCTACAAACGCAAACGGGGCGAAAAGTATATGAATGAGGTTCAGCGGGACCATTTCAGGTCTATCTTGCTCAACTGGAAGTCTGACTTGATGCAGGAAGTGGACCGCACCGTGAATCACATGAAAGACGAAGCCGCCAACTTTCCTGACCCGGCTGATCGCGCTACCCAGGAAGAGGAGTTCAGTCTGGAATTGCGCACTCGGGACCGAGAACGCAAACTCATTAAGAAAATCGACTCCACCATGGAGCTAATAGACCAAAACGACTACGGTTATTGTGAAGCCTGCGGCATAGAAATCGGTATTCAGCGGCTGGAAGCCAGGCCTACGGCGACGCAGTGCATCGATTGCAAAACCCTCGCTGAAATCAAAGAAAAGCAGGAAATGGGCTAAGCCCCACCGGGTGCAAACAGTGCCCGATCCCAGCACACACTATCGCGGGCGCTTCGCGCCCTCCCCCACCGGCCCACTCCACCTGGGGTCCCTGATTGCCGCGCTGGCAAGCTTCCTGGATGCTCGTCACCACGCCGGCGCCTGGCTGGTGCGCATGGAGGACCTGGATCCACCCCGCGAGGAACCCGGTGCCGCAGACGCCATACTCAACAGCCTGCGCTGCCACGGCCTGCACTGGGACGGCGATGTGCTGTATCAAAGCACAAGAGCCACCGCCTATAGCACGGCATTGGCCAGGCTGGATGAAGAGGGCCTCCTCTTTGCCTGTGATTGCAGCCGCGCAATGCTGAGCACTGTCGGCGCCTGTGCCGGCGACTGCAGGACACGGCAAGGCGCAATATCCAGTTCCAGAGCAATTCGTATTGCGGTGCCTGCAGAGTGCGAAATTCAATTCTCCGATGGGCTGCAACGACAACAGCATACAAAGCTTGGAAACGCATTGCAGGACTTTATCGTCAGACGCAAAGACCGGCTGCACGCCTACCAACTGGCAGTGGTGGTTGACGATGCTGAGCAGGGCATTACCCATGTAGTGCGCGGTTCAGATCTTCTGGACTCCACTGCTCGGCAGATATTCCTGCAGCAAGTTTTGTCCCAATCTACACCACTGTATTTTCACCTGCCGGTCATCACTACCGGGCAGGGCCAGAAATTCAGCAAGCAAAACCTCGCCCCGGCACTGGACAATGAAAAAGCCGTGTATAACCTGCGCTGCGCCCTGCGTTTTTTGCACCAACATGAACCCCCAGCCGACATAAAAAGCGTGGACCTACTGCTGGCCCAAGCAGTCGAACAGTGGTCGCCAGCAAGGGTTCCGGTGGCAATGACCATCGGCGCCGACAGTATTGGCTTACACCTGTGAACTTTACCCACGGGGTTTGCTTCAGTAGTATCGATTCCCGACGCTCTTTGTAGCGCTCCGCAACTGTTAATAACGCAGGACACCAAGGCCATGTATATCAACCGCCTGTTGCTATTGGTTAGCGGTGTTGTACTGATTTTTTTCCCGGCCATCGAAAGTTGGATGGTAAGCTCCGAAATCGCCTGGTACCGACCTTATCAGCTATGGCTGCTCGTGGTCGTTGCCGCTTACTGGAATCAGCGCACCAGGTATCCGGATGAGCTTTAGCCTCGCACAGATACTACTATTCATCATCGCTTACCTGACCGGCTTATTCGCCGTCGCCTACATGGCAGACCGGGGCATTATCCCCAAGCGCATTACCCATCATCCCGCCGTCTATGTTCTCTCGCTGGGTGTTTTCGCCGGTGCGATGGCCACCAATGGCGTCATTGCTCTGGCCCATCAATACGGCTATAACTTTCTACTGTACTACCTGGGCGTGGTACTCATGTTCGTCTTGGCAGCCCTGCTGCTGAGGCCCTTACTGCGGCTGTGCAGAGTCTACCAACTTTCTTCCCTGGCCGACGTACTGACATTTCGTTTTCGCAGCCCCTGGGTTGGGGCCGCAGTTACCATCGCCATGTGCATTACATTGCTGCCGCTGCTGGCGTTGCAGATAGAGGCGGTCGCCGACAGCATTCATATTCTCGCCGGCAACAGCTTCGCGCCCTCCCCGGAGGATCATCGGCACGACCGACTGGCGCTGCTGTTTTGCATCATCATCACCGTATTTTCAATCCTGTTTGGCACCCGGCATGTGTCGTCACAACATCGCAACACAGGACTGGTCACTGCAATAGCATTTGAGTCACTGGTGAAATTAACTGCACTGATGGTGCTGTTTCTGGCAGCCGTCTACGGCGTGTTTGGCGGCTTTGCTGATATGGAACAGTGGCTGATAGAAAATCCGCAGGCGAGCGAGCCGATGCGACAATCCATTCAGGGCAATGGTGCCCGCGCCATGCTGCTGATGTTCTTTGCCGGTGCCGTGTGTATGCCGCATATTTTTCACATGGCCTTTGCCGAGAACAACGACAGCCGCGATTTGCGCAGTGCTACCTGGGGCCTGCCGCTGTACCTGCTTCTACTCAGCTTGCCCGTGTTACCGCTGACGTGGGCGGGCATAAAACTGGGGCATGAGTTGCCAATGGATTACAGTGGCCTGGCCATCGGCATGGCATTGAAATCCGTCCCGGTCAACGCCGCCGCCTTTGTCGCCGGCCTCTCCGCTGCCAGCGCTACCATCATTGTGACGACATTGGCCCTGGCAAACATGTGCCTGAACCATCTCGTACTTCCGCTTCGTCCACTGAAAATCGACCGGGCGCAAAGTATATACACACAGCTAAAATGGCTCCGCCGCGGCCTGATTGCGATTCTCATTCTCGCCGGCTATATCTTTTTTGTAACGCTTAGTGGCCGACAAAGTCTTAGCCAGTTAGCGTTTGTCGCACTGACCGGCACACTGCAATTCCTGCCGGGAATTATCGCCACGCATTACTGGCCCAGAGCCAACCGCACCGGCCTGCTGATTGGAATGAGCGGTGGCCTGGGAATCTGGTTCTTTTCCATGCTATTACCACTGGCCGGCATCGATAATCCTGTGCTGCTCACGCAGGTCTACCACGCGTTGCTCGGGGATTCTGAACATCTGTGGACAGCTGCAACGCTTGTTTCTCTGGGACTCAATACCACTTTGTTTATCATTTTTTCACTGCTTACCAGGACCAGTCCTGAGGAGAGAGTAGCCGCAGAGATTTGCTCCATGGACGATCGGGCCCGTCCTACCCGACAAATACTATCTGTCTACAGCATCGCAGACTTCTCTCATCGATTGTCCCCAGCTCTGGGCGAAAATACGGCAAGGTCCGAGATAAGTCGGGCGCTGAATGAATTGCAATTTTCTACTACAGAAACGCGTCCGCATGCACTGCGGCGTTTGCGCGCAAGAATTGAAGCCAACCTGTCCGGTCTGATGGGGCCCGCCGTGGCCAACCGAATCATCGAAGACTGTATTCCCTTTTTGCCCGGGGAGCATGGCGATACGGAGGACATCCATCTGATCGAACGCAATCTCGATCAAGCGCAACCTCACCTGACCGGCCTGGCGGCAGATTTGGACAACCTGCGCAGACACCATCGCGAAACATTGGACAAACTACCCATCGGTGCCTGTTCCATTGGCGGCGATGGCGAACTGCTGATGTGGAATCAGAGCATGGAGCACATCACTGGCATTGCGCCTGCCCATGTTCTGGGCTCACTGCTAGGCACAATCGGTGAACCCTGGGGCCACATCCTGGAAAAGTTTCTGCGCGGCGACGCGGCTACCCTTCTCAAGACAGAAGTTGTCGTAGAGACAGGATCCTCTCGCTGGGTCAGTCTACACAAAACACTTATAGCCAAGGGCGACCAGGGCAATACCGTCATCATGGTGGAGGACATCACCGACCTGGAGATGCTGGAGGAAGAACTGCTACACAATGAGCGACTTGCCTCGATCGGACGCCTGGCGGCCGGTGTCGCTCATGAAATTGGCAACCCCGTCACTGGCATTGCCTGCCTGGCACAGAATCTGGAATATGAATCAGACCCCGAAGAAATTCGCTTTATGGCCCAGGATATTCTCAAGCAGACGGGTCGGGTAACGCGCATTGTGGAATCGCTAATGAATTTCTCTCACACTGGCGACCACGCAGGCGAAACGAAACTGGTCCCGTCGAATCTGGCGGACTGTGTGGACGAAGCGATTCACCTTTTAGCGCTGGATCGGGAAGCCAAGTCCGTTCAATTTTCCAATCATTGCGACCGCGAACTGGTGGTACTGGCAGATAGTCAACGCCTGTTACAGGTATTCATTAATCTGCTGGGGAATGCCAGGGACGCTTGCGCTGAAGATGGCGAGGTGCACATACGCGCTACTGCCAGTGATACCGGTGACACACAAATTGACATTGAAGATACCGGTTGCGGCATCCCTGCTGAATTACAAAGCCAGATCTTTGAACCCTTTTTTACCACCAAAGAACCCGGCTACGGTACGGGACTTGGATTGGCGCTGGTATTCAGCATTATGGAAGATATGAATGGCAAAGTGCAGATCACCAGCCCACTCTCTTCAGGAGAAAACCCAGGAACACGCGTTACCCTGAACCTGCCGCACACCAACTACGGTTTGGCGTTCGAGGTGTAACCCCGCGCTGTTTCAATTGCTTTTTCAGCGCTGGAAGTTTCCAGATGGGAGTAGTATGTTGGGTAGTATGTACTCAAGGTAACGTAGCATGCATAAAATTCTTGTTGTTGAAGATGAGTCAGTGATCAGGGCAGCCCTACGTCGCTTGCTGGAGCGCAATGGCTACAAAATCAGCGAGGCAGGTTCCGTACAGGAGGCAGAGAAAGAATTTAAGCTGACTGAGTTTGACCTCGTCATCAGTGACTTACGTCTACCCGGCGCACCGGGAACCGATTTGATCAAAAAAGCGGGGGATGTCCCTGTTTTGATAATGACCAGTTATGCCAGCTTGCGCTCGGCCGTGGATTCCATGCGCATGGGCGCGGTGGACTACATCGCCAAACCATTTGATCACAGCGATATGGTCACTGCGGTACAACGTATCATCGCCGATCATCCTATCGGGCGCACCGACCAGAAAACAGCAGGCGAAACGTCCACGACGGGAATGAACGGCGTAATCGGCATGATCGGCAATTGTGCTGCGATGCGAACACTGGCCGACCATATTGCGCAGATGGCACCAACGAACTCGACCGTACTTGTACTGGGAGAAACCGGAACAGGAAAAGAACTGGTGGCGCGCAGTGTGCATGAGCAGAGCATGCGCGCGGAGAACACTCTAATATCAGTCAATTGTGCCTCGATTCCCGACACCCTGATTGAATCCGAATTGTTCGGCTATGAGAAGGGCGCCTTCACAGGTGCGAATGCCAGCCGCATGGGATTAATCGAGGCTGCAGACGGCGGCACCCTGTTTCTTGATGAAATTGGTGAATTACCTATAGAGGCACAGGCTCGACTGCTGCGCTTTATCCAGGAGGGTGAAATTCGTCGCATTGGTTCTGTCCATTCGCGCAAGGTCAACGTTCGGCTGATTTGTGCGACTCACCGCAATTTGCCAAGCCTGGCTGCAGAGGGTTTATTTCGCCAGGACTTGTTCTACCGCATTAATGTTCTGCGCTTGGCGCTACCGCCTTTGCGGGAACGCGGTAAGGATATTCTGCACCTGGCAGAACGGATGCTGCAAACCCAGACTGAGCGCCTGAGAAAACCGCTGATGCGTCTTTCGCCGCGGGCTATTCAAGCCATTACCACTTATCAGTGGCCGGGGAATGTGCGAGAACTGGAGCACGCCATTGAGCGTGCTGTGGTCCTATCTAACGGCGAAGAAATAGATAATGAAGCGTTGGGTATCGATCTCGAACTGGTCAATATCAACCGCATCCGCGGGCAGCAAGGCATTTCCACCACAGCCAGTGCAACCACCAGCAGATCTCAAGATCCTCAGGAGGATCTGTCGCTGGAAGATTACTTTCAACGCTTTGTGCTGGAGCATCAGGACTCCATGAGCGAAACCGAACTGGCACAGAAATTGGGCGTCAGCCGTAAATGCCTCTGGGAACGGCGGCAAAGATTTGGCATTCCGCGCAACAAGGGCAACCAGAGTTCTCGCGCAAAAATTCGCACCGCAGAGGGCTTGTAGGCGTTACCTGCGCACGTAGAGACACCCCAAACCAGAGTAGTTTCGTAACAGTTGACCCTCTCAAGCGCTAATCCATATTACGCTTTATATTCTAAACTCTTGTTTAATATAGATTATTCAATATATGGCATACAGTGTGCTTACTGTAGAGCGGTACAAAAATAAAAATAATCGCTGCCGCAATAAAAATAATACGATTTGAGATGGACCTGGATGGGGAAGAACATTTCCCCTTCAATTTCTTTTGTTAACACTAAACATGGCGCTGTGTGTTTGCGGGCTTCCGCCATCTTCAGAAATGTAATTATTCGACTTTTTTGACGTTGGGCATTCCAATACCGCTGTGCTTTGATACCAACATAACAATAACAACTCGCAGAAATAACAATAACGCCTGATTTGAGACCTGGATGGGGGAAACACTGTTTTCCCCATCATTCCTCAACACTGTCCTCCCGACGCCTGTAGCGCTTCTGTGCTAGACTTTGCGCCTATCTACAACCTCACCGGACCCATATTCGTTTGAACGTCATCCCCAGGGATCAACACAACATATCCCGCAAAAATATCAGCGAAGGCGCACTCAAGGTTATGTCGCGACTGCGCAGCCAGGGACACCAGGCTTACCTGGTAGGCGGTGCCGTTCGTGATCTGCTCCTTGGCGGGCATCCCAAAGATTTTGATATCGCGACAGACGCAACACCGGAGGCGGTAAACGATTTATTCCGCAATTCGCGCATCATCGGACGACGGTTTCGAATCGTTCACGTGCGGTTTGGTCGCGAAATCATTGAAGTCACCACATTCCGAGGCCATCACGACAGCGGCTCAGGAGATACCGGCCAAGGCGAGAACAGCGGCAACCACTCGCGACAATCGGCCAGCGGACTACTACTGCGGGACAATGTCTACGGCACGCTGGAAGAAGATGCCATGCGTCGTGATCTCACGGTGAACGCGCTCTACTATGATTCCGGGAAATTTGAAATATTTGACCATGCAGACGGATTGCGGGACCTTGAGGGTCGCAAAATTCGCATCATTGGCGACCCCGAACAGCGCTATACAGAAGATCCTGTGCGAATGTTACGGGTTCTGCGCTTCGCCGCCAGGCTTGATTTCACCATTGAAAACGATACTGCTGCCGCTATTCCACGCTGCGGACATCTGCTTGCAGAAATCCCCGCCGCGCGATTGTTCGACGAATTTCTAAAATTATTCCTATCAGGCTCCGCCGCCAAAACGCTGGCTAAACTGTTGGAGTTCGACATCCTGCGATACCTGTTTCCAGAAACCTGTGTCTGCCTGCAACAAGACCCGGAATCTTTGGCCCTGATCCAGGCTGCCATGGAAAATACTGACCAACGCATCTCCGTGTCTAAGCCGGTAACGCCAGCGTTCATACTCGCAGCTCTGTTATGGCCAGTGGTAAGTCAGGACAGTCGCCGGCTGGAGAATGAAGGTGACGCACCCATGGTCGCAATGAACAGCGCGGGGCATAGCGCTATCACAAATGCAGTCCAGCACATTTCGATACCGCGTCGATTCAGCCAACCGATGCGTGAAATCTGGGAATTTCAACTTCGACTGCAGCGAAAGACGGGCCGCAAGGCTGCGGAACTTGTGGAGCATCGGCGCTTCAGAGCAGCCTATGATTTTCTGCTGCTACGTGAACAGGCCGGAGCGGACACAGGCGATTTAGGCGCCTGGTGGACGGAACTGCAGACACTCACGCAGGAACAACGCCTGGAGAGAGTAGCATCTGGCCGCAGTCGACCCAAGAGGAACCGGACGCGCCGCTCCACTCCCGCAGCATGACACCAGCTTACATCGCCCTGGGCAGTAACCTTGGCAATCCAGAATTACAGCTGCGCGAAGCCACTACGGCACTCGACAGTCTTCCCGAATCGCGCCTTCTCAAAGTGTCCAGCCTGTATCGCAGCCTGGCAGTGGGTCCAGGCCGCCAACCCGATTACCTTAATGCCGTAGCCCTGATGACTACCGACCTGCCTCCGATCACGCTACTGGATGCACTGCAGGATATCGAACACCAGCAGGGCCGGGTGCGCGATGTGGTCTGGGAGGCCCGAACCCTGGACCTCGACTTGTTACTGTATGGCGATGTGCAAATCGAGTCTTTGCGACTCACCGTTCCCCATCCGCGGATGCAACAACGCAATTTCGTGCTGTATCCGCTGCGCGAAATCAGCGACACTAATCTCGCACTGCCAAACGGCACGAAACTTGATACGTTATTGCAACAGTGCCCTGCAGATGGGCTGGTTAAAACACCGGGGAAGTTGTACAAAAGTTGATGGCGACATACGGAACAAAAAAAGGGGGGTCATACCTGGATGTCTGAGACCAGGGCAATCAACATTGAACTCAAAGGGCGCACACCACCGGCATTTATTGCCGTTGAGGGTCCCATCGGCGTGGGCAAAACAACCCTGGCGAAGAGGCTGGCTACCAGCTTCAATTACACGACGCTGCTGGAAGATGCCGAAGATAACCCCTTCCTTGAAAAATTCTATCGCAACCAGGAGCAGGCAGCGTTAGCGACCCAACTTTTTTTCCTGTTCCAAAGAGTCCAAAAGATTCAGGATTTGCGCCAGACAGACATTTTTGAGCCGGTGCGAGTGGCCGATTTCCTGATGGAGAAAGATCCACTTTTCGCCCGGGTTAATTTGGAACGTGATGAGTTCCAACTCTATGAAAAGGTCTACCAACAACTGACCATTGATGCGCCTAAACCTGACCTCGTTATCTATTTGCAGGCATCAACTGACGTCCTCTTATCACGCATAGATCACCGCGGCCTGGCCTATGAAAAAGGTATCGATAGGGTCTATCTGGAGCGTCTGAACGAAGTGTACAGTGAGTTCTTTCTATATTACGATGACGCTCCACTGCTCATCGTTAACGCCAGCGAAATCGACCTGGCAAACAGCGAAGAGGATTACAAGCACCTGGTCGACCATCTGCTCGACATTCGCAATGGCCGTCACTACTTTAATCCCACATTTTTTGGATAGCGTCGCTGCCTTGCCGGCGCTGAAAGGGTGCCAATGAATCAGACAGGACATTAGTCATGGGCAAGATCACGATCAGCACCCTGAACAAAATGAAAACGAGTGGCGAGAAGTTTGTCTGCATAACCGCCTATGACGCCACCTTTTCGCGCATTATTAGCGAAGTAGGGGCTGAAGCGATACTCGTCGGTGATTCGCTGGGTATGGTGTTACAAGGGCACGATAGCACCATCCCTGTCACTATCGATGATATGGCCTACCACACCGAATGTGTCTGCAGGGCGGAGCCACAGTCCCTGGTCATCGCCGACCTTCCTTTCATGAGTTATCCCGCAGTGGACGAAGCCCTGGTCAGCGCAACCCGCCTGATGCAGGCTGGTGCGCATATGGTCAAGATGGAAGGCGGCACCTGGCTAAGTGACACCATCAGCAAGCTGGTGGAGCGCGGCATTCCGGTCTGCGCGCACCTGGGCCTGACCCCTCAGTCGGTCAATACCTTTGGTGGTTTCAAAGTGCAGGGTCGAACACCCAAGGAAGCTAAATCCATTCTCGCCGACGCTGTCGAGATTCAGGATGCAGGCGCCAGTCTTCTGGTGCTGGAGTGTATTCCTTCCCATCTGGCGGCAGACATCAGCAGTAAACTGGATATTCCCGTGATCGGTATCGGGGCTGGGGCCGGTACCGATGGCCAGGTCCTTGTCATGCACGACCTGCTGGGTCTATCGGAACACACCGCGCGTTTTGTACAGAACTTTATGGAAGGCCAATCGACTATCCGCGGTGGCCTCAAGGCGTTTGTCGATGCAGTCAAATCAGGCCAGTATCCACAGGAAGAACATACCTACAGTTAAATAGACGCCCAGCCCCGTTTATTCATCACTATAGTTAGTGAGCGCAAACTTACATAATTGTGTCGGTTAAACGCATTCCCTGCCCCATAGTTGCTTCTTTTGGTAACAGATTGTGTGAATATTCCCTAAAAACCCATTGCCCAGTGCAGGGGGTTGGGGCATAATTCTCATCCAGTCCGACGGTAAACGAACCCTCGGAGCAGGTTAAAACTAGTGGCTTTTTACTGGTTTAGCGTCACCAACCCGTCACTCAGGGATCAGGTAGATATGCGAACTTATAGCAGCAACGCTCAGTTACAATCCGCGCTATGTGGCTTCCGATCTAACAGCCAAAGCATTGCCTTCGTCCCCACCATGGGGAATCTGCATGAAGGTCACTTGAATCTGGTCCGCAAGGCCCGGCAACGCTGTGACGTTGTCGTCGTCAGTATTTTCGTCAACCCACTGCAATTTGGCCCCGGTGAAGATCTTGACGCCTACCCGCGCACACTAGCTGCAGATAAGGAAAAGTTATTTGCTGAAGGCGTGCAAGTCTTGTACGCGCCTGCTGTCGAAGAAATTTATCCTAAAGGAATGCAGGCCCAAACCGTGGTGCATGTGCCAGAGCTGGGGGAGACATTGTGCGGACAGAGCCGACCGGGTCACTTCGACGGTGTGACTACCGTAGTCAGCAAATTATTCAATATTGTGCAGCCCGATGTCGCTATATTTGGTGAGAAAGACTTCCAGCAATTGTCTATCGTGCGCAAAATGGTCAACGACTTGTGCATGCCCATAGAAATCCTCGGCGTTGCGACTACACGCGACCAGGATGGCCTCGCCAAGAGCTCGCGCAATGGCCATCTCACCTTCGATCAGAGAGGCGTGGCGCCCATTTTGCACCAAACATTGAGTAGCTGCCGCGAAGCCATCGCCTGCGGCTTTGATAATTTCCTGCAACTGGAATCACACGCCCGCATGCAACTCCTTCAGGCGGGCTTTGACACTGACTACTTCACCATCCGAGACGCGCGCACGCTTCTTACCGTCACCGATGACACGGAAGAAATTGCGATACTTGCGGCGGCCCGGCTCGGATCAACGCGTCTCATCGACAACATGAGATTGTCGCTCAACCCCGTATCTGACTGGGGCATGCTGGCCGGCGGTCACTAAGCGCTCGACTGTTTCTCTCGCAATCACTTTCTGCTGACTTGCACTACTGGGTCGGCACAGTATTATTCTTGTTTTCGCCTAATAACAATTGAAGGGTCACCATGTCTGAATCTTCTACCCGCGCGGTCCCCGCGAACTTCTCAAATGCCTATTTTAATGCCGCGAGCTACCGCGCGACCTATGAGCGATCTATTGCAGATCCTGAGGGCTTTTGGTCAGAAATGGCAAACTCGTTCCTGTCCTGGGACAAAACCTGGAACAGCGTCGTCAGTTATGACTTCGTCAACGGAGACGCGCAATGGTTCGCCGGCGGCAAGCTCAATGTCAGTTACAACTGCATTGACCGCCACCTCCCACAACGTGCCTCCCAGACCGCATTGATCTGGGAGGGTGACGACCCCGGGACCAGTTCACACATCACCTACAGCGACCTGAAAGACCATGTGTGCAAGCTCGCCAACACACTTAAAGCACGCGGTGTTAAAAAAGGCGATCGCGTGTGTATCTACATGCCCATGATTCCGGAGGCCGCCTACGCCATGTTGGCCTGCACCCGGATCGGGGCCGTGCACTCTGTCGTATTTGGCGGATTTTCTCCCGAGGCATTGAAAGATCGCATACTGGATTCAAACTGCCAAACCCTGATAACAGCCGACGAAGGTGTGCGTGGTGGCAAGAATGTTCCGCTGAAAGAAAATGCCGATAAGGCGCTGACATCTTGCCCCCAGGTTCATACCTGCCTTGTCGTTAAACGCACTGGTGGAAACATCGATTGGCAGGAGGGACGGGATATCTGGTACCACGAGACGGTAGACCAGGCCGATAGCGACTGCACTCCCGTGTCCATGGATGCAGAAGATCCGCTCTTCATACTCTACACCTCTGGCTCTACCGGTAAGCCCAAGGGTGTGTTGCACACTACCGGTGGCTACCTGCTGCAGTCTGCTATGACCTTCAAGTATGTATTTGACTATCAGGAAGGCGACATTTACTGGTGCACTGCCGATGTCGGCTGGGTGACCGGTCACACCTATATCATCTATGGCCCCCTAGCCAACGGCGCCACGTCATTAATGTTCGAAGGCGTCCCCACCTATCCGGACGCAGGACGCTGCTGGGAGGTCATCGACAAACACCAGGTCAATATCTTCTACACTGCACCCACTGCGATACGTGCACTGCAAGCAGTGGGCAATGACCCGGTTACCCGCAGCTCTCGAGCGAGCCTGCGTCTACTGGGCACTGTCGGTGAACCCATCAACCCTGAAGCCTGGGAATGGTATTACAAGGTGGTTGGAGATAGCCGCTGCCCGATTGTAGATACCTGGTGGCAAACCGAAACGGGCGCCCATATGATCACTCCACTGCCGGGTGCCACCGCGTTGAAGCCCGGCTCCGCCAGTCATCCATTTTTTGGCGTTGAACTGGCCTTGCTGAATGAAGAAGGGCAGGAAATCGAGGGTGATGGAGCAGGTTACCTGGTGGTCAAATCATCCTGGCCCAGCCAAATACGCACTGTGTACGGTGACCACCAGCGCATGATAGATACTTACTTCAAACCCTATCCCGGTTACTACTTTACCGGTGACGGTGCCCGACGCGACGAAGACGGATACTACTGGATCACCGGTCGTGTTGACGACGTACTCAACGTATCGGGACACCGCATGGGCACCGCGGAGGTGGAGAGCGCCCTGGTGCAACACCCACAGATTGCAGAAGCCGCCGTAGTGGGCTATCCCCACGACATCAAAGGCCAGGGGATTTATGCCTATGTCACACCCATGCACGGAGTGGAGCCCACAGATGCATTGCGTGCAGAACTACTCGCACTTTGCACTACAGCCATTGGCGCAATTGCTAAACCCGACATCATTCAGTGGGCACCCGGACTACCCAAAACCCGCTCCGGCAAAATCATGCGCCGCATACTGCGCAAAATAGCCGAGAACGAACTGGATAATCTGGGCGACACCAGCACGCTTGCAGACCCTTCCGTCGTGGAAAACCTGGTAGCAAATCGGCCCCGCTAATCAAAAAAAAAGGGTGCGCCTTTCGACACACCCCCTCTTATTCTGACAGAACCGCAGACGCTTAGCCGGCAGCTTCCGGTGCAGGCGCTTGTACCGCCTCGTCTTCAAGCAACTCTTTGATCGAGAGCTTGATCCGTCCACGCTGATCAACGTCCAGCACTTTGACTCGCACTTCTTCACCTTCTGTAAGGTGGTCAGTGACATTCTCAACACGCTCATTAGCGATCTGTGAGATATGCACCAAACCATCCTTACCGGGAAGGATATTGACGAAGGCGCCAAAGTCCACGATGCGAGCAACGGTACCGGTGTACACAGCGCCCACTTCTGCTTCGGCTGTGATCTCCTCAACCAATGCCACCGCGGCATCTCTTGAAGCCTGATCCTGACCAAAAATGCGCACTGTGCCGTCATCATCGATATCAACGGTTGCACCGGATTGCTCAGTGATCGAGCGAATCATCGCACCGCCCTTACCAATGATATCCCGAATTTTGTCTGAATCGACTTTCAGTGTGGTCATGCTGGGGGCATTTGCGGAGGTAACCTGACGAGCTGCCGGCAACACTTCATTCATCTGTCCCAGTATGTGCAGACGTGCCTGCTGAGCCTGCTCCAAAGCGACTTCCATTATCTGCTCGTTGATACCTTCGATCTTGATATCCATTTGCAGGGCGGTCACACCATTGGCGGTACCGGCCACTTTGAAATCCATATCGCCCAGGTGATCTTCATCGCCAAGGATGTCGGTCAACACTGCAAACTGATTCCCTTCCTTCACCAGGCCCATCGCGATTCCAGCAACGGGCGCCTTCAATGGAACGCCGGCAGCCATTAGTGCCAGGGATCCAACGCATACAGACGCCATGGAGCTTGAACCGTTGGACTCTGTAATCTCCGATACAAGTCGAATGGTGTATGGGAATTCTTCATTGTTTGGCAGCACAGCAGTCAAGCCGCGACGGGCCAAGCGTCCGTGGCCCACTTCGCGACGATTAGTAAAGCCAACACGACCAGCTTCGCCTACCGAGTAGGGAGGGAAGTTGTAGTGCAGCATAAAAGGATCGCGGCGTTCGCCTTCCAGCGCGTCGATGATCTGCGCATCCCGGGTGGAACCCAACGTAACAGCACCAATCGCCTGTGTTTCACCACGAGTGAAAAGCGCACTGCCGTGGACCTTGGCAAGCAAATCCACTTCGCACGCTATCGGGCGCACGGTGCGATTATCGCGCCCATCGATACGGGGTTCACCGGAAAGGATACGCTTGCGTACCATCTCCCTCTCAATCTTCTTGAAGATGTCCTTTACGTCATCCGCTGAAGGGCCACCCTCGACGGCCAATGCCGCAGCAGCAGCATTGCGAATCTCTCCAACACGCTCATAGCGCGCAGCTTTTTCAGTGATCCGGTAGGCCTCTCCCAGATCTACCTTGACATGCTCATCAACCGCAGCCAGCAACTCTTCGTTCACGGCAGCAGCATGCCATTCCCAACGGGGTTTACCCGCCTCGGAGACCAGCTCATCAATAGCCTGTATCACTGCCTGCATTTCCTGATGCGCGAACAGGACACCACCGAGCATCTGGTCTTCAGTCAGCTCCTGGGCCTGTGACTCAACCATCAGAACAGCGTCCTTGGTGCCAGCGACGATCATGTCCAGTTTGCTGTCTTTGAGCTGCTCATACGTCGGGTTCAATATATAACCCTGTGCGTCGTTAAAACCGACACGCGCTCCACCGATCGGTCCGTTGAAGGGGCAGCCAGACACCGCCAGTGCAGCCGACGTGCCAATCATTGCGGGGATATCCGGATCAATGTGCTTGTCAGCGGACATTACTGTACAGATAACCTGCACTTCGTTCATGAAGCCCTTAGGAAATAAAGGGCGGATGGGGCGATCAATCAAGCGTGAGGTGAGCGTCTCTTTTTCGCTGGGACGCGCTTCGCGCTTGAAAAATCCACCGGGGATTTTACCAACTGAGTAGGTTTTTTCCGTGTAATGAACTGCCAGCGGAAAAAATTCGCGTCCTGGACGCTCTTTTTTTTCTGCTACCACGGTACACAGTACTGAAGTATTTTCGACGGTCACCAAGACCGCACCACTGGCCTGCCGCGCTATGCGGCCGGTTTCCAGCGTAACCGTCTGGCCACCGTACTGGAATGTTTTAGTTACTGGGTTCACAAGTATTCTCCAATTCTCAATATGACACCGGGGCGCCCCCATGGGCACCCCGGCAGGGTTTCGGCTTATCGACGCAGGCCGAGTCGTTTGATCAGACCACTGTAGCGTGTTGTATCCTTGCGCTTGAGATAATCCAGCAGCTTACGTCGCTGGTTAACCATGCGGATCAGACCGCGGCGGGAGTGATGGTCGTGTTTGTGGGACTGGAAGTGCGTCTGCAATTCCTCAATATTCGCCGTTAGCAATGCTACCTGTACTTCCGGGGATCCCGTATCGCCATCGCCTACCTGATACTCTTTTACGATTTCTGCTTTCTTACCAGCATTTAACGCCATTGTGTGTTCCTCATTCTTAATCTGCCCGCAGTGGTGTATACCACCGCACTAAAAAAAGAGCCTGTCCGTGCAGATTTACAGACAGGTTCGCGTCACCTCCCGGTGACAATCAGTCGACGCGGCGCAACACGCCCATCGTCTAATATTTCTGCAACACCCAGAAACTCTCCAGTCTCCAGGGCGACGCGCACAATACCATCACAGGGCGCGTTTGGCACCATTACCGGCTGCCCCTGGCGCATATAAAACCCACCAGATTCACTAAGGCGTACCAGCGGAAGCGCGCCTAGCGCGGCATCGGCGGGCAGCAAAAGTTGATCCATTTGCTCGATCTCGCCATTAGTCTTCAGCGACTCCAGCGCACTCAGGGTGATGCTGTCGCCAATTTCAAACGATCCAGCCCTGGTTCGACGCAGTGCGCTGACGAAAGCGCCGCAGCCCAGGCTATTGCCGAGGTCTTCTGCCAATGACCTTACATAAGTGCCTTTAGTACACTCTAGAAAAATGTCCACCTCTGGTTTTACGCCAGGGCGGAAGGCGCGCATTTGCAACGTCTTTATAACCACCGAGCGAGATTTACGCTCCACCTCCAAGCCCTGGCGTGCCAACTTGTAAAGCGGCTGGCCATTCTGCTTGATGGCGGAAAACATCGAGGGCACCTGCTGAATTTCGCCCTCGAAAGCTTTCAACGCCGCTACAACGTCGGCTTGCGTAATACCACTGGTATCACGCTCTTCCAGAACCTTGCCTTCGGCGTCACCGCTATCGGTGATCGTACCCAGCACAAAAGTGCTTTCATACGCCTTGTCCGCATCCAGTAAATACTGGGAAAACTTGGTCGCCTCCCCAAAGCATAATGGCAGTACGCCGGTGGCGAGCGGATCAAGACTGCCCGTATGACCAGCCTTTGCTGCAGTATAAAGATGCTTCACGTTCTGCAGTGCTCGGTTAGAGCTAAGCCCCATGGGCTTGTCCAAAATCAAGATGCCATCTACAGGACGCCCTCGGCGTTGCCTCGCCAAGCGCTAGCTCTCCGTCTCACTATCATCATCACGCAAACCCAATTCGCGGTCGGCATCCGCGGCCTGCTGGATCAATTCTTCCAGGTCGCGACCGCGGCCTACGCTGGAATCAAAATAAAACCGCAGCTGCGGTACGCTGCGCATAGCGCTGTCCCGAGACAACTGGCTTCGCAAAAATCCCGCTGCCTTGTTGAGTGCCTCGGTAGACTCACTGGCATCCTCACCCGAATCACTGCCCATCGCTGTGTAGTAGACCCTGGCATGACCAAGATCACGACTGACATCCACTCCGGTAATGCTGATCATGCCTACCCGGGGATCGCGCACTTCGTGTTGAATCAGCGCAGCCAGTTCACGCTGCAGGTGATCCGCCACTCGCTGTGTTCTGGCATATTCTTTAGCCATTAATCGAGTCCACCAAATTGCCGCTTACAATGAGCGCGCAATCTCCTTAACTTCATAAACCTCAATGAGGTCGCCCACTTTTACATCAGTGTAATTCTTAACACCAATGCCGCACTCTGTACCATTTCGTACTTCATTGGCGTCATCCTTGAAACGGCGTAGAGACTCCAACTCTCCCTCATAAATCACCACACTATCGCGCAATACGCGAATCGGCTTAGAGCGATGTACGGCGCCTTCAGTCACCATACAACCGGCAACTTGGCCAAACTTGGGTGAACGGAATACATCACGGACTTCCGCAATGCCGACAATCTCCTCGCGCAACTCAGGCGCCAACATGCCGGTGAGGGCCAATTTCACATCGTCGATCAGATCGTAAATAACATTGTAGTAGCGAAGGTCAACCGCTTCGGATTCTACCTGCATACGCGCAGCGTTATCCGCGCGTACGTTGAAACCAAACACCACGGCGCCGGAGGTTACCGCAAGATTCACATCCGTCTCGGTGATGCCACCCACACCGCCAGTGACGATATTCACCTGCACTTCTTCGTTTCCAAGGTCCAGTAATGACGACTGAATAGCCTCCAGCGAACCGCGGACATCTGCCTTGATCACCACGTTAAGCGTTTTGCGCTCGCCTGCGGTCATGCTCTCGAACATGTTGTCCAGCTTGGCCGCTTGCTGACGCTGTATCTTGTTGTCGCGCGTTTTTTCCTGGCGGAAGGCCGCAACTTCTCTCGCTCGTTTTTCGCTTTCTACTACTGCGAAAAGATCTCCCGCGGCGGGTGTCGCGTCCAGGCCGAGAATTTCTACGGGGATACTGGGGCCCGCTTCCTCGATTGGTTGTCCGTTTTCATCCAGCATAGCGCGCACGCGGCCATACTGCAGGCCGGCTAGCACTATATCTCCCTTGCGCAGAGTGCCGCTCTGAATCAACAGCGAGGCCACCGGGCCGCGACCCTTGTCCAGACGGGACTCGATAACACTACCTTGTGCCGGCACATCGCGGGGCGCTGTCAGCTCCAGAAGCTCCGCTTGCAGCAGTATTGCGTCTAGTAGCTCGTTAACGCCATCGCCGGTAAGAGCCGACACACTGATAAATTGTGTTTCTCCGCCCCAATCCTCAGGAATAACTTCTTTAGCAGCAAGTTCGCTTTTGATCCGCTCAAGATCGGCGCCTTCCTTGTCGCTTTTGTTGACCGCCACAATAATCGGCACCTCGGCCGCTTTGGCATGCTTAACCGCCTCTTCGGTCTGTGGCATAACACCGTCATCGGCGGCCACCACCAGAATTACAATGTCCGTACTCTTCGCACCACGCGCGCGCATTGCGGTAAACGCAGCGTGCCCCGGCGTATCGAGAAACGAAATCATGCCGCGGTCGGTCTCTACATGATATGCGCCAATATGCTGCGTAATACCTCCCGCCTCACCCGACGCTACCTTACTTTTTCGAATGTAATCCAACAACGAAGTCTTGCCGTGATCTACATGGCCCATAACGGTGACCACAGGCGCACGAGACTCCTCAACACCATCGTGCTTGGCCAGAGTTTCCTCCAGTTTGTCTTCAAGTGCGTCTGTACTGAGAAGCTTCACCGCGTGCCCAAACTCCTCCACTACCAGCGTGGCAGTATCCTGATCAATCATCTGGTTGATCGTGGCCATGACGTCCAGCTTCATTAGCTCCTTAATAACCTCACCGGACTTAACAGACATCTGTTGTGCAAGGTCTCCCACAGAAATCAGGTCCGTGAGCTCAACTTCGATGACCTTCCGTTCAGTGGGCATTTCAAAACCGTGCTTGGAATGTTCAACGTGAGACGACCTAAGCTTCTTGCGTCCCCCGCGGCGGCGACCCCCGCCCGTTTCGGAATCTAGATCTGCTAGCGATAAATTGTGATTGCGCTGCTTGCCGCGACCGGCCGGTGCGTTGCGACCCAACTTGTTTCGCGGCTTACGTTTATCGTCATCGCCACCTGGGCTGGCACCCGGCGCATCATGCAATCGTTTGGGACGCTTGGTGCCCTCTTGCGCTTTCTCCTTACTACGAACCACGGCTTCGGCCTTCACCTGCTCCTCCTGAGCCTTGCGCGCCTCAATCGCCTCCTGTCGCGCAGCCGCTTCATCGGCCTCCATAAGCTTGCGACGTGCCGCAGCTCGCTGCCGTAGGATCTCGGGGTCCAGGTTTGCAGGGTCTTCATCTGCACTGGATTCCAACTCCGACACGGCCTCAGCTAATTTTTCTCGCTCAGCGGCCGCTTCTGCTTTAGCCGTTTCCGCCGCCTCAGATTCCGCAGATACATCCACAGCCACGTTCACATCGGCCGTGACTTCCTCGTCCAGTGTCTCCTCAATTGATTCTTCGCCGTCTACGCCTTCTTCCGCATCACGCTTTACGTAAGTACGTTTCTTGCGCACCTCGACGTTGACAGTTTTCTTCCCCTGCGAACCTGAGGTGCGCAAGGTGCTGATAGTCTTGCGCTTTAAAGTAATACGCTTGGGCGCGTCAGTGGGCTCGCCATGACTGCGTTTCAGGTATTTAAGCAGCGTCTGCTTATCTTCATCAGACACAGCTTCTTCCGCTTCCATATGTGGCAAGCCCGCTTCTTTCATCTGCGTCAACAGACGCTCTGATGTCGCGCCTACCACTTCCGCGAGTTGCTGTACTGTCACCTGACCCATTCAATAATCTCCTTGGTACCCTGTCGTCGTGCGCTTAACCTTGCAGTGCCAGATTATTCTTCCGCCGCGGCCTCAGCTTCGGCAAACCAGGGCGCTCTTGCGGTCATAATCAATTCACCGGCGCGCTCTTTGGTCATATCCGGGATATCGGGGATATCCATAATGTCTTCGACGCCCTGCTCTGCCAGATCTTCCATCGTGACGATCGCGTGGCTGGCCAGTAAGTACGCCAGGTGGCGATCCATACCGTCCATATTAAGCAGGTCCGCAGCGGGCTCATTGGCGCCTAATTCTTCCTCAGAGGCAATTGCCTGAGTTAACAAGGCGTCCTTGGCTCTGGAGCGCAGCTCTTCGGAGATTTCTTCGTCGAAACCCTCGATAGCTGTCATCTCTTCCAGTGGCACATATGCCACTTCTTCCAAGGTAGCAAAACCTTCCTCAACGAGAATTCCAGCGACGTCTTCATCAATATCGAGGCTGTCGACAAATACCTTTATCACCTGGCCAGCCTCTGCGTCGTGCTTTTCTGCAGCGTCTTCCAGGCTCATGACGTTGATAGTCCACTCAGTAAGCAGCGCCGCCAGGCGCACGTTCTGCCCAGATCGGCCAATGGCTTGTGCGAGATTGTCCTGCGAGACCGCTACATCCATGGTGCCGCTGTCCTCATCCACTACGATGGACTCTACCTCGGCGGGCGACATGGCATTGATCACCAACTGCGCGGGATTATCATCCCACAGCACGATATCCACTCGCTCATTATCGAGCTCATTGGAGACCGCTTGCACACGCGAACCGCGCATACCAACACAGGCACCTACCGGATCAATGCGCTGGTCATTTGTTTTCACGGCGATTTTTGCGCGGGAACCAGGATCACGCGCAGCTGCCCGAATCTGAATCACTTCCTCTGCAATTTCTGGCACTTCAATTTTGAACAGTTCTATCAACATTTCCGTACACGAACGGCTCAAGATTAATTGCGGGCCCCGGGCTTCAGTGCTGATTTCTTTCAGTATCGAGCGCACTCGATCATTCACCCTGAACGTCTCGCGGCCAACTAATTGCTCGCGGGGCAGCAGGCCTTCAGCATTGTTCCCCAAATCCACGATGACATTGTCGCGTGTAACCTTTTTCACCGTTCCCGCCACAAGTTCGCCAACCCTGTGCATATACTGCTCAACTACCTGGGCGCGCTCAGCATCGCGCACACGCTGCACGATGACTTGCTTTGCAGTCTGCGCAGCGATGCGACCAAAGGCGACATTTTCCACTGGCTCTTCGTGGATATCTCCAGGCTTGAGCTTAGGATCTGCCTCGATGGCTTCCTCGGTGGTGAACTGGCTACCCAACAACGCCATTTCGTCGTCAGGTACCACCAACCAACGACGAGTGGAAACGTAATCTCCTGTCTCGCGATCGATAACGACCAGGATGTCGGCTTCCTCGTCGTAACGCTTTTTGGTCGCCGTCGCCAATGCCAGCTCTATCGCCTCAAAGATGATGTCCTCGGACACTCCCTTCTCATTGGAGACAGCTTCAGCTACCAATAAAATTTCCTTTGTCATCTCACGCCTCGTCAGTTTACTTGCCGCGTTCAAACACGGGGTTGTACACGCGCTTTTTCGATTGCGTCGTGGGGCAACAAAAACTCGTGATCATCTACTTGAACCACAATGTCCTCGCCCTCTATTCCTTTTAAAATGCCTTTGAACCTGCGCCGGCCTTCAAAGGCTCTGCGCAGGCGCAATTCGACTGTTTCGCCCACGTAAGGCGGGTAATGCGCCAATTTAAACAGCAGTCGATCCAAACCCGGAGAAGAGACTTCCAGCGTGTACTCACCCTGGATAGGATCTTCGACGTCCAACACGCTACCAGCGTGTCGGCTGACAGCGGCGCAATCGTCGACCGTTATTCCGTTGGGGCCATCAATGAAGATGCGCACCAAGCTATGTCTACCCTGCGCCATATGCTCCACCCCCCACAATTCATAGCCTAAGGCTGTCACTGTAGGGTCCAGCATGTCCGCAATTTGCCGATCTTTGCTCGCCACGCGCGGTTCTATTCTCCATGTACGAAAAAGCCCCTAAAAAGGGGCTTTTTCATCTTCACACTGTCGCATCTGGAGCCGACAATGCTAATTGGTAGCGGGGGCCGGATTTGAACCGACGACCTTCGGGTTATGAGCCCGACGAGCTACCAGGCTGCTCCACCCCGCATCAAAACTCTCTCGATTGTGATGGCCCCTCGGCAGCATCACATTGCACCCAAACCGTCTTTAGGGCCCAATTTCGAGGCTGTGCATTATAGGGAGGGGTACTATCTCGGTCAACCGTGCGGGGACCGAAAGGCAGACTAATTTTCGGGAGATTTTTTGCCTCGCAGCTTTAGATGGGCAGGGCGCGCGCTAACGCCTAATACACTGGCAAACCCTGTGTGGCGGATAGCAAAAACGACAGATTCTATATCGACATGACCTCGCTATGCTGCCACAGGTCACCCTGACATCTGCCCCATCAATAACAAGCGCGTAATCTTATTAGCAATGATTCTCATTAAGATTACGCTCATTTCACTTATCGCTCTAGAGCCGCAGGAACTATGACGTCTATCTCTGTAAAAGCATGACTGATCTGCACATCGGCATTGTGGTCGGGGAAGTCCGCAGCCAGGGCCTCTGGTAACGGCTCGATATCATTCCCATGAGTCATGTTTCCAGTCGCGCGAAGCTCTTCCCTACTTTCGAACTTGTATCTGAACAGATCCCAGACATGCAGATCCGGATTTTCCTTGCGAGTGTCGGCCATATCGATTCGGCGCACGATCTCGCCGGTCTCAATTGAAGCCTTGACCAAATCCTGAACCAGGATGACCTGGTGGCCGATAAAGCTCCAGAAGAAACCATCTTCACCCGGTGATACCACGTGGTAAAACGAGCCCTTGGGATTCAGTAGCAGTGCGCCCCAAATTGAAAGATTTTCTAACGCCATTTCTGTGCTCCGCGGCAGGTATTTCGCAACTGCATAACGGATCGTTTAAGCTAGATATCCTCGCCGTTGCACCGCTTTTGCGGCAGTAAATATCTGTGATAAGCTACCTCTAATCCTACTACAAAGAATCCTCCGAGATGGGCGCGCCCCCTGTGCAAGCTGTCAGGATAGAGTACCGAGATGCCCTGAATATTTTTATCCTCGTTGTCTTTGTTCTCTCTCAGCCCATTTTTAGTTTACTGGGCAACAACCCGATCTTCTTTATCGTACGTCGCTCTGACTTTTCTGAAATTGCGGCACTAACGTTTTTTTTGTGTGTCGTGGTGCCTGGATTATGCGCACTAAGCGTACTATTCGCGTATAGGCTCAGTCACAAACTGGGTCGACTGGTCGGTGCCTTACTGGTGATGGCCTGCTGCAGTCTGTTGCTAGCGCCGCTTCTAATCGATATAGCACAGTTGACCGGCAAGCAAATTGTAGTACTGAATCTCTGTATCAGCGCGCTGTTAACTGCGCTCTACATGTTCTGGACAACTATGCGTACGTTCGTCAGCTACTTGCTGCCAGCGGTGGTCATATTCCCCCTGATGTTTCTTTTTGGTTCCAACATTCAAAATGTTGTCGCCATTTCAGATCCTGAGGAAACGCCCCACCAAATCACTAGACCCAGCTCTATAGTCATGGTTGTGTTTGATAGCATGCCACTGCAATCCTTACTGAATACAACTCGTCAGATTGACGCCGAGCGGTTCCCCAATTTCGCCCGTCTGGCGTCTAAGGGGACTTGGTATCGCAATGCCTCAACGGTGAATGAATCCACCTGGTGGGCGGTGCCCAGCCTATTAACAGGTAGGGACCTGTTTGGTGGAGTTGCTTTGCCCATGCACAGCATTCATCCTCAGAGCCTGTTCACCGCATTTGGCCATCAGTTAGAATATCAAGTGACGGAAAACATAAGCAAACTCTGCCCCGAAGACCTGTGCCGCCCACAGTCATTGACGCCGACAACACGCTGGTCCAGATTCACCGGACTCCTACAAGACGTCGCCATTCTCTATCAACACACACTTTATCCGAAAGAACTCGCCGAGCGCCTGCCTCGGATTAATGAGACGCTGGGAGGGTTTGCTCAGGGTAATGTTTCCGCTGGCGATGATACGAAGAGCAATGTCGATCTTGCCCCCGGCACTATCGCAGAACAGTTTGTCGCTTCTGTGCAACCCGCTGAAAAACCGCAATTTTATTTTCTGCACACGTTACTCCCACATGCGCCCTGGCGTTATACACCGTCGGGGAAGGAATACGGCGCTGGACATTTTGCACGTATCCACGGTTTGCTCGGCATAAAAAAACGGTGGGGAGAAGACCAATGGGCCGTCAATGTCGCTTACCAGCGGCACTTACTGCAAGTTGGCTATGTCGATCGCGTCCTCGGCAAGCTCATCGATAAACTACATGTAGTAGGTTTATACGACGATACCATGCTGATCGTGGTTTCAGATCACGGCAATAGTTATCGGGCCAATGAGTATCACCGCAGTGTTACCGACGAAACCAAGGCTGATATTCTTGGCGTGCCACTATTCATCAAGTATCCGGGACAAAAATCTGGCCAGATTGATGACCGTAACGTCAGCCTTGTCGATGTGCTTCCAACAATTTTTGACCAGCTGGGTGTGCGCAGCGACTGGCCTCTGGAAGGAGCCTCGTTATTGGGCAGCACCTTGCCTGCGCGTGAAGGCAAACACATCAGGGATTTGCAGCAGAACTTGTTCGAGGTGAGCGCTGATTATTACGAGGAATCGACGACCATCGAAGACAAGTACCGGCTACTGGCGACAGGTGAAAATATAGATGACCTCTTCAATATCAGTTTATACCCAGCGCTGAATGGCAAAGAGCTAACCGAGTTTAAGCTGCAGCCCTCGGCAGATGAATTTCTGATTTACAATGCGGATCAGTTCGGGGCAATTGATCTTGCTTCAAATTATTTGCCACTGCTGGTAAGCGGCGAAGCACCAGGGCTGGCGCTGAAAACCCCTCTCGCGATAGCTTTAAATGGCAAAATAATGTCAGTTACGCGCGTATTTTCTGAACCTCCAAAGCAGAAAAAGTTTGCGGCCATGTTACCTGAGAGCGAATTTCTGAGCGGGAAAAACACCCTTTCTATTCATCGTTTAGAAGAACAGGGTGGCATCTTCACACTGTTTGAATCGACCATAGGTCCTCTGAAATAGCAGTCTGTCTATCGATTGCGCATGACGGCCATGGCTACTGTGCTGTGCTCGTTTTTCTTTGCGCCTTCTTTCGCGGAGCCTGCTGTGTGACATAGGCGCGAATGGCGTGGCTTTGTTCTGCACTAATTTTGTTGGCAAAAGGCGCCAGTTCATAGCCCCTTATACTCAACTCGCCCGGCTAGGGCCGCACGAGCCCCTCGTATATCAGTGCAATATAATAATGGTGCCGAAGGCGGGACTTGAACCCGCACGAGCATAGCTCACCACCCCCTCAAGATGGCGTGTCTACCAATTCCACCACTTCGGCAATAACTTGATTGATTAATCCAGGTTGGGCATATCCCCTTCCTGAGAACTGCCAGTGGCCACGGGGACATCGTTATCCATCTGCGGCAATTCGTTTTCCGCCACTGCGGCTTCGGTCTGAACCGCAGCGGGAATAGCCAGGCCAAGGTCATCGACGGCCCCTGACCTTTGGTTGGCGAGCAAAGCCAGACTAAAACTGCTGGCGAAGAACAGCACCACCAACCAGGCTGTGGCCTTTGTGAGTACGCTCCCGCTACTGTCCGAGCCAAACAGAGTCTGCGAGCCGCCAGCGCCAAATGATGCGCCCATGTCAGCGCCCTTGCCCTGCTGCAGCATAATCAGTCCAATAATTGCCAATGCAATTAGCAGATGCGCTACTAAAATAATTTGTGCCATAGTCATCCAGTCCCTCCGGGGGACAGTTTCCAGTCTCTAAGGGGCAGAGGCTGCGTTGATAATTGTCAAAAAATCTTCTGCTATCAAGGCAGCTCCACCCACGAGCGCGCCGTCAATGTCCGGCTCGGCGAATAGCTGCGCTGCATTGTTCACCTTGACGCTACCGCCGTACAACACACGCGTTGCGGACGCATCGACGCCCGCTATCTGTTGCAGGCATGTCCGTATAAACGCATGCATCTCCTGAGCCTGCTCGGGCGTGGCAGTTAGTCCCGTACCAATGGCCCAGACGGGCTCATAGGCCACGACCAGCGTCTCCTGGTTCGCCTGCCCAGTCAGAGCTCCCTGCAACTGAGCACCAACGACTATTTCGGCTGAGCCTGCTTCACGTTGCTCACGTGTTTCACCAACACAAACAATCGGCTGCAAACCCGCATCCAGCGCCGCGGCCAATTTCGCGGCGACTTTCTCATCCGACTCATCGTGGTACTGACGCCGCTCCGAGTGTCCCAGTATTACCCAGCGACATCCCAGATCAGACAGCATCGTCGGGGCAACTTCGCCCGTAAAAGCGCCCGATTGCAAATGACTGCAATCCTGTGCGCCTACCGAAATAGACGTAGAAATACATAACGCCTGTGCCTGCGCAAGATACACATACGCCGGACAAACAACCACTTCAGTGTCCGGTGTCCGGCTGCCTTGCACCAGATCGGTGAGCAAATCGGCAACACTGGCCCGGGAGCCGTGCATCTTCCAGTTACCTACAACCAGTGCCTGGCGCATTCTGTCCTCCCGGCGAAAAAAGCGGCCGCAATCTTAACCAAGATAGCGCGCGCTGACAAGGTGGCTCGCTGCTTGCCTGCCTCAGGCCCTGAATAGTCTCAGACGAGATCAGGTAAGAATTCGTTCCACCTCCTGCGCCAGCTCACTGCAGAGTGCTTCTACCTGTTCCGAATCCTGCCCCTCGACCATCACCCTGACTTTTGGCTCAGTTCCAGAAGGACGCAATAGTACGCGCCCCTGGCCGCCAAGCCTCCCCTCCAGCAACTCTACCGCGGTTTGGAGCTCCGGGTAGTCTTCAAGGTTGACCTTGCCGTTCACCGTGACATTAATCATGGTTTGCGGGCACATGGTGATCCCCGCTCGCAGTGCCGTTACATCCCCCTCCGCCGCCTGTAACGCCATCAATACCTGCAGGGAAGCCACGATGCCATCACCGGTAGTGGTCACATCGGAACAGATGATATGTCCGGAGGACTCACCCCCCAGATGCCAACCATTTACCTCCATCATTTGCTTCACATAGCGATCACCCACCTGGGCGCGGGCGAACTGCAGACCCGCATCCTGCAACGCCAGCTCCAGGCCCAGGTTCGACATCTGGGTACCTACAACCCCCGCGTCGCTGCTGCCGGTAGCGACGCGATGCATGGCGATGATGTAGACCAATTCATCACCATCGATCAGGTCACCATTTTGGTCCACCATCAGCACCCGGTCACCATCTCCATCATAGGCGATACCCAGATCAACACCCTGCTGTCGGACCAGTTCCCCCAGTGCGGACAAGTCGGTCGAACCCACCCCCTCATTAATGTTAAACCCGTCCGGTTCCACCCCCATGGTGATGACGTCTGCCCCCAATTCACTGAGAACACTGGGTGCAATGTGATAGGTCGCGCCGTGCGCACAATCGAGGGCTATGCGCAGACCTCGAAGACTGAACCCCTCCGGCACTGTCGACTTACAGAATTCGGTATAGCGCCCGCTAGCGTCGTCCAGGCGCAAAACCTTACCAATATCCCGGGACTGCACGGTGGCGAGCTCCAACTCCAATTCCACCTCAATGGCATGCTCAATCTCATCGGGCAGCTTCGAACCATCTGCGCCAAAGAACTTAATACCATTGTCGTAAAATGGGTTGTGCGATGCACTGATGACGATGCCGGCATCCGCATTTTGCTTGCGTGTCATATAGGCTATCGCTGGCGTCGGCATGGGGCCCAGCAACTTCACATCCACACCAGCGGCAACCAGCCCTGCTTCCAGAGCGGATTCAAACATGTAGCCTGACACGCGCGTATCTTTCCCGATAACCACCAGGCAACGCCCCTCACTGCTGGAGCTTCGAGCGAACACCCGGCCACTGGCCCAGCCCAGTTTGAGCATAAAGTCCGGTGTAATAGGGAACACACCCACTTCCCCGCGAATACCATCCGTACCGAAATAGCGTTTACTCATGCATCGATTCCTCTAATGCCACCCACATGGCCACCGCATCATTAGTGGCTGCGACATCGTGCGTTCTTATAATTCTGGCACCACGTTCTGCGGCAAGCACAGCCAATGCCAGGCTAGCTGGGAGCCGCTGCTCAACATCCCGCCCCAGCAATTTTCCAATCATGGATTTGCGCGACAAACCCACTAACACCGGGAAACCCAATGCGGCCAACTGCGGCAAGCCACTCAACAATCGCATATTGTGAGCCACAGACTTGCCAAAGCCAAACCCCGGATCCAACAACAGGCGTTCTCGCCCAATGCCATGCTGCTCACAAGCGGCAACACGTTCCATCAAAAACTCGCTGACCTGGGATAACACATCATCATAGTGGGGCGCGACTTGCATGGTATTGGGCTCACCCTGCATGTGCATTAGGCATATGGGCAGGTGGGTGGCTGCCGCAGCTTCCAAGGCACCTTCACGTGAGAGAGCACGCACATCATTCAGGAGGCCGGCGCCGAGACGGGCAGCCTCACGCATCAGTTGGGGCGCGCTTGTATCTACTGATATAACCACCTCGAGGTCGGCGGCAATGCGCTCGACGAGGGGTAGAACTCTGTCCATTTCTTCTGCAGGAGAAACCGGTCGTGCGCCCGGGCGGGTGGATTCGCCGCCAATATCCAAAATATTCGCACCGGCAGACGTCATTTCTCGGGCGCGGGCCATTGCCTTGTCCAGATCAAGCAGCGAACCCTGGTACAGGGTGCCGCCGTCCGAAAAGGAGTCAGGCGTGGTGTTGAGAACGCCCATAATGGCAGGGCGGGTTAAATCCAGAACGCTTCCTGCGCATTCGAGCGCAGGGTTACCTCCTGGATGAGGGGAAGACACGAATTTGCCGGGATCAATGCTCGCCAGCGGGCCCGCCTATGGGACTATCGGGGGAATCTGCCGGCTTGGCATCTGCGTCAGCATCAGCGCCAGGAATATTATCACCGCTGGATCCGCCCCAGTCCTTGGGCTCCCTGGGTTCACGACCGGCCATAATGTCATCGATCTGCTCAGCATCAATGGTTTCGTAAAGCATCAGGGCCTCTGACATTACGTGCAATTTATCAACATTTTCTTCCAGAAGTTTCTGCGCCGTGGCATAGCATTCGTCGATAATACGCCGCACTTCCTCATCGATCATTTTGGCGGTATCTGCCGACACAGTCAGGTGCTGCTGACCCGCGCTGCGGCCAAGGAACACCTCCTCGGTTGCCTCGTCGTACATCAGCGGACCTAATTTTTCCGACAGGCCCCACTTGGTAACCATTTTCCGTGCGATATCTGTGGCGCGCTCAATATCATTGGAGGCCCCGGTGGTGACGCCATCTTTGCCCAGCGTCATTTCCTCAGCAACTCGCCCGCCAAAAAGACTGCACACCTGGGCGACGATGAATCGGCGACTGTGGCTGTACCTGTCTTCCTCAGGCAGGAACATGGTCACACCCAAAGCTCGGCCCCGTGGAATAATGCTGACCTTGTAGACCGGATCATGCTCCGGCATAAGGCGACCAACAATGGCGTGACCCGCCTCGTGATAAGCCGTGTTTCGTTTTTCATCCTCCGACATCACCATAGACTTGCGCTCAGCGCCCATCATGATTTTGTCTTTGGCCAACTCAAACTCATTCATGCCTACAGTACGCACATTGCTACGCGCTGCAAATAGTGCTGCTTCGTTGACCAGGTTTGCCAAATCGGCACCGGAAAACCCCGGCGTACCGCGCGCAATTTTGGATGCTTCAACATCTTCAGACAGCGGAACCTTGCGCATGTGCACTTTCAATATCTGCTCACGGCCGCGGATATCTGGCAGGCTCACTACGACCTGGCGGTCGAAACGACCCGGTCGCAGCAATGCTGGATCAAGTACATCGGGGCGGTTGGTAGCCGCGATGACGATCACACCATCGTTCACTTCAAAACCATCCATCTCTACCAACAGCTGGTTGAGTGTCTGTTCCCGCTCATCGTGTCCGCCACCTAAACCCGCTCCCCGGTGACGCCCTACCGCATCAATTTCATCGATAAAGATAATGCAGGGCGCTTGCTTTTTAGCCTGCTCGAACATATCCCGCACTCGGGAGGCGCCAACACCCACAAACATTTCTACAAAGTCGGAACCGGAAATTGAGAAGAAAGGGACCTTCGCCTCACCGGCAATCGCCTTAGCCAGCAGTGTTTTACCCGTTCCAGGCTGCCCCACCATGAGCACACCGCGAGGAATTCGACCACCTAATTTCTGAAAGCGGCTGGGGTCACGCAGGAATTCAACCAGTTCCCGCACGTCCTCTTTCGCTTCGTCCACACCCGCCACATCGGCAAATGATGTTGCGATTTGATCTTCGCCCAACAACTTCGCTTTACTCTTGCCAAAACTCATGGGGCCGCCGCGACCACCGCCACCCCCTTGCATCTGTCGCATGAAGAACATGAACACGCCAATGATGATAAGAATGGGGAAACTGGCCACGAGTAACTGGGTCCAGACGCTTTGCTGCTCAGGTTTGCGACCCTCTATCTCAACATTATGTGCCATTAGATCGTCGATCAGCTTGGGGTCCTCCAACATAGGTCGAATGGTTTCAAACTGAGTACCGTCATAGCGTTCACCGGAAATCGTCAGTCCGTCAACCACAACCTTCTTCACCTGATCCTGCTGAACTTGCTCGATCAACTGAGAATAGCCAACCTGCTCACTCGCATTTTTCATGTTGAAGTTGTTGAATACGGACAACAGGACCGCGGCTATTACCAGCCAAAGCAATAAATTTTTTACCATATCGTTCAATGCCGTAACCTCACTGAGGACCTCCGCCGAGCTCCCGATTAGCGCCACCTCGTGGCGCTGTCACCAGGGGCGAATATGACAGCTCTTTGCTCCTAAAAAGTTAACCAAATTCCATCGTGATTGATGGGGATAAAATGGGTAGTAACACGTATCTAGGTAGCACTAGCTGCAGTTTACCAAATCGTTGCTGCCCAATTTACTACAGTTGGGGCCATCTCTCCATATTTCAAGAGCGACAATCGTACAGCGCTTAACGGCCCCGGAATCCCTTGGCCACCATATAGACCTCCCTGGAGCGCGACCTGGAGGCACTGGGCTTGCGCGTAAAAACCTTGTGAAATACACTTTTTGCCGCTGCAAAGACCTGCTCAGAGCCCTCCCCCTGGAATATCTTGGCAACAAATGCCCCGTCTGTGGCTAACACCTGCTGCGCCATATCCAGCGCCAGCTCTACCAAATGGATAGACCTGGGCTGATCCACCGCTTGCATACCACTCAGGTTTGGCGCCATATCGGAGATGACCAGATCGACAGAGCCACCTTCCAGAACCGCTAAAATCTGCTCAAACACTTCATCTTCAGTAAAATCTCCACACACGAAATCCACCCCCGCCAGGCCATCCATAGGTAGAATATCGGAGGCGATTACACGGCCGTGATCACCAACCAGGGCAACAGCCACCTGGGACCACCCCCCGGGGGCACTACCGAGATCCAGCACAGTCATGCCCGGCTGCAGAAGCTTGTCCTTGTCCTGCAATTCCAGCAGTTTGTAACAGGCCCGTGACCGGTAACCATCCCGCTGCGCTTGCTGCACATAAGGGTCATCCCGATGCTCTTTTAGCCAGGCTTTACTAGAAGGTCGCTTCTTAGTCATCGAATGTCGCTATATTTCCGGTTTCTTGCCCGGGAGCGCTTGTGTACAATGCCCGCCCCCGCATTGACGGGCATTGTACCTTGGAACCACTATGAGTAAAAAAGCAGACTGGGATATCAAACAACTGCGTGCTATCGGCCACAAGCTGAAACCGGTAGTCACTGTTGCGGGTAAGGGCATGACCGAGGGGGTCATTGCCGAGCTAGAGCGTGCTCTGACGGACCACGAGCTTATCAAGGTCAAACTCGCCGTAGGATCGCGTGAAGCGCGCGCGGAGATGACCGAGAAAATTCGTCAGCAAGTCGGGGCGGAAATCGTACAGAGCATAGGCAATATCGTGGTGTTGTTGCGGCGCAGCAGCACGCCGGACCCTCGCCTCTCGAATCTGATTAAACCCCTGTAATTCTTTGGCAATCGTTGCGCATACTACCGCACGTGCACCTGGCGCTTAACGCTTCCTGCCAACGAAAAACTGCGTTTCACCCCTGCCCCGCTTTCGCTATCATGTAAGGACTCCATTCTATTGGAAAAAAAGCATGGGAGATATTCTCGAATTCCCGTCACAGCAGACGCAAGGTCTGGCGTTCTTGGATCGCCAGGTACGCGAACTTCTCACCGCAAAAGGCGCCGATGATCGACTCATCGATTTCGCCGCCCAGCAGCTGACTGAAATGTATGCGCAATTGAGCACAGCAGAGCAATATAGCTTTAGCGTGGAACTCCCTGCGCATCTGGACGATGCAGAAAAGAACAGCCTGGACCATCAGATCAATGCAGGGCTGGAGGGCATTCGACAGGAAAATCACGCTTTGCTGGTAAGCCTTGTGGCGCAGCTAGTGCTTGCCCAGGTCAGACTGTTTCAACACGAGCGAATTGACTAGACCGTCTGGGTTCAGGTTAGCAAGCCCGTGAGTTGATACACAAGAATCGCCGCCACGTAAGCAAACAGAAAGTATCCGGCAAACATCTTCACCGCCAGTGAACTTGATCCGCTCTCTTTGGACAAAATCGCCAGGGTCGAAACACACTGCAGCGCAATGGCAAAAAACACCAACAAAGCCAGCCCGGAACCCAGGGCAAGATCGCTATTTTGGATCTGTTGCACCAGAGGTGCCATATGTTCGTCCGCAGACTCAATGCCAAAAATCGTACCCAGGGTGCCAACAAAGACCTCCCGCGCAAGGAAGGAACTCAGTATGGCAACGCCATAACGCCAATCAAGGCCCAGTGGCGCAAACAGTGGCTCGATAAATTGGCCCATACGACCCAACCAGGAAGTACCCAGATCGGCACCGAAGTTGGGGAAATAGCCTAAAACCCATACCACCACCGTTACCGCAAAGATAATTTTTCCCGCCTTGGTCACAAAGTGTTTTGAACGGTTCCAGCAGTTGCGCAGCAGGGGGGTCAAACTGGGCAAACGGTAAGGCGGCAACTCGAGCACAAAAGGAAGGTCATTGTAATTATCGGCGCTGATGCGTGATACCAATGCGGTCACCAGCAATCCGCACATCATGCCGAAAAAATAAATGACGAACATGGCCAAGCCCTGCCACCCGAATAATCCACCCAGCGCGGTACCTGCGGGTATAAAGGCAGCAATCAGCAGAGTATAAACAGGCAAACGCGCAGAACAGGGCATTAAGGGTATTGCCATATACGTCAGCAGCCGTTTGCGTGGGGAATCGATGGCACGTGCAGCATATATCGCGGGAATTGCGCAGGCGACCCCCGACAACATGGGAATAAAACTTTTCCCGGTTAAACCGAACAAGCGCAGTGGTTTGTGGCATATCAGGGCGGCGCGCGCCATATAGCCAGAGTCCTCCAACAAACCGATGACGAATGTCAGGATAAATATTTGCGGCACAAAGACTAAAAAGGCCCCTATACCGCCAAATAGCGCGTCTGCTGTGAAATCCTTGAGCGTCTGATTGCCGATTAGAGGTAAAACGACGTCGGCAACATTACTTAGAATATACTCCACCCCAGCCATCAGTGGCGCCGCCCACGTGAAGATGGATTGGAACAACAAATACATGATGAGGAAAAACGCGATCCCGCCAGTCCATGAATTCAGAAAGATGCCATCGAGCCGGGTCTGGTTCCTGATCAACACATCGCCCTTGGGGCCAAACTGATGCGCCAGCCGGTGCGCCGTGGAACGCAACACCTCATCGGAAATCTCCAACTCCGCATCTGCGCCTTGTGTCGTATGCAGCGGCGCCTCCTGTTTCAGCGCCCCAATAACGGCATCAATTCCTTTACCTGAGCGCGCGGAAATCGGTAAGACGGTTGCTGACAGCGCATTTCCCAAATTCTCGACATCCAGAGAAAGATTATGGAAATCCAGAACGTCTGTCATGTTGGCCAGCACGGAGACGCGCTTGCCGTGTTTTCTGCATTCACGAATAACCTGCAGCGTGAAATAGAGGCTTTTTTCCAGACGCGTAGCGTCGATAATACAGAGCACCTGACTGACATCCGAGTCGAACAAGGCGCGCTCAAAATGCTCGACTGCAACCCGCTCGTCCGCAGAAATCGCCTGTAACGAGTAAGTGCCGGGGAAGTCGACCAATTCCATTTCGGGCAGCGCCTTGAGGTGGCCAACACTGATATCGACGGTAATACCCGGAAAATTTGCGACCTTGTGATGCAGCCCGGTCAGACGGTTAAACAGCAGGCTTTTACCCGAATTGGGACTGCCCATCAGGAGTACTTTACTCATGCTACGACGTGACCCTGACCAGTACATGCGCGGCGACTTCATCGTCCAGCGAATACACTGTATTGCTCACGCGATACACCTTGGGGGCGCCAAAAGCGAGCGACTGCAAACAAGAGACCGACTCACCTGGATGAAAGCCAAACTCCATCAGGCGGATGCGATATTTCTCATCCAGCGCATTGTCATAGCCCAGTATTTCGCAGTGGTCGCCGGTTTTCAGCGACCAGAGAGAGCGGTTCATAGTGGTTCGTTCATGCCAAAATAGAGCACAAGCTTAACCTAAATGAGAATTGTTTGCATTATTGGCTTGCACCGGAGCTGAAATACCCGGCAAGATTGTTTCAAGGTGTGAACAAGCGCACTATTGCCGCTGAGCGGCCATAGCCACAATATAATCTCATACCAGAAGAAGTAGAACATGCCCCCCCCCGGACACTCTGCCCGAACACCCGGCTCTACAGTAACCATAGGCGCCCGCCCTCTCGCTTACTGTCGAAAGCTGCTGTGTAGAACTTTTGCATTGTTCGGTCAGTTTCTAGCTCCACTTTATTTGAGGACTTCCCGTAACTTCGTGAGAAGTGAGCTGAAATGGATAAATAAGCGAACTGCCGGGGCGACCGACTTCTACACATTGATGCCGCTTTACACGTCACTACAGCGCGTTTTATTCATCCATATCCCCAAGTGTGGTGGCACCTCAATTCGAAAGACCTTGGTTCAGGAGTGCCGATGCGCGCCTATTCCTCCGTCTGGTGCGGGAGTCGTCAATCAATCCATTGAGTATATGATCAGCGCTGTTCCACCGCGGAGTCCACAGGGACAACTTCTCCAATCCTGTGCTACCCAGCACACATCAGAACCACTGAGGCAGCGTTTTCTGCGCGTATTTACCGCCTATGACCTGGCAACATCCCCAGAAAGAGTATTTTTACTGGGTCATAAGCCCGCACGCGAATTAGTGTCCTATCGCAGAAATAGTAAAGACATTATGTTGACCACCGTCCGCTCGCCGATTGGGATGCTCAAAAGCATGGCGGCATACCGTGTTTCACACACGTTAAAAAATACTCAACGCCAGGACTCGATAGAACTACTTGAATTACTGCAGCTTGATATTCATGCATTCACCGAACTGGCCCGCACACAACCGGAGCAACTTACTGGAAGGATTCTTGAGAACCAGTCGCCTTCACTGGCAGCCCATCTGACACTGGATAGCCGGACAGACCACAGTTCAATATGGGAAGGGATTCAGGGTGAGGGTATCTTTATCGCGCATATGTCAGAGCAGGCGCACATGCTCAGCGAGTTATTTGGGCAACTATCGCATCAGCACAGGATAAATACATCCGACAATCGACAGGGACTGGCGGCAGAATTTACTGCCGGCATTCAGGATTCATGGATCGAACCTTTTATCGATACAGACTCCAGACAACTTTATCAACGTCTCGAATCTAACGGCATCATCGGATTCTGGAAAAAGGGGGGGACGGCAAGCGAGTACCGGGACTTGCTAGCGTCTTCCTAGACATTAGGGCTGTCCAGCGCCCAGTCACTATAATAGCGGAGACAGTTACATCTCAACTCTATTAGATATGGTGTACCTGATCAATCTCGTACTCGATATCGCCCCCTGGAGCTTTAACAACGACAACATCACCCTCTTCCTTGCCTATTAAGGCCCGTGCAATGGGAGATCCCACCGAGATCAGGTTGTCCTTAATATCTGCCTCATCTTCACCCACGATGCGATAGGTGACGGTCTCGTTCGTATCCAGGTTAAGCAGGTCGACTGTCGCGCCAAAAATCACTTTGCCCGTCTTGGGGATTTTCTGGATATCAATGACCTGGGCATTGCCCAGCTTGCCTTCGATTTCCAGAATACGGCCCTCGGCAAAACTCTGCTGCTCGCGAGCCGCGTGATACTCCGCATTTTCCTTCAAATCTCCATGCGCGCGCGCCTCGGCAATGGCCTGCACAATGCGCGGACGGTCTACTTTCTTGAGCTGATCTAATTCCTCGCGCAAGCGGGCTTCACCGACCCGCGTCATCGGAAACCTGTTCATGAGCCAATTCTCCGGTGCAGGTCTTGCAGACGTCGCACTGTTGTTTGATCACCCTTAAACTTTAAAGCCATGCAGATCGCCTCGGCTGCAGTCAGAGTGGTCGTATAAAATACCCGATGAGATTCGGCGCTGGCGCGTATGGGAGCTGAATCTTCAATGGCGCGGCGCCCCTCGGTGGTGTTGATGATGAAGTCTGCTTCATCGTTCTTGATCATATCGACAATATGCGGCCTTCCCTCAAGCACTTTGTTGACCCGGCGTACAACCAGGCCAGCCTGCTCCAGCGCTTGTGCGGTACCGCTTGTAGCCACGAGAGAAAAGCCCATCTCGGCAAGATCGCGGGCTACCGCCACGACGCCCGGTTTATCCACGTCGCGCACACTGATCAAGACGGTGCCTTCCGAGGGTGGCCCACTGCCCGCACCTAATTGCGCTTTGGCAAATGCTTCGGCGAAAGTATCACCTGTGCCCATTACCTCACCGGTGGACTTCATCTCCGGCCCTAGTATCGGATCAACACCAAGGAACTTATTAAAGGGCAGGACCGCTTCCTTCACGCAGTGGTAGGGCGGCACGATCTCCACGGTAAAATCCTGTTCGGCCAGTGTCTGTCCGACCATACAGCGGGCGGCCACTTTGGCAAGGGAGGCGCCAATGCACTTCGACACAAACGGCACAGTGCGCGAAGCACGTGGGTTAACCTCGATAACGTAAATCTCACCGTCCTGCCAGGCCAGCTGTACGTTCATCAAACCCTTGACCCCAAGTTCCAGGGCCATTTTTTTCACCTGCTCGCGCATTTCATCCTGCAGTGCAGGTTCCAGACTGTAAGGCGGCAATGAGCACGCGGAGTCACCGGAGTGAACGCCGGCTTGCTCTATATGCTGCATGATGGCGCCAATGACAACTTCCTTGCCATCGCTCACCGCGTCGATATCCACTTCAATGGCCGCACTAAGAAAGCTGTCGAGCAACACCGGTGCATCCTCGGAGGCCTGCACCGCGTAGCGCATATAACGCAACAGATCTTCTTCCCGATAGACAATCTCCATAGCGCGACCGCCCAACACATACGAGGGTCGTACCACTAGCGGGTATCCTATGCTCTTTGCCGCTGCGACGGCTTCTGAAGTACTGCGCACCGTGGTATTGGCAGGCTGTAAAAGACCCAACTTCTGGATCATCTTCTGGAATCGTTCCCGGTCTTCAGCGCGGTCGATGGCGTCGGGAGTAGTGCCAACGATGGGTACCCCCTGGGCTTCCAGGGCCCGCGCCAACTTGAGCGGAGTCTGACCACCAAACTGCACGATCACACCTTTGGGCTTTTCCAGGTTAACAATCTCCAGAACGTCCTCCAGCGTCACCGGCTCAAAGTAGAGACGATCCGAGGTGTCATAGTCCGTAGAAACCGTTTCCGGGTTGCAGTTGATCATGATGGTTTCAAAGCCATCCTCGTGCAATGCTAAAGCAGCGTGCACACAACAGTAATCGAACTCAATTCCCTGGCCGATGCGGTTGGGCCCACCGCCCAGTACCAGGATTTTGTCCCGATCGGTTGGTGCCGCCTCACACTCTTCCTCGTAGGTTGAGTACATATAAGCCGTAGCGGAAACGAATTCAGCGGCACAGGTATCCACGCGCTTGTATACAGGACGAATCCCCAGGGAGTGCCGGTGCTCACGTACGTGATTTTCGGAGGCATTCATCAACACCGCCAGACGTTCATCCGAGAAGCCCTTACGCTTTAGCGCGAACATTAACGCGTGATCCATCTCCTGCAGTTCAACCGTTTTTAAACTGTCTTCGGTTTCGATTAAATCCTTGATCTGCACCAGGAACCACGGATCCACTCCGGAGTAACGGTACACCTCGTCTATACTCATATTTGCACGAAAGGCATCACCGATGTACCAGATACGATCCGGACCGGGATTGGTCAGTTCCGCGATCAATGCTTCGCGTCTTTCAGGGTCCTCGACATCTATCTTGTGTTCAAAGCCAGCAGAGCCTACCTCCAGACCGCGCAGGGCTTTTTGCAACGACTCCTGAAATGTGCGGCCAATGGCCATGACTTCACCCACAGATTTCATCTGCGTGGTGAGGTGGGTATCGGCGCCGGGGAACTTTTCAAAAGCAAACCGGGGAAGCTTGGTAACGACGTAATCAATCGATGGCTCGAACGACGCGGGTGTCGCTCCGCCGGTAATATCGTTTTGCAGCTCATCCAGGGTATAGCCAATCGCAAGCTTCGCGGCCACCTTGGCGATAGGGAAGCCGGTTGCTTTGGAGGCCAGCGCCGAGGATCGAGACACCCGCGGGTTCATCTCGATGATAACCATGCGCCCTGTTTCCGGATCCTGCCCGAATTGGACATTGGACCCACCTGTCTCCACACCAATTTCACGCAATACCGCCAGTGAGGCATTGCGCATGACCTGGTATTCCTTGTCGGTTAACGTCTGTGCCGGTGCAACGGTGATAGAGTCTCCTGTGTGCACGCCCATGGCGTCAAAGTTCTCGATAGAGCAGACGATGATGCAGTTGTCGTTCTTATCGCGAACCACTTCCATCTCAAACTCTTTCCAGCCGATGAGGGATTCGTCAATCAACACCTCACTGGTCGGCGACAGGCTGAGCCCCCGCCGGCAAATATCTTCGAACTCTCCACGGTTGTAAGCAATGCCGCCGCCGGAGCCACCCATAGTGAAGGAGGGACGGATAATGCAGGGCAAACCAATCGAATCCAGAACCTGTAAAGCCTCTTCCAGGCTGTGCGCGGTAGCTGAACGAGGTGTATCCAGACCAATACGCTGCATCGCCTCGTCGAACAATTGACGATCTTCAGCCTTGTCGATAGCCTCCTTGGTAGCGCCAATCATCTCCACACCGTGCTTTTGCAAAACGCCCTTACTGGCCAAATCCAGCGCGCAGTTAAGCGCCGTTTGCCCACCCATGGTAGGCAGCAGAGCATCGGGCTTTTCCACCTCGATAATGCGCTCCACCGTTTTCCACTCAATGGGTTCGATGTAGGTGGCATCAGCCATAGACGGATCGGTCATGATCGTAGCCGGATTGGAGTTTACCAATATGACCCGGTAACCCTCCTCACGCAGGGCTTTGCAAGCCTGAGCACCGGAGTAATCGAATTCGCAGGCCTGTCCTATGATGATGGGACCGGCGCCGAGAATCAGGATGCTATTTATGTCAGTGCGCTTTGGCATGGTGGTTTACTTCTTTTGGGCCCGTACAGTTATCAATTCAATGAAATGTTCAAACAGCGGCGCAGCATCATGCGGACCGGGGCTGGCTTCAGGATGGCCCTGAAAGCTGAACGCCGCTTTATCGGTGCGGTGTATTCCCTGCAGACTGCCGTCAAACAGCGACTTGTGGGTTGGGCGTAACGTTGCCGGCAGGCTTGATTCGTCGATCGCAAATCCGTGGTTCTGGCTGGTGATCAGTACTGTACCGTCATCGATATTTTGTACCGGATGGTTAGCGCCGTGATGGCCGAACTTCATCTTGACGGTGCTTGCGCCGCTCGCCAGACCCAGTAACTGGTGTCCAAGACAGATGCCGAACACCGGGACATCGGTCTCAAGAATGGCCTGAATTGCTTCGATGGCATACGTGCATGGCTGGGGGTCTCCGGGCCCGTTAGAGAGAAAGATTCCGTCGGGTTTCAGTGCCAGCACATCGGCGGCAGGTGTCTGTGCGGGCACGACGGTCAGGCGACAACCACGATCGACCAACATCCGCAGAATGTTGCGCTTAACCCCAAAATCGTAAGCCACCACGTGCCAGGGTAGTTCAGAATCAGGGCGTTCAGTATAGCCTCTCTCCCTCTCCCAACTGCCTTCGCGCCAGGTGTAGCTGTCTGGTGCAGTAACCTTCTTCGCAAGATCCATGCCTTTGATGCCAACAAACGCTCTCGCTTGTTTGAGCGCTTGTGCTTCATCGACGTCTTCACCGGCCATGAGGCAACCGCCAAGAGCGCCTTTGTCGCGCAGAATGCGGGTGAGTCTGCGCGTATCGATTTCTGCGATCGCCACAATATTGCGACTGGTCAGGTAATCCGAAAGGCTCTGCTGATTGCGGTAATTGCTGGCCAGCAACGGGAGATTCCTGATAACCAGCCCGGCAGCCCAGATCGAACCGGACTCCTCGTCCTGCGCGTTGGTACCGGTGTTGCCTATATGCGGGTAAGTCAGCGTGACAATCTGGCTGGCATAGGATGGGTCGGTCAGGATTTCCTGATAGCCGCTCATGGCAGTATTGAAAACCACCTCACCCACCGAGGTACCTGCAGCACCTATTGCCAAACCTTTGAAAATACTGCCATCTTCAAGGGCTAATATGGCCGGAATGGACAAGCAAACCTCCGTCTATCAGTGGCATACAGTGGCATAACCAGCGTCCTCCGCCTCAGCCGGACGCCCCTCAGCCGGGCGCTCGAAAAAAAGCGAGACAGGGTTCCCTATCTCGCCGTTTGGCATTACGTCAGCACTGGTTATCTACAGGGACACACTGCCATCCGGTGCGCTGGCCGGGCGTGTGTAATCTGGCGTGGGATTGTAGGGGAAGGGCCGTGGAGTGTCTATACTCCGCGTGCTCAAACCCCGCCTTCGGAGCACTTTGAGCACCGACGGCCGCCGCTTCCGCAGAGTTGACGTTCACTTGGCGCCAGTGACCCCCTGGATAGTTCCAGTAAAGCAGTTGCTTTAACTAATAAAACGCCTATTATTGTGCGTTCCTATTTGGCAGTGGCATTTACGCATGACATACGCACACGGCAAAATCGCAGTTATTACTGGCGCTGGATCGGGCATTGGCCGAGCGTTGGCGTTGCAGCTCAATAGAGAGGGCTGCGAACTGTACCTCAGCGATATCAATGCCACGGGGCTGAATGAAACCCTGGATACGCTGCTACGAAAAGATGTATCGGCTGACGGACAGGTATTGGATGTGGCCGATAAAGCCGGTGTACACGCCTGGGCCGAACGTATCGGTATCGCCCGAGGCCATGTGGACATTGTCATCAACAATGCCGGTGTTGCACTGATTTCAACCGTTGAGGACAGCGACTACGAAAATCTCGAATGGCTGATGGGCATCAATTTTTGGGGAGTCGTCTACGGCACGCAAGCTTTTCTGCCACTGTTGCGCAAGTCGACTCAAGGTCACCTGGTTAACCTTTCGTCTGTATTTGGACTGTTCAGCATGCCAACCCAGTCGGCCTACAACGCGGCCAAGTTTGCAGTGCGCGGCTATACCGAAGCCCTGCGCCAGGAAATGGAAGGCACCAACGTACACGTTTGCTGCGTCCATCCCGGGGGCATCAAGACCAATATTGCCCGCGTTGCGCGCGGCGGCGATGGCACAATGACGCCCGATGACCGCGACAGCGAGTTTAAAAAAATGGCCCGGACCAGCCCGGAAACTGCTGCCGAGAAAATTATTACTGCTATCGAAAAACGAAAAAAACGTCTGCTGATAGGCACGGACGCGGTCATTCTCTCCCTGATTTGTCGCCTGTTTCCAGTCAGCTATCCACGGTTGATACTCGCATTTTCCAGTCCGGAAAAACTGACGGCCCAGTGACTGCGCCCGCTCAATCAGCCCAGGAAAAAAGTGCGGACACCCGAGAGCGACTGCTGTTAACGGCACTTCGTTTGTACGCACGGGAAGGCTTGCACGCCGTTTCTCTGCGCCGCATTAGCACCGAATCCGGATCGAAAAACTCCGCCGCTATGCACTATCATTTTCAGAATAAACTCGGCGTAGTACAGGCCCTGGTGGAAATGATCGCACGCGAACTGAGGCGTATCGCTAATTCCCAGCGCGCGGAAAAGCCTTCAAAGCGCTCGCTGCGTAGCGCCTGCCGCGATACCCTGCACCCCTTGGTGCTGTTGCCGGCACGGCAAAGCTGGGGCACAGACGGTGTGCACTTTCTATCGCGGCTGGTGAGCGAGAATGACGCTGACATTGCCGCCATAGTCAACGCAATATATGCGCCCTTTTGGCAGCGCATGGACCATGCGCTGGAAGAACAATTACCCGAGCTACCGGCGCCAGTGCGGCGCCTGCGGCTCATGTTTATGACGACTAACGTACTTCACGGTGTCGCAGAAGTCGCCTGGCTTACGCACACCCCATTGGGTGACCTGAGTCATTTCGATCAGGACACCCTGCTGAACCACCTGGTGGACTACCTGATCGGCGGCCTTCAGGCACCCAGCCCTATTGCTGCAAACCCATGACACAAGAGAGCACACAATGACTGATACCGCCCAAGACCTGTTATTTGATCTGACGCTGACAGACGAACAGCGCATGAATCGCGAGAGCATGCAGCGTTTCGCCGCTGCAGAGATCAGAACGCTGGCAAAGCCCATAGATGAGGGCTTGAGTCCGGCGCAGGATTTTTATCCAAAGACGGCTGAACTGGGACTGACACTGCTACCCATCTCCGAGGCATTGGGGGGCGCTGGCGTCGATCGCTCGCCCACATCGAATGCCCTGATATTTGAAGACCTGGCACACGGCGATATGGCACTCGCACTGGGTTCCATTGTCCCTATGGCCTTCGTCAATACTGTGCTCGACCAAGGCTCGGATGCACAGCGCGAGAAGTATCTCCCGCTCTTCTGCACGGGCGAGTTCACGGCTGCCACGACGGCACTACTGGAGCCAAGAGCGACTTTCGAGCCCACGGAACCGGGCGCAACAGCAACAGCAAACAGCGACGGTTATAGTCTGTCCGGTACCAAGTCCATGGTACCACTGGGCATCGACGCTGATCTGGTGCTAGTGATTGCCACGTTGGACAGTGGAGACCCGGCAGCGTTCATTGTGGAGGGTACACCTGAGGGTATGAGCCGAACGCCCGAAGATAATATGGGCTTGCTTGGCGCACAACTGACGACCCTGGCGTTCGAGAATGTGCAGCTTCCTGCAAGTGCACTGCTCGGGGACGGCAATTTTGACCTGCAGCGTTTCATCGACCTGAGTCGTCTGGGTATCTGCGCGCTTGCTGTGGGCACCTGCCAGGCGGTGCTGGACTATGTTATCCCCTACTGTAACGAGCGCGTGGCCTTTGGCGAACCCATCACTAACCGCCAGTCCGTGGCATTTATGATCGCCGACATCGCCATTGAACTCGAGGCCATGCGCCTGATGACCTGGCGCGCCGCCTCAAGAGCGGAACAGGGCCTGGACTTTCACGAACACGCTTACCTGGCCAAGGTATTCTGCAGTAAACACAGCATGAAAATAGGCACCGACGGCGTACAACTGCTGGGCGGGCACGGTTTCTGCCGGGAACATCCGGTGGAACTGTGGTACCGCAACCTTCGCGCCATTGCCACGCTGGAAGGCGTTGCCAGCGTCTGACCCCTTACCCTCGAATTCAGGAAATAAGCCAATGATTAATCTCGAACTCGCCAAGAAACATCAAGACACATTCGACCAGGTCATGCTGCTCGCCGAACACATGATGCGGCCCTACTCGCGTAAGTATGACAAGGAAGAACACACCTACCCCAAGGAAATGGAGGAAGCGGCGAAACTCATCGGCGGTGGCCGCTCCTCGATGTCCGGGGGGGCCAAAAAAGACTTACCTGAAGGCACCGTGGTAAACGGCGGCAACATGGGTGCCGTCGTAGGCCTCTTCGGCTTGTGCTGGGGGGATGTCGGACTGTTTCTGGCAATGCCGGGCAGCGGTCTGGGCAATGCTGCCATCTCTGCGGTAGGCACACCTGAGCAGGTGAAAAAGTACGGTGGTAGCTATGCCGCCATGTGTATTACAGAACCAGGAACGGGATCTGACTCAGCCAATATCAGTACCACGGCCGTCGCCGATGGCGATGAGTGGGTACTCAATGGCGAGAAGATTTATGTTACCGACGGCGATCGCTGCGACACACTGGTAGTCTGGGCTACCCTGGATAAATCTCTGGGCAAAGCTGCCATCAAATCCTTTATCGTCGAGAAAGGCACGCCCGGCTGTGAGGTTACGCGACTGGAACACAAGCTTGGTATTCGCGCCTCCGACACTGCCGCAATCAGCTTTAACGACTGCCGCATTCCCAAAGCCAACGTGCTGGGCAGCTCAGAGATCGCCACTGACGCCGAGGGACGTAAAAAAGCCTTTGGCGGTGTTATGCAGACGTTTGATAACACGCGTCCACCGGTCGCAGCCATGGCTATTGGCACCGCACGCGCGGCGTTGGACATGTGCCAGGACCTACTCAAAGAGGAAGGCGTGGAACTCAAGTTTGACAAGAAACCCTCCAACCTAAGCAGCCTGGAAGCCGAGCTTTACGAAATGGAAGCCGAATGGCAGGGCGCCCGCTTACTGGTGTTAAAAGCTGCGTGGATGGCAGACAACAAAACACCTAATTCCATGGAAGCATCCATGTGTAAGGCCAAGGGAGGACGGGTGGGCAACGATGTCACCCTGCGCTGCGTAGCGTTATGCCAGAGCCTGGGCTACAGCGAAAACTACTTGCTGGAGAAATTTGCGCGCGACTCCAAGATTCTCGATATCTTTGAGGGCACGCAGCAGATACAACAGCTTATCGTAGCGCGCAGAGTGCTCGAAAAGTCTTCCTCTGAACTCAAGTAGAACCGCAGGAGGGGTATGCCTTCGCCCGGAAAACTAAACCGACAGCAGCTGACTGTGCTCATCCTGGCCTTGATGGCCACCGGGATGGGACAGTCACTGGTATTCGCCATCCTCGCGCCCCTGGGGCGAGAGGTACAGTTAGGCGAATTGCAGATCACCTCTATTATTGCAGTCTCCGCACTGATCTTCGGATTGGCAGCTCCGCGCTGGGGTCGCTTCAGCGACCGCATTGGTCGAAAACCCATCATCATCACCGGACTGGTGGGGTACACCGTCGGCACTGTGCTGTTTACCAGTGTGTTCTACGCTGGATTGACCGGAGTAATCAGCGGCGCCCTACTGTATTCCATCCTAATGTTCACGCGCTGCGCCCAATCGGTGGTGATGTCCGCTACGGGGCCTGCAAGCAGTGCTTACGCGGCCGACCACACCGACCGTACACTGCGTACTAAAACCATGGCTCGCCTGGGCACCGCCAACAGCATGGGAACGATCCTCGGGCCGGCAGTGAGTGGCGCGTTGGCCACCTTCGGCCTGTTAGCGCCTCTATATTTCGCGGCGGCCCTTGCTGCCGTTGCCGCACTGATAGTTTGGCGCAAACTGCCCGTGACACCTGCCGCCCAGCTGACCGACCGTAAACTCAGTCGCAAACTGCGCTATACCGACCCGCGCATCGCCTTGCTACTGGTAACGGCAGTGGGCGTGTTCATTGGCTTCTCCGGCATCCAACAAACACTCGGTTTTCAGCTACAGGACAAGCTTCATTTAAGTGGCATCGAAACAGCACAAATGACGGGAGCCGCGTTAATGGTTTCCGCGATCTTCACCTTTTTGGTACAAGTCACCGTTATGCAACACCTGCAGTGGCGACCCACACAATTTATCCGTATCGGTCTGGTGTCGATGCTAATAGGCGCCGCCGTGGTCTCTCAGTTCGAGACCTTTACCGTACTTGCAATCGGTATGGCTTTTTTGGGCACGGGATTGGCACTGTGCATGCCATCCATCTCGGCAGGCGCCTCCCTTGCAGTAACGAGGGAAGAACAGGGAGCGACTGCCGGACTAGTAAGCTCCTGCCCCGCGATAGGTTTTGTGTTTGGACCAATCTGCGCCGGAGCGCTCTACCAAATTCACGCGCCCCTGGCGCCGCTATTCAGTGCAGCCGTGTTTTTTGCAGCGCTGCTGATTTTAGTGTTGAACGATCGCCAGCCACCTCCGTGATGCGTCTACCCGGGTTCAGACATGACATCGCAGCAATCAATCTTAATAATTTCGTCGACTCACTTCTCCTCAAAAGATGCCAAAGCATAGCGGAGGAAACAAAGCGGGGCGGGCCGGGAGAGTAGTGCATAGCCGCTCACAGTCATGTTGTGGCCCCGCTTGTATGCCCCATCCCCTGAGGCACAGCTTTACACTATCAATATCAGTACGAGTTTCACCGCCTGGGCATGAATTCTGTGACAAAGCACACAGAAGGGCCGGACAAACTCGACTTTTTTCCTGAATTTGCAATCCTGCGGCAGCTAACTCAGACCTGAACCAGATCACGGAGTTGGAAACCCGCTGTTACAGGATGTTATTTAAAAAGCGCCAATGCGCGAACTTCGACACTCGCTCTGGCGTGGTCTTCTACGCAAGTGTTGTCATCGAAAGCAGTATGAGCAACGCGTCGGGCTCGACTGGGGTCGGTGTCATGGGTCTTGAAAACAATCACTTCGTGGTCAGTCATATCCGGATAATAGTGCCAGCGATGAGCGGGGTTGTAGAGATAGCTTGAGGTTTCATGGCGATAGTCACCGTGACCGAGGATAGGGGTCACCGCGCACACCGGTATCTCGTCCGCAGGCGAAATAGAGCGTGCATCGCAAACAGCAAGCGGCGAAATTTGCGGCGCCGGCGAAATACACCGCCAGATATTGAACAGAGCACAGCGTGGGTACGCCGCCAAATCGAGGTCAGCAGTCGCTGCCGCTATCATTTCAATTTGGGCAGCCGATGAGGCGTCGGTGTTGTCGGCATGTGGGTAGCGGGCCGGTTTGGCATTGACAAGCGGAGCGAGTTTGTCGGTGGCGCACTCACTGAAACGCTGCTTCGCGCCACCCAGTATCACGACACGCGATGCCCCCGTAAGATCGATGAGAAACGGAATCAACTCCGCCACATACGCAGCATTCCTGGCAGCATCGAGCTCAACGTTTTCAAGATTGTCGATCGCGCTAGAGTGTGGTGCCAGTACAAAACCCTCCCGGTCGAGCGAGCTCGAGAGTGTGCGCGCATCGCGAATCCATACTTCTCGCCCTGGCAGAGTCTGCATAGTCGAGGATTCCTCGGACTCGCTAAAGAACTCCAGCAGTGCCTCGTCCTGCGCTGGCGGATTACGAATATAATTTATTTCTGCACGGACGCGGGAAACCTCCTCGCGAGTATTTTCTGTACTCATGCCACTCCCCTCGAAGCCGGACGTAATCGACGACCCGAGCGAGCGCCAGTTGATATCCCATCGCGGGTGGCGACAACGCCGTTCACTACACTGAGTGCAATTCCTGTGGCATCGGTAATAAGACGTCGACCGCCGTTGGGTTGATCATCGACGAAACGCACGCCTGTCGTTCCCACACTGTCCGGGTCGAAGACGACAAGATCACCCGCCATACCCTGTTGCACGCGACCACGATCAGTCAACCCCAGTATCTGGGCCTGTGACCATGTGAGCATCTCAATCGCTTTTTCGAGAGAAAGCAAACCGCGATCACGGACCCAATGCTGTAGCGTCCATACCGCGTAACAACTGTCTGTATTGGAAAGAATATGCGCGCCCGCATCGGACGCGCCGATCATCGCCGCAGGATGAGTCACCATCTTCCCCAGTTGTTCGTCGTCAGCGTTGCGCATCATCAAGGCAAACTGTGTCTCAAAGTTGTCTGCCAACGCAAGGTCCAACAGGAGATCGGTCGGATCGATACCGCGCTGGCGAGCAATGTCGCCCACACTTTGACTCCAGTCGCCGTCCTGCTGCGTGTAGCGCACACAAACGTGTTCCCAGCGTCCCGAAAAGACTGGATTAGGCCGAATCCGCGCCCCTTCTTTGCGCAGTTGAATCCGTGCCTGCGGATCATTCGCCAGCGCACGAATCGCCCCAGCACCACCTGCCTTGAGCGCTTTGGAGAGAGAGGGCAGACACCGCACGATGATGCCGGGCTCATCCAGCCGACTCCACAGCTCAAACGGACGGGTGGATACCTGGGGGACCACCATCACCCCCGGCTCTCGATGTTTGAGCACCAGATCCAGAAGCGCCACCGCGGCGCCCGGGTCATCTGCAGGATCAAGGACAGGCCCGACCACCACGGGTCGCCCCGAGCGCCGCGCCAGTGCTCGGTGCCAAGCGAGATCCGTGGCTTGCTCGGATCGACCCTGCAGCATCGCCGCGTTTGCCAGGGTGAAAAGACCGGGGCCAGGACCCTGCGCAAGCACGTCTGCCATTCGCAGTAACTCGTCTTCCCCACAGATCTGCCCAGGAAGCGAGGTGCCACCGGGGCCAGGATTGTCGACTACCTGATCCGTTGAGAAACCCAGGGCCCCCAGTTGCAAGCCCTCGCGCAATATCGCGGCCATCGCTTCAATTTCACCGGGCGTTGCTTGCCGTTCGTACACAGCAGGCACTCCAAGAATCGCTGCTCGTATCGGCACATGACCCACCAGGTGCGCATGATTCAATAGTACCGGCAGCGCGTCGAGCGCATCGAAGTATGACGTGAGGCTGTTCCAATTGAACGGCACACTGCCAACAATGGCCGCTTCAGGAATCTGCTCGACCGTGCTCATGGCACGCACCACATACTCCTGAGACGCTTTATCACCCAATGGCCCCAGAGCGTAGCCACAGTTTGCCGCGACGATGGTAGTCACGCCAAAACTGGATGAGGGGGTCAGGTCAGGGTCCCAGAAGAGGTTCGCATCAAGATGTGTGTGCGGGTCAATGAATCCGGGAGCTACTACCGCACCCGCAGCATCGTATTCCTCCAAGCCCGAAGTGGCACAGCGTCCGCCCACATGGGTGATCACACCATTGGCCACTGCCACATCGCCATCACTGTGTGCGCCGCCACTGCCGTCGATAATCGTGGCGTTGCGAATAACGAGATCGTGTTTCATGTCAGAAGACCTCCACCCGGGGATTGCGGAAGCGGCCTCCCCGATCAGCTTGTGCGCGCCCGGCGACGTACTATTTTGAACCTTCGATGGCGAAACTGAAGCTCGGGATCATGTATGGCGAGCTAATTATTATTCTCGCAGGCGCTCCAACGCCACTCGCAGATTCTGCGGAATGGGAACCGAACGATTTTGCGCACGCTCAACAAATACGTGCACAAAATGCCCATGGGCCGCCGCTTCCTGCTCTCCCGCCTTGAATATCGCAATGCCGTACTGCACTGAGCTGTTGCCCAGTTTATCGACCCGCACCCCGGCCTCAATCGACTCCGGATACGTAATAGGCGCGTGATACTCACACCCTGAGTTCACCACAAATCCAACAATAGAGCCATCGCTGATGTCCAGGCCACCTTCTTCAATAAGGTAGCGGTTAGCTGCTGTGTCGAAATAGGAGTAGTACATCACATTGTTAACATGACCGTAGATATCATTATCCGACCAACGTGTAGTGATGGGGTAGAATATCTTGTACTCAGACCGCGACGGCGGCGCGGCTCTACTCACGCTGCATTCCCATAGGCAGCCTGATAGATTGCTAGGGCATCAGCGTATTCGACATCACGTGGATTATTCACTAACAGACGCTGTTGCAACATGGCGTCCGTCGCCAGCATTTCCAAATCACTCTCTTTCACGCCGGCTTGCTGCAGTGTCGCTGGTAAAGCTACCTCATCAATAAGTTGGCGCAGTGCGGCAATCAAGGCGGCCGTTTTCGCTTCCTCACCACCGGCTACCGGTGCACCAATTACTATCTCAGCCAATTCGGCGTAAAGGACGTTAGCCTCAGGTGCATTGAACGCGAGCACCGACGGCAGTACCAGGGAATTACTCAGCCCATGCGGAATGTGATAGTGCCCTCCCAGCGGGTAGGCCAATGCGTGCACCGCACCAACAGGCGCGTTGGCAAACGCCTGCCCCGCCAGACAGGCGCCCAGTAGCATATTTTCCCGCGCCTCCCGGTTTCCACCCTCATGCACGGCCGTGCGAATATTACGTGACAATAACCGTAGAGCGTTCAACGCCAGGTTGTCTGACAGTGGATTCTTTTTATGCCGGGATGTATACGCTTCGATGGCGTGCACCATAGCGTCGACACCGGTCATGGCTGTGATAGCGGGGGGCAATCCCAGGGTAAGACCCGCATCCAGCACCGCCACGTCTGGCAGCAGTACCGGTGATGACACGCCGGCTTTAGTTGTCTCGCCAGTCGTAATCACGGCAACAGGAGTCACCTCAGAACCTGTTCCCGCCGTTGTAGGCACGAGTATCAGAGGCAACCGACTGCCGGCTACCTGCCCAACGCCGTAAATTTCTGACAATACCTGATCGCCACCCAGGAGCACGGCGACTACTTTGGCCACGTCCATGGAACTGCCGCCGCCGACCGCGATAACGCCGTCAACACCCCCCTCACGTGCCATATTTTCCGCGGCTGTTACCGTATCTTCAGGCGGGTCTTCGCGTACCTGATCGAAAATCAATGGCGCCAGGCCCGCTTTTTCCAATGCTGCCACAATAGGCTGAACCAGCCCGATGGACATCAGGCCAGGGTCGGTGACTAGCAGCGGTCGCTGCATGTTGAGATGCTCGCATTGGCTTCCCAGATCCAGCGCGCTGTCGACACCGCTAATGATGCGCGCAACAGTATTGAATTCGAATCGCTGCATAAAAGTTGCCTCTACATTGTGATAATAACTTTACCTCTGGCGCGACGTTCCATCATACAGTTAAACGCCTCTTCATACTGCTCGACCGGGAAGCTGTCTGTCACAACCGGGCTGATCTTGCCGCTGGCAAAAAGTGCCCATAGTTCCTCAATATTCTTCAGGTTGACTTCAGGCTCCTCACCCACAAAACGGCCCCAGAAAACACCTACCAGCGAACAGCCCTTGAGTAAGGTCAGATTAAGTGCAATTTTTGGAATGGGCCCACTGGCGAAGCCAATCACAAGATACCGTCCCTTCCATGCCATACCGCGAATGGCAGGCTCAGAGTAATCACCACCCACCGGATCGTAGACCACATCCACGCCCTTGCCGCCGGTAAGTTCCTTGATTGCATCCTTAAGGTTGGCTTCGCTGTAGTTAATGACTTCATCAGCGCCCAGCTTTTTGCACAACTCCAATTTCTCATCGGTACTTGCCGCTGCAATCACTTTGGCGCCCATGTGTTTGCCTAATTCGATCGCGCTGGTGCCTACACCGCCGGCGGCACCCAACACCAACAGGGTTTCGCCCGGCTGAAGATTGGCACGCTGCTTGAGCGCGTAGTAGGACGTGAAGTAAGTAATACTGACGCCTGCTGCCTGCTCAAAACTAAGACCATCGGGCATGGGAAAAGCGCCAAGTTCATGAACTGCAATTTTCTGACAGAACGCGCCCGAGCCACCCGCGGACAACACCTTGTCACCCACTTTGAACCGACTGACCTTGTCGCCAACCGCTTCCACCACACCGGCGCACTCGCCGCCGGGGATAAAGGGCATATCGGGCTGCATCTGATACTTCCCCTGAATCATCAATACGTCAGGAAAGTTAAGACCCGCTGCTTTCACATCAATCAACACATCGTGCTCGCCTACGGAAGGTTCTTCCCAGTCAGTCACCAGCTCCAGCTTTTCTGGCAGGCCATGTTCCTTGCATATCACTGCTTTCATCGTTTTTCCTCAGGTGATTGCTTACTAAGTCTTAGTCTCAAACAAGAACGGCGCCCGTAGGCGCCGTTTTTTCCGTTCACTATCAGGCGACTTCAAATAATCCAGCTGCGCCCATACCGCCACCCACGCACATGGTAATCACCACGTATTTAACACCACGACGCTTACCTTCGATCAACGCGTGACCCACCATGCGCGAACCGCTCATACCGTAGGGGTGCCCGATAGAAATAGCGCCACCGTTTACATTGAGTTTGTCGTTGTCGATCCCCAATTGGTCGCGGCAGTAGATAACCTGCACCGCAAATGCTTCGTTGAGTTCCCACAGCCCTATGTCATCAACCTTAAGCCCATGCGCCTTCAGCAACTTGGGCACCGCGAAGACCGGGCCAATACCCATCTCATCAGGTGCACAACCGGCAACCGCAATACCGCGGTAAATGCCCAGCGGTTCCAGGCCTTCTTTCTCAGCAACCTTGGCGTCCATAACCAGCTGAGCCGAGGAGCCATCGGACAGTTGAGAAGCGTTTCCGGCAGTAATAGTCCCACCTTCAACCACAGTCTTCAGGCCCTGCAGACCTTCCAGTGTGGTGGCACGCAGGCCCTCATCAGCGGAGACAGTCGATTCGGCTTCGGACGAGTCACCGGTTGCTTTGTCCCACACTGTGCGCTTGCACGTTACGTCAACCAATTCGTCTGCGAACTTGCCGGCTGCATAGGCGGCGGCAGTCCGTTGCTGTGATTGCAGACCGTACTCGTCCATGGCTTCGCGGGAAACTTTATAACGCTCGGCAACAATTTCTGCCGTCTGCAGCATAGGGACAAACATGTTCGGCTCAATCGCCATCAATTCTTCGTCGACCATACGATGCAGATTCATGTGTTCGTTTTGTACCAACGAAATGGATTCCAGACCGCCTCCAATCACACACTCCATACCATCGTGCACGACCTGCTTCGCGGCGGTAGCTACAGCCATTAGCCCGGAAGAACACTGGCGATCGATGGTCATACCCGACGTGGTAATAGGCAGGCCAGCGCGCAGCGCAATTTGACGCGCGATGTTGGAACCGGTGGCGCCCTGTTGCAAGGCACTGCCCATGATCACATCTTCAACCCGAGCTGGATCGATACCAGCGCGCTTAACCACCTCAGAGACAGAGGCCGCGCCGAGTGTGGCGCCGCCGAGATTGTTAAATCCGCCGCGGAATGCCTTGCCGATTGGGGTACGTGCCGTGGATACAATTACTGCTTCTTTCATGTCTACACTCTCCGGTAACAGGGCACTGCAAACGTGCCCCCTGAATAAAGTTTTACTTGTTAAGTCCCAGCCCTTCCATCGCCTTACCAGTGAACTTAACTGTTTGCTCAAAACCTGCCTGGGGCTGTACTTCGCCTGCCGGGGATGAAATCGCATCCCAGTGGGCTGCGATACCCTCTGGCGTCTGATCCTCTGCCGCGAGCCAGACTCCGTCGGTTTCGATAATCTTCGCCACGGAGTACGCACCGGCACCAGCACAGATGATGGTCTTAGTGGGCGCATCTTCACTCACCATGTACAACACGGCGGGAGTCACTGTCTCCGGTGTGAGTAGTGCGAACGCCTCTTCGGGAATCAGACCCTCCGTCATACGCGTACCGGCGGTGGGTGCCAGCGCATTGATATGGATATTGTATTTCGCACCTTCCTGCGACAGGGTATTCATCAGCCCAATGACACCCATCTTGGCGCTGCCATAGTTTGACTGGCCAAAATTACCGTAAAGACCTGAAGAGGATGTAGTCACCACAACACGACCATAACCCTGATCACGCATGATCGCCCAGCAGGCCTTGGTACAATTGACGCTACCCATCAAGTGGACATCCAGCACCAGTTTAAAATCTTCCAGAGAGCCCTTAACAAAACTTTTGTCCCGCAGGATGCCGGCGTTATTCACCAGAATGTCCACTCGACCCCATTTGTCCATGGCCTGCTTCACCATTGCCTCAACTTCATCGAACTTGGCAACATTGGCGCCATTGGCGATCGCCTCTCCACCCATTGCTTCAATTTCTGCCACAACAGCCAAAGCCGACTCAGAGGAACCGCCGGAACCGTCAACACCTCCACCCAGATCATTGATTACTACCTTTGCACCACGCTTGGCCAACTCAATGGCGTGACTGCGACCCAGGCCCTGGCCAGAACCGGTAACAATGGCAACTTTGCCGTCATAACGAATAGACATTACTGAAATCCTCTAACAGAAAATGAAATGTGCCGCTGAATCAGCCGGCGATAACCATGGTCAACCATTCTGCAACCAAAGCCGGCGTGTCCTCTCCCTCGATTTCAACAGAGATAGCCTGTTTCACCAGAAAGCGGTTCTCATCCTTGCGGGTGATATCTGCAACTTCCGCATGCGCGCGCACACGCTTGCCAGATTTCACCGGCGCGAGAAAACGTACCTTGTCAAAACCGTAGTTCAGACCCATGACAATATTCTCGGGAATAACACCATTGCCCTCGGCCATTTTGGACAGAAGGGAAAGCGTCAGGAAACCATGGGCAATCGTGCCACCAAACGGTGTGTTCTTCGCCGCCTCAATATCCACGTGAATAAACTGGTGATCTTCAGTGCAATCGGCAAACGTGTTGATGCGATCCTGAGTTACCTCAATCCATGCCCCGGGCTCGAACTTGGTGCCGATGGCATCCAGCATCTCTTCCTTGGGTACGATTTTTACTGCCATGGTGTGCTCCTCATCGTTAGTAATGCAACAGAAACCCTCTAGTGTAGTCGAGCGGAGCAAATTTACCCGCTCCCGGCTCTCACCACCAGCGTAAACCCAACTATCGAGGGGGTTCAACCGGGCGGGGAGTAACAGAGAAACCCGCCCAAAAAAGGAATTTGAACATACAGTATGTATTTAGTACGTTCAAGTATTTTTTACCCTCTCACGCCGGACTGCCCCGATCATTAAATTACGTGAGTGGGACGCACACAGGCAGCGACCAGATTAGAGCATCGTGCCCCGCCACTCGCCTGTCGGCCGGTCACAAACGGGGCGTGCAGATACTCTTATTATTCTCGCTCGTTTCCGAACAAAAACGCGGTCACATCCCGCACTCATTGGGGCTGATTGGCCACGGGCGTTTTTTTACGGAAGAAGGTCTATTTGTACGAAAAGAGGCATAGCAAGGCTTACATAGTGCCAATAGACCCCGATTGTATGGCGACTTGAAAGTGGTCGCCATACAGTTTCCCACACTATCGAGCGGGGCTGGGGCAATGCCCGAACAGCCGCTCGGCTCACCTGCCCCGTGTCAGAAGTTGTATTGCAGCTTCAACCCGTAAATACGGGGGTCAGACAGCGTAGATCCCGCGTTTTGGGTCACAGTACTGGGCCGGCCTCGGCTGATGATATTCCGATCATCGGTGATATTTTTGACGAATGCCGTCACCTCCCATTGCTGATCGAGGGCGGCCATATTCACACGCGCATCCCAACGGT
>JAPKAY010000055.1 GCA_028825045.1 Halioglobus sp.
CCATGATTAGATTGGTAAACAAAAAATGAGCGAGATGATTAATCCCCAGGTGGGCCTCAAAATCGTCTTCTGTGCGCCGCTCCATAGGTATCATGATGCCTGCATTGTTGATTAACAAATCAAGCGAGATCCCACGGGCATTGAAACTCGCTGCGGATTTGTGCACGCTCGCCAACGCATTGAGGTCTAGCTCCAGTAGATCCAGCTGTTCAATGGGAATACGGCCGCCGGAGATATCCACTATCTGCCGCCTTGCCTGTTCCGCTTTCTCCTGGTTGCGGCAGGCCATGGTGACGTGTGCGCCGCGCAGTGCGAGAACGCGCGCAGTTTCCTTGCCGATACCAGTATTGGCGCCTGTCACCAGAGCATACTTACCGGTCAGATCGATTCCCTCACTGACCTGCTCTGCAGTGGCTCTACGGCCATATCCTGTCATTACACCGTACCTTCCAGTAATTCCATAGTAAGTGTGCGCTTGTCCAATAAACAGCTAGAGATCAGACAGGACATGACCACCATCGACGATAACCGCCGACCCCGTCATCAATGACCCAGCGTCGGAGGCCAGCAGCAACAGCGGGCCATTCAGTTCTTCTAGCGTACCGGTGCGACGTTGGGGAATACGCTTTATCAAAGCCTGGCCCTCCTTGGTCTTGAACCACTCGCCATTTAACTCAGTCTGAAAATATCCCGGGCAAAGCGCGTTGACACGAATATTGTGTTGCGCGAATTCCAGTGCTGCTGTTTTAGTGAACTGCACAACGGCCGCCTTTGAGGCAGCGTAACTGGTCAGCGCTTTCTGCACGCGCTCCGCCAAAATGGAGGCAATATTAACAATGCTGCCACCCGTCTCAGCTGCAATCATGCGCCGGGCAGTCTCGCGCGCAACGAAGGCCACGCCATTGAGATTAGTATCAATCACGTTATTCCAATCATCATCACTCAGATCAAGTAACAATTTAGGAATGGTGATGCCAGCGTTGTTAATCACCACCGTAACCACGCCAAATTCCTTCTCTACTTCATCCAGAGCTGCTGCAATACTACTGCTGCTGGTGACATCCATGGTGACGGCCATCGCCTGACCACCACTGGCATTAATCTTATTCGCTTCCTTCTGGATAAGATCGGTACGTCTTGCAGCCACCACTACTTTCGCGCCTGCGCGTGAAAGCAGTGCTGCAAAATGCCGACCAAATCCGCTGGAGGCGCCGGTCACGAGAGCAACCCTGCCCTCCAGGGAAAATGGCTTTAGTAGGTCATTCATAACGTGTGACTCGTCCGTAGGTTCAGGCGTTGAGATACTTATCCAGCGTCTGGTGAAAGTGGCGTATGCGAATTTCCTGATAGTTCGCCAGCACCACCTCTCCCGATTGCAAGTTGCGCATCCCCTTTTGCACCATCTTCAAGTTGCTGAAGTCCTGATCGAATACGCGACCCAGGCCACCTTCGAGGCCTTCGGCTTCCGAGAACAACTGATCCTTGCCAAGTTTCTGAACACCACAGTCTGCCGGGCGCTCAGTACCCTCAGGAAAGCGCATCAGCACAATAATTTCCATGGTGCACATCTGTGGGTCGTTCCCGAAGGGCTTCATGCGGTATGTCAGGTTCGGATGAAATCCCGCCCAGGGCGCGAAATTGGGAAACACTGAGTAGAGAATCGAGTCCATGATCTCGCTCTGCGTACAAAAACTGCCAAGGTCTGTTTGGTACTGCTCTGAATAATGCTTGAAGTAGTACTCCGCCAGCCACTGTCGGGCGCTCATACCTTCTGGGACCTCAACCTTGGCCTGGTCAGTCAGCCAGGCGCCGTGTTCCAGCCAGTCATTCACTGTCTGGTCTGGCCGAATGTTATCCAGGTGCGGACTAACCACGCCCATAGGGGAAATCGTGCGGCTAATATTATCGCCCCAACAATCGTACTGGGAGTTGGAATCACCCAGGTAAGGAAGAATTTGTGGGTGCGTCTGCACGGTGTGGTATGACTCAATGAAAGCTTCCCACGCTACCTTCCAGTTGCATTCAATCACTTTCTCGATATGCATTACCTTGAAAGTATTCTCCGGCTTCCAGCGCTCAAAGTGTTCAGGCAAAATGCCGAGATAGCTCGCAAGCGATTGCGCTTCCAGATCCATATTGATGAACACCCAGCCACCCCAGGTATCTACCTTCACCTGCGGCAGCGTAAAGGTTTCCTTCTCTATATGCGGAAAGTCCCACTCGCAGGGTGCGCCAAGGAAGTCGCCATCCAGGCTCCAGCGAAAACCATGGAAGGGGCATTTGAATTCGCGTGCCGTACCGCAGTCTTTTCGTAATTGCCGACCACGGTGCAGGCAGGCGTTGTAATAACCTTTTATTTCTCCGGCCTCCGTACGCGTTAAAACAATAGAGTATTTGGAGATATCATAAACAAAATAACTTCCAGCTTGTGTCAGTTCCGACTCACGACACGCGGCCAGCCAGGTGCGGTTCCACAGTTTCTCTTCCTCGAGCTTTTGAAACTCCGGACTAAAGTAGCGATCCACTGAAAGGTTGTCTGAACCGAGGTAGGTATCTGTACTTTCGCGTAGCGAATCCGGTACAGGATTGGACTCCTTGTCGAGCATCTGCTGATAAGACTCGCCACGGGAACGCTCCGCAATCTGATTTTTGGTAAGTGCTTTTGGATGGTTCATCGTGTTTCTCCCATTATTTCTGCAAGATGGTCACGGCGCTGATTCCCGGTGCGCCGTAAACATGGGTATAGGCCAGCTTGGGATCACCGGGAACCTGGTGGTCGCCGGCTTGTCCGCGCAACTGTAATGTATTTTCATAAACCTGCCGCAAACCTGATGCACCAATGGGCTCGCCGTTCGCCAAACATCCACCGTCGGTGTTAATCGGCAGGCTGCCGTTGATATGGGTGGCACCAGACTGTATCAGGGCTTCCTGTTCGCCGTGCTCGCAGAAACCGTTCTCAGCCATGTGCATGATCTCAGCGCCCACCTCAGTGTCCTGCAATTGCATGACGCTCATATCTTTAGGTCCTACCCCCGCCATTTCAAAGGCCGCTTTTGAGGCATCAACCGTGGGGCCATCCACCTGCTCAAGTGCCTGACTTGGCGCGAACACTTCAAAGGAACCAAAGCGACGCGACTTCATCGTAGCGGCCTTCAGATAAACCGGAGTTTTAGTATACTTTTCAGCGTGATCAGCACGACACAAGACCAGCGCAACACCACCCTCAGAAGGCGAACAGAACATGAACTTGGTCAACGGATTGCTCACCATCATCGAATTGGTGATCTCCTCCACAGTGATTGGCTCCCGGCGCCAGGCATTGGGATTTTTAGAGCCATTGATAAAGGCCTTTTCCGACACCTTGGCGAGGGTATCTGTGCTGATACCATAATCGTGCATGTACTTTTGAATTTTCATCGCGAAAAATTGTGTGGTCATCATCATGCCCACTTCGCCGTACCACTGCCCGATACCCAATTCCTTCGGGTCGGCATTGAAAGCGCCGCGCTCATGCTTGTCAAAACCTGAGACCATACCAATGTCGTATTCACCTGACTTGATAGCATTAAATGCGGATATCAATGAGCTGCCACCGGTAGCACAACCATTGGCAACATTGATAAATGGGATACCTGTTAGCCCTAATTCGTTAACCAATGCATCGGCGCTACCGGCACTCGCACTGCCACCAAAGGCAAACTGTATATCGCTCCATTGGATACTGGCATCCTGCAACGCCAGCCGCGCTGCGTAGGCGCCCTGCTGCAGGCCGCTACGAGCGGGCGTGCGACCAAAGGGGTGAATACCGATACCGACTATTGCTACATCCATGAATGTATCTCTCGCTGAGGCATTACTGCCTGTTCAATTGGGGTGAGTGACTTTACTCAACCGGCTTGAAAAAAAAGCTGATCACTTCCTCGCCACTGTCTTCCGTGCGCAACGGCTCGAAGACGACGTCCATATCCATACCAATCCGCAGCTTCTGTGGATCGTTCTCGGTTAAACGCCCCTCGACCCGCACACCCCCGGGGAGCTCAACATAGCCAACGCCGTAAGGGGTGAAGGTTTCCGCTGTCTCATTGGTGTTATAGGGCGTCTTGGGCATAAATTGCTGAACCGTCCACGTCCACAAAGTGCCGCGCCCGGGTAATTCTTCCGCTGTCACATCCTGCCCGGAGCAAGCCATACAGGAGCTGGCCACGGGAAATGCCACTATCCCGCACTGGTTGCAACGACTACCCAGCAATGCAGGTTTAGCCGCCGGCCAGGTAAACAGCCCTTCGGCGATGGGGACTTGATTACTCATATCTTTTTATCTCGATTCCCAATTCTGTGATTGGCGTCCTGTCTACCGTGTTACAGCAACATAGACGCCGGATTTTCCAGAAAACCTTTCAGTGCTTGCAAGAATTGCGCCGACACCGCGCCGTCAATGGCCCGATGATCCGCAGACAAAGACACCCGCATTACCGTTGCTGCAGCAATACTGTCACCGCGTACTATCGGCTTTTTAACGCCTGCAGCTACCGCCAGAATCGCTGCCTGCGGCAGATTGATAATGGCATCAAACTGATCTACGCCGTACATCCCAAGATTTGAAATACTGAAGGTCCCGCCTTCAAACTCTTCGACGGCCAGTGAACCCGCCTGCGCACGACGCGCAAGATCGCTGGACTCGGCAGCAATTTGAGGCAGCCCCTTGGCGCCGGCATTGCGAATGACCGGTGTAATTAACCCACCTTTCACCGCTACCGCCATAGAGATGTCAGCCTGATCGAACTGGCGAATACATTCACCGGTGTACTGCACATTGACTTCAGGCACTTGCGCCAACGCGCTGGCACAAGCCTTGATAACAAAATCGTTTACCGAAATTTTATGTCCCAGCGTTTTATTCATGTAAGCACGCTGTTGTAGGAGACTGTCTATCTCGATATCCACACTCACACGGTAATGCGGAATGGTTTGCTTTGATTCGGACAATCTCGCGGCAATGGTTTTACGCATGCCACTCAACTTTTGCTCGCGGTAAAATGCGACTCCCGTAGCACTCACTGCAGATCGCTCTATATCCTCTTTACTCACACGACCACGTTTTCCGGTTGGTGTGACATCGTTGAGGTTTATGTTCAACGTGCGCGCCATACGCCTTGCTACCGGAGTGGACGCAATATGCGAATCATCTGCCGTGGAACGCTGGGGTTCGTTGGATGCGCCGGTAGCGACACTAGCTACCGCCTGAGCCACGATACGGATGCCGCCCGCTTGCTCTACATCGTGCTTGGAAACGCGTCCGTTGCGACCCGTTGCCGGCACATTATGCAAATTAATGTTGTGCGCCTTAGCGATTCGCCGCGCGACTGCTGAGGCATTAACGTCCGTATCATCTGGACCCTGCGAAAGCGCACCGGTCGCTGCGGGCGCAGCACTAACGGCAGGCGTCCTCACGGCAGCGGGTGCAGCCTCGGCGGTAGCCGCAACAGGCGCTTTCGCATCCGAAGCCTGAGCGAGTGAAGCGCCGCTGGCATCCGGTACAAAAGCTGCAATGAATTCGTTGATCTCGGCATCAGTGGCGTCGCCCTGCGCAATTACACCCAGTAAACTACCTACCTTAAGCGTTTGACCCGCCTCGCCTACAACACGTACCAATGTTCCCGCGAACGGACTCTCTGCGGCGTTGATGATTTTGGAGGTTTCGATATCGACCAACTCGTCGCCCACGGCAAGTTTATCTCCGACTGACACACGCCACTCAGTGATCTCGCCCTCTTCCATGGACATTCCCCACTTGGGCACAGTGAGGGCATGCAGTGTACTCATCGCGTATACCCCAGTACTTCGCGGACGGCTGCTTCAATATCGCTTTCCTGTGGCATCCAGGCATCTTCCAATGCAGGTGCAAAAGGGATGGGTGAATGCGCCGCTGTGACTTTCCTTATCGGTGCACGCAACGCACCGAAGGCTTTTTCAGCAACGATACTGGAGATATCAGCTGCAACCCCGCACCGTGGTGTCATCTCGTCCACGACCACTAATCGTCCGGTGGTTTCGACACTTTCGATAATCGCTTCTTCGTCCAGTGGCGAGGTGGTGCGCGGATCAATCACATCACAACTGATACCTTCCTCTGCGAGTCGATCGGCGACTGCTACAGCTTTATTCACAGTGTTGGAGATGCCCACGATAGTGACATCGCTTCCTTCGCGTAGGAAATTCGCCTCACCAAAAGGAATGGTGTAAACCTCATCGGGCACTTCGCAACTGGTTTCATAGAGAAATTTGTCTTCTACAAAAATGACACAGTCATTGTCACGAATAGCAGTAATCAGCAATCCCTTGGCATCGTAAGCATTGGTTGGGCAGACCACCTTCAGGCCTGGCACCATAGTCACCATCTGCGTCAAGTTCTGAGAGTGCTGTGCGCCGCCGCGCAGGCCCGCACCGGCCATAGTGCGCACGACCATAGGGCACTCGACCTTGCCGCCGAACATATAGCGAAATTTTGCTGCCTGGTTATAGATCTGGTCGAAGCATACGCCTAAAAAGTCCATAAACATCAGTTCTGCGACGGGTCGCAATCCGGTCTGTGCGGCACCGGCGGCAGCACCCATAATGGCGGATTCAGTGATGGGCGTGTCGATTACCCGGCTCTCGCCAAACTCCGGAAACAGTCCCTTGGTGACACCCATAACACCGCCGTAGGCATCGCGCTCACCGTCGCAACCAGCTCCACCGGCAACATCTTCACCGATGATGATGACTTTGTCGTTCAGCCGCATCTCCTGCGCCATAGCTTCGTTAATAGCCTGTCTGTAGGTCTTTATTGGCATTACTTTTCTACTCCGAATTCTCTCTGCGTGCTTTTGCCGTCAGGGGCGCGCTGTTTTCAGGATCGTTCCTTAGTACGCAGAGCTGTAGACATCAGTCAACAACTCCGACACATCAGGACCCGGTGCTGCCAGCGCAGCCTCGGCGGCCTCATTGATAAATACCGCTATCTCTTTGTCAATCTTGGTCAGCGCCGCCTTCGTCACCAGCTTCTTTTTGATCGCATTGTCAGCGGCAATCTTCAGACAATCGAGCTCCTTCATCAGTCGCTTGACCTCATTTTTACCACGGTAGGCCTGGGCATCGCCTTCGAAGTGACCGCGAAAGCGCGTGATGCTTGCCTCAATTGCAATGGGACCCTTACCACTACGGCAGTGCTTGACCGCTTTTTTGCAGGTTTCATACGTCGCAAATATGTCTGCGCCATCGACCTTTAGGGCAGGCATACCAAATCCGGCAGCCCGGCTGGCAATATCCTTGGAACCAACCGCGTAGCCCGCTGCAGTTCCTTCTCCGTAGCCATTATTTTCAAACATAAATATGGCGGGCAACTTCAATACAACCGCCAGGTTCATCGCCTCAAACGTCGTGCCCTGGTTAGAACCACCGTCGCCGGTAAAGGAAACACCAACCCGGTCTGTGCCCAGTGTTTTTGCGGACAGGGCCGCGCCGACAATGAGAGGCGGACCGCCTCCAACAATGGCGTTCGCGCCCAACATGCCTTTTTCAACCGCAGCGATGTGCATTGAACCACCCTTTCCAGCACAACTACCGCCCTGCTTGGCCATGATCTCTTTCATCATGCCGCCCACATCACCACCCTTGGCGATGCAGTGTCCGTGGCCACGGTGGGTACTAACGATGTAGTCATCATCGTCGAGGTTCATACACATGCCAGTGGCAATCGCTTCCTGTCCAGCGTACAAATGCAAGAAGCCGGGGATGTTGCCCTTGCCGAACTCATCGCTCACTCGGTATTCGAAATCGCGGATCGTACGCATGGTGCGATAGGCCTGCAGAAATTGTTCTTTATTCAGTGACATTTACCACTCCTGATACATGCTGCGCGTATTGATATTTTTTCATGGGTTATTGCTCTTTCTAATTTTTAGTGTCGAGCGGTGACTACAACGTCAGGCCGGGCATCCAGTTGGCGTGAAAACCATTCGGTACACGGGTGGGAATGAATACCCGGGCCAGCGGCCCGCGCTCGATGTCAGCGGCGCTGAGGATAGAAAGAAAAGCACCTTCCTCAGGATGGGTGACATAGCTCATTAAGTAACCGTCTTCTTCATTCGCACTGCTTGGGTCAGGCACATGCACAGGCTCGCCTGCGCTCGCCCCTGCTCCGTAGTCCCAGAAACGTGAATCACCACTGTCCATGTCATAGCGAATCACACCGTTGTAGCCATGGTTGGGGCCATCCCAATCTGCAGTGTCTGAGGCTGCGGCAAAACCGTACCGGTAACGCTGGCCGCACAGGCGGTCATCGGCGCGACCAAATTCACAATAGGTGGGGCCCAGTTTTTCATCGCTGACCTCGCCCGTTTTAAGGTCTAAAGTCATACGGTGCATATTGCGGGTCTGGCGCTCCAGGCCACTTTTAGGATCCTGCGCAAACGGCACGCTGGCCATCCACACGTAGTCTACGTAGAGCTTGTCACCGCTTTGAAAGCCGTTGGTAAAGTGCCAACTGAAAAATGTCGATTTTTCAAACCAGATGGGCTCGCCACCGTCTCTGGGTATGGCGCAGATGCGGGTGGGCCGGTCGCCATGCCAAACAAATGGATTACCACCAGTAAGCCCGGCATCCAAATTAGTAAACGCCGGCGGATAGAAGATAACCACATAATCGCCGCAGATCTGCATATCGTGCATCACGGCGCGATCGGGCATCTCCACCACCCGGGACATTACCTGTTTGCCATTTTTATCCATGATGCGCAGCGTATAGAAAGGGGCTTCCCAGCGCTGAGTACAGGTTACCAACTCGCCGGTGCGACTGCAGATTTTTGGGTGCGCGGTCAAGCCATCCCCCGGCGTTAGCGCACCGGCATAATCCCATTCGCCCACGGTACTCAGGTCCGCGTTAAGCTCGTAGGCGTTGCCCACCTCCCACAGCGCCATGAGTTTGTCACCATGATAAACAATATTGGTATTGGCCAGATTCTTAAGTGGACTGGGTGGCCCACCAGCGGCGAGTGTTTCTTCATCAGGCATGCGGATTTTGCCCACGCTGCCATAGCATGAACGGCCGAGTTTTTCCTCAACCTCAAACCCCGCTGTCCGTACCCACCGATTGCGGTAGTGGGCGCGGCCGTCCTTGACGTACAACGCGTGCACCATGCCATCGCCATCGGCCGGATATACATAGTGATCGGGCTGCCAGGCGATATTCGGGCCATTACGCATAAAAGCGCCGATCAGATTCGCCGGAATTTCACCCTCGACGCGCAAGCCGCCCTCGCCCTCATCGAAGGTGTTTTCCTCGAGCACAGGGGCATAATTCCCCTGCAAATAGGGCGAGAGATTTAAATCTATATCAGGTCGACTGGTCATGCCACACGTTCCGGTTAGTTACCCACTCAACTTAGTGTAAGGCCCTGCATCCAGTTGGCGTGAAAGCCATTGGGCACACGCGTTGGAATTTTCACTTTGGCAATGGGGCCATTGTCGAAGTCGCCTGCACACAGCACCGACAGGAAAGCGCCTTCGTCCGGTGTGTATACGAAGCACATTACCCAGCCGTCTTCCTCGCGCTCGCTGTCCGGATTAGCGACATACACCGGTTCACCGGCGTTGGCGTCAGCGCCAAACTCCCAGAGCTTGGTTTCCCCGGTCTGGAAATCGTAGCGACCGGTGCAGTTGTAACCGTGCGCATCCCCCCACTCACGATTGGACGAAGCGGCAAACCCATAGCGATAGTCCTTGCCCATTCTGCGTTCGTCGACTCTGGAGAATTCGCAGAAAATATCTGAGAACTGTTCGTTAGTGACTTTCTTGGTGGCTATATCCAGGCTCATGCGATACATGCGCCGCGGCTGTTTCTCCACTCCGCTGCCCTGAGTCGTGCTGAAGGGAATGGAGCTGATCCATATGTAGTCAATAATGATCTTTCCACCCTGCTCAAACCCGTTACAGAAATGCCAGCTAAAGAAGGGGTCGGTTTCAAATACGATATTCTTGCCACTGCCATCGCGGGGTATCGCGATAATCTTGGTCCCAAGCTCCGGCTCCCACAAAAAGGGGTCTTCGCCTTTCATCGCTTTTTCCAGACTGTGAAATGCGGGGGCATAGAAAATGATGACGTAGTTTTTCGTAATCTGCAGATCGTGAATGATACCCTTGCGGTCAAACTCGATGGGGATTGCCTTCAGGTGCTTACCCTTCGCATCGAAGATCTGCACACAGTAGTTACCATTATCCCAGCGCTGGGTACATGACACTAGCTGACCCGTGTCCGGGCATACCTTGGGATGCGCCGTCAGTGCATCGCCAGCCTGGAGTGCACCGTCGTAGTCATATAAACCCACAGTGGACAGGTCATTGTTGAGCAAATGAGGAAAGCCGCCCTCCCACATCGCGAAAAGTTTTTCGCCGTGATAAATGATGTTGGTGTTTGCGGTATTGCGGATAGGGCTAGGCTCACCACCGCCATCAATAACCTCCTGTGGCACCGGCAGAAGTTTGCCGACGCTGCCATAGATAGCGCGATCGAATTGTCGTTCCGTCTTCAGGTGGTTGGTCTCAACCCAGCGGTTTTTGTACTGTACATGTCCATCCTTGAAATAGACTGCATGCACCATTCCGTCCCCGTCCAGCGGATAGACATAATGATTCGGCTGATACGCTACATTTGCCCCATCGCGCATGAATGCGCCTTCCAGCTTCTGGGGTATTTTTCCTTCTATCGTCAGTTGACCCTCGCCAAAATCGCTCTCATCTGCGACCGGCGCGTAATTGCCCTGAAGATAGGGGTAGGCACTCAAATCCATCGGTTCACCTCGGGTGTATTATCAGTTCATCAATAGCACTAGATTAAGGAGACTGATAGTAACAGCTAGGTAGATTAAAAAACAGTCTCGTCTGTTTCTTTTCTGCGTCGGTGAGGCTACAGTAACAGCTCAATCAAATAACAGGACCAACATGATGAATTCACTGGAAGACGAACTAGCGCTGCGAAACCTTATGGCTCGCTACTCTGATGCGGTAAACCGCGTAGATGCGGATGCCTGGATTGCCACCTGGGCCGAGGATGCCGTCTGGAACCTGCTGGGCAACCCGGTGAGCGGTAAAGACAACATTCTCGCCCTGTGGAAGCAAATGATGAGCAGCTTTGAGTTCGCCCTCATGCTACCCAGTACCTGCCTGTTCGAGGTGGACGGTGATACCGCCAGTGGCCACTGGTATCTGACTGAATACACGCGCGATCCTGAAGGCGCCGCCAGCACCGTGCTGAGTCGGTATACGGATACTTACACACGCAAAGAGGGCCAGTGGCTTTTTCAATCGCGCGACTACAGCTTTATTTATAATGGTCCTGCCGACCTTAGCGGCACGTACACACCCCCCTGATCTGCTGTTGGGGCAACCTCTTTCTGCGGCCACTGATTTAAATTGCACGGCTAACGACTGGCCATGCAGATAATGGAGATCGACGCATGAGTGACAGAATGCTTAACAAGGTGGTCATTATCACCGGAGGCGCGTCGGGCATTGGAGAGGGAATGGTGCAACGTTTTTGCGCGGAGGGCGCGCGCGTTGTACTGGCCGATGTGGACACTAGTAGAGGGAGGAACCGTGAGCGAACACCCACGGATGATTTGACCTGCACTGACTCTGCCCTCAGGCGGCAGTGTCGTCCTCAGGCAATCGAATCACCAGTTTCCCCTGATTGGAGCCGTCAAACAGCCGCAGGAAAGTGGGCAGCACATTGTCCAGCCCGTCGACAATTTCTTCGCGGTGCTTGAGCTTGCCAGCCATCATCCATTCCACCAGCTGGCCAATGCCCTCCGGAAAGCGCTCAAGGTAGTCCAGCACAGTGAATCCCTGAATGGTCACGCTCTCGGCAACCAGTTGCCATAAGTTGCGCGGGCCGGGCGCATCGGCAATGTTATAGGTGGATATCCAGCCGCAAACGGCAACCCGTGCAAATTTATTCAAACATAGCAGAGTAGCGTCCAGAATCTCGCCGCCGACATTGTCGAAATAGACGTCAACACCAGCGGGACACGCCGCGCGAATAGCACTCCCGTAATCACCACAGGTTTTGTAATTGATAACAGCGTCAAACCCCAGCTCGTCTTTTAGCCAGCTGCACTTGTCATCGGTACCTGCCATACCCACTACGCGGCAGCCCTGCATTTTTGCAATCTGTCCCACTACCGAGCCCACCGCCCCCGCCGCTGCACTCACCAACACGGTCTCTCCTGGCTGGGGTTTACCCACTTCCAGCAATCCAAAATACGCCGTGAGTCCGGTGGGACCCAACGCGCCAAGGAATGCACTCAATGGAATGCCAACACTCTCATCCAGCTTATTAAGCGTCACCCCCTGCACTGTGGTATACCGCTCCCAGGCCCCCATGGTCATAGCAACATCACCCACCGCATAGTCGGGGTCATTGCTCTTTACCACACGGCCAATGACGGAGCTGCGTACTGCATCATCAATGGCTATAGGTTTTATATAGTTAGGGTCATCTCCCATCCAACCGCGAATCGCAGGGTCCAGCGATATATAGAGATTACGCAGCACCACTTCGCCCACGGCTGGCTCGGACACGGGCACATCTCGCACCGGTACATTGCTGGCAGTGGGTTCCCCCGAGGGGCGTGACGCCAGGAAATACTGGCGATTTGTCAGAGTTGTCATGCCCGCAACATAACGGTTCTTAAAAAATCAGTCAACCCTGATTGTTTTACCCCCCCTACTCTGCTACTGTTTCGGGTCTTCCCGATAACGACATAACGCCTCTTCTGCTCAGGATTCCACCATGACTGTACTTATCGCTGGCACCCTTCATCTTCCCGCCGGAGAGCGTGAAAAAGCGCTGGCTGAAACCGCCGATCTGGTTGCCGAGACTCGCACGCAGACAGGCTGTATGCACTATGTCTGGTCAGCAGACCCCACTTCCGCTACGCGCGTTTACGTTTACGAGAACTGGGCGTCAGTGGAAGATCTTGCGGCCCATCTGGCGGGTTCCTACTACCAGAACATGCTGGCCACCCTGGGCAAGTACGGTGTCACGGACACCGAGGTGTCGAAATTCAAAGTGGCATTGGAAGAACCGGTTTATGATCCCGAGGGGAAACCACGGGCAGATTTTTTCACACAATAGAACCACGACTCATCGACCGGGCACCGCCTGGAGGATCGTAACGGTATGACGCGTAAAACTGTAAAAACCTATTGTCGCTTTTGTCACGTTTACTGCCCGATGGAAGCAACCGTCGAGGACAACCGTTTAATTGAACTGGTGCCGGATACCAGTAACGAAGTTTACGGCGGCTATACCTGCATCAAAGGGCGCCAGTTGATTGAACAGATCGACCATCCAACGCGCCTGCAGCAATCGCAGAAAAAACAAGCGGATGGCTCCTTTGACGCTATCGGTACAGAACAGGCGATGGACGAAATCGCTGTGCAGTTGCAAGCTATTCTCGATAAATACGGTCCGCGCAGCATTGCCAGTTACAACGGCACCTACTCCTACCAGAATTCCGCTGCGCACGATGTTGCCAGGGCTTTTCACAGTGCAATTGACTCACCCTCCTACTACACCAGCGTCACCATAGACCAACCTGCCAAGGTGGCAATCGGCCCCACGCGCATGGGTTGGTGGAATGGCGGCAGCCACATGTGGAGTGATTCCAACGTTGCCTTAATCATTGGCAATAACACACTGGTCTCACACTTTTCTATTCCCGGAGGCATCCCTTCTTTCAGCCCACACAGTGCACTGCGTGAAGGCAAGAAACGCGGTATGAAGGTAATTTGCATCGACCCACGCGTCACGGAAGTAGCGAGCCGCTCGGACCTGCACTTACAAGTGCGACCCGGACATGATGCCGCCGTTGTCGCTGCGATAGTTAACGTCATACTCGCTGAAGATTTACACGACAAAGACTTTTGCGCGGAACATATCGACGGCCTGGAACAACTCACCGAACAGACCCTGCGCTTTACGCCCGATGCAGTCGCCGACGCCGCAGGCGTTCCCGCAAGCCAAATCGCCGAGGCCGCCCGCATGTTTGCAGCCGGCCCCCGCGGCACGGCAGTGACCGGAACCGGACCAGAAATGGGGCCGCATCCCAATTTGTTACAACACCTGGTGCAGTCTCTGAATGCCATCTGTGGTCGTCATTACCGTGCAGGTGAAAGGCTACCCAACCCGGGCGTACTCACACCACCGGTGCCGCGCGCCGCACAGGCGACCGGACCACAACCACAGTGGCTCACTGAGGGGGTGAAGAGCCGTGTCTCGGACGATATCTGCGAAACAGTAGTGTTGTCCCCTTACGGCCCGCTCAAAGAAATGCCGACTGCTGTCATCAGCGATGAAATGCTGATTGAGGGCGAGGGCCAGATCAAGGCGCTAATCTGTGTAGGCGGCAATCCACTGCTTGCCTGGCCCGACCAGGAAAAAACCCACAGGGCACTGGCAGGGCTCGACCTGCTGGTGTGTATCGATCTTAAAATGGCTGCCACCGCGCAAATGGCTGATTATGTGCTGGCACCCAAGCTGTGTCTGGAACGCGAAGACGTCACCCTGCTCACCGATATATGGCACGACAAACCCTACAGCCATTACACCAAAGCGGTGGTAGAAGCGGACGGTGAAAAAATCGAAGAATGGGAATTTTTCTGGGCCATGGGCAAACGCATGGGTCTTGAACTGAGCATGGCAGACGGCCCTATCGACATGCAGAACAAGCCCAGCAAGTTTGATCTCCTGGCCAACATCACCGCTGGCTCCCGCGTACCCATTGAGGATATTTATAACACCGAGGGCGGCAAGGTTTTCGAGGTGCCCGATGTAATCCTCGACCCCGCGGACCCGGAAACCCGTGAGCGTCTGCAGTTGTATCCGCCGGGTCTGGATGAAGAACTGGCGTCAGCCTATGCTGACCTGGAGTCCGTCGTAGACAAGAATTTTCCGCTGCTACTCATTAGCCGTCGCATGAAGAACACCTACAATTCCACGGGGCCAGAACTCAGTCTACTCAAAACCAAAGGCACGACCAATCCAGCCTTTATGCATCCACAGGAACTGGCGGCACTGGATATTGCCGACGGTGAAATTGTCGAAGTGTATTCCCCCCAGGGCGCAATTCCCGCCGTCGCCAGAGCCGCCGATGATATTCGACCCGGTGTCATTTCGATGTCGCATTGCTGGGGCGGTTCACCTGATCCAAAGGACGGCGCCGATGCGAAAGTCCGCGAGATCGGCAGCAATACCAATCGACTGATTGACAATCGACAACACGCTGAGAAATATTCTGGCATGGCGCGACAGAGCACCATACCGGTAGCCATTAGAAAACTGTCCTAAGCCAAAAATCGAAGGCGCCGCTAACGCCAGTCGGCTTTCCAGCGTCCAATAGGGAGTACCAGACATGAGTGATCACAATCCGTTTCGGTTTTCACTTCAGAGCTTCAACACGGATTCGCCTGCCAACTGGCGCGCGCTGATTGCCAAAACGGAGGATCTTGGTTACTCCACCTTCTTTCTGGCCGATCATTTTCTCAGTGCTGGCCCGGCCCTTGATGCAACCTATCACCCGCCGCAACTGCTGGCAGCCGTTCCTGCCATCGCCATGGCGCTGGAACAAACTACAACGCTACGCGTAGGCTGCCGCGTATTTTGCAACGATTATCGCCACCCGGTTATCCTGGCCAAAGAAGCGGCCACCATGGACTACCTATCCGGAGGAAGACTCGAATTTGGTATCGGCGCAGGCTGGATTAAAAATGAGTACGATGCGGTTAATCTGCCCTTCGATGAATTCCCGGAACGGTTCGAGCGCTTCGCCGAATTTGTGCACGGCTATAAGGCGTTTATGTCAGGGGAACCTCTGGAGATTGCCGGGGACTTTATAAAGTGGTCTGGATTTTCTGGCACGCCTTCCCCTGCACAGAGCCCTTACCCGCCTCTGATGATCGGCGGCGGCAGTAAAAAAATTCTCACCTTCGCGGGACAAGAGGCCGACATTGTCAGCCTCAATTTTAATAACCGGGCCGGCATGCTCGGCCCCGATGGCATGAACTCGGGGCTGGCCTCAGCCACAGCGAAGAAAGTCGATTGGATCAAAAGTGGTGCGGGTGACCGCTTCAAGAATATTGAACTGGAGATCGGGGCGTATAACACTATTGTCACTGACCAACCGGGACCGACAGCCGCCGCCATCGGTGATGCGCTGGGAATGTCCGCTGAAGATATACTCTCGCACCCGCATTGCCTCATCGGCAGCATCGACTATATCTGTGACGAATTACAACGTCGTCGCGAAGCCTATGGCATTTCCTATGTCGCCGTGCTCGACGACGGCGAAAATAATATGGCGGAAACCTTTGCGCCGGTTGTTGCTCGCCTCAGTGGCAAGTAGACTGCGCCCACACAAAATCAGGAGAATTCAGACCTCATGCTAAAACTTACCGACCCTTCACTACTGCGCTCACAGCTATACATCGACGGCGCCTGGGTAGACGCCGATAACGGCGCGACAATGGGTGTTTTCAACCCCGCTACGCATGAAGAAATTATCGCGATACCCAATGCCGGCGCAGACGAAACACGACGCGCCATCGAGGCTGCCGACAAGGCGTTCACCAGTTGGCGCCAGGTAGTTGCCAAGGAACGCTCGGCTATCCTCAAGCGCTGGTTTACGCTAATTATGGCCAACCAGGAAGATCTCGCAGCGCTGATGACTGCCGAACAGGGCAAGCCGCTCGCCGAATCCCGTGGCGAAGTTGCCTATGGCGCAGCCTTTGTAGAGTGGTTCGCAGAAGAAGGCCGCCGCATCTATGGCGACACTATCAGTGCCAACAACCCCAACCAGCGTATCATCACCCTCAAGCAGCCGGTCGGCGTGGTAGCAGCGATTACACCCTGGAACTTTCCTATCGCAATGATCACCCGCAAGGTTGCTCCGGCTATAGCTGCCGGCTGCACCATCATATTGAAACCTGCCACTGAAACACCACTTTGCGCACTGGCTCTGGCCGCACTCGGCGAACAAGCCGGCATTCCTGCAGGCGTGTTCAGTGTGGTGGCGGGCAATAATGCGCGCGCTATCGGCGGCGAAATGACCAGTAGTACAATCGTGCGCAAGCTGACCTTCACCGGCTCCACGGAAATTGGCAAGGTACTAATGAAACAGTGTGCTGACACTGTTAAGAAAACATCCATGGAGCTGGGAGGCAACGCGCCCTTCATCGTGTTCGATGATGCGGACCTGGACGCTGCAGTGGTCGGTGCCATGGCTTCCAAATACCGCAACGCGGGGCAAACTTGCGTCTGTGCCAACCGAATTTTGGTACAGGAATCAGTATTTGACGCCTTTACCGAGAAACTGGTCGCTGCGGTAAAAGCGCTGAAAATGGGTAATGGTGCGGATGAAGGTGTCACGGTAGGCCCGCTTATTAATGACGCGGCCTTCGATAAAGTCAGTGCTATCGTAAACGAGGCCACTGCTAAAGGTGCGAAGGTACTGATCGGCGGTAAGGGCTCCGAGGCCAAGGGCGAGAATTTTTACGAGCCTACTGTACTAATCAATGTCGATAACACGATGGACGTCTATAACGAAGAAATCTTCGGTCCTATCGCGCCACTGTTCAAATTCAAGACTGAAGAAGACGCTATCCGCATCGGCAACGACACACCCTTTGGCCTGTCTGCCTACTTCTACGCCCGGGATATCGGCCGCATCTGGCGCGTCTCCGAAGGCCTGGATTACGGCATCGTCGGCATTAACGAGGGCATCATCTCCACGGAAGTTGCACCCTTTGGCGGCGTAAAAGAATCCGGTATTGGCCGCGAAGGCTCCAAGTACGGGATCGACGACTATCTGGAGATCAAGTATCTCTGCATGGGTGGCGTGAACAACTAGCGGCCGGTCCCTAAACGCGGAAAGCTACCCGCACAAATGCCTGTGGGTTGCGAGGATATCGTATATAATCTGATCGACCCTGGCCTGATTTAATCAGTCATGATTGTTTTTAATTAACTGCGAGAGGCGCGGAATCCCAATGTCGAGCAAAAAGGAAATTGCCGCAACATCAGTGAAGTCCAAAGATGGCGAGGATATCAGCTGGCAGGCACAAAAAAGTGCCATGACCCGCGACCGAATTCTCGACGCTGCGATTAACTGCTTTATAGAATTGGGCTACACCAATGTCACCACTGCTAAAGTGGCCAGTTCTGCGGGCGTGTCACGCGGCGCCATGCTGCATCACTTCCCCTCCAAAACCGAATTGATACAAGCAGCTGTGGAGTACCTGCACGATAAGTTACTGGAAGACTATACCGCCCGCGTCACCAGCATTCCCCCGGCTCTGAAGGGAAGCAAACGTCGTCGTGCCGGCCTTGATGCTTATTGGGACCACCTCACCGGTGACTTGTTCGTGGTGTACCAGGAACTATGCGTGGCCAGCCGCACCGACCCTGAATTGAAATCCATTCTGGAAAATTCCCAGCAACTGTTCGAGCAGCACGTTCGCGAATCGAATACCAATCTGTTTGACGAATGGCAAGATCGAGGCGACCGTTTCCTGCTCGCCATGGACGTCACAAAATTCATGATGGAGGGCATGGCTGGAGGTCAACTAATGACCAACCGTGCTGAGCGCGTAACGCGACTACTCAGCTACCTGGCTGATCGCCTGGAGGAAATTTTTGACGAGGGGGAAGGCTCCTCCGCAATCGGACGACACTCAACCGGCAAAGCGCCGCGGTAACTAGTCGCTTCGTCGACGTCCGCGACTGGGCTGACGCCGGTTGATGTTGCCGGTTCTGTCGTACAGTTCAGTTCTTACCGCAGGCAGCCGCCGATCATCATCATCGGAGTCTCGCCGGTCGTCGCGATGCAAATATCTGCACGCACACTGGGCCACGTCACAGCCTGGCAGTGGCAGACCGGGCGTAACGCCCTCAGAGTCAAGAAACACGGTGCCAGCAATAACTTTTGCCGCGTCACACGCGCCATCTTTAGACATTACCAGGGTTGCTCTGTAAGGCTTAGCTGGGGTTTGTTTGATCTTTTTATTTTTAGCAGTTGTATTGGACTGTCTTTCTGCCTGCTTACTCTTTTCTTTGTTTTTAACACTCTTTTTCGTTTTATTACCGCCCCAAAATACGAATACACCACCTATTAGGGCGATGAGAACAAGAATAACAAGAACAGTGATAAACACCCCCCTGGCACGCAGGTACCAAGATTTTTTGCGCAGGGGATAATACTAGCGAGTGCTCATCAGGAATTCAAAGGAAATTCGGTGATTGTCTGGCCGGATAAATACCACTCACTCTAGGTCGCTATACAGAATTGAGCGCACCAGGAGAGCGAAATCGCTTAAGCCGCGCGCGCTGAAGCCAGATCAGCGTATTTTTGCAAATAATAGGCTTCGTCGCCGTATAGCTTGGCCAATAGCATCAACCGTTTGTAATGGTGGCCAACATTCAACTCATCTGTCATACCGATACCGCCGTGCAACTGCACGGCCTGTTTGGCCACAAATCTACCCGCCTCCGCCACTTTGACTTTTAGTGCGGCACAGGCTTCGGAAGAATCCTCTCGATTCTCATCAAGCGCAATGGCAGCGTTCAACAACAGCGACCTTGTCTCCTCTACCTTCATGTACATATCAGCCATGCAATGCTGCAAGGCCTGGAACTTGCTGATCGGTTGGCCAAACTGCTCTCGGGTTTTGGTGTATTCCACCGTGGCATCGAGCAGCGCCTGCATTGCGCCTAGCGCTTCTGCCCCCAGTGTTACTATCGCTGTGTCGACCACAGACTCCACCAACATCAACCCTGTATCTACTTCGCCTAACGCCTGACCGAATGTGAGCGTTACGCTGTCCAGATTAATATGGGCACCGCGACTTCCGTCCAACGCCACAAAGTTGTCCCGGCTCAAACCGGGCGCATCCGCATCTACTACAAACAGCGTGATGCCTGCGCGTTCTCGGGCCGCACCACCGGTGCGTGCCAGCACTATAATATGGTTGGCACAATGCGCATTGAGTACGGCAAGCTTTCTTCCGTTCAGCACATAACCTTCACCTTGAACTTCTGCCGTGGTATCTATCGCAGCAAAATCGTAGCCACTTCCTGGCTCCGCAAACGCGAATGCCCACTGGCTAGACCCATCAATAATCGAAGGAATATATCGCTGGTGCTGTTCTGCGTTCCCCCCCGCTTGCAGCAGGCCACCACACGTTACCAAGGTTGACAGGAATGGCTCGCGCACCAGCCCCTTACCCAGCGCTTCTGCCACCACCATCAAATCCGTTGCACCGCCAGAAAAACCTCCCAGCGCCTCGCTGAAGGGAATGGATAACCATCCGAGATCGGCAAACTGTTGCCAGGCCTCCGGATCGAATCCAAGGTCCGTGCCACACAAAGTTCGATGTCGCTCTACACCACACTTTTCGCGGACGTACTTCTCGACGCTGTCGCGGAGCAATATTTGTTCTTCGCTGAGGGAAAAATCCACGATTAGACCTGTTTGTGATGCGCTGCCTGGCTCGTCTCAGAAGAAACAGCCAAGCCAAGGGCAAGGAGCGTCATGCTAGCAAAGGCGTCATGTTAAAACAATCAGTCCCTACTGTTTTATTTGTCGCGGAATTGGCCTAGACTCAGTTGCATCGAATCTGCCCCGCCATACACAAAAGGAACCGCTATGCCACGTCTTAATTTGAGTGCCGACGACGTTCTGACTACGACCCGGGCGGTGCGCAAACGCCTCGACTTTGACAAGCCCGTTGAGATGTCGGTTTTGCATGAGTGCCTCGATATTGCGTTGCAGGCTCCCTCGGGCTCCAACTCCCAGGGCTGGCATTTTGTCCTCGTGACCGACAGCGACAAAATTGCGACCATCGCTGAATACTACTTAAAGGCCTTCGATGCCTATGAAGCAGGCCCAGCCCAGCCCACGAAACAACATTTGGACGACCCCTCCATGGCGCCCACACAAGCGCGCGTGCTCAGTTCCGCGCGCTACCTGGCCGACAATCTCAGCCGCGTTCCCGCTCTACTCATTCCATGCTGTGCAGCCAGACCAGACACGCCAGGACTGCCGCAGGGCGTCGTTGCCAGCATCTACGGCTCCATTCTCCCGGCTGTTTGGAGCTTTATGCTAGCGGCCCGAGAACGCGGTATTGGCACCTGCTGGACCAGTTTGCACCTGAGTTTTGAAAAAGAGATCGGCACGCTGCTGCAGATTCCAAACGAATGCGCCCAGGTTGCACTGATACCCATCGCCTACACCAAGGGAACAGCTTTTAAAGTAGCGCCGCGCAAAGATCTGGACTCGGTCCTGCACACCAATAGCTGGTGATTTTTTCGCTATAGAGGTTTTAACAGTGGATCTGGGAATTAGGGGACGCAAGGCACTGGTCAACGGTGGCAGCGCCGGCCTCGGCAAGGGCAGTGCGAAAGCATTAGCCGCAGAAGGTGTGGAACTTTACCTATCCGCGCGCGGGGAAGAGCGACTGGAAGCCACCGCAGAAGAAATTCGCCGTGGCACAGGCGCCACGGTCATTCCCATCGTCGCCGATCACTCTAGCGATGCGGGCCGGGACAAGATCCTCTCCATTTGCCCAGACCCGGATATTCTGGTTGGCACCTGTTCCCCGGCCCCCTTCACGCCCAATTTTCGCGAGGTCACAGTCGCACAGTGGGAAGAACACCTCGCCATTGGACTAATTAGCCCCATCGAATTCATCCGCGCAACCATCGATGGCATGTGTGACCGCGGGTTCGGTCGCATTGTTAATATTTCCACCGCAGCCTCAAAATTTCCAGCAGAAATCCGAACGCTTTCCGGGCCACCGCGGGCTGCGCTTTCCAACTACACCGTAGCGATCGCCAAAGCAGTGGCCAAACACAATGTGACTATCAACAACCTGTTACCGGGTATGCACCACACTGCCAGTGCTGAAGAACGCTTCAGCGCAATGGCACAGGAACAGGGCAGCACCTACAAGCAGGTAGTACAGAACTGGATTGACGAGTGGGGAATCCCCTCCAACCGGTTCGGCGACATCGACGAGTTTGGTGCCATATGCGCACTGTTTTGCAGCAATCAGGCCAGCTACATCGTTGGACAAAGCCTCGTGGTGGACGGCGGCGTGACCAACGCAACCTTCTAGTGCAGTGTCCATCCGCCAGCCGCTTCCACTTTGCAATAGGACAACATTATGACTAGT
>JAPKAY010000105.1 GCA_028825045.1 Halioglobus sp.
GCTGGGGTTTGACAGTGCGCAGGTAGCTTTGCGTGTAGATCCGGCGAGCAGCGGCATGTGGGAGGATGGTCAGCATAAAATTAAAATACCGCAGTGGTATACCCCCACATTGTCCAGCTCAATCGTGGAGTATCAGCCGCGCTATCTGAGTGGTGGCGAAAGCCGCCTGAGCGCTTTTAAAGTCCAGCTTGATGTTGAACGCAACTCTTGGTACACGCTGCGGTTGGTTGGCTTCCCTGTGATGATTTTTGTCATTCTGTCTTGGTCGGTGTTTTGGATGGATCGATCCTCGGTGGGAGACCGCATGGATATTACCTTTTTGGGCATTCTTACGGTGGTTGCTTATCAGATCATGTTTAGTGGAAGCCTACCCAAAATAGCATACCCTACCGTATTGGGGTCGTTCATGATCATTAGTTTTGTGACAATGTGCGCGAGCGTTGCAGTCAATTTGCGTGTGTGGGTGTTGGACAGTCGTGGTTTGTCCCACAACGGCGACGCACTGGATCGACGTTCTCGTTACCTGTTCCCAATAGGCTATTTTGCGGCCATTTTATTAGCCGGCGTGAGTCTCTACGTGGCTGGCTAGCGCCTGACGCCACGCACTCTGCAAGCACTGTTGGCATTGGGAGCAAAATTGCACGACTGCTGTCGATATCACGATCTGCAGACGTTGCGGCAAAGCGGTGAGAATTGTCACTAGCATTGAAGACCCACTGGTCATTCAGAAAATCGTTGTTTACCTGAATACCAAATTCTCGGCACCAGCCTCAGGAAATCAACTGCCAGAACCTCGAGCTCCGCCTCAAGCGAGTCTCTTCGACTACTAACAATTACAGGGAATGTGACAAATTATGCTGCTCAAGGAAGAGGCTGGCAGGGCCAACTATCGTTTAAGAAGGTAAAGACACGACACTGATGGGTGTTTTATGGCCATTGGGTTCATTGATAACACTAGTTAAACGGCGAAGGCGTACCGCAGGATGATAAGCAAGCAGTGGTGTGGTATCGCGAGGCGGCTGACCAGGGTGAGCCGATGCGCAAAACAATCTAGCCTTTATGTACGCCAAAGGCCAAGGCGTTCCGCAGGACTACGTCCAGGCACAAATGTGGTGGAATCTAGCTGCTGTAAGTGGAAAGGAAAAAGCCATTAAAGGTCGGGACATTGTAGCTAAAGAAATGAACTCAGCGCAGATAGCAGAAGCACAAAAGCTGGTTAGGGAATGGAAGCCAACCGATTGATGTGCGAGCCTGCTCGAAACAATGCCCGCCACCGTGCGGGCTTTTTATTGTCTGGGAGCTTATGGTAGGTACGATGGCGGATATTTTTTATATTCCGGCTTAAGTCATTGATTTTAATAGAATACTGGCGGTGAGGGAGGGATTCGAACCCTCGAACGGTTACCCGTTACACGCTTTCCAGGCGTGCGCCTTCGACCACTCGGCCACCTCACCATGAGGGCGCGAATCATACCATAAGACAGCGTGCTTGCCAGTCCGACGAAGGGCTGTTTTAGCGCGAACGGTTAGCCTGCGGTCTATTGTCTATTGCGCCTGGGGAGTGGCTCTGCGTGGGGGTCGGTGGTACGAAACGGGTTGATATCCAAGCCGCCGCGGCGTGTGTAAAAAGCCTGGATTTGCAATAACTGGGGTTTGCAACGCCTCGAAATATCACAAAACATGCGTTCCACACACTGCTCATGAAACTCTTGGTGAACCCGGTAAGCAATGATGTACTGCAGGAGAGACCGGTGATCAATAGCGGCGCCGCAGTAGTGGAACCATACGCTCGCCCAGTCTGGTTGCCCCGTTACCGGGCACAATGAACGCAACAGGTGGCTGTAGACTATTTCATCCACTACCTGCTCGCTCTCAATCTGTAATTGCTCTGCCACTGGCTCACCGGAATAGGCATCGACCGGAAAGTTATCCAGACTTTTTCCTTTGAAGACCGATCCTGCCAGAGAGGGGTCATCAACCGTGAAAAGCTCTAGTTCTACGCCCTCCCCCGCAATATTGCTGAAATCGTTAACGACGGTTTCGCGAAACTCTTCAGCGCTAACAAACTGTGAGTTATTCAGTGCGTTTAGATACAGCTTGACTGATTTCGACTCAATGATATTAGGAGAACTGGCAGGTACTGTGAATCGCCCGACCCGAACATTAGGCTTGCCATCTGCATCAAGCCACGACAATTCGTAAGCGTGCCACTGATCCACACCATAAAAGGGCAGCGCCTCCCCCAGACCTAAACTCTCGCGCGCAATCTTCCGTGGTATTGCATGCAGAATCTGCGGTGAGTATTCGTGTAACTGGGGCGTATGCTTCCCCAGTAACAAACCCTCGTTCTTTGAATCGGCGACCACGTTACTGCCTCAATCGCTTGCCGGAGTTAAGTAGATGCATACTGTAACCAAACGCCAGTGCGGTGAAGAAGGCGATCATACCCAGAGCAAAAGACAGGCTGACATCGGAAACACCTAGCACCCCATAACGAAAGGCATTTACCACATAAACCAGCGGATTTAACTTGGAGACGTTGGCCCAGAATTCTGGCAATAGATCCATGGAGTAAAACACACCGCCGAGATAGATCAAGGGAGTGAGTACAAAGGTTGGAATAATGGAGATATCGTCAAAGCTATTGGCATAAACGGCATTAATAAAACCTGCCAACGCGAATAGCGTGGATGTCATAAATACAACGACCACCACGACAAAGTAACTGTGAATGCTGAGATCGGTGAAAAACAGTGACACCAGCGTTACAACTACGGCCACCAACAGGCCTCGGGACACGCCTCCCACGACATAGCCCATGAGAATTACAAAATTGGAAACCGGCGAAACCAGAAGTTCTTCGACACTGTGACTGAATTTGGAACCGAAAAATGACGAGACCACATTTGAATAGGAATTGGTAACGATGGCCATCATGATCAAACCCGGCACCACAAATTCCATATAAGTGAACCCATCCATCTCGCCGATGCGCGAACCAATGAGCGTGCCAAAAATCACAAAATACAGTGACATAGTGATCGCAGATGGCAACAGTGTCTGAGTCCAGATGCGCAGATACCGTTTTATTTCTTTGCGAACTATGGTCAGAAACGCGACGTATTGTTCATGCACCTTCATGCGTCGCCCTCCACCAGATTGACAAACATTTCTTCCAGGCGGTTGGCTCGATTACGCATGCTGCTGATGTGGATGCTTTCTAAATCCAAGGCAGCAAAAACCTGGTTGATGTGCTGCCCCTTTTGAACCTCCACCTCTAACGTATGGTCGTCAAGTCGACGAACGGCGAAGCCTGTAATCGCAACAGACTGCGGCAGCTCTTCTACACAGTCGAGTAGAAATATTTCCTTATGTAGCTGGCGTAGAAGCGTTTTCATGGAGGTATTCTCCACGATTTTACCGTGATTAATGATGGCGATATTCCTGCACAGCGCTTCAGCCTCTTCAAGATAATGCGTGGTGAGGATAATTGTGGTGCCCTGGGCATTGATCTTCTGAAGAAATTCCCACATGGAACGTCGCATCTCGATATCCACACCGGCGGTGGGCTCATCCAGTATTAGCAATCTTGGCTCGTGCACCAGAGACCGGGCGATCATCAGGCGCCGTTTCATCCCCCCTGACAACATGCGGGCGGGTATATCACGTTGCTCCCATAACCCCAGCTCGCGGAGATAGGTCTCTGCTCTCTTCTGGGCGAGCGCTGGCTTTAGTCCGTAGTAGCCCGCCTGATTAACGACGATATCGAGTGACTTCTCAAACTGGTTGAAATTAAATTCCTGGGGAACAATACCAATGTGGCGTTTAGCGGCTGGAAAATCCTCGTCGATATCGATATCAAACACCGCTATGCGACCGCCAGACTTGGCCACGAGAGAGCAAATGATACCGATAGTGGTGGATTTTCCGGCGCCATTGGGGCCCAGCAGCGCGAAAAAATCGCCCTGCTCAACCTCCAGGCTAATCCCTTTTAGTGCCTCAAAGCCGTTGTCGTAGACCTTGCGGAGGTTTTCAATGGTCAGTGCTGGTATCATTGCCTAAGGAATAGCTGCGTCGCCGACTAAGCGCGCAATTGTACTCGGAATGACACCGTTAAACGACTACACACATGACTGATGAACAATATCGCCAACACTGCCGGGCTCTTCTCACCGAGTTTACCCAGAACCTGGTAACCCGCACCGATCAACTCCCGCAGGACCACCCCCTGCGTGAACTAGCGGGCGCATACCTGGCAGTGTTGGAGTCGACAGAAGATTTCTATGGCAAGGGTAGCGCGCTTGTCGCCAGACTGTTCGATACCTATCCGGATTTCGCCCCGATTTTCCCGCGTGAACTGCTGTGGTTTTTCGGCGGAGACTGCCTTCATTACATGCCCGATGAAGAAATCGCAGAGTTCCAACAATTGGAAGAATTGCGGCTCGCGGCTGCTCGCCGGGGCGAAACATTCAACATACGTGAATCTAGAGCTAAGCTGCTGAAGTTACAGTAGAAATTTCAACTGCAATTGCTGCGTTGGGACTTGACGCAACCGCCCTGTGTTCCTACAATGCGCGCCTCTTGATGGAGACCGCAGCGTCCCCTTCGTCTAGTGGCCTAGGACACTGCCCTTTCACGGCGGTAACAGGGG
>JAPKAY010000056.1 GCA_028825045.1 Halioglobus sp.
TAAACAACATCTGCCACCGCTTGGGCGCAGATAACCCGTGAGACCATGCCTCAACGGGAAGCGCATTATACGCATAGCGACTGACCCTGCAAGGCCTTTTACTGAATTATTTCCAGGATTCTCCTGCGGACTAAATCCGCGTGAAAATCGGGACCGAAAGCGGGCTTCCAATGGACGAAACAAGGCTACAAAAATCGCCCTCCGGAAACGATAGTTTGCCGCTGGCGCAATTGATAACGCCTGAATCGCCAGGCGAGCATGATATAGGAGCGCTACACCCGTTCCTCCGCCAAGACCGCTGGAGTAAAGCCAATATAGCTAGGACAGCCGCGAGGCCCGCGTCCCTAATAACATCCCGACGCTTCCTATACGCAGATTCCGAAGTGATGTCAGAAGAGGCTATTCGAGGTACTACAAAACGCATGCTCATGAAGCTTCCCCGCCATTGCGACGTTGACTACAGATCACAACCACAATTTAACGTTTGGTTTCCAGAAGGCCTCAGGTTGTGCAGCGATTCAGCCTGCTTGCTGTCTGCCACGGTTCACCGCCAGCATTACAGGGCCGGACATTGCATAAATGAGAAACCCTGCCAGTAATATCCGTGGAGGATCTACCGTAACCAGGCCAAAAATAAGAACCACAACAATCACCACCACAAAGGGCACGCGACCGCGAAAATCGATACCTTTAAAGCTGTAGTAGGGAAAATTTGCAATCATGAAAAAACCAACAGCGGCGGTGAGCACTCCGACCACAACCGACATTTCCAGGGGTAATGCCGTGCCGACCCACCCCAAATCGTTACAAACCCACACCGTGCTGGCAATAATTCCAGCGGCAGCCGGGCTGGCCAGACCGGTGAAGTAGTTTTTATCGGCCGTATCAATTTGCGTATTGAAACGAGCGAGGCGCAGGGCCGCACATGCCACGTAGATAAACGCTGCACTCCAGCCGAACTTTCCTAACTCTCCCAAAGCCCAACTGAACATCACCAGAGCGGGGGCTACACCGAAGGACACCATGTCCGCCAAGCTGTCATACTCGCCGCCAAATTTACTGGAGGTATTAGTGAGGCGTGCAATACGCCCATCGAGCCCGTCCAAAATCATGGCGAAAAATATGGCTATGGAAGCGCTTTCAAAGTCTCCGCGCATGGCGGCAATAATGGCGTAAAACCCGGCAAAGAGTGCCGCCGTGGTAAAAAGATTGGGCAGTAGGTAAATACCCTGGCGACGAACTGTTTGCCCGTTTTCGGAGACCTCCTCCTCGTGTTCGTCAACTAACAAATCAAGACGGGGGGCGACAGTACCGGAGATCGGCTGCTCGTCTGCGGCACTCGAGCTCTGCTTTTGCTCGGGTGCAGTTTCATTTTGATCATCCATGTTGTGTGCCTGCTCTCTCAGTTCGGCCAGTATAGTATCAAACTGAACCTTTATAGGTCTGCCCAGCGACATCCCAGAGAGATTTAACCAATGGACTAGCCAATCTCTGCTTCAGGCTACACAGGCCAATAGTGAGGGGAGGCAATCCATCTGCAACCTCGATCTGGCGGACACGATTTGCCATACCACTTGCCTGAATCACCAACTGCGGCGCAATTCCAATACCCAGACCCAAACTTACCATGGCTACGATAGCTTCATGGCCGGCTACCTGGGCGTAGATTTTTGGCCTGACACCGCGCTTTCGAAACCAGGCGTCCAGCATATCTTTAGTAACGCCCCGTTCGGGCACGATGAAAGGAACACTGTTCCAATCCACCTCACCCCCCGCAAGTTCGCCCGCCGCTACCATCTCTCGAACGGCACAATCTGTTGCCGGCGCACAAAAATGCAAGGGCGACTCGAGCAGAGGCAAAAACTCCACTCGCCGGGGCAAGCGCGCAGGACGACCGCTCACAGCTATGTCATCCTGTCCTTCCAGAATACGGACAATGCCATCCGCCTGATCACCGGTGTGCATCTTAATTTCTACAGATGAATGAGTAACCCGAAAAGCCTCCAGAATAGGTGCAAGCACACTGTGGGTTGCTGTCACTGAGCAGAACAGACTGACTTCACCCGCCAGCTCTTCGTCGCTGCCGAGTTTGCGTCTTAATAGTTGCAGCTCGGCTATGGTATTCCGCGCAAATTCTCTGAATTCAGCGCCCGCTGCCGTTAATCGCATACTGCGGTTGTCCCGCTCCAACAAGGGGTGACCCAACTCCTCTTCGAGACGCTGCACTGTTCTGCTCACCGCAGACACGCTCATGTGCAGTAACTCACTACTACGACTAAAATTGAGCGTGTCGGTGACAGAGAGAAAGACAGCCAAACCTCTTGTATCCATAGAGATCACCTGCGTTGCTAATTACGCAATACAGTATTAACAATATAGCGTTTTACGCAAGCATTTATTTATCGTATGGTTCGCTTCACTTTGCAATCACCCGCCAGAGGACACTTATCATGGGACACAATTACTTCAACACGCTGCCACTGCGCCTTCAGCTCGACCAACTCGGTAAGTGTCGCTTTATGCACCGTTCCGAGTTTGCCGATGGCGTGGAAATGATTCGCGGTAAGAAAATGGTGATTGTGGGGTGTGGTGCCCAGGGCCTGAATCAGGGCCTGAACCTGCGAGACAGCGGCCTTGACGTCTCCTACACCCTGCGTGAGGCCGCTATCACAGACAAGAGACAGTCCTGGAAAAATGCGACCGAAAATGGATTTACCGTCGGCACCTATGAGGAACTGATTCCACAGGCGGACATGGTGCTCAATCTCACGCCTGACAAACAGCACACAAGCGTTGTCACTGCAATTATGCCGCTCATGAAACAAGGCGCCTGCCTGTCCTATTCCCACGGATTCAACATCGTTGAGGAAGGCATGCAAATTCGTGATGACATCACGGTCATTATGGTTGCTCCCAAGTGTCCTGGCACTGAAGTGCGCGAAGAGTACAAGCGCGGATTCGGGGTTCCCACCCTGATTGCCGTTCACACGGAAAACGATCCCAACGGTGATGGCCTGGAACTCGCCAAAGCGTATGCCGCTGGAACCGGCGGACATCGTGCTGGCGTATTGGAATCTTCCTTTGTCGCGGAAGTAAAGTCGGACCTGATGGGAGAACAGACGATTCTCTGCGGTATGCTCCAAACAGGCGCCATTCTGAGTTTTGACAAGATGGTTGAAAAGGGCATCGAGCCCGGCTACGCCTCCAAGTTAATCCAATATGGCTGGGAAACTGTCACCGAAGGCCTTAAATACGGCGGCATTACCAACATGATGGACCGCCTGTCTAACCCCGCCAAAATACGCGCCTACTATCTGGCGGAAGATCTCAAGAAAATCATGCGTCCGCTGTATGAAAAACATCAGGACGACATCATGACCGGTGAGTTCTCCAGAACCATGATGGAAGACTGGGCCAATGACGATGCCAATCTGTTGAAGTGGCGCGCCGCGACTGCCGAAACAGCGTTCGAGAAGTCCGGGAATACAGACGCAGAAATCGTCGAACAGGAATTTTACGACCACGGTATTTTGTTGATCGCCATGGTTAAAGCCGGCGTGGAACTCGCCTTCGAGACCATGGTGTCTGCCGGCATTATTGACGAATCAGCTTACTACGAGTCACTGCACGAAACGCCTCTGATCGCCAACACCATTGCCCGCAAGAAGTTGTACGAGATGAACGTGGTGATTTCCGATACCGCAGAATACGGTTGTTATCTGTTCGACCATGCCTGCCGGCCGTTACTGGCAGATTTTATGAGCAAGATCGACACGGACGTCATCGGCAGTGGCATGGTGGGCGACAACAGTGTGGATAACGCAGAGCTGATTGCCGTCAATGAGGCGGTACGCGCTCACCCCGTGGAGGTCGTTGGAAAAATGTTGCGCGGGTACATGACCGCTATGCAGCGCATAGTATAGGCACACCCAACCCGTTCGAGATTCATCACTCTGGGCCTTATTGGCCCAGCACTTGCTGGGTTCAGCTAGTCAAGAAAGCGCAAGGCCCGCTGCTAAAAAGCCGGCACATGCGCCCGCACTGCACATAACAAGCTCTAAAGATTAAAGACTCAGTACTTTCTCACCACGCGATATTCCAGCCACACCTGAACGCACGACTTCGAGAATATCCGCCTCCGCCATCGCCGCTACAAATGAATCGAGCTTATCGCTGGTGCCGGAAAGCTGGATGGTATACACGTTGGGGCTCACATCCACAATCTGGCCACGGAAAATGTCAGTGACACGTTTAACTTCTTCACGCGCTGCGCCAGTGGCCCGAATCTTGATCAACATCATGTCCCGCTCTATGTGGGCGCCCTCGGTCAAATCAACCAACTTCACCACATCTACCAACTTGTTCAGCTGTTTGGTGAGTTTTTCAATATGCAAGTCCGTTCCGACCGTCGTCAGAGTAAGCCGAGACAAAGTAGCATCGTCTGTAGGCGCAACATTCAGTGTCTCAATGTTGTAGCCACGCTGAGAAAACAGACCCACCACACGCGATAGTGCACCGGGCTCATTTTCCATCAACATAGAAATTATCCGTCGCATATCAGGTCCTCTCATTCTTGCTGAGCCACATATCTTTCATCGAACCATTAGGCGCAATATGCATGGGATACACGTGTTCCATAGGATCGATAATCACATCAAGAAACACCAGTTTGTCCTTCAGAGCAAAAGCTTCCTTCATCGCTCCCTCAAGATCATCCAGCTTATCAACCTGGATACCAACGTGACCATAGGCCTCCATCAGCTTAACGAAATCCGGCAGCGAATCCTCGTAGGTGCTCATGGCGTAGCGGCCCTCGTACTGCATGTCCTGCCACTGCTTCACCATGCCCAGATAATTATTGCGCAAGTTAATGATCTTTACCGCTGTCTTGTATTGCTTACAAGTAGACAGCTCCTGAATATTCATCTGGATGCTGCCTTCTCCGGTCACGCAGGCGACCTCCATATCGGGAAATGCGAGCTTTACTCCCATGGCAGCAGGCAACCCGAAACCCATGGTTCCCAACCCGCCGGAGTTTATCCAGCGCCGCGGCTCATCAAAAGGATAATACTGGGCAGCGAACATCTGGTGCTGTCCGACATCGGATGTGACGTACGCATCACCGTCTGTGACTCGGTACAGACTCTCGATAACCTGCTGCGGCATAATCAGATCACTTTGCCCATAACGTCGCCCCGTGAACAGGCCATGCGCCGAGCGCCACTCCTCAATCTGCTGCCACCAACGATCAAGCGCAGACTCATCCGGCAAAGCACTATCTTTTTCGCGTAGCAATGTAATTTGCCCCAACAATTCGGTCAGTACCGACTGCACCGGTCCAACGATGGGAATATCTGCCATAACGATTTTCGAGATAGTAGCGGGATCTATATCAATATGAATAACCTTGGCTCCGGGACAGAACTTGTCCACGGTGTTGGTGACACGGTCGTCAAAGCGCGCACCAACGGCGAGAATACAGTCACTGTGGTGCATGGCCATATTCGCCTCGTACAAGCCGTGCATACCCAACATACCCAAAAATTGGCGATCGCTGCCCGGGTAGGCTCCCAGCCCCATTAATGTATTAGTAACCGGGTAGTTCAATTCCCGAGCCAACTGCGTTAACAGTTCACTGCCATCTCCCTGTATCACACCACCACCGGCGTAAATCATCGGGCGCTTGGCCCCCAGCAGCATCTTCGCTGCTTTCTTGATTTGCCCGGTATGGCCACGCTGAGCCGGCGAATAGGAGCGCATCTTCACGCTTTTGGGGTAGTTGTACTCAAATTTTTCATCCGGACGCGTCAAATCTTTAGGAATATCGATAACCACAGGGCCAGGCCGACCCGTGGAGGCTATATAGAATGCCTTCTTGATCATTTGCGGGAGGTCTTCGGTGCGCTTTACCATAAAGCTATGCTTTACGATGGGGCGCGAGATACCGATCATATCCGTTTCCTGGAAGGCATCCTCGCCGATGAGGTGGCTCTGCACCTGCCCAGACAGTACCACCATGGGAATCGAGTCCATATAGGCGGTAGCAATGCCGGTAATCGCATTGGTTGCGCCGGGACCGGAGGTCACCAATACGACGCCCGGTTTCCCAGTAGCTCTGGCGTAACCGTCTGCAGCATGCGTGGCTGCCTGTTCATGGCGCACCAGTATATGAGGGACTTTGCAGTCCTTAAACAGGGCATCGTATATATGTAAAACCGCACCACCAGGGTAGCCAAAGATGTATTCAACACCCTCGTCTTCCAGTGCTCGAGCGATCATTTCACCGCCAGATAACAACTCCACTATCACTCTCCATAATCAAAACGCCCAGTGCGTTACCCTCACCGGATCATTCCAAAATAGCGTGTGGTCATTGCGGCAGATATACCTGGAACAGGTATAAGATAAGCCACGCCACCCCCATTTAAGCTCGATACACTGCCTGGATCTGCCCTGGATGGGAATTGCGATCACGAACAGCGTGTATCGGTAGCCCTGCGGGGTAGCGCAGTGTCTAGCCCTCAATCTGGCCAATACGGCTCAAATTGAATACGGGACTTACAACCAGCTGCACCAAATAATCGTAATGATGCAGTAGACCAGAGGCCGAGGGTACTCGACGGTAATCATTGCCAGTCGCAAGACATCCCTATTGTTGCGTTTGCAAGCAGCTAAAGTCAACCATCGCGCTGCGATGGTTATATTAGTGCCGGTATTACTGGATTGCCCCGGCCGCGGATGTGGCGTATTTTTGAAGGAATATAGATGCCCCGGTGGAGGCAACCTCTTGAAGCCCATAATAAGTCTATTTTCAATAGTCCTGACCACGGTTGTAATGGTCTTTTCAGCCAGCAGCACCGTTGCCGATGCAGTGATTTACCGCTGGATTGATGAACGGGGCTCCCCGGTAAATAGTGACCGGCCGCCACCTAAAGGTGTGGATTACGAGGTGGTTTCCACCAGCTCCCGCATGGTCCGTTCAGTAGCTTCTGAGGAAGGCGCGGTGCCCTTGGAGGTCGAACCCAGTGCGAGCAATGATTTTCAGCTCGTCGATTCGCGCGCGCCCGTCATCGAGAAAAACCCTGAGTACTGCCAACGTGCCAGAGACAACCTGCAAGCCCTCGCTACCTCTGCGAGCATTCGCATACGGAACGAAGAGGGGGAGTATCGTTACATTAACGAAGAAGAGAAACTTTCGCAGCGGAAGCGGGCTGAAGAATCGATAACGGCTTACTGTGAGAATTAGCACCAGAGCCCCCGCCACAAACATTTTAATACCGTCTATGAAGGCTTGCCGATACTGAATGACCACCTGATTGGCAGCCAATAAATTCCCGCCTCCAGCCCGCATCCGCAGCAACGTCCCCCGTGCAGGCGATACCGTCATTGGAGATGCACGACTGCATTCCACCACTGCGCTTGCTCGCCTCGCGGCGAGACCGGTAAATGTCTATAGGGCCGTCACGACATCACAGGGTCCTATTTTACATTTGTGGCCGATTGTGGCCCTACCCGGGTAAAACTGCGAAACGGGTCACCGAATCCTCGATATCGACAGAAATGACCGACCCGGGCGGAAATTCACCGGCCAGAATGCGCTGTGCCAGAGGATTTTCCAGTTCCTGCTGAATAGCGCGCTTGAGTGGCCGCGCGCCATAAACGGGGTCAAATCCGGCCAACACGAGTCGATCCATGAACGCATCGCTGATTTGTAGCGACAGCTCCCGCTCTGCCAGACGAGTTTGCAGATCTTTCAGCTGAATGACGGCAATTCCCCGAATTTGCTCCACTTGCAACGGGTGGAATACTACCGATTCGTCCACACGGTTAATGAACTCAGGCCGAAAATGGGTTCCAACCACGTCCATCACAGCAGCCTTCATCGCCTCGTAATCGTCCTGCGCTGCCATTTCCTGAATCAGGTGCGAACCGAGGTTGGAGGTCATGGCTATCACGGTATTGCGAAAATCGACTGTTCTGCCCTGACCATCGGTAAGACGACCGTCCTCCAGCACTTGTAACAGAATGTTGAAAACATCGGGGTGCGCTTTCTCGACCTCGTCCAATAACAACAAAGAGTATGGGCGCCGTCGCACTGCCTCGGTCAGATAGCCGCCCTCCTCGTAGCCCACATAGCCCGGAGGGGCCCCAATGAGCCGCGCTACGGAGTGCTTTTCCATGAACTCTGACATGTCCATACGCACCATGGCGTCTTCACTATCGAACATGAATTCCGCCAGGGCTTTGCACAATTCTGTTTTACCGACGCCGGTGGGTCCCAGGAACAGGAACGAGCCGTTGGGACGTTTGGGGTCAGACAACCCTGCACGGGAGCGTCGCACGGCATTCGATACTGCCGTTATGGCCTCGCTTTGCCCAACCACCCTTTCGCTTAAAACGTCCTCCATGCGCAGCAGTTTTTCGCGGTCACCCTCCATCATTTTAGCGATAGGAATGCCGGTCCAACGCGATACTACCTCGGCAATTTCTTCATCGGTTACTTTGTTGCGCAACAAAACGGTATCGGTGGTTTCCGATTCCTGGGCCATTTCCAGTTGCTTTTCCAACTCGGGAATGCGCCCGTATTGTAGTTCTGACATGCGGGTGAGGTCGCCCGCCCGCCTGGCCGCTTCCAGCTCTAGTTTTGCCTGTTCCAGGTCGCTCCTGATTTGCGCGGCGCCTTGCACGGATGCTTTTTCGCCCTTCCATATTTCTTCGAGATCGGAAAATTCGCGCTCGACTTTTTCAATTTCTGCGTCCAGCAATTCCACCTGCTTTTTCGCGCCGGCATCGGTGTCCTTTTTCACCGCCTCGCGTTCAATTTTGAGTTGAATCAAGCGTCGTTCCAGTTTGTCCATGACCTCCGGCTTGGAATCGATTTCCATGCGAATCCGGCTGGCGGCCTCATCGACAAGGTCGATGGCTTTGTCGGGCAATTGGCGGTCGGTGATATAGCGCTGGGAGAGTTTAGCAGCGGCGATAATGGCGCTGTCGGTAATGTCTACGCCGTGGTGTACCTCGTAGCGCTCTTTCAAACCCCGCAGAATGGCGATGGTGTCTTCCTCATTCGGTTCGTCCACTAGCACTTTCTGGAATCGACGCTCCAGTGCGGCATCTTTCTCCACGTACTGGCGATACTCATTCAAAGTGGTGGCACCCACGCAGTGCAGCTCACCCCGCGCCAGCGCGGGTTTAAGCATATTACCCGCATCCATAGAGCCCTCTGCTTTACCGGCACCAACCATAGTGTGGAGTTCGTCAATGAACAGGATGATGCGACCTTCCTGTTTGGATAGTTCTTTAAGTACTGCCTTAAGTCGCTCTTCAAAGTCGCCACGAAATTTAGCACCCGCCAGCAACGCCCCCAGGTCGAGTGATAAAACGCGCTTCTCACGCATGCTCTCAGGCACCTCGCCGTTGATCACGCGCTGCGCCAGCCCCTCAATAATGGCGGTTTTACCGACGCCGGGTTCCCCAATTAACACCGGGTTATTTTTGGTGCGTCGTTGCAATACCTGAATAGTGCGTCGAATTTCGTCATCGCGGCCGATCACCGGATCCAGCTTGCCTTGCTCGGCGAGCTCGGTGAGATCGATAGTATATTTCTCCAGGGCCTGACGGGATTCTTCATCTTCGGGATTGTCGACTGACTCCCCACCACGCAGCGAGTCGATTGCAGATTTTAGATCCAGGGGCTGCACGCCATTGGCCTTTAACAGCTCCCCGGCTGAGGTTTTACTCTCCAGCATCGCCAACAGCACCAGTTCACTGGAGATATAAGTATCGCCGCCCTGTTGCGCCAGTTTGTCGGTGACGTTTAAAATACGCCCCAGGTCGTTCGACATGTGCACATCGCCACCTGTTCCGGACACCGTGGGCAGTGCCTTTACCGCAGTACTAACTTGCGCAGCAAGACCGGCAATATCCGCCCCTGCCTTTTGCAGTAGGGGCCTGCAAGCGCCACCGGGCTGCTCAAGAAGGGCGCTCAGCAGGTGAACAGGCTCGATAAAATTGTGATCTTTCCCCAGCGCCAGAGACTGCGCATCTGCCAGTGCCGCCTGCAGCTGGTTGGTTAATTTGTCCATTCTCATATACCGGGCTCCTCAATGATTATCACCGGGCGGTGAATCACGCTCGTTGCAGTCTTAAATGGGGGCAAATGCCCCTATTTCAAGTACGGAGATTAGGGCTGGAGGGTGTCATTCCCGCAGGAGGATAAGGCTGGCCATACGCCCGGTTTTGCCGTCGCGACGATAGGAGAAAAAGCGCTGCGTATCACTGTGGGTACAAAATCCTCCGCCAAAAAACCGGTGCACACCTAACGCACCCAGCCGAACCCGCGCCAGGGCGTATAAATCAGCGTAGTAGTAACCAGGACGACCGGGATTGCCGCGGAAACAAGCCTCAACAGCGGACGCCTCCGTGGAACCGGCAGACGCCAGAAAGGTAGTGCGCACCTCCGGACCCACTTCAAAGGCGGCTGGTCCAATTGCCGGACCTAACCACACCAGCACACCTTCTGTCTGCGTGCGCATACTCCTCACCGTGGCTTCCAACACACCCGCTGACAAGCCGCGCCAGCCAGCATGGGCGGCGGCAACGACATCACCCGCGGCAGAACAAAACAGAACCGGCAGGCAATCGGCGGTCATCACGGCACACGGGGTGCCTAAACTGCGGCTCCACTGAGCGTCGGCCTCCGGATACAATCCTCCCTGCCCCGCTTCAAGCACGCGCGACCCATGGACCTGTGAAAGCCATGGCACAGCGCCGCTGCGGGGCAATACCGCAGACAGGATGTCTCGGTTTGCCCCCACTGCGCCATCGCTGTCGCCCACGTGATGCGCCAGATTCAAACTGTCGTAGGGGACCGCACTGCAGCCGCCGCAACGGGTCGTGCTCAGTGCCAGGACATTGGCCGGCGCCGGCCAGTCGGGCTCAATAAAGGGCGGTATCGGAGGCAAGGGGCGGATCTTCCTTTTCCAGTACAGCGATAAGATTGAGAATATCGTCAGGGAGGGGGCACTCAAACTGCACCGCATCTCCACTGTCGGGGTGGATAAGGCCCAGTGAACGGGCATGCAATGCTTGCCTGGGGAATTTGCGCAGAGTGTCGATCAGTTCGTCAGAAGCGCCTTTGGGTATACGCGGGCGCCCGCCATACATCTGGTCTCCGATCAAAGGGTAGCGCCGGTGGGCCATGTGCACCCGTATCTGGTGAGTCCGCCCCGTTTCCAGATTAACGGTCACACGGGTGTGGTGTCCAAAACGCTGTGCTACCCGGTAGTGGGTAATCGCTGTTTTACCGCCAGCTGACAGGACCGCCATTTTTTTTCGCTGCCGGGGATGGCGACCCATAGGCTCGTCCACCCTACCCCCGCCCGTCAGTGCGCCGATGCACACGGCAACGTATTCCCGCTTGATACTGCGTTCCTGCAACTGCCCCACCAGATGATGATGGGCAGAAAGCGTGCGGGCAACCACCAAAATACCGGAAGTATCCATATCCAGACGATGCACAATACCGGCTCTGGGGAGCTGCGCCAACTCCGGCGCGTGCGCCAACAGCGCGTTAACCAGGGTACCGTCAGCATGACCTGCCGCAGGGTGCACCACCAGTCCCGCGGGCTTGTCCACTACCAATATAGCCGCATCTTCATACACCATATCGAGGGCGATATCCTCCGCCTGCCAACTCACCTCGCTTTCCAACTCAGCGTTAATTTGCAGGCTCGCACCACTGACCACCTTGTCACGTGGACGGCACTGAGTCCCGTCCATGGACAGGGCGCCCTTTTTGATCCATTCCTGAAGCCTGGACCGCGAATACTGAGGAAACAGTTGCGCCGCTGCCTGGTCCAGCCGGTTGCCGTGCAACTCCTGCGGCACACTGGCCTGCAGTTCCACCCGATCATTCATGACAATTCCTGTTTATGCGCCGGCCTGCCTGTGGTTAAATACCGCTGCAACAGCACCCGCTTCGCGAGCGATTTTAACACGCCCGCGCGCACCCTTTTAGGTGAAATCATGAAATACATCCTGACCCTGTTACTCAGCCTGACGCTTTACGGCTGCTCCAGCAATGATGAACTGCCGGATATCCCTGCCGATGCCGGTGAGCAACAAATTTACGAGGAAGCGCAACGTTATCTGCGCGGCGAAAACTTTGATCTGGCGGTTCGTAGCCTCCAGCAACTGGAATCCAGATACCCTTTTGGCAACTACGCAGAGCAGGCCCAGCTCGAGCTTATTTATGCGCACTACAACGCCTATGAGCACGAGGCTGCCGTGGAAGCAGCTGACCGTTTCATCCGGCTGCACCCCCAACACCCGAACGTAGATTATGCCTACTACATGAAAGGGCTATCGGCTTACACGGGTAATGAAGATATTTTTGCCCGTTTTTTGCCGACTGATCCCACTCAGCGCGACACCGCAAATGCCAGGGAAGCTTTTGCTGAATTCGCACAACTGCTTTCGCGGTATCCCAACAGCCCCTATGCCGCTGACGCCGAAGCACGAATGGTCCACCTGCGGAATCTGCTGGCTCGCCACGAAATCAACATCGCCAACTATTATCTCAAACGCGGCGCATACCTCGCGGCCACCAATCGCGGCCAGTACGTCGTCGAGAATTTCGAGAAAACCCCCGCTGTAGCAGACGGACTGGCGGTAATGGCCCAGGGCTATATATTGCTGGGGCTGGACGATTTGGCAAAGAATTCTATCGACGTGCTTGCGTTAAACTATCCCGAGTACCCTGCCCTCAATGAGAACGGACAGTTCGAAAGCGTGTATACACTCGACGGGTTACAACGATCCTGGGTTAACAAGGCTTCCTTCGGGCTATTTGATCCACCCCAGCCACCACAGTTCAACAATCGACCAGAGATTTAAAGCCCGGACTAGCGCGTCTTTCGAGCTTAGGATGCTTTTAAAGCTGCGATAACAGGCTAATCCCCTAGCCGCCAACCGGAGGTAATCGGGTATCGCCGGTCACGTCCAAATCCCCGCTGTGTAATACGCACTCCAATGGGTGCCTGGCGCCGTTTGTATTCGTTGAGATCAACAAGACGTAAAACCTTCTGCACCTGGTCACGGTCCATGCCCGCGGCAATGATGGCCTCGGCACTGTAATCCTGCTCAACATAAAGGGCGAGGATACGATCAAGTACTTCATAGGGCGGGAGACTGTCTTCATCTTTTTGGTCAGGAGCCAACTCAGCTGACGGCGGACGATCTATCACACGCTGCGGAATACAGGACCCCAGAGAGTTGCGGTAGCGGCAAAGATCAAAAACCAGTGTCTTGGGAACGTCTTTCAAAACGTCAAATCCCCCGGCCATATCACCGTATAATGTAGAATACCCTACAGCTAGCTCACTTTTATTGCCGGTCGTCAGCACCAGATAACCCTTCTTATTGGAGATGGACATTAACAGCACGCCGCGACAGCGTGCCTGCAGATTTTCTTCAGTGGTATCGGGCTCGTAACCTTCAAATTCACTCTGCAGGCTGCTCATAAATGATTCGTATATAGATTCTATGGAAATCACTTTGTGATTCACACCGAGCGTTCTGGACTGCTCAGCCGCATCTTCTACACTCATCTGCGAGGTATAACGAAACGGCATCATGACCGCTTCCACCCGGTCCGGACCCAGCGCTTCCACCGCCACAGCAAGAGTCAATGCTGAATCGATTCCACCAGATAAACCCAACACCACGCCGCTAAATCGATTTTTATTCACATAGTCGCGAACGCCCAGAACCAGCGCCTGCCAAACCGCGGCCAATTCATCCAGCGGGGGACACAAGTCAACACCTGTCATTCGCACTTGGGAGTCACCGGCGATCAACTCTAAAGCATAAGTGCCCTCCTCAAAATTTGGCGCTGCAGCCACTAACGTGCCATCGGCCGCGACGGCGAAGGAACCACCGTCAAACACCAACTCATCCTGACCACCCACCTGATTCACGTAAACAATGGGAATGGCGGCCTGTCGCGCGCGGGAAGCGACTGCTTCCCAACGTTCGTCACGCTTACCCTGATGATAAGGAGAAGAGTTTAAATTCAGCAGCACCTGCGCTCCGGCTTGGGCGGCTTGCATCGTGGGAGACTCCTCCCATATATCCTCACAAATGCTTAAGCCGACCTTCACCCCTGCAATATCGACCACACAGGCACTATCACCTGGACTGAAATAGCGTTTTTCATCGAAGACCTGGTAATTAGGCAGGCACTGTTTTCGGTACTGCGCCACTACTTCACCCCGGTGGAGCACACCGGCAACGTTGTACAAAGTACCTTCTACCCTCAGTGGGTAGCCGATTACGGCATATGCAGAGCCCACCATAGCGTCACAGATTCTGGACAAGGACTGTTTTACGCGTGGCTCTATGCTGGGGCGCAGTAATAGGTCTTCCGGCGGGTAACCACTCAGCGTCAGCTCAGGGAAAACGACCACGGGATTCTCATACTGTTGCTCGGCCTGCACTATAGACTCGATGACTTTGGTGGTATTGCCGTCAAAATCACCGACCAGGGTATTCATTTGCGCCATCAGGATATTCAGGGTACTCATGAGATTCTCAAGTGCTTGCGGTATCAGGGGACTATTGTCCGGAAAAGCATCGAGCATAGCCAGTCCCTGTGTAGGACAAACTGAGATTGTTGGTCATTGTATGGGCGACTGGAGAGGGTCTCTTGCCCTCCCTCCCTTCCTCGCCGGCTGCACCCCTCAAGCAAAATGCCTGTTACACTTAAAGGCCGCAATTACCGACTTAATCATAACAGGCCCTTGCAAGGTGAATCGCCCAGCCATACTGACACAACCTGAAGCCCGCACACCGAATCATCAGAATCTCGCACTGTTCAGAGTTTACGTCGGCTACCGCTCACTACTATCAATTGTTCTTTTGATAATGCTGGTAAGCCCTAATACACGGCAGCTGGTTGGCACCTTCAATCCAACGCTGTACACCACCGCCGCACTGGTCTATCTCGCCACCAGTATTCCCCTGCTGGGTTCGCTCTCGACTCGACTGAATCAGAGTCAAAAATTGATGTTGCTGGTCTTCCTGGTCGATATCGTAGCCATTACTCTCCTGTCAGACAGTAGCGGTGGAATGGTAAGTGGTCTGCCAGTACTACTGGTGATTACCGTCGCCGCCAGCGCCGTACTCATTACCAATCGCACTCTAGCCACCCTTATCGCTGCCATCAGCGTGCTAGCCATTCTGCTCGACACAGGCTGGCTGATGTTGCAAAACGTGCTAGACAGTAGCTCATTTTTCCCCGCTGGAATTTTGGGTCTGCTTATTTTCGGTGTATCGCTGATCGTGCAACCGATCGCACACAGACTGGGCCGGGCCGAAGAGCTGGCCCGCAATCGCGCCAGTGACCTTTACAGCCTGCAGCGACTCAATGAGCAAATCGTACAGCATATGCAGACCGGCATCCTGCTGGTCAGCAATCAGGGCGTGGTACAAATCATGAACAAGTCCGCCGCTCGCTTACTCAGCCCAGAGCGACCCTCCGCGGTGGAGCAAGGACGACAGTTGGCGAATTATTGCTCGGAGCTGGCTTACCAGTTCGAACACTGGAAGGACACGGGCATACACCGGGCCAAGCCCTTCACCGTCATGGAGGGAGCACCGTCAGTCATTGCAAACTTCCGCGAATTGCAATCGAACAATAATCGGGAAACCCTGGTTTTCGTAGAAGATTACACGCCCGTTACGCAGTATGCACAGTCGTTGAAGCTCAACTCTCTGAGCCGGTTGACCGCCAGTATCGCTCACGAAATCCGTAATCCACTGGGTGCAATCAGCCACGCTGCACAATTGCTGCAGGAGTCTTCCAATCTCACTTCCTCTGACAGCCGCATGGCAGATATTATTCAAAGCCATTGTGAGCGTGTCAATCATATCGTAGAGAGCGTAATGCAGATTTCTCGCCGTGAGCCTGCCAAGCCAGAGTATCTGCTGTTTGCGCCCTGGCTAACAGAGTTTGTCAGTGAATATCTTAATGCATTGAATCGACCCGCAAAAATCACGATCGACTGTGACTACCGTGAATTGCTGGTGGAAATTGATCCGGAAAATTTCCAGCGCATTTTAGCCAACTTACTGGACAATGCGTTGCGTCACAGCAAGGTCGCAACCGGCAATGAAACAGCACGCATCGAGGTCGAAGTCGATACCGCCCTGCACCAGTGCCAAGTTGATATCATTGACGCGGGTAAAGGGGTTCCCACCGGTGATCTGGCCAAGCTGTTTGAGCCTTTTTTTACCACTATGAATGAAGGCACCGGTATGGGCTTGTACCTGTGCAAAGAACTGTGTGAAATCAACAACGCAGGACTTGACTACCGCCCGACGAGTACCGGTGAAAGCTGCTTCCGCATCTCTATGAACCAACGAGCGCTCTAAATGACGACCCAAAGTGTATTGATTGTGGATGACGAACCTGACATTCGGGAATTGTTGGATATCACGTTGAGCCGAATGGGTCTTAGAACCCACAGTGCCGCCAATCTTGAAGAGGCCAGGCTCTTGGTCACACAGATGAATCCGGATCTTTGCCTTACCGACATGCGCCTGCCCGATGGTAGCGGTATCTCGCTGGTGGAGCATATCCAGCAAGAATTCCCCCACATTCCCGTCGCCATGATTACCGCACACGGCAGTGTAGAAGCGGCTATCTCTGCACTCAAAGCCGGGGCGTTCGACTTTATCAGCAAGCCCATCGAACTGGAAAATTTGCGCAGAATCGTCAGTAATGCCCTCCAGTTGGAAGGCGACCCCAGCCGCACGCAGGAAGCTGTCGACGGAGAATTGACCGGCTCCTCAACCGGCATTCAGGTTTTGCGGCAGCAAATATCCAAACTGGCACGCAGTCAGGCGCCAGTGCACATCCACGGCGAGTCTGGCAGTGGCAAGGAAGTTGTCGCCCGCCTCATTCACAATAACGGCCCACGCGCAGCAGGCGCTTTCGTCGCGGTTAACTGTGGTGCGATTCCTCCGGAATTAATGGAGAGTGAACTATTTGGTCACTTAAAGGGCAGCTTCACCGGAGCCAGCCAGGACAAGATAGGGCTGTTCCAAGCCGCCTCAGGCGGCACTCTGTTTCTCGATGAAGTGGCAGACCTACCACTTGCCATGCAGGTTAAGTTACTGCGCGCTATTCAGGAAAAGACCGTCCGTCCGGTGGGCGCTAGCGAAGAACAGGGCACCGATATTCGCCTGTTAAGTGCCACTCACAAAGACCTAACCCAGGAAGTCGAAGACGGGAGGTTTCGCAAGGACCTCTATTATCGTATTAATGTTATTGATGTCATGGTTCCCAGTTTGCGCGAGCGGCTGGAAGATCTACCAGCACTAACCGAGGCCATTCTGAAACGCATAACATCTGGCGAAGATAAGGCAGTACCGCGTCTGGAAAAATCCGCTCTGGAAGCCATGCGCGACTATAACTTTCCCGGCAACGTACGCGAGTTGGAAAACATGCTCGAGCGGGCGCTGGCGCTTTCCGATGGCGAAAATATTTGCGCCGATGACCTTCAATTCTCCCGCTCCGGCCAGGAACCCTCTGGCAAATCGGCTGAGACTTCAGGTCGACGGGATGACACCGGCCAGTCAGTCCGCGAAGCCTACGGGGACATGGAGGGCTACCTTGAAGATATTGAACGGGAGGTTCTAAGCGCGGCTCTGGAGGAGTGCCGCTGGAACAAAACCGCGACCGCAAAACTTTTGGGAATTAGCTTCCGCAGCCTCCGCTATCGCTTGAAGAAGCTAGGGCTAGAGCACTAGCCGCCTTTACCAGCAGTCCTGCACCGGCGCTGAGCCCGATGCGAGCTTAATGCCCATGGAATCCAAACTGAGGGTCCCACATAAATCGTCCTGTGCCTGACCCAGTTGCGGAATCGCAAACAAAATATAAGCATTTTGCTGTGTGGCAACATCAATGAGATAAACCCTGTTCGCGGCTACTGCGCCTACTGCCCGCCCCTCTGGATCAATTGCATAAGGGCTGTCAGGATAGCCCAACTCCATTAAATCTCCGGCGTAGCGCTTATGATCCACAAAGAACTGTTCCTGCCGTATTACAGCGTCATACAATACAGCCCCACCAAGGCTGCGACGGGTTTTTCGCAGCTGAAATTGATATCCGGGCAAGGCAATCGTTAGCAACAATGCCACAATAAAGAGAACCACCGTCAGCTCAATAAGTGTAAACCCTTTTTTATTTTCGCCTCTCATGCGCGCTTCTCAAGCAACTCTACAGGGGATCAATGCCCGGCTCACGCCAGTAAATCCGAAACATTTTGCCCGCCTGGCTGGGTAGCAAATTGGTCTTATCGCGTGCGCCGTCCCCATCAAGGTCATACAGATCGATACCACCGCCAGGCACATAGATAACGTCACCCAGGGAAACGGCAGCCGCCGGAATCCCCTCGCCAAGATCGTAATGCCTGACTTCGTTTGCCACCGAGGTTCCGTTAGCAAGGCGCAGTACATGGAGTTGACCCCGCCCCCTTCGCAGAGAACAGGCATCTGCAGTACCGGGAACAAAAGTAGAAGCAAATACCAGGCCGCCGTCGGTCAATGGCCTGGACAAGCCCTTCTCTCCGGGTTCCGCCAGGGCAACTTTCCAGCCGTTGGGTAAAGTGCGATCAGCACAGGACGCATCATCACCTCCTGTATTCGTCTGCTCCGTTGGGACAATACACGTTGTTTGATCTGACAAATCGACAAACTGATACCTACCCGGCGGATCATCGACGTCATTCCGCGCTCGCACCGCCGCATTACCTGAGACCGTATTCCTGTCTTTGATGTAAAAAATGTAATTAGCTACCTCGGTTTCGTTTGGGTCTGCCCGATTACCGCTTTGTATCAATACACCGTCGAAGTCACCGGTGCTATCAAAGGTATGAACTGTGTCAGGTACATGAAAAAACCGTCGATCATCCGCGGGAGCACCACCGGGTTCATCCTCGTCCGCCCCCAGGTCTGCCAGTTTGGTAATAAACCAGTTATCCCTGCGATGATTGTCATTGCTTCGGACAATGGGTGGAATATCCGCACGCCATACGGCACCGCCACTATCACCGACATACAGCCGGTGTATGTTGCCCTGCGGGGTTTTCAGCGCAGCTACCCGGGAAGGAATGCTGTCGACCAGGCCCGCATGCTGGTACTCCACATTGGACCGTGCACCAATGTCACCACGTACTGCCTTCCAAACAAGCTCGCCCGTGCGCGCATTCACAATGTAAATCGCATTACCGACAGCATCATCGGCAGCACCGACATCTTTTGCGAGTCTTGCGGTGTGGTCTCCATTCCAGCCACCGGCGTAACCCCCGGCGAATATCAACACATCCACCGGTAATCCGCTGTAGTTGACTCGTCCAACTGTCGGCGTTGAAAACGTCAGACCCAACTCGTCGAACGAACCATCGACTGTTGGGCTAATCTTCCAGAGTATGCGGGGAGGCGACTCAGGATCGCTGATATCCAAAGCGTAGTAGCTGGAGCCGCCTCTGCGCAGACCAAAAAACACATAAGCTTCATCACCCGCCGCGTGCTCGATGGTGCCATCGTTATTCCCATCAACCCGCAACACTACCGGAGCACCATCCACGCCATAGCGCATTTGCGAGGCTGGAGTGACATCGTCGTAATGCAATCGGATGTTGCCGACAACCTCACTGGGATAAAAAGCGAATACCTCGCGACCTGACTCGCCCCCCTTTTTATCCGTGTTCTCCAGAATATGGAAGGCCCCTTCACCGCTTCCAAAGAGCAGCCGAATATTAGGATTCAAGCGGCTATAACCAGGCGTAGCACCATAGTTGAGTGCCAGCGGCTGCGAGTGGACTACTGCACCCAGCAACCAGTCACGCGCGGTGGTCTTACCATTTTTCGTATCCTGTCCACGCGCCCACTTCACCAAAGTCAAAAGTGCTTCATCATCCAAGTCTCCCTCTGGAGCAAGCAAAGGCCGTAACTTATCCAGTGTTACGTCATCTGCGTTGAATGGAAGTAAAGTCGAGCCCAACTCAAAAAACAATTGCCTTGGTGCGTAGTCATTACTCGCCGGATCGAAATTGGAATCACCAATAAAATACTGTGCGACCTCGCCCGTATCCAAGCGATAAGCGGCAAACCCATCAACCTTTTGACCCCCTCCCCCACGACCGACATTGCGGCCGTCGGCATCGACGGGAACGTACTTGCCATCACCGGGAGGCAGAGTTTCCACATCAGTCCAAAATGTGAGCGCATCAAATCGAAGCTGACCCGCGTAATCACCAGAGAACTCAATGGCTGGCACTCCGCGCGCATCTACTATTGCATCATAGCGAGCGCCAGTTGCAGCCGAAGTAACTCCAGACACAGGTTGTGATTCTCTTAACTTCAGCTTCTTCAGATTCCCCGGCCAACTTATTGTTGCGCGTGGCTGGAATAGCGGCAGGTACAGATTGTTCAGAATACGATCCGGCGTGAAAACATCGGTAGAAAAAGAGACGGCTCCGGAAACACCGGCAACGGCCTGTGTTTCTGCGAGCACCCGATTTAAATTTTCCTGTAATTCAACGGGATCGTTTACGAAAAAAGCAGAACCACTGCCGGCGAGCGCAGCATAGACATCTGCTTTACCTGGTCTTTCACGACTCGTTACCACCCAGGTTTTCTGGAGAAACGTCTCATTTTCCCACTGCGGCAAGAGGTCGGTATCGCGCGCATGTAAGTGGGTCAGCATCTGCTCAAACGACACAGGGTATGGCAGCGACATTTGCAGCGCTATCTCAGAGTTCAGATCATCATCAGATGAGGGCACACCCTGAGTAAAAAGAATGGAGTAGAGGCGTGAGCACCCCGCATCACCGGAAAACGGCGGGCGGTAATTTTCTCCAGCAATAATACCTCCGTCGTAATTGGGGACCGGATCGATCAGGCCAAAATTACCGCTCGTATTTGTACCGAGCGCAACCTCCCCTCCACTCAGGTACCGCGACCATTCTAGGTAAATCTCCTTCGGCTGAAACTCATGCGTTTTCTCCGATAACAGTGCCGGTATCGATTTCAAGGTGGTAATAAAATCCGCCCGGTGATTTTTTAACTTACGGTACCCGCGGAGAATGACCCCTCCGCCCCTCTTGCCGCTCGCAGCAGTGGATTCATTCTTGGAATGGTTAGCGATGAGCAGCGAAAAATGAAATCCTGCAAACTTCGGATTCTCCAAAATTGCTGCCATTACAGCCTTGAAAATACCCGGTGAAGTGACTGTCTCACCTTCGGAATACATATCCTTGAGGTGGCGATGCGCGGCCGCCGTCATGAACGGTGGCCCACAGTCCATCCCGACTGTACAGAGCGCGCCGTCCAGTCCGGTGTTACCCACGTCCATTACAATATTTACGTAGACATCTTCCAGCGCCCTATCGGGAAGGTAGGCCGCAATATCATCCGCCCACGAAGAGTTCACACACGGCAGTATCCATCCTAAGGCGAATACGCAATATTTCAGCACTATGAATCCCTCCTTCGGTCAGGGAAACGCCCCTATCCGCACTGCGATACCCTGCACCAGATGCGCAGAGCCCAACCGGTTCTCGCTACCATCAATCCGCACATCGATTTCAAAAATCGCCGCATCGAAACGGTCGCTACTGGATACTGTGCCCTGGGGTTCACGAATGGGGAATCCTTTGGATAGCAGTGGAGCCCGCCTGATAACCCGATAGTCGAGCTCTACATCTTCTGACACCATAGCGGACGCGGGTATAGTCAATAGCCTGACATTACATTCGGAACCGTTTCCCAGTGGGGGACAGTTTGCGTAGCCGACGCCTCCTGTAAGATGGAAGTTGGTCGGTTCCAGAGAAAGTTCTTCCGCAATCGCCTGAGCATCTAGAAATGCCTCTTCTACGAACTGGTTATTGCCAGCCATGTACCACTGCATGATCGCCGTCTG
>JAPKAY010000057.1 GCA_028825045.1 Halioglobus sp.
TCAGTACTCCTACCATCAGCGTATTCCACTCTTACATGAAGGCGGGCACACCCTGCGCTTTACGGGTCTCGTGAAGTACAACAACGAGACTGGGCAGCGTAGTCAGTGGGATTACGGCGCAGGCGTGTTTGGCAGTGAGGCGGTGTTTGCACCCAAACCGGGTGCTGACCGTGACTCCCTCGAGGACGACGGCTATGTCATAACGCTGGTAACCAATAGCAATGATTGGACTTCTCAGTGTCTGGTTTTTGATGCCACGGATATCCCGCAGGGGCCGGTTGCCAGTGTGGAACTACCCCAGCGCGTTCCCTTTGGGTTTCATGCGACCTGGGCGCCCGGTGAAGAACTGTACTCGCAGGGATAACCGCAACAACTCTCGAAGGGCAGATGCCGCTATTGCGCACGTTTTGCTATAGAGTAGCCGGTATGGGAGTGATCGCGAAGACCTGTGTTGTGGTCAATTTGTCTGTTAGTCGATAAGTGAGGATGAGGCGATGCCTTGGTGGGGATGGTTAATTGTTGGATTATTATTGCTTGGCTCCGAGTTGCTGATCGTCGATGCAGCTTTTTATCTCGTATTTGTCGGTGCCGCCGCTGTGTTGACCGGGTTGTTGGTCATGGCTGGCCTCGCAACGGAGTATTGGGTGCAGTGGTTGCTATTTGCCATTTTTGCAATTGCCACGATGATTGTTTTTCGCAGACGTTTTTATGAAAAACTTCGCGGCGGCGGCGCTGAATATCAAGATGGTATGGCGGGAGAAATTATTCAACTGGACGAGCCGTTGGATCCAGGGGCGAGCTGCAGATTATCCTATCGCGGAACCCCCTGGACGGTGATCAATCGGGGCAGCGTGCAAATTGCCGCAGGCTTGGATGTAAAAATTGAAAAAACGGATGGCTTGTCTATTATAGTCACCGGAAACTCCTAGGTATTGTTATCAGGAATGCTTAGGCCGAACCAACATGGAAGGGAGTGAAATTTATGGTAGAAAATATGACATTTTGGGTGGCGATTACCATTGCCGTGATCGTTATTATCCTGCTCGCCAAAACGGCGATCATTGTTCCCCAGCAAAGTGCTTTTGTGATCGAGAGTCTGGGTAAATATAGTCGTACTCTGCGCGCCGGATTTCACATACTAATCCCGTTTGTAGAAAAGTCAGCCTACCGGCATAGTCTGAAAGAGCTGGCCATAGATGTTGCGGAACAGATCTGTATTACCAAGGACAACGTTCAGGTAGGTGTTGATGGGGTTTTGTATATGCAGGTCCTGGATCCAGAACGTGCGTCTTACGGTATTACAGACTACGCGTTTGCAATATCCCAGCTGGCGCAAACAACCCTGCGTAGTGAAATCGGCAAGATTGATCTTGATCGCAGCTTTGAAGAGAGAGGCTCAATCAACGCCAATGTAGTCGCTGAACTGGACAAGGCCTCTAATCCCTGGGGCGTAAAGGTACTACGCTACGAAATACGCAACATCAATCCGCCTTCAGACGTACTGAATGCCATGGAAAAGCAGATGCGGGCCGAACGCGAGAAACGGGCGGTAGTGTTGACGTCTGAAGGCGAACGAGATGCCATGATCAACTCGGCAGAAGGGGAGAAGCAACGCGTTATCAAGGAATCCGAGGCGGACAAACAGAAGCAGATCAACGAGGCGGAAGGGCAGGCGAATGCCATTCTCGCGGTGGCTACAGCGACGGCAGAGGGATTGCGTCAGGTGGCGATTGCTGTGAAGGAAGATGGAGGCGACGCGGCTATGAAGCTGAGAATTGCAGAAGATTATGTCCAGCAGTTCGGAAACCTGGCAAAAGGTTCCAATACACTCGTAGTGCCCGCGAACCTAAGCGACCTCTCCTCGATGATTGCGTTGGCCACGAATATCGTTAGCACGGAGTCGTCCAAAGACACAGCGGCGTAAAACCGCACAAATGCCTACCTGTCGTCATCGACTGGTTCTGAGCGAACCGCTTGGCATTGCGTGAAGAGATCAGTATGGAAATATCCCGCAGCTGTTTTTGCGGGTTGACCGAGTACGAAGCGGAGCTTGACCCGACATTAGCAGGTGTTTTGCACTGCTGCAGGCGGGCATCAGGGCAAATACGAGAACAACTGTGGAAGTCGTGCCAAAGAGAGGCCTTCGTTGTGACCTTTTTCGAGCGGTCTGCGGCGGCTATGTCCGGGCTTGGAGGCGCCGTGACAACTCCACTAAAACGGCAAACCCTCATCAATGTTGTGATTGGAGTCCGCCGGCTTTGCCATGCCCTCAGTATGCACTACGCCATTCAGCTCTTTTTGAAGAGCGGCGGCATCATCGGGTGCTGCGAAAAACTGCGAGTACCACTTGCGCCCCGTTCGAAACGGTCCGTCAGTCTTCAGCTGCATAATTTTAATAGCAGGTCTTTTATTCGCCCACACATTGAAGTCGGCACCAAACGCTTCCAGCGCTCCCGCCTGAGCTTGCCTGGCTGCTTCACGATCCTCATCGGTCGCCTGTGCTGCGCTACCTTTATACAGGCAGCCGTGGAAGCACTTGGTCAGTCCATCGTCCACCGGCGTGTTGGCGATCAGCTCATAAATCACATTGCCTGCAAACACTTGCTTGGATAAAAGAATACCCGGTCCTGTGTACCAGGTGGTGGTGTACAGGTAGGTTTGGTACAGCTGCATCGGGCCGCCCTGACGCTGTACATAAACATGATCTATGAATTCGTTTTCAAAGTACTCGCTGGGCGCGCCGTGTGTCGGTCCAAGGTGGCGAACGTCAGCCATATTGTCCAGAATTTCCTGCGTATGCACTGCCAGTTCGCCCAGATGGTCCAGTTCCCAGCGTACCCATTGTGGGTCGTCCCACTCTGGCAGTGAGGGTACATCGTAATCAGGCGCACGGCCATCAGGGTCGTACCAGGCCATTATGCAGCCCATGTTATCCACCACAGGGTAGGAACGTATGGACGCGGATTTGGGATAGGGGCCATCGGCGTAGGGAATGTCATCGACATGACCCTCAGGACTATAGCGCCACCCATGATAGGGGCAGCGGATAGAATCGCCCTCGATCTGCTCACCGTTTTTTACAATCACCGCACTGGTGCTGGCAGTTATGTGCGTGCCCATGTGGGCGCAGTAGGCATCCAGCAGCACCGGTTTACCGCTTTCACCGCGGTACAGCGCGAGATCCTGGCCAAAATATCGAATGGCCATCGGCCCTTCATCCAGCTCCTTGCTCTCTGCGACAATAAACCAGCCCCGGGGAAAGGTATTGGGGCCCAAATTGTAATCAACTGCGGTTGCCATGGGGTCACCTTGTTTATCAATGTTTATAGAGTATAGACCGGGTGTGGGTCGCTGGTATCGTCCGTTCAGACCAGAGGAGAAAGGATTGTCCCGCGGCTCAACTATTCAACTTGCGGTATTGCAGCGGGCACAGAGTCTGGTGGAGTCATCTGATTGAACTGCCTGCCCAGGTAAATCCCCGTAAGCGCCCAAAGGGCCGCAATAACCGCCCCCACGCCTGCTACGGCTGCCAATCCGAGACCCAAGCCCTGAGTGAGACCTGTAAATGCCCAGGCATTGAGCATATCGCCTCCCCGATAGATCACGATATCGATAACGGGCTTGGCCTTGAAGCGTGTCTCCCGGTCCACGGCGGTAAATAGAATCTCTCTGGCCGGGCGAGAAATAGCGTAATTGCCCGCCCGTCGAATAATTTGTACGGCCACCACGACCCCTACCATGGGCGCTGCCGCGAGGATCATCATGCCTGCTCCAATCAGTACCGGAATCGAGGCTAGTGTGAAGGGTAAGCCCAGGTATTTGGCCATGCGACCCGTCGCAAAAATGGCGACGAGAATAGTCAGGCTATTCACCGCCAGATCCATATTGGCCCAGATTTGTGAGCGGGTTTCCCGGTCGTAAATCTCCAAAAGATTTTTCAGTTCGAAATAGACGAATGAGCCGATGGACGTATAGAAGAAAATAAACAGGCCGATAGCCAACAGATAGCGGCTGTTCAGAAACTCAGAAAAACCGGCCATCGGACTGCCACCGATGGCCAGGTTCGCGGCATCGGCGGCGATGTTGTCATTGTGTAAATCGGTCAACTTAAGGTGTTGTAACCAACGGATAATGGGCAACGTCAGTATTATCAGAGCACTGGCTATTAGCAGCAAGGCATCCGTACCAAAATCGCCGACCATAAAACTCGCTGTCGCAGGACCCGCTATGCCACCTGCACTGGCGCCAGCGCCAATAAAACCAAACAGTCGGGTGGCCTGTGGTTTGGAGAAGGTGTCAGCCATGAAACTCCAGAATACGGAGATATGAAACAGGCTGAACAGGCTTACCCAGAGATAAAACGCCTTATCCAGCAGCACGCGTTCGGACAGTAGTTGAGACCCCATGTAAAATAGTATGAAGCTAACAGCGAACAAGCCGTAAACTGATGGCACCAGTCGCTGAAAGCGTATTCGGGACACCGCAGTGCCATACAGCGATACAGCGATAAAGCTGAGAAAAAATGTAAAGGTCCACAACCAGCTCACCTCCGCGTCCGTCCAATCGCTGGCCAGCGCATCGCGCACGGGGCGCAGAATGTAATAGGAGCCCATAAGAAAAAATACCAGCAGGAACGAGGCCAGGGTGGCTCGTGTTTCTTGCGGCTGAATTTCACAGGCTCGGGCTAGAGTACGTTGCAGTAGAGTGGATTTAGCTGAGGGGTTTGCCATTACATGGACTCAAATATTTTCAGCATTTCTGCTCGTTGGGCTGCATCTGGTACGCGCCCGAAATTTGCCTGCATGTTGTCTGCCATGTGATGTGACTTATCTGTTGCGGGGATGATACATGTGACTGCTGGGTGACCGAGAATAAATTTCAGAAAAAATTGCGCCCAGCTGCTGCAATCAAGCTCGGTGGCAAGTTTGGGCAACGTATGGCCGCGCGATTTACCAAACAGAGTGCCTCGTTGGTAGGGGCGGTTTATCATGGTGGCGATACCGCGTTCCTGTGCCATTGGGAGAAGAGATTTTTCCGCATCGCGGTCTTCAATATTGTAACTGAACTGCACAAAATCCAGCGGTTCGCTGCGCATGACATCCAATATTTGCTCTTGATCACGTCCATGGGATGTGGTGACACCGATGTAGCGCACTTTACCTTCTTCTTTCCAGCGCTTGAGGGTCTCCAACTGCGTTTTCCAATCCTTGAGATTGTGCACTGCTATCAGGTCGAAATCTTTTACGTCCATTCGCCTAGCGGATTCCTCCATCTGCGCAATACCCTGCTTTTCACCGGTGGTCCAAACCTTGGTAGCGGCGAATAGTGGGGGTCGACTTTCCATTGCACGTAGCACGTCACCCACGCGGGTTTCTGCACGGCCATACATGGGTGAGGAATCTATAACCGTGCCTTGTCCGGCAAAAAAAGCTTGCATGACCTCCGTCAGCCTGGACATGGATTCAGTGTCACCAGCGGTATCAAATGTACGTGAGGTGCCCATACCGATAACCGGAAGTAGTTCCTTTGAACTAGGAATGGGCCGCTCTATGAGCTGCAGTGGCCTGACCGTTGTGGGCTCAGCGCGTGCGCCTAAACCTAACGCCGGGTAGGCGAGCATTCCCGCACTTAACTGTATGGCCTGGCGGCGATTAATCATAATACTGCCCTCATGCTGGGAGTGAAGACAGTGTTTCAGTCACAGGCACGTTGGTCAAGATACAAGATCGCAGGCCGCTGAACTAACTAGTGTGTAAGTGCAAGCGGCCCTCGAGCGGTGTTACAAAATCCAGTTGGCAAATATCTGGAATTGATCTAATTTGTTGGAGCTGTACTTACTCGCCCAGAAGTCTTCTTCTATTTTGGCACTGCCGAGGTCCGTGTAATTGAAATAGCTACCGACAACCAGTGATTCACTCACATGATAACGGGCGCAGGCGTTGTAGCGTATTTGCTCGTCTATAGCCAAAGAAGCGATGCGGTTACGAGCGGTTACCGGGCGGGTGTCGTAGGCGGTGCCCCAGCGGTCAAGATCTACGCACGGCGATTATCAGAGGTAAAATGCGTGCTCACATTCTGGTGGTAAAGGTCAGCACATACTGCGGACCCTTGATATCGACCTTACCCACAGTTTTGTCAAAGTCCAATTCTGTGGACATATAGCGAATTCCAAATCCCAGATGCTGACTTTCGTTGATCTGGAAATCCAAACCTGCCCGCGCATAGTAGCCAATATTGGTATCGGAGCTATCAGACTCGGTAAGCACTACAGTACCGTTTCCTGTGTGCTGAAGCTGAACCTCTTCTATGTTGTCATTTTTGACATCGTGCGAGCCGTACATGACCATCGGGCCGCCGGCAACATAGGCAGTGATGCGGTCGGTCAGGCGTCCGCGCGCATAGCCTCCTAAATGGATTTCGACTAACAACAGGGAGTTGTCCACGTCGATGCGCAGGGTGCTACCGTTTGCACTGTTAAGGTTGCCGGAAATATTGGTATCGTCATTTTTCCAGGCGATGCTGCCGCCGGGATTAAGGCCGACGTGTAACCAGCCTTTGGCAAAAACATACTCCCCCTCCATGCCGCCACTTGGCAGTGAGCTGAAATCGATATCGACCGGGTCATCGGATAAATCGTCCCATTGGCCGGTTTGATCATCCAGTTCCAGCACGCCCAGAAACACCTGAATTGAAGCTTCCTCTTCATGATCCTGAGCCGCGTAAACAGGCGCGGTGAGCATTCCTGATAACAATGCAGCGCCCAGAGCAAGCCGTAGAAAATTCATTGTTGAGTCTCTGCATGTGTTGAGGGCATGTGAATTAGGTGCTGGCCAGCAGCCACTTGCGTAGACGGTTGGAGTCACCATATGGCGTCAACTTGCCGAAGGAATTTAATAGAATAATGGACACGTTCTCACCGGCGATGTACACCTGCATAACAAGACAGCGGCCGGCTTCATTAATATAACCGGTTTTACTCAGTTCGATATTCCAACTCTCATTTTTTAGCAGGCGGTTGGTGTTGCCGTATGTAAGAGGGCCGCGCTTGGCAAAAGGCCAGACCTCCTTCCGCTTGGTCGTGGTCGACTGCGTGATGAGGGGGTAGCCGTCAGCGGCGGCGAGCATTTTGGCTAAATCGCTGGCAGTGGAGACATTGTTCGCATTGAGGCCGGCGGGATCTGCAAAGCCACTATTATTCATGCCGAGGCTAGCAGCCTTGTGATTCATTTGTGCGATAAATGCCTGCAGGCCGCCGGGAAAAGTTCTGCCCAAGGCGCTGGCGGCACGATTTTCGGATGACATCAGCGCTAGTAGGAGTAACTCGCGGCGCGATAATACGGCCCCGTATCCAAGGCGCGATCCGGTCTGTCGGATCAGATCCCGATCTTCACGGGTGATGGTTATGTTTTCATTCAGGTCCAGCTTGGCGTCCAATATCACCATTGCGGTCATAAGCTTGGTGATGGACGCAATAGGTCGGACGGTATTCACATCCTTGCCATAAATAATGTCGCCATTTTCACCCAGCACGATGGCGGAGGCCGAGCGCAGATCGGGGCTGCCTTTGAGTGTGGCAAACTTGGAATTACCAGCGAATGTTGCTGCGGCAGCAAAGAAAATCCATACAAAAACTATTGCTCTGGAAGCACCCATAGTGACGCTACACCCCTTTTATGGTCTTGCTGTTATTTTTCGGTGATGGCCCGCATTACTGCGCCCCGTGCGACCACCGATCGGTCAAAATTATGCCTTAGAAGCGCGCCAATCTCCAGCGCGACTCTTGTTTATAAGTCAGTTTAACCGGGCTCCGATTCGGCCCTGGCCTCTACCCGCAGAAGACCCCGAAAGGCGCGACTGGCGGTAGCATCTCCCGATAACACGCGGTAAACATCGCGGGCAATTGGCATCTCAACCCCGTATTGCTCGGCCAACGCCATCACCGCCGGCGCACTTTTTGCGCCCTCTGCGACCATCACCATTTCGCTGATGATGTCCTGCATATCGCGGCCCTTGGCCAATTGGATACCAACATGGCGATTGCGGCTCTGGGGGCTGGTGCAGGTGGCGATCATGTCCCCCATTCCTGCGAGCCCGGCGAAGGTTTCCGGACGCCCGCCCATTGCCACACCCAAGCGAGTAATTTCCGCCAGTCCGCGCGTTATCAATCCGGCGCGGGTGTTATCTCCGGCTCCTTGCCCATCCCCCATGCCGACGGCGATCGCGATAATGTTCTTCAGCACACCGCCCAGTTCACAGCCGATCACGTCGGTGTTGGTGTACACGCGAAACAACCCACTTTTGAATACACCCTGTAATTCCTGAAGAATAGTGGCATCGCGCATCGCAATCACGCCTGCTGCGGCCTGTCCTGCCATGATTTCCCGCGCAAGATTGGGCCCTGTTAATACGCCCACAGGATGCCCGGGCAGTACTTCGTTGATAATCTCTGTCATGCGCTGGCGCGTATCCAATTCCAGACCTTTTGTCAGGCTGATCACCGGCACCCAGGCGCGGATATGCTCCTTTACGAGTGCTAGAACACTGCGAAAATTTTGTGAGGGAATGCCCATGACAATGACATCGGCATCACGCACGGCCTCGCCGATATCATTCGTCGCGACAAGCTTCTCCGGTATGCCTGCGCCCGGAAGGTAGGTTTCATTGGTGTGATGGGTATTGATCTCAGCTACCGTCGCAGGGTTTCGGGCCCAAAGGGTTACCGGTGCATTGCGTGTCACGAGTGACGCCACGGTAGTACCCCAGGAACCGCCGCCTAAAACGGCAACGCGCAGATCTGTCATTACTCTCTCCTTAATTACCGCGGCTGGTTACGCTGATCGCGCGGATCAGTTCCAGGCGGCGCAATAAATCGCGCAGCTCTTGCACCTGGTTCATACGTTTTTCGACAATAGTAGAATCCCCAGCTTCGGTAAGCTGGCGACTCTGTAACATTTTGAATCCGTTTTTAAACAGTAACTTCCCGATGGAAGACTCACTACTGATACGCCGCTGCAGGTAGGCTTGGCGACCAAATTTCAGAGCACTGGTGACGCAGGTTTCTTCGTCCAGGCTCTCTGCATTATTCAGGCGTGCGGTGAGGGCAGCAACGACCGAATAGGCTTCTGTGTAGGTTAGCAGTGTCACGTGCGAAACAAGTGGGGTCATCTGATTCAGCAATTGAGTGAAACCGACGGTGCCCTGGCGCAGTAGGGTTTGCCAGTCTCCATAGTGATTCAGTTCTTCTTCAATTTGTCGATGAAATTCTTCGGTTGGCGCGTAGAAAAACTCAAACTTGAACAGATCTCGCAACTGGTCCACTTCCCCCCAGAATACCGCCAGTGCATTGGAGCCGGGCGTCTCGCTGGCCTTTAGCAAGGCCAGTTCAATGATGGCCTTATTAACGAAAAAATGGATAACGGTATTTCGGTAATAGCTGGCCACGGGGTGTTGATCCAGTCCAATGGCATACACCACTTCCGGTCCCTCGTCATAGCGGGTAACGATACCGTCGTCGAGCATAATGCCTAACAGACTCTGTATTTTCTCTACATAGGCGGGATCAAAATCTTTTGAAATACGTAAATTTCTGGCCTCGGCCCAACGCAGTAAATTACCTAAATCTTGCAACACCTCTCTCTCTGTTAGTGCTTTGGGGGCCGCGCCAAGTAGGCTCATGGTGGCCAGCGAGGGAAAAGTAATAGGTGTGACCTCGTTAGCTTCCACCGCCACCTCAAAGGCAATCTTGGAAATGGCGAGACGGTCTTCCGGGTCTGGCGCTCTTTCCAGTACCACCGGTTCGCCGATATTCACGTAGACCTTGCCCATGGGGCGGGCGAGGCTGCGTATATACCCTATAAACCAACGAAAGGATTCCGCACCCTTACCGTGGCTTGTCTGCTCGGTGGCGTATTCTTCCACGTCGCGAATTAAATCGTAGCTAATGGAGATGGGAATGATATGAATGTTCCGCGCGTCGGTGGCATGGCAGGCCTCCAGCACATATTTTAATAGGCCGTAGCGAGGGGGCATCAGTTTGCCCATACGCGAGCGAGTGCCTTCGAACGCCCAGTTCATGGGGAAGCGTTTCTCCATGAGATAGCCGATGTAATGGCGCAGGGTAATTTTGTATAACTCGTTGTCCTGAAAGCTGCGCCGAATAAAAATCGCACCGGCGCGGTGCAATAAAAAACCCAGTCCGGGAAAATTGAGGTTGGCGCCACCGAACATATGCGGCATAGGGAAGTCGTGATCGTACAATAACTTTGGCAATACCATACCGTCGAGATAGGTTTTGTGTGTCCACAGCAGCATGGACGGGTTTTCGCGTACGATTTGGCGCATTTTTTCAACGGCCGCCTTGTCGCAAACGATTTCCTCCTCATAACCAAGGCCGAGACAAAATTTGTTGAACTTGGCGTAAAAGTCCAGCCAGAAAGTGCTGGGCCGGGACACCATTTCGTCCATATACCTATGGGCCTGTGCCTGTAGCTCTTTTTTTGTGACGCCCGTGTCAGATGCGAGTTTGTCCAGTGCCGAATTGTAACCGCTGCTGGTCATCAGGTTTGCCGCAACGTGGCGTGGCACCTTGTAGCGACCACCTTGCAGTCGGCGCTCGGCGAGGTCCAGTACTACCGAGGCCTGACGCGCGACGAAGTCGGAAAATCCACGCTGTGCATCTGTGCTTTCGGTCGTGTGATGTTCTTCAAAGCGTGCGCGCAGATTGGCCACCGAATCTGGTTTTCCGTCTAGCAGGTGCATTCTCTGGGGTGATTTTTTTACGATGGAACGCCCGCGCCTGGCGCTGGGGCGGCGTGGATCACCAAATATCAGGTCGCGCAGTCGTGGCCCGGTGTTAATGCCTTCTTCTGAAGGCAGCCACGCAACGCGCAGTGGCGTAACCAGTGTATCGGCGGGGAGATTCAGTGCTTCGCTCAGCGCTGTGCTATCGATGCCACGGTGATCGGCGCCCAGGTCTAAACAAACCAGTGGTGCCGATTCCTTATGGTCATCAAGTTCATGGTGGTTGATCCATCCCTGCAAAAGTTCCTGTTCATAGCTATTCCGCGTGTCGAGAATAAACAGGACCTGCTGCCCCGGGGCGTGCCATGGATTGCACTGCTGGTATTTACTTGCCAGGTCCAAGCGAGTCTGCCCCTTTGTTATGCGTTTTGCTTTTTGACAGTGGTATGGGTTTCGACCTTGGTCTTCGCCTTCACTTTTGCTTTTGCTTTTGCTTTTGTCTTTGTTTTGGCGGACACTTTTTTCGGTACCACCTTGGCGACGGCCTTGCTCCGGGGCTTGGGAGTATTTTCCTGGGCCTGGCCCAGCGCGCGGGCGAACATGTTGCGAACTTCGCGCACATGCGTATCCAGGGATTCCACGTTCCAGCTACTGGTATCCACCGGTGGCAATACCTCGATTTCCACCGTGGCTGGCCGGAAAACAAAATCACCTTTAGGTGCGACGTCAGTTGAATTGTGAATGACGATAGGCACCATCGGGACGCCCGCCTGTATTGCGAGGTGGAAGGCCCCTTTTTTGAAGGGCGCCAGTTTGTCGGTAGCGGAACGAGTCCCTTCCGGTGCCAGCACTACCGACTTGCCTTCGTTACGCATGGCATTGACCAGCGGCGCTATCGCGTTGATAGCACTTTTACCGTCGGCCCGGTCTATAAATACCACTCCGCCGAGTTCCATCACCTTGCCCAGAAGAGGCGTCTCTTTCTTGATTTCCTGTTTACCAATGCCGGCTATGTCACGTCGCAATAAGCGGGCCGCAATGATGACATCAGCCTTGCTCTGGTGATTGAACACGAACACGGCGGGTCGATGGGACCACAGATGCTCCTCCCCGCTCACCTGCAGGTCCATGCCAATCAGGGCGCTGGCAGTATCGGCAAACAATGAAAAAGAAAAATTTTGTGAGTCGCGGCGGGAACCGGTTAGTGCGTATACCGGCAGCCCTGCCATAAAGGATGTCACTAGCGACCCAGTGGCGGCGATGGAGCGAATAAACTGGTTGAGAGAAGGGCGGCCACGGCTTCCGAGTTTTGCGATGGGCCACTGCCGCGCGCGCGCAATTTTTTCCAGTCGGGTGCTGGGATTCAGTGCCCGCGGCAATCCAACACGCTCCAGCAGCAACAGGTCGTCCTGACTGTCGGAGTAGAAGAAACTCTTATCCAGATCGGCCCGATAACGCCGCGCTAGCGTTTCTGCCGCATCTACCTTGCCCGGCCCGAAACACGTGGGGGAGACAATGCCGCCGGTGAATTTGCCGTCTTCTACCTCGAGGTGCGTGCACAGTACGTGATCGATACCCAGATCCGCAGCGGCTGGTTCCACCTGATAGGGGGTGGCGGAGGAAATAATGGCCACGGTGTGGCCTTTTGCCAAATGCGCCTCCACCAGAGCCCTGGACTCAGGGTAAATGAGGCGTGCAATCTGTTTGCGATAGAGCGCTTCTCCCACCTCGTGGTAGGTCTCTTCCTCAATGCCGCGCATGAACTGGGCGTTAATAGCCATCATGCCTGAAAACCCCAGGTTTCCGAGCCCGAAGTTGCTCATCGCACGCATCAACTCCAGGAATTGCCGGGGCTTCAGGTCGCCGCGTTTGAGTTGTTCCCGGATGAACGTTGTTGCCGAGTAGCCGGCGATAATGGTGCCGTCAAAATCGAAAATTGCCGCAATTTTGGGCCCGTCGGGTGAGGATTGAATGTCTGCTAGGAGTTGTTTGACGGCACTGTGCATGAGGCTTCCTATCATTTTATGAGAGCATAGCGCATTCTGGCCCCTCGGCGTGAGTTCGTTGCGCGGTGGGAGCTCCGTCGGCACTCCAATGTAGTAAAGAGGGTTGTGAGCTTTCGTGCGCAGCCGGCGCGAAACGGACAGGCATAAAAAACGCCGTCGCAAGGTAAGTCGCGACGGCGTTTGGCAGGGTAAAGCTCTATGCTTTTGGAGGCCCAAGTGTGGCCTATCCGACCCGCACGCCGGATAGTGTCCCCTGGCGGCAATCATCTGTGACAAATGTTTGCCAGCTTTCCCTCAACGGTGACAGTGGCCCTCAACCGGTAGTCATCCGATTAACCGTCACAACTTCAGTATAGATAGCAGTGCCAAATGATCAAGAAATAACCATATGAAAGTTATTTATAACATAATATACTCAATAGTTATATCTAATGGTCAGATATTCGGCTTTGTCCCGTGCCAGATTACACTGATCGCATTTCGTGAAACCTTCTGAGGAAACCCCCGTGGATATAAAGCGCAGGCAGCTAATACAATTTTCCGCGGCGACCGCAGCTCTACCGCTCCTCGTCGCCTGTGATGGCGACGGCCCCGTTGTGACTGCGGACGCGCGCTATCCCACAGGGCCTTTCGGTGCTCAGTCCACCGCTGAGGAAGTCACAGCAGGCCTCGATTTGCACGGGCAGACAGCGCTGGTGACCGGCTGCAATTCTGGTCTTGGTTACGAAACCATGCGAGCCCTTGCCTTGCGGGGCGCGCATGTTATTGGTACCGGCCGTACAGTGGAAAAAGCAGAAAAGGCCTGCGCCAGCGTCACCGGAGAGGCGACGCCCGTAGCGCTGGAATTATCTGACTTTGAGTCTGCGGTGGAGTGTGCGCAGACGGTGCGGGGAATGGGGGTGAACCTGGATATGGTGATCTGCAACGCCGGCATTAACACTTTTGGCGAGCTTGAGCTTATCGCCGGGATTGAGCGGATGTTCGTAGTCAACTTCCTCGGGCACTTTGTGCTGGTGAATCAGCTTCTGCCGCAAATGGTCGCGGCGGGAACGGGCCGTATAGTTAACGTGGGCAGCCGTTCTGGTTACACGCAGGCACCGTCGGTCGGAATCGATTTCGACAATCTGAGGGGGGAGGGAGCCTTTGACAGCTCTGAGGCCTACGGTCGTTCCAAGCTCGCCAATGCACTGTTCTCGCTAGAACTGGCCAGCCGCCTTAAGGGTTCGGGCGTCACTTCCAATGCGGTTCACCCGGGGCTGGTGCAAACCAATATTGCGCGCACGGCACCCGCATTCATGCGCGGTGCCTTTGAGATGTTTGGCGGCGTTATTGCAAAATCGCCCGCTGAAGGCGCCGCCACTCAGGTCTATGTGGCCACAAGCCCACTGCTGGACGGTGTTAGCGGGGCCTACTTTGAAGATTGTAATCCGGTGACAGTGAGCGGCGACAACCATACTACAGATGCCGCGATGGCGGCACGCCTGTGGGGCGCCGCTCAACAAATGACGGCAAACTATCTGGTGTAGTGCCTGCGCTACTTAATCGCTTTGCGAAACAGCAGCGTCATTCGGTCTGACTCGCCCACCGCAATAAGCGCATCACGTTCTTTGGTGTTCTCCTTACTACCGCGTAATGAAGGCGGTAAGCGCCACACAACCTCTGCGCCGGACGGCTGATCAAGGGGGTTGGCATTTATGTTGCTATCGCCGGCCAGTTGAAAGCCTGCTTCCTCAAACATCAATATTACTGCAGTTTCATTCAGGTAGCCTCGACTGCCATCCGTGCCATTTAGCTCGGCTGTTTCCGGGGCTCGGTGCTGGACCACACCCACCATGCCATCTTCTTTTAGCATGGCGTAAACAGCGGCCAGCGCCTCGGAGCGCATGCCGGCCTTCTGTTCAAATCGGTTGAGGTTGTGCAGTGTGCGGATCAGCAGAACGCGATCCACAGTGCCTTCAACCTCCGCCGGGACGGTCTCGAAGGTGAAGCCGCGAGCACTGATGCCATTATCAGTATATGACGCAACCGTGGCAGGGAATTTTTCGGTAGCGGCAATGCGTCCGGCAATCCATTCGGGGGTGGCAAAGCTGAGCATTGGCCACAATCGGTCGGCGTAGTCCACGCCATAGAGCGTGCCATCACCACCGAGGTAGTTGGCCAGTATACGGGTATACCAACCGCCTCCAGGCAGCCCTTCGGCGACAGTCATGCCAGGTTCAACCTGGAAAAACTCCAGTGTTTCTTTAGGGTGACGGTCACCGTCGCGGGCTTTGTCGTCATCGCTGCGAGCAGCGATGACCTCGTTAAGTGCGGTGTTGCTCTCGGCAAAACTCGTTGGGGTGAAGCCGGTGATGACCAGGCTGGCGGCCAGCAGGCCGGTACGCAGAATTGACATAATAGTGACCTGTGCAGAGCGTTTGTCGTTGAAGACGGTATGCAACTGTTACGTTCCGGGATGAAATTGTAAAGGTTTTTCTAGCAGCTTGGCGGCTTTGTGTTGGGTCTTTTGCGGACCAGGGGAGCCATTAGCCGGTATTGAGCAGTGCGCACCGCCGACTCTCCATTTATCTCGCAGCTGCGTCCAATGGTCCGATGACGTCAGTAGATTGACCGATTCCGCCATGCCCGTCGCGGACTTAGCTGGCTAAGATGGCCCACTGACAATCAATCAACAGGAGAAAACACCATGAGCAAAGTGCTCATCACCGGTGCCACCGGTTTTATTGGCAATCATGTGACCCGTTTGTGCCTGGAAAAAGGCGATGACGTTCGCGTTATGGTAATGCCTGGCGAAGACAGGTCTCCGCTAAACGGTATGGATGTGGAATTCGTCGAGGGTAATCTGCTTGATCTGCCTTCGCTCTCGCGGGCTGTGCAAGGTGTTGAGCAGCTCTATCACTTGGCTGCATTGTTCGCAATTTGGACCAAGGACCCGGACCTGCACTACAAAATTAATATCGATGGTGCCCGGGCCATGATGCTGGCCGCCCGCGACGCCGGTGTGCAGAAAATTGTGTTTACCAGCAGCGTCGCTGCCATCGGTATTGTTGGCAACGGTGGGTGGGCAACTGAGGAAACACCGTTCAACGGTTGGGCCTGGGGCAGCGAGTACATCATGTCAAAATTCATCAGCCACCAGATGGTTAAGGGCATGGTCAGTGACGGGTTGCCGGTGACCATGGTGATGCCGGGCTTGCCCTTCGGACCCGGTGACCGTGCACCCACACCGACCGGGACAATGATTCTGCGCACCCTTAAGGGACAGATGAAAAACTATTGGGATGGCGGTGTCTGCGCAGTGGATGTGCGTGACGTGGCAGCTGGTCATGTTCTGGCGATGGAGAAGGGTCGGATTGGTCAGTCTTACGCGTTGACGAACAAAGAGGGTAATATGACTAATAAAGAAGTCCTCACTCTAATCGGGAATGTTGCCGGCGTGGCAAACGTAGCGAAGAACGAGGTGGCCGGTAAGACTATGTTGCGGGTTGCTCGGGTGGTAGAGGCGTGGTCGAAGTTAACCGGTATGGCGCCCATGACCACCTATAAGAATACTGTTTACGTACTGCAGCATGGTTACGTCGATTCTTCCAAGGCGATTGAGGAGTTAGGCTTACCTCAGACGCCAATCGAAACTGCCGTGGCAGATTCCGTGAAGTGGTTTCGAGATAACGGCTACGCCTGACAGGAGCGGAGTACCGAGGCGCCGTTTTGACAGATAGAAAAAGGGTGGTCTCGAATCAGTTAGCGCAGGTTTTGATTGTGCAAAACTTGCGCCGCGATGGCGCTAGTGCGACCCCGCTTGGCCTGGGAGGAGCCTTTACCCGGCTTTGGAAAGGTACTCTTCGCAAATAGTCTGCCCGAGTTTGCCCGTAAGCTGGGCACTGCTGCCGGCGGACAGTTCGATCTGGCGCGCCATCTCACAGTAGCGAAATAGAGGGTAATCCCGATCTACACCCGTGCCGCCATGGCAGTGCTGTGATGCCTGGCTGACGCGATGCGTGACATCGCCTCACCAGATCTTGGCGGTCAACACTTCGTCGTTCGCCGGACGACCTTGATCAATCAAAGAAGCTGCCTGCTGTGTCACCAGGCGCAGGCACTCGATGTCGATGTAGCAATCTGCCACCCTATGGCTCACAGCTTGGAACGTTGCGATAGCGCGACCGAACTGTTCGCGCTCTGAAGTGTATTGGCCGGTGATGCGCATCATTTTGTCGCAGACACCCACTGCCATAGCAGAGAGCGCAGTGCGAGTTGCCTGTAGTGCCCAGGTCATCGCTGATCGCGCTTCGCTAGCGGTCGCGACGATGTCTTCAGTAGGAACCTGCACTTTATCCATCACTAACTCATAGCGGGTTTCACCGCTTGTGACGTGCTGGGGGTGGAGTGTGACACCGGCTGCTTTGGGGTCGACCAGAACCACAATCAAACCTTCTTCCGTTTGGGCTGACAGCAATATGCGGGCGGCGGCATTCGCGCTACTCACACAAATTTTAGTGCCGCTGATCGCGCAGCCGCCATCCATTTTATTCCCGGTGCAGGCAGGCGAGGTGGGGTCGTCGTTGTTGTACTCTTCCAGCGCTGCGCTCACAAGGGTTGTGCCACTGGCAATACCGGGAAGCCACTGATCTTTCTGCGAGTCACTGCCGAAGCGGCGCAAGGTGCTGGCGGCGCCGACCAGTACTTCAACCACAGGTACCGGAGCTACGGTACGGCCCACCTCCTCACACAACGTGGTGAGGCTGTAGAAACCCAGATCAATGCCTCCCTGGCTTTCGGCGATATCCAACCCCAGCAGGCCGGCTTCGGCCAGCGCTTTCCAAAGTTCGGCGTCGAAGCGCTCGTCCTGTTGGTCAATGACCTTGAGCTTGTCGACTTCTGTGAAGTCACCGAGAATTTGTTGGGCCAGTTGTTGCACATTGCCGAGCTCTTCTGAAACAGTAAAATCCATAGTCCAATTCTCCTAGCGTGTGCGAGGCATCCACAGCCCCGCCATGGCGATGATGTCGCGTTGCACTTCGTTGGTGCCGCCGCCAAAGGTGAGCACGGCGCCCACTCGCCAGCGAAATTCTATTCTTCCTTTTAAGACTGCCCCAGGCGAATGCGTAGCAATGGTGCCCGCCTGACCCATCACCTCCAGCAGTGTGCGGTACAGCTCCACAAAGAATTCACTGCTGTAGACCTTGGCGACGGAGGCGTCCGCCATGTTCAGCGGCCCCTGGTCCATCGTCCATACCTGTTTCCAGCAAATCAGTTTGACCACTTCCAGGCCGCTTTTTATTTTGGCCAGATTGTGTTGCACCCAGGGTTGTTCTATCACTTTTCCGCCGCCCGGTGCGGGTGTTTCTGCCGCCCACTGGCAGACATCCTGATAGAGAGAGTCGACCTGGCCGTGGGTAAAGAGCGACAGACGCTCGATGTTGAGTTGCCCGGTGATCAGTTTCCAGCCTGCGTTGACCTCTCCGACGCGATATTTATCAGGCAGACGGATGTCGCTGTAATAGGTGGCATTGGTGCGTACGCCCAGCGTGTGCACCGGGGTGAGGGAGAAGCCCTCGATGTTCGTGGGTACCAGGAACATGGTGAGGCCCTTGTGCTTTTTGCTGGCGTCGGGATCTGTACGCGCGGCCAGCCAAACGTAGTCGGCATAGTTGGCGAGGCTGGTCCACATTTTTTGGCCGTTGATAATCCAGTGATCCCCATCGCGTTCTGCTTTGGTGGTGAGGCTTGCCAGGTCTGTACCGGCATTGGGTTCTGAGTAACCAATGGCGATAGTCACCTTACCCTGCTTAACGCCACCCACGACTTCGTCGCGCACCTCGTCATTGGCATTGGCTGCGATCACCGGTGTAACCGCTTCGGTGGTTAAAAACGGGTAGGCAAAGCCTGAACGCACCACCTCGTCAGTAAAAATGTACTGTTCGATATGCGAAAGCTCCTTACCCCCGAGTTCCTTGGACCAGCTCAATCCGATCCACCCGTCGGCTCCCATGCGTGCGTATTGCTTGCGAAACTCAGGTCCGCCACCCTCTTTGTATTCGGGGTTTTTCGTTTCTTCGAGAAGCTCCGGTGTCATCACCGTCTTCATATACTCGCGGACCTCCTGCTGGAGCGCCTTTTGTACGGGTGTTAACTCAATATTCATGTGTCTGGTCCTCTGCCAGTTGCTCTCGAAAGCAGTCGCTGTTTCCGAGTTGTAAAGGTTGCATGCCGCCCGTTATCACTGGGCCTGTACCGCTGCCACCAAGTGTTTTTGTAGATCTGTATCGCCAGTTTCGACGGTACACATCCAGGTGTCCGCCAGGTGACCATAGCGCTGCTTAAGTAGCGAGGGCACCTGTTCTATGTCTTCGCTCACTATCGCAAACGTGTTCAGTATTTCATCCGTAATCAGCGCTCCCATGTCTTCCCAGCGACCCGCTCGCGTCAGTTGATTAGCTTCAGTTTGCAGCTCGCCCCAGTCGTGGGCTTCCAATACTGGCCGGTAGGCGGGGGTGGAGGCGTAAAACCCCAGTTGCTGTTGAACCGCTGCGCGCGATTGTGCAAAGGCTTCTTCATCAATACCCGCAACCACCATCACCGGAAGACTAATGTCCAAGTCTTCCCGTTTACGCCCTGATTTTTCCAGCCCGCGCGCTACTGCGGGTAGTGTCACCTGCTCCAGGTATTTGGCGGTGGTAAAGCCGTGGGCAATCACACCGTCGGCCACCTCTGCCGCCACTTCTGTCATGAGCGGGCCGACCGCGGCCAGATTAACGCCCGGTGCGCCATAATCTTTGCGCGACGGTGTAAACATGGGTGTCATCAGGTTGTGCTGGTAAAACTCGCCATTGAAATCCAGTTTTTCTCCGGTTTCCCAACAGGCCCAGATAGCGCGCATGGCCAGGATAAACTCGCGCATGCGAGCGGCGGGCTTCGACCAGGGCATACTAAACCGGCGGGTGATATGCGGCTTGATTTGCGAACCCAAGCCGACCGTGAAGCGACCCCTGGAGTACTGGTTCAAATCCCAGGACAAGTTGGCCATCGTCATTGGATTACGAGCAAAGGCGACACTGATGGAGGTAGTAAGGGCAATGGTTTGGCTGTGCTCTGCTGCCAACACAAGCGGGAAAAAAGGGTCCGAGTTTATCTCTGCGGAAAAAGCAGCATCATAGCCACGCTGCTCCAGCGCGGCTATCGCCAATGGTGTCATGTCCAGATCGGCACCTAACATTCCGCTGACTCTCAATTGTTCTGCTCCCCGTGTTTGCGCGACTCACGTTTTTTTTCACCGTGGTTCTCACTCATGCCCCGGATTACAAAAAAGCGGCCGTCTTAGTGAAGTTCAAGTGGGTCAGGGAGACAGTGAGACCGTACAGCACTTTACGCGACCTGCCGCGCGGATCAAGTGTCCGCACATGCCCAAGAGAGTGGCAAAAACGATCATCAATCGGTGCCAGGGCAAGTAAACCTGGCTTTTCAGGGCGCCGAGCGAGATTTTCCCGGAGGTGTTGAGCAATTGCGAGCGCCCGCTTATAATGCGCGTCCTCACGACAGGACCATAGCTCAGTTGGTTAGAGCGCTACCTTGACATGGTAGAGGTCGGCGGTTCGAATCCGCCTGGTCCTACCAATTAGCCTACCAAAAACAAATACTTGCGGCTGGCCCAAAAAGACCTTTTCGGATCGAATGCTGTTGAACGGGGTTCTGTTGCCGCGCGCCCTTCCCAGCGAAAAGCGGTAATGTTTCAGGTGGTGCCCTGGTGGGTGGCGTGAGTAACGCGACGATAGGGATATCCTCAACCTTAAGCGCATTGGATTATTGACCCAGAAGATTCGTCCGCGATTTGAAGAGCTGGGCTTGCCGGCATTTGAAATCCTGCCGAACGATGGCATTACAGATTGGACCAAACTTTCCAAGCCTCTTTACGATGACTGACATTGGCATCTAGTACGCAGTGGTTCGCTTGTAGCTGATACTTCGCGTGCGTATCGGTGTTATCCAGCTAAGCGTGCGCTGTGAGTAAAGTTTCGAAATAAGCTCTGCACTAGACCCCCGATGCGCTAAACTATCAACCATCTAAAAGTTATTCGCAGGTACCGGCCACTTTCCTGGCATACACCGTATGCAATCTGGAGTTCTGCTCATGAATACAGATACAGTCCTGATAACAGGCGCCTCCTCAGGTATCGGTGAAGCGCTGGCAGAGAACTTTGCCCGCGATGGTTACGATCTCGTGCTAGTGGCACGTAGTGAAGACAAGCTTTTGGCTCTAAAGCAGCGACTTGCGACGGATTACAAAATAGAAATTTTAGTTGAGCCGGCAGATTTGTCTCGTCGCGGTGCCGCCAAAAAACTTGTTACAACATTGGTTAAGATCGAAGTTCAGGTAGATATTCTGGTTAATTGCGCTGGTGTCCTCGAGCACGGGAGTTTTGTTGAATTAAGTGGCAACGCTCACCAGGGCCTGATCGACCTGAACATCAGTGGTTTGACCAGCATGTTGAGTCAGTTTCTTCCCCCAATGGTGAAGCGTGGTAAGGGTCGTATCCTCAATGTAGCTTCTATAGCGGCCTTTCAGCCGGTACCGAGTTTGGCCACATACGCTGCGACCAAGGCGTACGTGCTGTCGCTGTCAGAATCACTTGCGGAAGAGCTAACGGGAACAGGCGTTACCGTTACTGCGTTGTGTCCGGGCATTACCGCGACCAATATGGTTGCGAATGTGAAAGAGAAAAGTAGCGGACTAAAAATTCCCGAATTTATTATCGGTGACGTTGAAGACGTCGCAGCTCAGGGTTATCGCGCTTGCATTAAGGGCGATGCAATTTGCGTACCCGGAGCAGTGAATTTGGCTGCGACGATAACAGGAAGAGCAACACCGAAGTGGTTGTTGCGTCGCATCTCGGGTGTTATGGGCCGTTATACTCTCAAAACCTGATTCTGATAACGAATGACCATACTCAATCAGCAATACAGTTATCTCTTTGTGCATGTCCCCAAGGCGGCGGGGAAAAGTATCAAGGCGCATCTACTAAATCACTCATACGACTTTGTAGGCCGCCAGAAACAGCAGTTGAATTTTGCGTTAGGGACTTTCAGCGCCTACGC
>JAPKAY010000016.1 GCA_028825045.1 Halioglobus sp.
CGCGTCAACCTCCAGGCCGGCCATAGTGATCTGGTGCGCTAGAGCCTCAGTATCCAGGTCCGGCGAAACCCATTCGCGCAACCATTGTTCGCTGATTTTCACTTTCTATTTCTCCCTTTAAAACTGTTCAAGAAAACGCAGGTCGTTATCAAAGAACAGCCGCAAGTCGTTCACTCCGTAACGCAACATGGCAAGACGCTCCACTCCCATACCGAACGCAAAACCCGAGTACTTCTCGGTATCGATCCCGGAAAACTCGAAAACCTTGGGGTGCACCATGCCGCAGCCCATTACTTCCAGCCAGCCGGTATGACTGCAAACACGACAGCCCTTCCCACCGCAATTGACGCACTGGATATCAACTTCGGCGGACGGTTCAGTAAAAGGGAAATAGGAAGGCCGGAACCGAACCGCCAACTCTCTTTCAAAAAATACGCGCAGAAAATCTTCAATCAACCCTTTGAGATCGGAAAAACTGGAATGCTCATCAATCAAAAGGCCCTCTACCTGGTGAAACATAGGGGTATGGGTAAGATCGGAATCACAACGATAAACACGGCCAGGGCAAATGATACGTAAAGGCGGCGCCTGACTCTCCATCACCCTCACTTGCACAGGCGATGTATGGGTACGAAGGACTGTGTGTTCATCCACGTAGAAAGTATCGTGCATGGCTCTGGCCGGGTGATGCGCCGGGATATTGAGCGCCTCGAAGTTATGGTAGTCGTCTTCAATCTCCGGGCCTTCCACCACTTCAAAACCGATAGCGGCAAAGAAATCTTCCATACGCTCAATAGTGCGTGTTACTGGATGAATCCCGCCGGTTGATTGACCGCGTCCCGGCAACGTAATATCGATTTTTTCCTGCGCGAGTTTCGCTTCTACTGCAACTCCTTCGAGCTCAGTTTTGCGTGCACCGATCAGAGCCTGTAAGTCCTGTTTGACCACGTTGATAAGCGCGCCAGCTTTGGGACGCTCTTCAGCGGACAATTTCCCCAGGCCTTTCAAAAGACCGGTGATCTGGCCTTTCTTGCCGAGATAATCAACACGCAGTTGTTCCAGCGTGGCGCCGTCCTGCGCTGCTGCTACGGCTGCCTTGGCCTCATTGGCGAGTGGTTCTAGGTTTTCCATTTGCACTTTCTCTAGTTCTAGGTCGGGCAATTCGTCTGTATGTGCACTGTTCCCGCATCAGGGTATACCCTGCCACTTCCAATACACCATGTTCAAGATATCGCGTAAAGCATTTTACCGCACCAATGATAGCCCTCTCGCACTCTCTGAGCGGCGGCAGAAAGCACAATATCCCGCCAACAAAAAAGGGAAAGAGCACCGCCCTTTCCCTTGATGTAACACATACAGCCAGCGAACCGCCGAAGCGGCGGGGTGGGCTTAGACCAAAGCGGCCTTCGCTTGCTCCACGATCGCTGTAAAAGCAGGTTTATCATGCACGGCTAGATCCGCCAATACTCGACGGTCCAAGCCAATGCCAGCCTTTTTCAGGCCATTGATCAAGCGGCTATAGCTCAAACCGTTAGCACGCGACTGGGCGTTGATACGCGTAATCCACAACGCGCGAAACTGACGCTTACGTTGACGACGATCACGGTAGGCATACTGGCCAGCCTTGGTAACAGCCTGCTTGGCAACCCGAAAAATACGGCTGCGGGCACCATAGTAGCCCTTGGCCTGCTTCAATACTTTCTTGTGACGGCGATGAGCCACCACACCACGTTTTACACGGGGCATAAGTCTTCTCCTTAGTTATCCGACAGACCGGTTACTTGGCACGCAACATACGATTGATAAGAACTTCATCGCTCTTATGAATCATAGAGGTACCGCGCAGCTGACGCTTACGCTTGGTCGTCATCTTGGTCAGGATATGACTCTTGTGGGCGCTCTTGCGCTTGTATCCACCGGCAGTTTTTTTAAACCGCTTGGCAGCCCCGCTGTGAATTTTTGCTTTAGGCATAATCAAATACTCCGCATTTGAAAGTTCATATTTGAAGAAACGAGGGCATTCACAGGCCGCTAGTTCTTCTTCTTGGGTGCGATAACCATTGTGAGCTGTCGACCTTCCATTTTCGGAAATTGCTCGACGGAACCCAATTCGACCAGATCAGCTTCTACTCGCTTGAGTAGCTCCATGCCGATTTCCTGATGCGCCATTTCACGTCCGCGATATCGCAGCGTGACTTTGGCCTTATCGCCATTTTCAAGGAAACGTGTCAGGTTGCGTAGTTTTACCTGATAATCTCCTTCCTCCGTCCCTGGACGAAACTTCATTTCTTTAACTTGTGTTCGCTTCTGCTTTTTCTTCTGAGCAGATTTCTGCTTTTTGATTTCGAATACGTACTTGCCGTAATCCATCAATTTACAAACTGCTGGCTCGGAATCGGCTATGAGCACCAAATCCATGGTTGCCGCCTCTGCCGCCGCCAGTGCCTCTGCAAGAGACACGATTCCTACTTGTTCGCCTTCGGCTCCAACCAGACGAACCGGGTCCGCCGTGATTTGGTCATTAATGAGCGCCTTCTTGCTGGCACCTTTGCCGCTATCTTTCTTAATACTAATTCTCCAATACGATGCGGCCGCGACATGCAACGTCATCAGTGAGGTGCGTTATAAACGCGTCGAGATCCATAGACCCCAGGTCCTCACCACGACGGGCACGCACGGCCACAGTCTGTGATTCGACTTCTTTACCACCTACCACTAACAGGTAGGGAATCTTCTGAATTGTGTGCTCGCGGATTTTAAAGCCGATTTTTTCATTTCTCAAGTCCGAAAACACCCGAAAGCCCCTGTTTTTCAAGGAATCTTCCACATTTCGGGCATATTCAGACTGTTTGTCCGTGATATTGAGTATTGCCACCTGTGTGGGAGCGAGCCAACTGGGAAAAATCCCCTCGTAGTGTTCGATGAGAATTCCGATAAAACGCTCAAAAGATCCCAGCACAGCCCGGTGCAACAGCACGGGCACCTGACGGCTTCCATCTTCGGAGACGTACTGCGCATCCAACCGACCTGGCGTGGAAAAATCCACCTGAATGGTACCCAGTTGCCAGACTCGTCCAATACAATCTTTCAGGGAAAACTCGATTTTGGGTCCGTAGAATGCCCCCTCCCCGGGCAGCTCCTGCCACGGAAGATTTTGGGCATCGAGAGCATCGGCCAACGCTTTTTCCGACCGATCCCAGTCTGCATCCGTCCCTACTCGCTGCGCTGGTCGGGTGGACAATCGATAGATCACCTCGGTAAACCCGAAGTCCTCATAGACAGCATGGAGCAAATCTATGAAGGCTGACACTTCGGGTTGAATCTGTTCCTCCGTGCAAAAAATATGGGCGTCGTCTTGCACAAACCCGCGCACTCGCATGATCCCGTGCAACGAGCCAGAGGGCTCATTGCGATGACATGATCCAAATTCGGCCAAGCGCAGGGGCAGATCACGATAGGACTTTAGACCCTGGTTAAACACCTGAACATGGCAAGGGCAATTCATTGGCTTGATCGCGAAATCACGATCATCGGACTTAAGCGTGAACATATCATCGCCAAATTTATCCGCATGACCAGACTTTTCCCAGAGTGAAAAATCCACCAGTTGCGGTGTTTTTATTTCCTGGTAGCCATTCTCGTTCTGTACTTTGCGCATGTACTGCTCAATGGTCTGGTAGATGCTCCACCCAGCCGGATGCCAGAACACCATGCCGGGTGCCTCTTCCTGGGTATGAAACAAACCCAGCTTTTTGGCTATCTTCCGATGATCACGTTTCTCTGCTTCTTCGATGCGCCTGAGATACTGCTTGAGCTGCTTTTTGTTTGCCCATGCGGTGCCGTAGATTCGCTGCAACATCTCATTTTTGGAATCGCCGCGCCAGTAAGCGCCTGCAACTTTGGTCAACTTGAATGCTTTTAATTTGCCCGTGCTCGGCACGTGCGGGCCGCGACACAAATCTCCCCAGGCCCCTTGGGTGTAGAGCGAGATTTCCTCTCCTTCGGGGAGCGCCTCAATGATCTGAACCTTGTAGTTCTCGCCAAGGTTGCGAAACGTATCGATCGCCTTTTCGCGACTCATGACCACTCGCTGCACGGTGATATCTTCAGATACCAGCTCTTCCATCCGCTTTTCGATCTTTTGCAGGTCCTGGGGCGTAAAATTATGTCCGGTGGCAAAGTCGTAGAAGAAGCCATCCTCGATCACCGGACCGATGGTAACCTGTGCTCCCGGGAATAATTCCTGGGTCGCCATCGCCAGAAGGTGGGCAGTGGAATGACGAATGATCTCCAGACCGGCATCGTCCCTGTCGGTGATAATGGCCACAGTGGCGTCACTCTCGACGATATAAGAGGTATCCACTTCCCGTCCATCGATAACACCGCCCAGCGCAGCTTTTGCCAGTCCGGCGCCAATGTCGGCAGCAATATCATGAATTGAGATCGGTTGATCGAATGGACGTTGGCTGCCATCAGGCAGTGTAATTACAGGCATGGGTGTTCCAATTGTCAGTGGTGGCCCCTACTAAAGGCCACTTGAAGATCATTAACCTATTGAATTTTATATCCTTTTGGGGCCAACCAGCAATGTGCGTATTGCAGCTGGCCTCATCGGGCGAAGCCCCGTTTACGGGGCGCAGATAATGCCCGATTGGGAGGCAAAATGCTATAGAGCTTGCCTACGGCCAGGACTGCGGCTACCGCGGCAGAGATTACAGTCGAGCGGGCGAGGCACATGCAAGCGCTAGAATCACAGCGCCCTAGCCCAGATCAGGAGGGGGAGTATCGTCCAATTCCCTGCGCTTGATACGCCGAAAGCCTTTGACCCGCAACGCCGTGGCCGCCTTCCATTTGGAGCCATAGGAACCCCTGCGAACAGTCTTGCCAAGTCCATCGTAGACCACTGTATAGCCGCCGGGTAAAACAACTGCCCATTCCTGCCAGAGACTGCCGTGCTCGCGCAGCCACCATTTTGAATTACCTAACACAAACAATTGGCTTGGCTCCCGTTGGCATGGTGCGCTTAAGAATAAGTCACTCTCCCGGCCCAAACAAGACCGCTCGTGCTCTGCCAAGCGCGATTGTCATTGTCGCCGAAGTGCCAACACGAACGATTCCACGCCAACCTGGCCATTAAAGAGGTGCACCTGCCGTTCAACCGAGACATCTTTAGCTTAACGCGTCCTTCTCTGGTTTGATACCTTGCAATGCTGGGCCCTAACTAACAAAGGCCCGTTGCTTAATTTCAGTCACCTGGTCACGCAGAGCGGCCGCGTCCTCAAACTCCAGGTTCTTGGCATGTTCGATCATCTTGGCTTCCATCTGTTTCAACTTACGCGCCAGCGCAGCGGGCGATAGCTTGGCTATATCCGCGATATAATTTTCCTGACTCTCCGCAATTTTCTCGGCTTTGGATTTTCCGCGAGTGGGCATACGTCGCGCGCCTTCCATAATATCCTGAACCGACTTCTGAACTCCCCGAGGTGTAATGTTGTGAGCTTTGTTGTGTGCGGTCTGTCGCTCCCGCCGACGATCAGTCTCTGCTATGGCGCGCTCCATTGAGCCGGTCATCCTGTCAGCGTAGAGAATTGCCCGGCCATTAAGATTACGCGCTGCGCGTCCCATGGTTTGAATGAGCGATCGTTCGGAACGAAGAAACCCTTCCTTGTCCGCATCCAGAATGGCCACCAGCGATACCTCAGGCATATCCAGACCCTCGCGCAAAAGATTGATCCCTACCACTACATCGAACTTTCCCAGACGCAAATCTCGAATTATTTCCACACGCTCCACCGTCTCGATATCAGAATGCAGGTAGCGCACTCGAACACCATTTTCATCCAGGTATTCAGTCAGGTCTTCCGACATACGCTTGGTAAGCGTCGTTACCAATACTCTCTCGCCGCGTTCAACAACGAGACGTATCTCACCCAGCAGATCATCCACCTGCGTGACCGCGGGCCGAATCTCTACAGGTGGATCTACCAAGCCCGTTGGGCGCACTAGCAGCTCTACCGTCCTACCTGCATGCTCAGCTTCATAATTCCCCGGCGTTGCTGATACAAACACAAGCTGAGGCACCAGTTGCTCCCACTCCTCAAAGCGTAACGGTCGATTGTCGAGCGCCGATGGAAGGCGAAAACCATATTCAACCAACGTTTCTTTACGCGAGCGATCACCTTTATACATCGCGCCGATCTGCGGAATGCTGGCGTGGGACTCGTCTACGATAACCAGAGCATTGTCCGGTAAGTATTCAAACAGTGTAGGTGGCGGCTCCCCCGGTGCCCGCCCAGAAAGATAGCGAGAGTAGTTCTCAATACCGGTGCAGTAACCCAATTCACGAATCATCTCAACATCGTAGCGGGTACGCTGTTCGAGTCGCTGGGCTTCAACCAGCTTGTCATTTTCTTTCAGCTGCGGAAGCCTCTCAGCCAGCTCGGCTTCGATGTGGCCCACAGCTCCCAACATAACATCGCGAGGGGTGACATAATGCGACTTGGGATAAATGGTCACCCGGGGAACCTTCCTCTCAACAGCCCCCGTCAGTGGATCAAACCAGCAAATGTTCTCAACTTCCTGATCAAAGAGCTCGATTCTCACGGCATCGCGCTCGGAATCCGCGGGAAACACATCTATCACGTCCCCGCGAACTCGATAGGTGCCGCGGCGAAAATCCACATCGTTGCGCGTGTATTGTAAATCCGCCAACTGGCGCAGGAGGTCGCGGTGATCAACCATTTCGCCGCGCGACAGGTGAATCACCATTTTGAAATAGGATTGGGGGTCTCCCAGGCCATAAATCGCGGAGACAGTAGCCACCACCAGGCAATCACGACGCTCCAACAGCGCCTTGGTCGCCGACAAACGCATCTGTTCTATATGCTCGTTAACCGAAGCATCCTTCTCTATAAAAGTATCTGAGGAAGGCACATACGCCTCAGGTTGGTAATAGTCGTAATATGAGACAAAATACTCAATGGCGTTGTTGGGAAAGAACTCCTTAAACTCGCCGTAGAGTTGCGCAGCCAGCGTCTTGTTGTGGGCCATCACAATGGTTGGGCGCTGCAACTGCTCCACCACGTGCGCCATGGTGAAGGTCTTGCCGGAGCCAGTAACCCCCAACAAGGTCTGCGCAGCAAGGCCTGCGCGTGCGCCCTCAACCAACTGCCTGATAGCCTCAGGCTGATCTCCGGCGGGCTCAAAAGAGGATTTAACCTTGAAGGGTTTAGACACAGATTTATCCGCCTCGTCTGGGTAGAATTGGGCGTGAATTATCATCTACATAGCTTTGAATTGCAGCTTGTATTCCACGGCGCACTAGATTCCCGAATTAGCGGTTGACCGCAACTGTGTCCATCATTACTATACGCGACCTCTGGTTAATGCAATTCCGCCTTAGCTCAGTTGGTAGAGCAATTGACTGTTAATCAATGGGTCGCTGGTTCGAGCCCAGCAGGCGGAGCCATATAAACTCTAAGTATCAAGGGGTTGCAGTGATGCAGCCCTTTTTTATTGTCCTGGATTCCTAGCTGTGTAACGCGCTGTGTACCAGTAGATTTTCATTCTCTGAATGGGAATGACAATGGATGCTGGGAGGGTTTCTTTGTTGACCAAATTAAACCTGTGCTTCTAACGTCCATTTAGTTCTCTCTTGGACACCCCAAAGCGGACGCCTGCCTAGACTTTGTCTATAACGTTATAGAGCATCAGTCTTTGCTTTTGGTGTGCTTTCCCGTTGCCGTCTTGCTCGGTGTAAGATCCTGCTTTGACAAAATCAGAGAACAGGGGTTGCGTAATGAGAATAAAAATAATGGGGTCCGCGGTCATCTTGGCGGCGACAGCAGGAATGCATCAAGGAGCAGCGCTGGCTCAAACTCAGAGCACTAGTTTCGGTGTGCTTGCATTGGACTCTAACACAGGTAATAACAACTCTGCCTTTGGCCATGCCGCTCTTCGAAACAACACAAATGGCCACGACAACACGGCCACGGGCCGTGACGCGCTTCGCAAAAACCTGACCGGTTATAACAACACGGCGAATGGAGCCGGTGCGCTATATTCCAATACATCAGGCGACGAGAACGTGGCCAATGGTCAGTCAGCGTTGTTCTTCAATACTAGTGGCTCAAACAACATGGCCACTGGGGCTTATGCGCTCACCCAGCACACTGTCGGTGAAGAAAATATCGCCGCAGGCTATGGAGTCGCTAAGTAAAAATGTAACCGGTTCCAGAAACACCGCCAGCGGCGCTTATTCGCTCCGTTGGAACACCACTGGGCAAAACAATACTGCAGCGGGCGGCTATGCGCTTTACTACAATGAGACCGGCTTCGCGAACAACGGTATCGGTTGCAAGGCGCTATATAAAAACACCACCGGCAAGAACAACACGGCAAACGGCAACAGTGCGCTGTATTCCAACACCACCGGCGAGAACAACGCTGCCTTTGGCTACAAGTCGCTCTATTTCAATACTACCGGCACTAACAACACGGGTTTTGGAACCAATGCGCTATCTAGAAACACCACGGGCAGATTCAATTCCGCCTTTGCCCGTAACGCCTTGTACGGTACTTACAAGTTAACTTAGTTTCGCTCGAAAAGTGGAGTTTTAGAATTAACTGGACCCAATGAAAAACCTAAAGTGGGAGCTGCCGGCTCGATTGCCAGCACCAAGGGCCGAATTGTGTCGGCTCAGCCCATGACCTCAAGTTAACTTGTCAGTACCTCCGCCGACAGTGGTCGATCGTGGCAAAAGCCGGCCACAAGACGTTTCGCGCAGTTTGTTCTAATATATGAGTTGCAATCACTATGCGGTGTCGATTTATGACTGACGGTGCACAGACTGAGGAATTACTGGCACGAATCAGAAGCCTTGAGGCTCAAGTTGCTGAAGTGACGGTCCGTAACGAACAGGTGACCAAAAATTCCAAAGATATGATCTGGATTACCGATAAGGATCACAATTTATCTTATGTGAGCCCGGTGGTCGAAACCATGCTTGGGTTTTCTCAAGAGCTGGTAGTGGGCCAGCATCTGCTAACCAATGATCGAAGTGAGGATCGAGCTGAAATCCTATTTCTGCTCAAAAAAATTGATGGTTTTGTGAGCGCTGGAGATGTAGAAGCCCTCAAGCGAATAGAATTTCCGGAAAGGGAAGCCCAACTGGTTAATAGCGAAAGGGATTTGATTTGCACAGAAGTGCGTATGAGCTTGCTCCTGGCCGAAGACGATACGTTCCTTGGTTTAATGGGAGTAAACAGAGATGTCAGCGAGCGAAACAAGATACAAGCGTCATTGAAATGGAACGAAAGCCTGTTTAGGGCAGTATTTGAGGCCAGTCCGGAAGCGGTTTGCATTATCGACATTGAAACCGGCAAGTACGTCGATGTCAATAACACCTTCTGTCAGGCGACGGGTTGGAGTCGGGAGGAAGCGGTTGGCCAAAGCCCTAGCGAACTGGAACTTTGGCTGATCCCAGGAGAAGAAGAAAAACTGAGGTTAGACATTGTTAAGAACGGTGTAGCACTAAATTTTGAAGCTCAATTTCGAAATAAAGATGGGTCTGTGTCTGTCTCGTTGATATCAGTTTCTATTTTTTCCATCGGAGACCGATTGTTTAGTCTATCACTCTCCCGAGACATCAAGGAGTTAAGACAAGCACAGGAAGAGAAACTTGAAATGGAAGTTAAATTGTATCGAGCCCAAAGGCTCGATTCGATAGGCACTCTGGCAGGCGGTGTCGCCCATGATTTCAATAATATGTTGATGGGCATCCAGGGCAATTTGTCACTCGTTGAGCGCGACATTCAAGACTCCAGTTTGAGCCTAACCCATGTTCAGAAAATTGAGCAGTTAGTCACCAGCGCCTCCCAACTGACAGCACAACTGTTGGGCTTAGCGCGAGATGGCAGTTACGAGACGGCTGCCGCTGATATGAATCAACTAGTTGTTGAACAGGTGGAATTCTTCAGGCGTACCCATAGCGGTATCAGCGTAAAAGAAGACTATAAGCTTGGCTTGCCATCGGTAGATGTGGATTTAGACCAGATAAGGCAGGTGCTGCTGAATTTGTTTCTGAATGCCTGGAATGCCATGTCAAATGCCAGAAACCTGACACTAACTACGGATTGTGTTGAACTGACCGAAGAGCAGGGGCTTAGCCATCAGGTTGATGCAGGCCAGTATATTAAAGTTGCTGTGCAGGATAGCGGAACCGGAATGGATGCAGCAACGATGGAGAAGATCTTCGATCCTTTTTTTACCACCAACGAGGTAGGTAAAGGTGCAGGATTGGGACTGGCTTCAGCTTACAGTATCATCAAGAATCACCGAGGCTTTATCGCCGTATCCAGTGTATTGTCAGAAGGATCGACATTCGAAATATATTTGCCGTCCTCGTCGAAACCAATCCAATCAGCAACCGTCCCATCGACTAAGCCACAGACGGGAACGGAATCTATACTTGTTGTTGATGATGAGCAGAGAATACTGGACGTCATCTCAAGTATGCTTGAGATGTTGGGGTACGGTGTCTTCAGCGCAGAAGGTGGAGAGAAAGCTCTTACGATATTACACGAGAATCCATCTATCGAGCTGGTGGTACTCGATATGCTCATGCCGGGAATGGACGGAGTTGAAGCTTTTACCGAATTGAAGAAAATATCCAAGGACTTGAAAGTAATCATCTCGTCCGGCTTCAGTGCAAAAGATCAAATGGCAGAGATTTTAGTAAAGGGTTGTGACGCATTCCTTGCAAAGCCATTCAACCTTGTCGAGTTGTCAACGAAAGTCAGACAGGTATTGGACACATAATTTTGATTACGTAAGAGTATAGGTAACATCCCCTCCTCCCACAAAGTGCTATCGACAACTGGCCGCTGGCACTAGTAGATCGCGGTAAAGACCCGCCAACAGCAATCTCAGCCTGCTGCTGCTCCATAGTAGCCCATATCTATTCAACACTAAGGCAATCCCTAAGGTCATCCTACTAGATTTTTCTTTCAGTGACTTCAGCAGCGCATCACAGTCCAGTAATTCATCCTAGGACAGACCGAAGTAGTCCTCCACAGGACGATTGGGAATGATCAAAGTATGGACCTCGGTAACAGGAAAGCGATCACGGAGAGCATACGCAAGATCGTTGGGTTCTATTATTCTGGAACTATCCATCGTGCAGAAAAGGCAGTCAGACATTTTTGCCCTGAAAGCTGAAAGCTAAAAGCAATGGCTGCATAGTGCACACCCGGATTAGACTATCAGTAAACCGGCGGCCTCTTAGAGCCTGCTTACTTTCACCAATATGCAGGCAATAAAAAGCCCGCGCGGAGCGGGCCTGTTAATTCACAAAAGGGGTTCTTTACGCGTTCTTGCGCTTCGCACATCCAAGTCCAATGAGTCCAAGCCCAAACAGTAGGATCGTGCCGGGCGCTGAAACGGTGTTCCCAGGAATATTGAAAATTATGTTATCGAAGCCAATTCCACCTTTGTCAGTGTTGTAGATTGATACACCGGAGATATTGTTAACGAGGGCGCCGTTGTCATCCAAACTTTGAAAACCGATGGCCAAATCAAGAGGTACAGCGAGATTGTTGAAAGTGCCAAGTAGTGAACCATCGCTACCCCAAAATTCAACCACCGCCAAACCTAGGTCACCGCCAACATACTCAAAGCCGAATTCTCCTTGCTCGTTGTCAAACAATATCGCAACTGCACCCTCTCCATACGCGACCTCACCAAAGTCGAACCCTAAAAACCCCAAACCAACGAGAACATCTCCCCACTGAGGGTCGTCGATGGCAGCCAGGTTTGCACCCGGTAAACCAGAAGTTAAGGTCAGGGAGCCAGTTGGGATGCCGCTAAGCACATCGGACATGCCCGACATACCAAGAATCTGCCCCGAAAAATGCTCCGCGAATGAAGCGCCGTCCAAGTCAATGATGCCGTCATAGTTGGTAGCGGGACCTCCAGTGGTGAGACTATCAAAATCTATTCTGCCGTTACCACTTAGATCACCATAAACGCCATCGATGATATAGGCGCTCGCGTGCCCGGCATTCAAACACCCGGCAAACAAAATTCCAGCGATAAATTTAGTATTCATGGTTTCTTACACCCCTACGTGAATCATACACCCTGCAATGGATCGTACCATTTAACAGTAATAATGCAATATACATGCCACCCCTTCATCACCAACCCATCGTGGTCTTTATTTTCCATATAATTCAACGACTTGCTTCCATTAAACAACTTTATCTGCTGTTGATCTGAGAACTAACCGAGGCCTATATCTCCCAATTTGTAAGATTTTCTGACACATTCGGCGTAGTTACCCAAGAGGGCGACACCCGGGTCTCACTACTAAATACGCACAACACACCCCAGAGGAGGTACACGTACCTGCTGAAACCTCACTCACGTTGAATGCGAACCCGTTTCTAGTTACCCGATTTTGAGTTTACAGTAGCAGTCGATACATCCAATAGTCAGGGCTGATAGCCTGCAGGTAGCCAATGGCAAGAGTATGACGCATGCAAAACCAGATCTGTGAACGCACTGGCATTGTCCGGGGCCTAGCCACGATCTCATGACGCTAATTGCAGGCCTGACAACACCTCCGTAGCATCACAATCCCGATAGCTCGATTACCTCATTTGGGTACCCTCGGGTTATTCCCCTCACCACCGATTGGCCTACTCTCAGGACACGGGTAGGCGTGAGACAACAATCAACCACCCGGGGGTAGCCGTCCAGGTTTATGGATTGGCATGACTGATAGCATGCAGTGGAGGACGACGTGATGACGATAGAATTCAAACCCATGGTTATCGAGATTTCTGAAGAGGCCTACAAACAGAATTCGGTCTACCGACCCTGGCCTAGGATCCGGGCCAGCAACGCCGGCAACAACCTGACCAGGCTACCGCTTGGCCAGCTACACGTGCTTAAAGGCGCGCTCAAGGTAGTACCTCGCTGACCTCCTTTCCCCAAAAACCTGGCCTTCCGGCCGGGGCCGTGATCGAAACTCTCCCCCCCCTATGGCCTGGCAAGATCGCCGTCTGACCCCAGCGCCACAAGCACTCCTTGAGGTATTGAGAGTATCCAACAGCCGGCAAAGCGCCACATCTACCGGCTGAATGCCATTATGGGCACCAATCGACACTTTGTTGCAAAATATCCTACTCAACAGCAACTCCACACAGAGTTTTTGCTGTAGTATTTTATTCTGCAAAATCTGGGCTAGCCATCCATAAAGTCAAACACCAATAAGCCCGAAACCACATCACGTTGAATCTATGAAGAACTGTCTTGTAGTCTTGGGAATGCATCGCAGCGGCACATCCGCGTTCACCGGCATTCTAAATCTGTTGGGGGTTAGTCTCGGCACCCAAATGCTGGAAACACAACCCGATAATCCCAAGGGATTCTTCGAAAACAAATACGTAGTGCTGGCCAATGATTGCGTTCTTGAAACGCTTAACACATCCTGGGACGATACCTTTCCATTCCCGACCGATTGGCGCAACCGATTCGAGGGAAGCCAGCTGCTAGAAGATATTCGTTCTTTTCTACGTACCGAAATTGTCGACGGCCAATTGTCTGCGCTAAAGGATCCCCGTCTTTGCAAATTGCTACCACTGTGGTTGCCGCTATTTAAATCTGAAAATATCACACCACATATCGCTCTATTGATTCGCAACCCATTGGAAATCGCTGACTCACTAAATCGCCGGAACAGCTTCTCTACTGAGAAATCATTGATTCTGTGGATGCAGCACATGATCGACGCTGAGCGCAGTACTCGGCATTTACCACGCGGTTTCGTTAAGTTCGAATCCCTTTTTGCTCAGACACAGCAAAGCATCGAGCAAGTGTTTAAGAGTGCCTGCCTGGAAAGCCCCCGGTTTTCTGCTGGAAATTCGAAAGAACTATCACAGTTTCTAGATCAGAATATGCGTCACCACGAGGTATCCGAAGGTGAGCTCGATGCGAATTGTCCGAAAGTTGTTGTCGACTATTATCGATTGCTCTGCAAAATCTCGACGCAGGACAGTGCGACGAAGATAGATTATGACGAACTGGACAAACTTACTCGGCAGTTTGAAAGCAGCCAGGCCCTATTTTACAACCCGGATGTTGTCGGGGGAAAAGCTTCGCTGGAGCAGCGACTCGAACCTGCCTGGTATGAGCAAGAACTGAAGCACATCAAATCAGAGTTTGAAAGAGACAAGATATACCGGGAGTACCGATATATCGCCAATACGCGTTTCCTCACCGATTTCCATAATCGGGAGCGACCCGCGCTGGAAAACCAGGTGGGCCAACTGGTTCAAACGATCGATGAATTCGTCGGCAGCCCTCCCTGGCGCGTCTATAAGAAATATCAGGAAACTGTAGAGAAACTATTCCCGGAAGGGACAGCTCTGCGACGTGGCCTGCAACAGATTAAAAACATCATAGCCGGCAGTGCGAGCAAACCACCGGCAGCCCCGTCGAACAATACACCACAACCAACGCTCCCGCCTGCCAAAGAAACTCAAGATTCGTCAACAGACATAAACAGCTCGGCAGATAGTATTGTCGACACGGCTCCTAATTGGGAGCCTCTGGCATTCCCACACTCAGACGACCCCGCAGTCAGTATTGTTATTCCAGTGTTCAACAACTGGCATTTTACCTTAAAGTGTTTGCAGTCCCTCCACCAGCACACTCACGGTAGCTATGAGCTTATCGTCGTAGACAATAATTCAACGGATGTCACTCCCGAACTGCTGGCCTCTATGAAGGGCATTCGTGTCATTACGAATACGTCCAATGAAGTTTTTGTCAATGCATGCAATCAGGCGGCAACAGGTGCCCGGGGCAAATATCTATTAATGCTTAATAATGATACCGAGGTGACAGACGGTTGGCTCGATGCGCTTATCGCGCCTTTTTCGGACCCCTCTACGGGCATAGTCGGTGCAAAACTGGTGTATCCCGATGGCTCACTTCAGGAAGCGGGCGGCATCATCTGGCGAGATGGCACTGGCTGCAATTTCGGGCATGGAGACGATCCAGAACTTCCGCAATACTCCTATCAAAGGGCTGTCGACTACTGTTCAGGCGCATGCTTGATGATTCCTCGCAAACTATGGGAAGAAATTGGTGGCTTTGACCAGCGCTACGCACCGGCGTATTACGAGGACACCGATTTATGCTTCACCGTTCGAGCAAGGAAACACAAAGTTATCTACCAACCCCGAGCGATCGTTGTCCACTACGGAGGGGCTTCAGCCGGGAAGGAGACGTCTTCAGGTTACAAACGGTTTCAGGAGATAAATCGTCACAAGTTTGTAAAAAAGTGGCAAACGGTTCTGGAAAAGGATCATGTCTTTAGCTCCGAAGGCCTCCTGCATGCCCGCGAAAGAGCTGGCAACAGACATATTCTCATCATTGATCACTACGTCCCCACCTATGATCGAGATTCCGGCTCACAACGGATGTTGAGCATGCTTCAGATTCTGCAGGAAATGGGATACAAGGTCTCCTTCTGGCCTGATGACCTGGCCTACCACAACAAATACACCGGAAAGCTGCAGGACCTCGGCATTGAAGTCTATTATGGAGAACTCAACTTTGAGGACTTTATAAGGGAGCATGGGCAGGACCTCGATGCCGTTCTAATGTCTCGGCCCGCCACCGCACAAAAATACCTGCAACTGGTTAAACAGTACTCACAGGCACAGACTATCTTTGACACGGTCGACCTGCATTTTGTACGTGAGCAACGTCGACTGGAGCTGGAGGTCCAACGCTGGAAGAACCTCGAATTTTTCCTGGCGGAAGAAAGCGACACCACGTTCGTCGTCAGCCCCACTGAAAAAGAAATTCTTGCCCCAGAGGAATTTTCCGACAAGGTTGCCGTGGTATCCAATATTCATTCACTGGAAACCTGTGACACGGGATTCGAAGAAAGACACGGTCTAATGTTTATCGGTGGGTTTGCCCATCCGCCCAATGAAGAAGGAATAATCTGGTTCATTGAATATGTTCTGCCGCTAATCCGCAAGAAAATACCCGACATACACTTAACCATTGTCGGCAGTGACCCCACCCCGAGACTTAATGCACTGACGACCGATGCTATCGTCGTTACAGGGTATCTAGAAGACGTCTCAGACACCTTTAATGGCAGCAGAGTTTTCGTCTCTCCGCTGCTTCACGGAGCCGGCGTAAAGGGGAAAATCGGCCAGAGTTTTTCATATGGCCTGCCGGTGGTGACCACCACAATCGGTGCGGAAGGTATGCAACTCACCGACGGACATAACGCCCTTATATCAGACAGCGAGACTGAATTCGCGAACAAGGTTGTTGAGTTGTACACGGATAAATTTCTCTGGCAAAAACTTTCCACCAATTGCCGCCAGATCATCAGGGAGCAATTCAGTACAGACACCATCCGCGCTGCACTGGCACAGGCTCTCACAGGCAAAAAGTCTACGCCATCAACGCCTGCTGCCACTCGTCCCGTTATAGTGCATTGTCACCTTTTCAAGAATGCCGGCAGCACACTGGATTGGAGCCTGCAGCGACAGTTTGGATCAAGTTTTGTAGATCACCGGGATGACGACAATATGTGTCAGGGGGCCCCATATCTGGGGCCCTATCTTGAGAGCCACAAAAATCTGTCAGCCGTTTCGAGTCATCACGTGAGGTTTCCGCTGCCAAACTCCGCGGGGATTCAAATACACCCTATCATCGCGTTACGTCATCCCATCGATCGGGCCCGTTCGGTTTATGATTTTGAGCGACGTCAGGATGCTGACACCCCCGGGGCCGTTCACGCAAAGGCGCTATCATTTTCTGAATATATTCAATGGCGTATGCAGCCGGAGGTGAGCTCTACCATTCGCAATTTCCATTGCGGGTTTTGCACCGGCACGTTTGAAGCAGAGATAGGCGAACCCGAATATTTGGAAAGCGTAGCACTCCTCACTCAAATGCCATTAATGGTCATCGTAGAGCGTTATGACGAGAGTATGTTGTTACTGGAAGCGCACCTTGATAAGTACTTTCCAGGGATAGACCTGTCGTATATTCGGCAGAATGAAACTTTAGGACGAAATGAATTCCTTGAGCACCGCGTTGCCGCTGTCTATGCGGAATTAGGGCCCACCCTGACTCTGGAATTTCGTGAAAAAAATCACTGGGATATGAAATTGTACGAAGACGCACAGGCCATATTTACCGAACGTCTGGGGAGCCTGGGCAGGCTCGAAGCCCTGCTGGATAACCTTCGGTTACGCTGCAATTTGCTCTCTGAAAATTAGCCAACACCAGAGGGCCCCAGCAGCAGCTCGGACTACAAGCCAAAAGACAAAGTTTTCCTCGTTCTGACCGGAATATAAACTGAAAAGCAGTCCCTGAGTACGTTGAGATTGCTATTATCTCATCACGTCCCTACCTCCAGACTGGATTCCATATTTTGAAGGCCAAGGCCACCCTGGCATCGCTCAAATTATTGATTTGTCTGTTTTCGGTAGCATTCCTGTGGAACTGTTCCAGCAGAAATGACAATGACACCGCAATGATTTGATCCATAGGCCCCACACTAGGAGTCAGAAGACCAAACCTCATCCCTTTTAGTATGTAAATTCTAATTTAATCTGGCCTAATCGCCAGGCAAACCTGTTCGTATGGCCACGCAAGTCGAGCAGCAGAATAAAATAAATCCACGGGTGTTTTTATCAGGGGCAATTTGGTGGGCACTTTCGATCTAAAAAATCACGTTCTATCCCAATCACGAGCTGTGCGCCGTAAGCTGGGAATCGCGCCGTTTGCACCACCGGAAGCACTGGTGCAAGAAGAAGCGGGGATTCATGTCGGCATATCGGCCGACTTGGCCGCTGCAGCCAGGCACGCCAGCGCCGTTATGGCTGAAAAATATCGATTGTGGTGGCACAGTGGTCGCTTCGCGGTGTGGGCCCATTATAAATGCCACCACTTTACTGTCGCGGTAGGTGGAGGCAACACGCTAAAAGCCCAGTATCAAACCATGGTAACCGAGCTCTATGACGAGATAGACTGGATTAACCACGTACGTTTTTTCTTTCTCGAAGAATCTTCCGGTGAGCCCAAGTGGGAAAGCCCCGAGCAATCGCTACGGCAGAACTTTATCGTGCCGCTGGCACAAAAACTGGTCAAGACCAGAGGAGTACGTGCCCTCGCCCAGGAATTAAAACTCGACTCTACGGCAGACCTGGATGACATCATCGATCGCCTGGTAACTACACTCGTTAATCCAATCAATATGACCGACGTGGGGCTGGCCTTACAAGCAAAGAATCGCCCACTGGCCCTGAAACGTGCCCACGCAGAGGCACAGCGCTACCAGACAGAAATTGAGGACAAGCTCGGGGCAACGATGGAATTCCACTACATCATTAGTGGCATCGGTAAAAACGGGACCCTGGGCGCGTTCGAACCCTACATGCGGGAATTAGGCAAAAAAGTTCCTGGAGCCATGGTTCTCAAACGTGGACCAAAAGCACTGCGGATAGCACTCAACCGAGGCGTATTAATTAATGGGGAGCGTATATCGCTGATTGTCTCGGGAAACTTGAAGCTGCGAGCACTGGGCCGATTTGAAATGGCGGAGTCTGCAGATTTTGAGCAAACTGTCATGGAAACTCCCTTGCGCATGCTGCGTGAAACCTACGAGATAGCGCAGAAGGTGTACATCTTTGCCGATGAAAAATCGCTGCACTTCGAAGAAACAAAATTTAAATATTCAGAGCAGGGCAATATTCTATATAACAAGGCAGAAACACGGGAGGGCGAAGAACAAAATGGTGCTCATATGCTACTTCTTCACGGCTTCATGGGCTTATTTAGCTTCACCAACTTCCTCGTCCGCTTACCCAGCGCCTGGACTGTGTCCGCACTGCACAGGGGGAGCTATGCAAAGACCCTGGAGAATGACGATATTTTTCCTCACTATGCGCGGGTGTTACGGCAGGCAATGTTGGACATATGGAATCGAGGCCGCCCGGTGCCTATCGCAGGGCACTCTATCGCGGGCGTGATTATAGACCACCTACTCCTGTCATTGATGGATAACTACGACGCTCCCATCACGCCTTACGAAAAACTGCGCGGAAGTAATCGCAAGCTGGTAGACGCATTACGCGCCAGCGGCATTATCAGCCTGGCAACCTGGGCCCCGCCAGATGGCCTGCATACCAGGGAGAATATAAAATCAGTTGCATCCTATTATCGCAAAAAAGAGGCGCTAGACTATTCTGGATTTTCCCGCGTATACCATCGACAAAACGAAGCGCTCATCGCGACAAAAGAAGCAACCGTTAGTCAGAAAAACAACCTTTCTACGCTGGATCGTTTTCTCCAAACGCCTATCGCTGAGCCATTAGTTGGCAGTCTCAACCGCCTGATACGCTCGTTACTGAACAACAAAAAAGTACAGCAAAAAATACTGAATGCAAACAGCCCCTACGTCCTAAGATTGGTCGGTAATCGCCTATTGAAAACTGCCTCCTTCTACGGATTGTGCAAGGAGATCAACGCTGCCATGCACGCGCCGGTCATGTACCAGGAACGCCATCTCAAAGCGCTTGACATCATTCTGGCATACGATATTCCGTACTTGAGTATCGTCCACGAAGACGACTTTCTGGTTTCCGCCAAAAGACATCAGGAGGAACACAACTATCTGATCACCCATCGCAGAAAGAAAGAAGGTGCGGACAAAGCAGGCGCCGTCGGCGTAACAACCCGTTACATCAAACTAAAAAGGGCAAAGGAAGAAATGCCGCTGGACCCTCTCAATCCGCATTTGATGATTATGGGAACCTCCAGCGAGGGTAACGCACTGGCGCGACAGGTTACAGCTGCCATGACTCGCTTCGTGAACGAAAACATCGACAGGGCAAGCAAAGGTGGCAAAATGAAGTCTCTCACGAGCGTAAAAAAGTGGATGCGGAAAAACCGTCCCAAAACTAAAAAGTCGAAAGCCAAGCTAGCCTAAGGGCTTGGACTGGGCATATCATATCGGTAAAATAAAAACACAACACAGGAGATCGACCCCAGTGGCTAATGAATTCAGTACCGGCAGTTTCTTTGTTCGGTGGTTGTTCGCTATTGCCTTGGTCTTTAGCACTTACAACCCGACAGGTTATTCCTATGCAAACTGGATCATGGGTGCAGGTACAGACATTGGTCCGGTGATGGCACTGGCAGGTGTAGCGCTGTTGATTGCCTGGATCGTTTTTCTACGAGCAACCTTTATGTCTCTTGGCACACCTGGAATCGCGCTCGGCACGGCACTGTTTGCCTGCATCATTTGGCTATTGATCGACCTCGGCCTGCTCAGCCTGGATTCAACCGGCGCGCTGTCCTGGGTTATTCTACTGGTGCTGTCCATCATGCTCGCCGCGGGTATGTCGTGGTCACATATTCGACGTCGACTGACGGGCCAGTTCGATGTGGACGAGAAAGACAACTAAACCATACGGGCCATTAGTCGCTGAGGCGGTTAGGTTTTGTCCGCAAAAAGCGCTTTGACATTAGATACAGCCTGGGCTTTCTCAGCGCTTTGCTCTGCCTGCTTGTTCCACAAGTGGTCGTAGCGAACCTGATGATCGTCGAAACCACTCACGACGGTACTCAATACCGCACTGATACTCTCGCAGTCCAGAGCATCGCAATAACGCGTTAAATCTTCCAGCAATTGCTGTATTTCACTGAGCGGCAGGGATTCCTCTTCTGCACGCATAATCATCGGATGCCCTGTTCCGGTAACATTGGTCCCCAAAAGCAGCTCCTCATGTAACTTTTCTCCTGGCCGCAATCCAATAAATTCGATGTCAATGTGCTCTTCAGAGTGCTTGTCCTGATTGGCCTCGTGTCCGCTTAATCTGATCATGCGTTTTGCCAAATCCACTATATGAACCGGCTCTCCCATATCCAACACAAAAACATCGCCTCCGGTACCCATGGCACCCGCCTGCAGCACCAATTGCGCTGCCTCGGGAATACTCATGAAATAGCGGGACACATCAGGGTGAGTAACGGTGACAGGGCCGCCACTCTCTATTTGCTGCCAGAAAAGCGGCACCACGGAGCCGGAAGAGCCCAATACATTTCCAAATCGCACCATACAAAATCGCGTTGCGGTCTCGCCTGCAGCCAAACCTTGTAAAATCATTTCAGCAAGGCGTTTTGAGGCTCCCATGATATTCGTGGGTCTCACTGCCTTGTCGGTGGATACTAGTACGAAGGTCTCCACCCCAGACTTGCGCGCGGCCTCAGCCGCATACCAGGTGCCAAATACGTTATTTGCAACTCCCTCGGCGATGTTGTGCTCAACGAGTGGAACATGTTTGTACGCAGCTGCGTGATACACCGTATTAACTTTAAAGGTACGGTAAATACTCTCGAGGCGGTTTTGGTCTTGCACAGACCCCAACAGTGCGATGAGTTCTACCTCTGAATCGAGCCCCACCATGGTACCGCGCAGCTCTCGCTCGATGCTATAAAGGGCAAACTCGGAGTTGTCCAGCAGAATTAATTCTTTGGGATCCGACAACATGATTTGGCGACACAGTTCCGAACCAATGGAACCACCCGCCCCGGTCACAATAACCACTTTATCGGTGATACAACGCTCAATTAATTCAGGGTGAGGCGGCACCGGTTCTCTGCCTAGAAGATCATCGAGGTCAATATCCCTGATCTGGTTAACGCTGGCTTCACCGGCTAACAGTTCACTGATGGTCGGAACGGTTCGCACATGTACAGGAAACCCAACGAGAGAATTGATAATTTCCTTTCGCCGCTCTGGCGATGCCGAAGGAATGGCCAACAGTACCTGAGTAATATCATGCTGGAGGATCAACTGCTCCATATCCTCAGGCCGGGCAACCTGCAGGCCATTAATAACTGAGCGCTGGAGATGGAGGTCATCATCTACAAATACCACCGGATGGTGCTGATCACCATGATGCAAGGCATGCAGCAATTGCCGGCCTGATTGACCGGCGCCGTAGATAATCACATTCTCCGACATAGAACGTAATCTCGCGTGGTAGTAAGCCCGCACCACCAGACGGGTACCACCGAGTCCGAGCAGCAGCAATGCAAAATAAATAAAGGGTGTGGACCTGGGTACCTGTGCCTGGGCGAAAAAAACCGTCGCGCCGAGTATCAGCGTTGAGTAACTCACCGCAGTAAGAATGGCCCATATCGCCTGATGACCCAGGAAACGGATGACAGCTCGATACAATCCCAACCGTAAGAAAAACAATGCGCTGGCCAGTATGGTTGCAATGCCGCAGGCAATTTCAACAGGGCCTAAATGAAAATCTAAATGGCCATAGCGCAGCGCAACGGCCGACCACATCGCCACGGCAACGTACACCATATCCAGGGACAACAGACATGCCTGTTTGATATTGCGCGGGAGCTCAATGACTTTTTCGAGGATCTCCCGGCCACCAGCAATTAAGCCGAAAACAGAACGAGATAACAATCTGCCAGGACGATTCAGCAAGTCCCCTCCTATTCTCAGTAGCTTATACGGGCGCAGTGTGCGCAGGTTCAGGCGCGCCCAACAGGTTCAAATACTACTCCAACCGGCCAATCTCCGCTATGCCCCAAAGGAGGGGAAGGTATGCCAAAATTACCAAAATTGGGCTGTACTGAGGCCATAACTGTGCCGCCCACGCGAAGGGCAACAGCCATACCAGCGTTATCACCACCAACAGTAAATCGACCTTCAGGTGCGACCCCCAATATCGACTCAACCGTTGATAAGCGTGTAGCCTGTGAGGCTGGGTAAATGCTTGACCGGTGCGCATTCGCCACATCAGCGTCCAACTGGCATCGGCGACGAATACGGCTAGTAATATGAGCCAACACAAGGGGTTGAGTTGACCCTGCACGCCACCGAGGATAGCCAGGGCTGCCAACAAAAAACCGGTGGGGATGCTCCCCGCGTCTCCCATGAAAAGCTTGGCAGGCGGCCAATTCCAGACAAGAAAGCCACCGTGGGCTGCCGCCAGTAAAAGACAGAACTGTGCGTAGTGCTCCTCCTGCGCAGCCCCCGATGACAGCAAGGCGGCGCAGCCACAGGCAAGTATGGTTTGAATAGCCACCAGCCCGTCAATGCCGTCCATAAAATTGAACAAATTGAGCGACCATAGCATTATCAAAGCCGCCAGCGGCAACAGCGTCCAGGTGAGCACCGGCGATTCGGTCATCCCATCACGTAACAGTGTCACCGCTATTAACAGGCAAACCAAACTGTATAGACCGAGCCGCAGACGGACAGACAAACGCCAAAGATCATCAATGATGCCCAACGCCATCAGCAAGACAGCCGCGACGACTAACAAGGTGTAAGATTCACCCCACCCACCGTATAACCATGCTGACAACAACAAGCCCAAGATAAATGCGGTAAACAGTGCCACGCCACCTCCGTGGGGAGTCGGAGTAGAGTGCGAACTGCGGTCGTTGGGTATATCCACTATTTGTCGCAATCGGGCAAATCGCAGGTAGGCCCCCACCAGTAAAATAGAGAATAAAATAGTGAGTACTACCGAGGTCATCGGCGGGGTCTCCGCGCAGAAACTAGTTGCCCAATCACATCCTCGAGCCTGACTTTGGGCCGCCAGGTCGTCGCGGCTAAAAGCGCCGCACTACTGTATAGCTCCGTACCAAAAATTTTGTCATGGAAAGATTCGGCAGACTGCGGCGCGGCAAAATTCAACAGCCACGTACCCAGTTGCCACCCCCACGCAGGTAACCAGGCAAGCCCCTTATCCTTGCCTGAGGCATCGCGCAATAGGTCGTAAATGTTCTGCGTGCTGTAACTGTCGGCACCACACGCTATCCATGTGCGTATCCCCGACAGAGGAGCTCGGGCGATGACACATAGCAGGTCGCTCAGATCCTCTACCGAGATCATGGAGCGGCACCCACCGGCTGGCGGTCTGGGTAGCCCCATGCGGACTCCCTGGGCGAGTTGCCGCAGACTTCCTTTGACACAGGCCCCGTATACCAGCGCGGGGCGCACTATGACTATCGACATGGGGTCGTTTCTAAATTCTTCACGGAGCGCGCGCTCAGCCTGCCACTTTGATAATCCATAAGCATCTGCGGGCATTACACAGTCATTCTCCGCGCGAACAACAGGCTCAGTGGCAGGGCCCATTGCTTTAACACTACTCAAGAAAATAAAACAGCGGGCTCCCGCAGAGGATGCCATTCGAGCGAGCCGCAGGGTCGCATCACGGTTCAAGGACGGGTAAGCGGAGTCTGGCGCGCGCTGATGTGCGACCCCCGCCAGGTGAAATACCACCTCCACGCCTTGCAACATGTTCGCATCAGGATCTTTATGCACGAGGTCAAAACCCACTGTTGGCGCGCCGCTATTCAAGGGTGCACCACTTTTACTCAGCGCCACAACGGTGTCGCCCTGTACTTCAAGCTGGTGGCAAAGCTGGCGCCCAATGAACCCGGTAGCGCCACTGACAAAACATTTCACAATTTAAAGTCACTGTAGTGAAAAAGGGGGCTAATGCCCCCTAATAATACGGATGCGGTAGGCTTATTCCAGTGTTATTAACGTTCGGTTCATGTCGAGTGTGGATTGCCCGATACCCTTAACTTCGGTGAGTTCCTCTGCCGACGCAAAGGGCCCATAAGCCTCACGATAACGCACTATTTCCGATGCACGCGCCTCACCGACTCCCTTGAGCGCAGCGGCCAGAGTTGGCGCGTCGGCAGCATTGATATTCACCGTCGCCGACTGCGGCATCGCTGCGGATTCCTGCGCATAAACCGATGGACTGCCCGCCAACATACTCGCAGCGAATACCAACATTAGGGTCAGAGCAAAAAAAATGCTCCGAGGCTTCATACAAAGAATTTCCCGGCCTGCTAGTCCAGACCGGAAATGACGTGGGGTAAGGTAGGTATAGTTCATAATGAGATCTCCATTTCAGTTAACTGCGTCCTTGCAGGCATCCGTACTGGAGAAGAGTCTAGCAGTGTCTTGGGTATTAGGTGTTAATCAGCTCGCATTTGATGTCACGCCGCTAATCCCAACTCCCGATTCACACGTTGCAACGCCGCCAGAGGGTCAGTTGCCGCTGTGATCGAGCGGCCGATCACAAGATAGTCCGAGCCCATCGCCAAAGCATCCGCCGGCGTCGTTACACGGCGCTGGTCTGCTGCATCGTCACCGCTCAGGCGGATGCCTGGTGTGACCAGACAAAATTCTGAGCCGTGCACTTGCCGCAGTGCCGTCGCCTCCAGCGCGGAACACACTACCCCGTCCAGCCCGCTGTCGGCAGCCAATGCCGCCAGACGCAAAACACGCTCCTGCGACAGCTCGGTATAACCCATTTCCCGTAATTCTTCGTCTGATGTGCTCGTCAGCACTGTTACGCCAATTAACAAGGGCTTCTGGGAAAAAGTCGCTAAGGCCTGACCAGCCGCTTCCATCATCCGTCGCCCGCCACTGACATGCACATTGACCATCCACACACCCAGTTGGGCCGCTGCGCGAACCGCCCCTGCTACTGTATTGGGAATATCGTGAAATTTGAGGTCGAGAAACACCTCATAATCGAGCTTTTGTAGTTGTTCAACCAATGCGGGACCACTGCTGGTAAACAGCTCCTTGCCCACCTTTAACCGACACAGGTCCGGGGAAAGGCGCTGTGCCAAATCGAGTGCCGACGATGCCTCGGGATAATCTAGCGCAACAATAACCGGCGCCGTCACGAACCCCTCACGGCCGGGGGCTCATCGCGCAATTTACTCACTTCTACCCGCGCCTTTTCCAATTGCCGTTTGCAGCTGCCCAGCGAGGCTCGGGTTCGCACCAGGATGACCGAAGAAACAACCATGCCCAAGATCCCACCTAGCGCAAAAGCTAACAATATCCACAGCGCCAGACTTCGTGGCTCAAACGTATAAACAAGCAGATCTAGCGGAACCGGTATTTTGTTTTGCAGGGCAAACAGCACACCCACACCCAATGTTACCAGTACGACAAGAGCTGTCAGGAGATTGCGCAGAAGCTTCATTTGATCGTCCAGTTCGCGTAAAAAATTAAAAAAAAACGGTATGACCTGTGGATCATACCGTCTGAGTTAGGCAGGACAAGTCTAAAGCCCCATTTGCAGCCCCAAATTTACCCGCTCACGCAGCTCTTTGCCGGGCTTGAAATGGGGAACATATTTTCCAGTGAGCTCAACAGCGTCGCCCGTTTTAGGATTGCGGCCACGCCGGGGCTCGCGAAAGTGCAGCGAGAAACTGCCAAAGCCACGAATCTCAATTCGCTCGCCGCTAGAGAGCGACTGTGACATGTGCTCAAGAATCGTTTTAATGGCCAGTTCCACATCTTTGGAAGACAACTGGCTCTGCCGGGACGCAATTGTCTCGATCAGTTCACTTTTGGTCATACAACCCCCTTGCCGAGGTGTTTTTATGGGTCATGATTATTGAAAGGGTATTGTGTACTCTGCAGTCAATTTTCGCAAGTTGTTATTTTATAACGGAAAAGTAGGATTTTGGCCAACGGCTTCTCGGTATCGATCACCGCCCAAAAAAAAGGCCCACCAGAGGTGGGCCCTTTTCGATGCGATGCCATGCGGTTACCCGCTACTATTTATCGCTCATTTGCGCTTTGATAAGATCACCGATCGTACCGGGCGAGGCTGTTTCCTGCTCCGAGTCTTTCAGGGACTTTACAGCCTCCTTCTCATCTTCGAAGTCCTTAGCCTTGATAGACAATGACAGCCCACGGTTCTTACGATCAACCGAGATAATCTTGGCTTCCACTGATTCGCCGACCTTGAAGGAATTGCGCGCGTCTTCAACCTTTTCGCGACTGATGTCAGAGGCCTTCAGAACGCCTTCAACTTCCTCTGCCAGCTTGATCAGGACCGATTTGGCATCGACCTCTATAACCTCACCAGTGACGATGGCACCACGATCATTTTCCGCAACGTAGTTACTGAAAGGATCATCTTCCAATTGCTTCACGCCCAGCGAAATCCGCTCACGTTCAGAGTCGATAGACAGAATAACCGTTTCAATCTCATCGCCCTTCTTGTAATTGCGAACAGCCTCTTCACCCGTCTCATTCCAACTGATATCAGAGAGGTGCACCAGGCCATCGATGTTGCCTTCCAGACCGATAAAGATACCGAAGTCTGTGATGGACTTGATGCTCCCGGAAATTTTATCGCCCTTGCTATACTGCGAGCCAAAAGCATCCCACGGATTTTGCTGACACTGCTTGATACCCAGTGAAATACGACGACGCTCCTCATCAATGTCGAGCACCATCACTTCCAACTCATCGCCCAGGTTGACGATCTTGGAAGGATGCACGTTCTTGTTCGTCCAATCCATTTCGGAAACGTGTACCAGGCCTTCAACACCTTCTTCCAACTCGGCGAAACAGCCGTAGTCGGTAAGGTTGGTGATCTTAGCCTTAACGCGGCTTCCTTCGGGGTAGCGGCCGGTAATCTCCAACCAGGGATCTTCGCCAAGTTGCTTCAAGCCCAGCGATACGCGATTGCGCTCACGATCAAACTTGAGAATCTTGACGTCGATTTCCTGGCCCACTTCAACAATTTCGGAGGGGTGCTTAATGCGCTTCCAGGCCATATCTGTAATGTGTAGCAGGCCGTCAACGCCACCGAGATCGACAAATGCGCCGTAGTCGGTCAGGTTCTTCACGATACCTTTGACAGACATGCCTTCCTGCAGAGATTCCAGCAGGGCATCACGCTCGACACTGTTGGCCGCTTCCATCACGGCGCGACGTGAAACAACAACATTGTTGCGCTTCTGGTCCAACTTGATGACTTTAAACTCGAGTTCCTTGCCTTCCAGGTGCACGGTTTCGCGCACCGGACGTACATCCACCAGAGAGCCAGGGAGGAACGCACGTATCGTATTGATATCCACGGTAAAGCCACCTTTGACCTTGCCATTGATAATTCCGGTAACCACCTCGTTAGCCTCGTGGGCAGCTTCCAGGTCTTTCCATGACTCGGCACGCTTGGCTTTTTCGCGCGACAGCTTGGTCTCGCCAAAGCCATCTTCCACGGCTTCCAGAGCCACCTGTACTTCGTCACCGATGCTAAGGGCACAATCGCCATTGGCATCTATAAACTCTTCACGGGGGATAACGCCTTCGGATTTCAGACCCGCATGGACAGTGACCCACTCGTTATCGATATCGATTACCACGCCAGTGACAATAGCACCGGGCTTCATATCGACGGTTTTCAGACTCTCTTCAAATAGTTCGGCGAAGGATTCGCTCATTAGACATTACCTGTAAATATTGATCGCGACAGTCACCTGCCTCTACCGCGCCCCCAGCCGGCTCGGGTCATCCATAATAAGCTGCCTTCCCAACCCTGACTGGGTTCGACCAGGAAAACAGCATTTAAAGCCATTTCGAGGGAGTTCATCGCCGATGGCGACTAAATGAACCCCTTTTTCTTCACCTCGAGCATCACCTGCGCAAACACATCGTTGATGGGAGTGGCGCTGCTGTCGATGACAATGGCATCTTCCGCGGGAACAAGAGGGGAAATTTCGCGACTGCTGTCGCGGGCATCTCTCTCCTTTATGTCCTTAAGAAGGCGCGGGAGATTAACATTTTGCCCCTTTGCAATCAACTGCTTATGGCGTCGTTCAGCACGTTCAGTGGCACTGGCGGTCAGGAACAATTTAAGGTTCGCATCACAAAATACCACTGTACCCATATCGCGCCCATCGGCCACTAGCCCCGGGGGTCGTTTAAATTCATGCTGGCGCTGCAGCAGAGCCGCGCGCACGGCAGGAATGGCGGCCACAGTGGAGGCACCACGCCCCCCCTCCTCGGTGCGAATGTCACCGCTAACATCTACACCCTTATAGGCCACCAGGATTTCGCCATTTGAGGCCGCCGAGAAGACAACATCGAGGTGCCTCGCCACCTCGCTGACCGCCGGGTGATCATCCCAACTGACACCCTCAATCAAACAGGCCTGGCCGGTAACGCGATAGAGGGCTCCACTATCCAAAAGGTGCCAGCCAAGATGCTTTGCCAGCATATAACTAATGGCACCCTTTCCCGCTCCTGAAGGGCCATCGACCGTTATTACTGGCACGCCGCTCACCACCCGCTATCCTGCCTCAACACTGATTTGCAGACCCAGACGTCGCGCCAGACCCTGAAAACCGGGGAAAGACGTCGCGACATGGTCACAGTTCAACACCGTAATTTCTGCCTCTGCCCGCACTGCGGCAACAGCAAAAGACATCGCAATACGGTGATCCTGATAAGTCTCGACAACACCCCCACAGAGGGTACCGCCCTCGATGATAATGCCATCCTCCAGCACTTCATTCTGTATGCCCAAAGTACTTAAACCTTCTGCCATCGCAGCAATGCGATCGCTTTCTTTGACACGCAGTTCTTCGGCGCCACGCAATACGGTACGTCCCTGGGCGCATGCTGCAGCGATAAACAATACCGGAAATTCGTCAATAGCCAGTGGTACCTGGTCTGCCGGTATTTCAATGCCTTGCAATATTGCGGAACGCACACGAATGTCTGCAACCGGCTCTCCACCGACTTCACGCCGGTTTTCAAGCGTAAGATCAGCACCCATCATTTTCAGTATATTGATAACTCCGATACGGGTGGGGTTGATGCCCACGTGGGTTAGCAACACATCAGAGCCCGGTGCAATACTGGCCGCCACCAGAAAAAAAGCGGCAGAGGAAATATCGGCCGGCACGTCAATATCGCAGGCTTGCAAGGCACCTCCCCCCTGCAGGGAGATCACACCTGCGTCAGCCTGCACCGGGTAACCAAAACCACGCAGCATTCGTTCGGTGTGGTCGCGGGTGGGCGCCGGCTCGGTAACGGACGTGCGGCCCTCACTGTACAAACCCGCCAGCAACACGCAGGATTTCACCTGAGCGCTTGCCATCGGCAGATCATAGTGAATGCTCCGCAGTTTACGTCCGCCCTCTATATTCAATGGTGGCCGGCCGCCCTCAGTCGAGCGGATACTAGCGCCCATTGTTGTCAGAGGATCAATAACGCGGCCCATGGGACGACTGCACAAGGATGCATCGCCGGTCAGTTCGGTGCTGAACGCCTGCCCTGCCATCAGACCACACAACAAACGCATACCAGTACCGGCATTCCCCAGGTCCAGGGGCTCAGCGGGTGCTCGCAATCCGTGCAGTCCCACTCCGGTAATCGTAACATTCCCTTGAGACGGTCCTTCTATTTCAACCCCCATCGCTCGAAATGCTGCCAACGTTGCCAGCGCATCCTCACCCTCCAGAAATCCACTAATTCGGGTCATGCCCTGCGCCAAAGCACCCAGCATTACACAGCGGTGAGAAATGGACTTATCGCCCGGAACCCGGGCTTCCCCTGTCAGGACTCCGCCGGGCACTAATTTAAATTGCATACATGACGCCTTAGGAGGGTTTCGACTCGTCGCGCTGAGCCAGTAGCTCGGCGAATTCGTCGCGGGCTCGCTTGGCCCGGTTGAAACTGTCAAGTAACTCGCCAGCATTTTCATTCTGTACCGCAGCGCGCAACCGCTGCAGATGTTCGCTGAACAAATCAATGGAATCAAGTAGAGCGCTTTTATTGGCAAGGGCAATGTCACGCCACATGAGTGGGTCGCTTGATGCGATGCGGGTAAAATCTCGAAACCCTCCCGCGGCGCAACGAAAAATCTCGTCGCTGTTCTCGCAAGACGACAAGGCATCTACCAAGGTATAAGCCAGCACATGCGGAAGGTGGCTAGTTGCCGCCAGCACGGCGTCGTGTTGCTCCACCGTCATATCCACAACATCTGCGCCGGCACTCTTCCACATGGCTCGCACCAGTTCGATCGCCGCCGAGTCATTGCCTGCAACCGGCGTCAGGATTACCCGGTGATCAACGAACAGATCAGCACTGGACGCATCGACACCACTGCGCTCCGATCCAGCGATCGGATGCGCTAAAACGAGTTGTGCAGGCATGGCACCAGCCACCTCAATGGCAGCATCGCGCAGGCTGCCCTTTACGCTGGCGACATCAGTAACAATCGGGCCACCGGACCGGTCCGACAATTTAGGGAGAATCTGCTCCAGCATCTTTGACGCTGTTAGCGTGGGTGTACAAATAACCAGGATGTCTGCTCGCTCTATCGCTTCATCCAGATCGAGCGTGAACTCATCGATAACACCCAGCTCCACACCGCGGCGCAGGGATGGCTCGCGATGGCCGTAGCCAATGAATCGTTCGCAGAAGCCACTGCGACGCAACGCCCTGGCCAAAGATCCACCAATAAGCCCCAGACCAACAATGACGATATTGCCTGTCGCGTAAGTCACTTTGATCCTATAGCAGCGCCTGGGGATAGGACCCCAGGGGTTTCAACATAATGGCCTGCTCCTCGAGCTCGGTCATAATCGCAGCGATTTTGGTGTCGTGTAAATGACCTTCAAACTCGATAAAAAAGACATACGCCCACTTTTCGGTACGCGAGGGTCGGGTATCAATTCGCGTCAAACTGACATCACCCCGCCGGAAGGGCTCAAGGATGGCAAACAATGCGCCTGGCTTGTTACGACTCGAAACAATAATAGAGGTCTTATCGCTTCCACTGGGCGCTACTTCTTCGCGGCCAATAATGAGAAATCGCGTGGTATTGTCGATATAGTCCTCTATGTGTGTCGACAATTTCTCCAGTTGATATATCTCCGCTGCCATATCCCCGGCCACTGCGGCTACCCCAGGCGTCTGCGCTGCCAGGCGGGCCGCCTCTCCATTGCTGCTCACGGCCTCGCGCTCAACCTGCGGCCAATGCTTGTCCAGCCAGCTCCGACACTGACCAAGCGCCTGCTGATGAGCACAAATGCGGGTAATCTTTTCTTCCGAAGTGTTCGGCGCTACCAGCAAATGCAGCCCAATTTTCATCTCCACTTCGCCTGAAATTTTCAGAGACGAATCCATGAAGATATCCAGCGTGTGGCTAACCATACCCTCTGTAGAATTCTCGACAGGCACCACACCGTAGTTGCACTCGCCCGACTCCACCTGCGTGAACACAGCATCTATCGTTGTTTGCGGCACACAGACCGCCGCATGGCCGAAATGCTTCACGGTTGCAGCTTGTGTAAATGTGCCCTCGGGACCGAGGTAGGCAACTTGAAGTGGTTTTTCCAGGGCGAGACATGCAGACATTATCTCGCGAAAGATATGCGCCATCGTAGTGCCATCCAATGGACCGCTATTACGACTAATGATGCGCTGCAATACCTGTGCCTCGCGCTCCGGTCGGTAGAATATAACCTCTGCGCCGGTTTCCCCACGCTCGTGCGCAGTCACCACTTCCGCAAGCTTTATCGCGGCCACGCGCTCCGCACACTGTGCTCGGCGATTGATTAGTGTCTGGATTTCCTGGTCGAGGGCATCAATGTCCGCCCTGACCTTTTCAAGGTCTCTTGTATCAGACATATGCTGTCACTCAAGCGTTGCGTTGTTCGAATTCCTGCATGAATGCAACCAGTGCATCTACAGCTACTTCGCTCACGGCGTTATAGAGGCTGGCGCGCATTCCTCCCACCGAGCGATGCCCTTTGAGATTTAACAATCCCGCCGCCTCGGACTCCTGTAAAAACAGTTTATCCAAATTCGAATCCGCCAGAATAAACGGAATGTTCATCAGCGATCGAGAGGAAAGTTCCACCGGGTTGGCGTAAAAAGAACTGATATCGATTGCCGCATACAACTTCTGAGCCTTGCGCCGATTTACCGTCTCCATTGCAGACAGCCCCCCTTGGTCCTTCACCCAGCTAAACACCAAATCCGCGAGGTAAAGCGCAAATGTGGGCGGAGTGTTGTACATGGAGTCATTGTCAGCCGCCACCTGCCAGTTCAGCATGGCCGGGCAAAGCGTATGCGCACTGCCGAATAAATCACGTCGAACGATCACTAATGTCAGCCCGGCGGGGCCGATATTCTTCTGGGCTCCGGCATAGATCACGCCAAAATCTTCAACCCTGATTGGTCGCGACAGGATCGTGGAGGACATGTCGGCCACAATTGGGACGCCTGTCTGCGGTACCCAGGAGAACTCCACTCCACCTATCGTTTCATTGGGTGTGTAGTGAAGATAGGCCGGGTCGTCACCCAGGGTCCAATCTGACTGCGCCGGAATAGTGCAGAAGTTGGTGTCCTGCGAACTGGCGACCACATTAACGTCACAGTAGCGCTGCCCCTCGGCTATCGCTTTTTTTGACCACTGTCCGGTATTCGCATAGTCGGCACTACCCTTATCGCCCAAAAGGTTGAGCGGCACGGCGGAAAATTGCGTGCTGGCGCCACCTTGCAGAAACAGCACGGCATATTCATCAGGGATGCCCAACAGCTCACGCAACGTCTGTTCGGCGTGCTCGACTATGCCTACCACTTCGGGGCTGCGGTGACTCATTTCCATCAGAGACAGGCCCGTGCCATGCCAGTCCAGCATGTCATCGCGAGCGATCTCCAGCACAGGTTCCGGCAAAGATGCCGGTCCGGCACAAAAATTGTAACGGCGCGTCATGAACTTACGTCCTTGTGAGTGTATGCAGGCATGCTAGTCGGTCGCACCATCTTCTGAACCGTTATCGAGATCTACCCCGCCATCGGCATCTATACCACTTTCGGCATCAGGCACTTCAGCGGGCTCTTCGATCCGCGCAACACCTACCAAACCTTCATCGCCCTTCGTGCGAATAACTCGCACGCCCTGCGTATTGCGACCCAGTACAGAAACTTCATCAGTGCGCGTACGGACCATAGTGCCCTGGTTTGAAATCAGCATTAACTCATCACCGGAGAACACCTGCACAGCGCCAACCAATTTGCCGTTACGGTCACTGGTCGACATGGCAATCAACCCCTTGCCACCGCGTCCTTTTGTAGGGAAGTCAGCGATTGATGTGCGTTTGCCATAACCATTCTCACTTACCGTCAGCACCATTCCATCAGCCTGAGGAATAATGAGGGAGATCATGCTATGCCCCTCCCCAAGACGAATCCCGCGCATGCCCCGGGCAGTGCGGCCCATTTTACGGACGTCGGTCTCCTTGAATCGTACAGCCTTGCCCTCGCTACTGAACAGCATGACATCACAATCGCCTTTGGTGATGGCTGTTCCGACCAACACATCGCCTTCATCCAGCTCAACCGCCCTCAGGCCAACGCTGCGCTTACGAGCGAAATCTGTCAGGGCTGTTTTCTTCACTGTGCCGTAGGCCGTTGCCATAAAGATGTAGTGACCCTCGGTGTACTCTTCAACAGGCAGAATAGAGGTTACTCGCTCCCCCTCTTCCAGTGGCAGGAGGTTGACCATAGGCCGACCTCGGGAGTTTCTGCCCGCCAGCGGTATCTGGTAGACCTTTAACCAGTAGACTTTACCGAGATTGGAAAAACACAGGATGATGACATGCGTACTGGCGATCAGTAGATGTTCGACAAAATCTTCGTCTTTTACAGCCGTTGCAGACTTGCCTGTTCCGCCGCGGCGCTGAGCCTGGTAGTCGGTCAAGGGCTGCGTTTTGGCGTAGCCACCGTGGGAAATAGTGACCACTCGATCCTCTTCGGTGATCAAGTCTTCTACGGTAAGGTCGTGCTGTGATGCGGTAATTTCGGTACGGCGTTCGTCGCCGAACTCCGCTACAATTTCTTCCAGCTCTTCTCGAATAACGAGTTTTAGTCGTTCAGCATCTACCAGAATATCGAGATAGTCGGCTATTTCGCGCAGCCTTTCCTGATACTCATTCAACAGCTTTTCATGTTCCAACCCGGTCAGACGGTGCAGACGCAATTCCAGGATAGCCTGTGCCTGATTCGGTGACAGGTGGTACTTGCTGTCGTGCATGCCGTACTGCGCTTCCAGTTCATCCGGACGGCAGGCATCATCGCCCGAGCGCTCCAACATCCCGGTAACATCACCGGGCTCCCAGGCCTGCGCGAGCAGCTTCTCTTTTGCTTCGGCCGAACTGGGTGAGGCCTTGATCATTGCAATAATAGGATCGATATTACTCAGCGCAATCGCCAGCCCTTCCAGAATATGGCCACGTTCGCGCGCTTTGCGCAACAGGAATACGGTACGGCGTGTCACCACTTCACGACGGTGGCGAATAAAGGCTTTGAGAATATCCTTGAGATTCAGGATTTTCGGCTGACCGTCGACCAGGGCAACCATGTTGATGCCAAACACCGACTGCATACCTGTCTGTGCGTACAAATTGTTGAGCACCACATCGCCGATCTCACCGCGTCGCAGCTCTATAACAATACGCATGCCATCTTTGTCAGATTCGTCACGCAGTTCAGTGATGCCTTCGATGTTTTTCTCTTTTACCAGCTCAGCAATACGCTCAATCAGGCGTGCCTTATTCAACTGGTAGGGCAATTCGTGGACGAGGATAATGTCCTTGCCACGCTTTTCATCATGGATGACCTCCGCCCGTGCGCGCACATAGATCCTCCCTCGACCAGTGCGATAGGCCTGAATAATCCCGGCGCGCCCATTAATAATGCCAGCGGTGGGAAAATCGGGGCCGGGAATGTGCTCCATGAGGTCGTCAACGCTGAGATCCGGGTCTTTAATCAGGGCAAGGCAGCCACTGACCACTTCCGTCAAATTGTGCGGCGGGATGTTCGTCGCCATGCCCACCGCGATTCCGGAAGAACCATTGATCAGCAGATTAGGGACTCGAGTCGGCATAACAACCGGTATGAGCTCGGTGCCGTCGTAGTTTTCGACAAAATCGACGGTTTCCTTGTCCAGATCCGCCAGAATGGAATGCGCGATTTTGCGCATGCGAATCTCGGTGTAGCGCATGGCCGCCGCAGAGTCCCCGTCAACGGACCCGAAATTACCCTGGCCCTGGACCAGCATGTAGCGGAGCGAAAATGGTTGCGCCATGCGAACAATGGTGTCGTAAACCGCAGAATCGCCGTGGGGGTGGTACTTACCAATAACGTCACCCACCACGCGGGCAGACTTTTTATAAGCCTTGTTCCAGTCATTGTTTAGCTCATTCATTGCAAACAAGACACGCCGATGTACCGGTTTCAGTCCGTCGCGCACGTCCGGTAAGGCTCTGCCGACGATCACGCTCATGGCATAATCGAGGTAGGACTGCTTCATCTCGTCTTCAATACTGACGGGAAGGATTTCTTTGGCGATATCACCCATGTAGAACGAGTTCCTTGAGTACCTGCGAAAGGGTTTTCAGGGCTGCAGCCAGGCCCTCTGAACGGACTCTGTGTCGCAACAGATTTACCATTGTGGTGCCCCAAAAACGAACCATGGATTATACGGGAAGTTACCCCCATCTAGCTATGATTTTGCAGAAATTGACCGCCATTTAGGTAGTACGAATCCTTTTCCGGTTATACTTTCGCGCCCAGACCCCGATTACGACGAAAACGTCAACGCGTCGCTGGTTTTTACACAGCTAGAGACACCTGTCGAAACAGGAAAAAGCCATGATCGCACCACCGAAAACAGCTGACACTCTGATCCACCCTGGCTGGATTGTGCCCGTACTACCCCATGGCGTAGTTCTGGAAAATCACAGCATCGCGCTAAGCGGAGACCGCATTACTGCCCTCCTGCCCAGGGACCAGGCACGCAAGATCGAAGCGTCCCAGGAACTGGAACTGCCAGGTCAAGTGCTTTTGCCGGGGCTGGTCAATTGTCACGGTCACGCCGCTATGAGCTTGCTACGAGGCTATGCGGACGATCTGCCGCTCATGCCCTGGCTGGAAGAACATATTTGGCCGGCGGAGGGAACCCACGTGAGCGAGGACTTCGTTGGTGACGGAGCTGAGTTGGCCATCGCCGAAATGATCCGTTCGGGCACAACGACATTCAGCGATATGTATTTTTTCCCGGACATATGCGCTGCCACCGCACAGCGGCTGGGCATGCGCTGCCAGATCACCTTCCCCATTTTCGACTTCCCTACAGCCTGGGGTCGAGATGCAGATGAATACATCAGTAAGGGGTTGGCAGTACGCGATGCCTTCAAACACAGTCCGCTGGTGTCGGTGGTATTTGGTCCCCACGCAACTTACACCGTATCTGAGGAAAATCTGTCCAAGGTTGCTACCCTGGCGGCGGAGTTAGACACCTCGGTTCACATTCATCTTCATGAAACCGCTGGCGAAGTCGTGTTGGCGGAAGAACAAAACGGAGAACGCCCACTCGACATGCTACAACGTTTGGGATTACTAGGCCCCCGGACCCAGTGCGTGCACATGACTGGCTTGAGAGACGCAGATATCAGCCTGCTCGCAGACACCGGGGCACATGTCGTGCACTGCCCACAATCGAATATGAAACTGGCCTCCGGAACCTGCCCGGTAGTCAAACTGCAGGACAAAGGGGTGAATGTGGCCCTGGGTACAGACAGTGCAGCCAGCAATAACGACCTCAATATGTTTGGGGAAATGCAGGCTGCGGCGATGCTCGCTAAGCTGCATGCCAGTGATGCCACTGCAATCCCCGCTGCCGCCGCACTCGCCATGGCGACCATAAACGGTGCCAGAGCCATGGGCATTGAGGAAAAAATCGGCAGCCTCGAAGTGGGGAAGCAGGCAGACCTTATTGCCGTAGACTTGCGCGGTCCGGAAACTCAACCGGTGTACAACCCACTCTCGCAATTGGTTTACGTCTGCAATGGCAGCCAGGTGAGCCACAGCTGGATCGCCGGCGAACTGGTGATGGCGAATCGCGAACTAACTCGCATTGATCTGGCAGACCTGGCCACGCGTGTGGCCTCCTGGGAACAGCGAATCAGCGCCACCGCAGGGAGCACCCAATGACCAATACTCTGAACGTCGATCCGCGGGAGATCGCCAAATTCGACGCGCTGGCCTCACGTTGGTGGGACCGCGACGGCGAATTCCGTCCACTGCACGACATCAACCCGTTGCGCGCAAATTATATCGATGAACATTCGCCCGTCGCGGGAAAGCGCCTGGTAGATGTCGGCTGTGGTGGTGGCATACTCGCTGAATCTCTGGCTCAGCGTGGCGCCAACGTGACCGGCATTGATATGGGCGAAGCGCCTCTGTCTGTGGCTAAACTACACCAGATAGAATCGGGCACTGAGATCGACTATCGCCAGTCCACTGCCGAACAATTAGCTGAAACAGAAGCTGCGCACTTCGACATCGTATGCTGCCTGGAAATGCTGGAACACGTGCCTGACCCCGGTGCGGCCATCGCCGCCTGCGCAGCGCTCGCCAAACCCGGTGGTTCAGTGTATTTTTCCACTATCAACCGCAACCCAAAGGCCTTCGCTTTTGCCATTGTGGGGGCCGAGCATATTCTGCAATTGTTGCCAGCCGGCACTCACGAATATGCAAAGTTTATTAAACCTTCAGAGTTGGCGGGCTGGATGCGCAGCGCCGGACTCGTCATGGAGGGAATGACCGGACTCACCTACAACCCCCTCACTAAGCACTACCGCCTGAATGAGGCCGATGTCAGTGTGAATTATATGGTTAGGGCAGTTAAGCCAGCGTAATGGGGCAAGCATCTGCAGCCTTCCCGGTAAGTCTCCGCGCCGTGATTTTCGATCTCGACGGCACCTTAATCGACACCGCTGAAGAGTTCATCCCGATTGTTCAGCGCCTGCGCGCCGAACATGGTCGCGAGCCCATGGACCCACAGCGGATTCGGAACGGCGTTGCCAACGGCGCCGCATCTTTAGTTAGTCTTGGACTGGACCTTAGCGAGGATGCACCGGAGTTCGAAAGCAAACGCCTGCGCCTCCTCGACTTATACAGCAAGATAGTGGGCACCCTGGCAACACCCTATCCGGGCATCGAAACGCTACTCAACCGCCTGCAGGAACGCGATATCTCCTGGGGAATTTGCACCAATAAAGCCAGGGTCTATACCGAGCCGTTACTAGCGCGCCTGCAACTGCATCCGCCACCTGGAAGCGTGGTTTGTCCTGACGACGTAGGCGAGGGCAAACCGCACCCGGAATCACTCTATCGAAACTGCATCGATCTGAATTGCGCGCCCCACGAGGCCATCTACGTAGGAGACCATCGCCGCGATATCGAAGCTGGCCAACGGGCCGGCATGTACACGATTGCGGCGACCTATGGTTACATTGAAGCGGGGGATGACCCCTCACGCTGGGGCGCTGATGCCCAGGCAAACAGCAGTACCGACCTGCTGCAACTCATTCTCTCCCCGCTATAACAGGACACAGCATGGAAGTACTGAGCATCCCCAGCAATTACACGCCACGTGAGGATCTATTGGCGGGCAAGACGCTTTTAGTCACCGGTGCAGGCGATGGCATTGGTCGTACCGCGGCACAAACGTTTGCCCGATACGGTGCCACGGTGGTGCTGTTAGGACGCACTGTCAGCAAGCTTGAAGCGGTTTACGATGAAATTGAAACTACCGGCGGACCTAAACCTGCCATTATAGAAATGGATCTGGCGACTGCCGACGAACAGAGTTATCAGAATCTCGCCAGCGGACTGGAAAAGGAATTTTCCTGCCTGGACGGCATTCTGCACAACGCCGGCCTGCTCGGCGATAGACGCCCGATTGAAAGTGCGGATTACAGCAGTTGGCAGACCGTGATGCAGGTGAACGTTAACGCCCAGTTCCTGCTGACGCGATACCTCCTGCCGCTTTTAAAAGAATCTTCCAATGCTTCAATTGTACTAACATCTTCCACCGTGGGCCGGGTCGGCAGAGCGTACTGGGGGGCGTATGCGGTTTCTAAATTCGCCACAGAGGGCTTTATGCAAGTGCTTGCCGGCGAACTGGAAAACACCTCAAACATACGCGTCAACAGTCTCAATCCCCGCGCGACCAACACAGGCATGCGAAGAACAGCCTATCCGGCTGAAACCCCAACAGACAATCCTGCACCTGCCGACATTATGCCGGCCTATTTGTATTTAATAGGAAATGACAGTTCTGAGGTAACGGGTAAGGCTTTTGATGCACGGTAGTACTGACGGTAAGGGCTTAAGCGATCTCCGAACCCAGGTGCCCATTCGAGTAAGGCGCAGTTAGCATCAGCCCCTCCTAAGATCGGCCGGTCTTTTTCGCCACACCCCGCCCATGCCGTTTACCGAACTGTCGCTCCATGGCCTCACGATCTTTAGCAGTTGTTCGTGCCAGTTCTTTGGGTGTGAGGCCCCCCATTTGGTAAAGCGACTTTATGTCTCCGCGCTCCATTTCCACCCAATGCCCCTGTTTGACTTTGGAGGGAATAAACACATTGCCATAACGCACCCGCTTTAAACGCGAGACAGTCAAACCCTGTGACTCCCAAAGCCGGCGCACCTCGCGATTGCGACCTTCCATAAGCACAACGTAGTACCAGCGGTTTACTCCGTCGCCACCACCATCCTGAATGTCGGCAAAGCGCGCCACGCCATCTTCGAGCATGACCCCCTCCACCATCCGCTGCAACATGTCCTGGGTTACGTCTCCCAGCACTCGCACCATGTACTCCCTTTCGATATTGGAAGACGGGTGCATCAGGGCATTGGCCAGCTCACCATCAGTGGTAAACAGCAGTAACCCGGAGGTATTGAAATCGAGGCGGCCAATGGATATCCAACGGCCTGTTTTGACGCTGGGCAGGCGGCCAAAAACGGTGCGGCGGCCCTCGGGATCACTGCGTGAACACACTTCGCCCGGGGGCTTGTGATACAAAATACAGCGCGTTTCTTGTGCCGGTGCCGTCTCCAGAGCCCTGCCGTCGACAGCCAGACGAGCGCGGTCATCCACGCGATCACCTAGCTTGGCAGTCTTGCCATTGACGGCCACTCGTCCGGCTTCGATCCAACGCTCCATTTCTCGACGCGAACCGATACCCGCGCGAGCCAGCACTTTTTGGAGTTTTTCTCCGGTCCTGGAAGGCTCTTTCGAATCAGTGGTAGCAGACGCCGACGGCGTAGACTGCGTCCTGGGAGAGTCCCGACGGGACCTGGTGGCCATAATCAATCAACCCTGAGATTCAGGTTTGGTGGGTTCTGCATTCGCAAAGTCGTCCTGCTCAAGACCGTCTTCTATCTCATCCTCTACAATAGCCTCGGGGTCATTGGCTTCGTCTGCGGAATCTGCCTGTGCCGCCCGAGACTCAAGTTCATCGGCGGCCTCCGACAGAGTGACGCTGCTAGTATCGGACTCGCCATCATCAGACGGGGTGTGTTCAGTGCCTCCCACTACGCTCAGACCCGGACTACTTTCTCCCGCCTGATCAGGCAGCGGTTCGCTGAATCCGAGTTCAGCGTTGAGCGTTTCCAGGTCGCGTATTTCCGCCAGTGCAGGCAATTGATCCAGGCTCTTCAAATTAAAATAATCCAGAAATTGACGCGTGGTGGCATACATTGCGGGCCGACCCGGCACATCCCGGTGCCCAACCACGCGAATCCACTCACGCTCGTGTAACGTTTTGATTATGTTGGTACTGACCGCAACACCGCGTATTTCTTCGATTTCACCCCGCGTAATAGGTTGTCGATATGCCATGAGAGCCAGCGTCTCCAGCAGGGCCCGGGAGTATTTTTGCGGCCGCTCGTGCCACAACCGCGCCACCCAGGTACTAAGCGACTGGCGTACCTGAAAACGAAATCCGCTGGCGACTTCACACAATTCAAAGCCCCGTTCGTCGCAGCGCTCAGCCACTTCCTTCAGTGCATCGCGAATCGCCGTCGTCTCGGGACGCTCATGCTCTTCAAACAGCGCCTCAATTTGCGCCACAGTCAATGGCCTGCCTGCAGCGAGCAAAACACCTTCGAGAATCTGTACCAAACCTGTTTGTGACATATTATTCCGACCTTGCCTTAACGTGGATAGGACCAAAATTTTCGGTCTGTACAATCTCCACTAATGCTTCCTTGATAAGCTCCATGATCGCCAGGAACGTGACTACAACACCTAATCGTCCTTCGTCTGCATTGAACAGAGAAACAAAAGGCACAAACTGCCGCCCGGCCAATCGTTCAAGCACCTCACTCATACGTTCACGCGTCGAAAGCGCTTCCCGCTGAATGTGGTGGCTCGCAAACATGTCTGCCCGGCGCATCACTTCGCCCAGTGAGAGCAGTAACTCGCGCATATCGACCTCTGGCTCAGGGCGCGCTCGTTTAATCTCCGGCGCCTTAGCGCTACCCACCCAGGTGTCTCGCTCTAGCCTTGGCAAGGCTTCCACATCCTCTGCCGCCTTCTTGAAGCGCTCGTATTCCTGCAACCGCCGGATAAGTGCCGCTCGCGGGTCCTCCTCGTCCTCTTCCAATTCAGAAGAGCGTGGCAACAACATGCGCGACTTGATTTCAGCTAACATGGCGGCCATCAACAAATATTCCGCCGCCAGCTCAAACTGCACGGAGTCCATCAGCTGCACATACTCCATGTACTGTTCGGTTACACCGGAAACATTGATCTCGAGTATATCGAGGTTCTGGCGCTTGATCAGATACAACAACAAATCCAGCGGGCCCTCGAAGGCCTCAAGGAACACTTCCAATGCCTGTGGCGGTATGTAGAGATCTTTGGGTAATTCGGTCACGGCCTGGCCCATGACAACAGCAAAAGGCATTTCGCTCTGGCGGGGCTTTTGCTCTCCAGACACCGCATTCTCATCGGTGGCAGACGGGGACGGTTTTTGTTCGCCGGCAGCAGCGTCTGAAGCGGCTGCAGAGGCCGCCGGCGTCTCATTATTGGATTCGTTGACTGACACCGCACCTACCTGCTGTTTAGTAGATCCCAGTATACCTGACTAATCTGTAAAGGGTGCAATATCACCCTTACCGGCACGCAGTACCAGTGGAACATCATCGGCCATATCGATGACGCTGGTTGCCTCCATTCCACAATAGCCACCATCGATCACAAGATCGACTTCGTGCTCAAGAACCTCGCGGATATCGTAGGGATCGATCAGTGGCAGATCATCACCGGGCATGATCAGGGTGACGCTCATCAGTGGCTCACCCAGGTCGGCCAATAAGGCGTCCACGATTGGGTTTTCGGGTACGCGCAAGCCCACTGTCTTTCGCTTCGGGTGCATCAGCCGTTTGGGCACCTCCGATGTGGCCAGCAATATAAAGGTATAGGGCCCCGGCGTTGTGTGGCGCAGCAGTCGGTAAACAGAATTATTTACCTTCGCGTAGGTCGCTATTTGCGCAAGATCTCGGCACACCAGAGTGAAGTTATGCCGGTCATCGAGTTTGCGGATACGACGGATGCGGTCCAGTGCACCTTTATCACCTATATGGCAGCCAAGTGCATAAGCTGAATCCGTAGGATAAACCACCACGCCACCCTTACGGATAATGTCGACCGCCTGCCGAATCAGGCGCGCCTGGGGGTTGTCCGGGTGGATCTGGAAAAACTGGCTCACGGCTTATTCTCTTTATATTTACCCAATGGGCAAGGTCAGACCGACCAGCGCTGCCAAACGCCCTTAAGGCCCTCAAAAGGCGACGATTCTACACCCACAGACGGGAGGTAGGGAGCGTCACGGTGAAAATCGCTTCCCACCGATACTTCCAATTCATATTCTTTCGCCAGGCGCAGCGCGTGTGCTGTTTGATCAGGCGTTTGCTGACCGCTTCTCACTTCGATGCCCTCGCCTCCCGCCGCAACGAAAGCCGTAATCAGGCGTCGCAGCTTCATGCCAGTGAATCGGTACTTCAGCGGGTGAGCAATAACAGCAATTCCACCAGAGGAGACAATCCACTCAGTGACCTCTTCAAGCTGCGGCCAAAACGCCTGAACATCCCCTGTCTTGCCCTGCCCCAGGAACCGCTTAAACGCTTCATTGTGATCCTTAACGTGCCCCTGCTCCACCATCCATGCGGCAAAATGCGGCCGCCCAAGTTGGCTCGCGCCGGCCTGGGCCAAAGCCCCTGCCAAGGCGCCCTCGAAACCACGGGACTCCAGCCGACTGGCGATTTTCAGGCCCCGCTCTCGCCTTGCATTAGCCATTATGTGCAATCCGTGGCGCATAGACGGATGATGGCAATCAATCCCCAGACCGAGGATATGAATGGTAACGCCAGACCACTGACAGGACAGCTCAATGCCCGGTATGAGCCTCATATCGCTGGAATTCAACGTATGATAAGCTGCCGCTGCCTCGTAACCTGCCACTGTGTCGTGATCGGTAATTGCCAGCAATTCGAGTTTGCTGGCCACAGCTCGCGCGACCAATTCTATCGGGTCAAGGGTGCCATCAGAGGCACTTGTATGGGTATGGAAGTCAATCAGCACAATCTTTACACTCGCCCTCTTACACGTGGCAGCCCGGCCGCAATCCGGCGACACATTAATTAATCGACCATGGTAACAGCCGGAGCAAGACAGAATCCATGAAGCAAATCGCTGAATTCGTTCCCATTGTCCTTTTCTTCATCGTCTACCAGTTGAATGGGCAAACCCTCTCCATCGCTGGCTGGGAGTATCAGTTCGACGGTATTTTCTCTGCCACGGCTGTCATGATGATCGCGACGGTATTCCAAGTCATTTTCACCTACGCCCTCACGCGTAAGATTGAAAAGCGCCTGATCTGGCTGCTATTGGCAGTGCTGATATTCGGTGGCGCTACACTGTTTTTTCGCAATCAGGCGTTCATTCAGTGGAAACCGACTATTTTCAACTGGGTGCTGGGACTCGCCTTCGGAGCGTCCCAGTTTATCGGTGATAAAAGCCTGATGGAGCGTACCCTGGGCAGTCAGCTACACCTGCCAAAAACGGTATGGACCCGGCTCAACCTGATGTGGATGACCAACTTTTTTATCGTGGGCGGGCTCAATCTCTATGTAGCCTATCAATTCAGCGAGGAAACCTGGGTCAGCTACAAACTGTACTCTGCTATCGGCTTCACTCTGGCCCTGACCCTCCTGACCGCGGTAATCATCAGCCCCCATTTAAAAGAGAATAAAGCGGACGAAAAATTGCTGCCGCGCGACGACTAAATTTTTAGGAGATTACCCTCACATGTACTATGCCATTCTGTGTGACGATGTTGAAAACAGCCTGCCCTTGCGCATGAAGGCTCGCCCGGCCCACCTCGCGCGGCTACAAACCTTGGCCGATCAGGGAAAATTGATGGCGGCCGGCCCACACCCGGCAATGGATACACTGGAGCCCGGAGAAGCAGGTTTCACCGGCAGCCTGATCATAGCCGAGTTCGACAGCCTGGAAGCAGCTACTGCGTGGGCCGACTCGGACCCCTATGTGGAAGCCGGCGTTTTCGGCAAAGTCACCGTCAAGCCATTCAAACTTGTTTTGCCTTGATCTTCAACTTCCCTTCAGAGCGGGTTACATTAGCCCACGTTGAACGATAAAATACGCGAGCTGAGAACCACCGCTTGCTCAATGCTATGCCCATTGACGTTATAAAAAGGAACTCATTTTGCGATTTTCTGTACCCTTGTTGCTGCTTTCGTTCATCTGCTGCGCAGCCAGTTTCGCCCAAGACATTCGCTATGTCAGCGACAAACAATACGTTCCCCTACGCACCGGTGCGGGCAACGAATATCGCATCGTTCACAAGGGTATAGTCTCGGGAACCCGCCTTACTGTCGGGCGAACTTCCGAGGATAAGCAGTGGTCTGAAATTACTACTGATGGAGGCACCAGCGGCTGGATTCGCACCCAGTACCTGATGTCGGCTGTGCCGGCTCAGCTCAAACTCACTAAACTTTCGAAGCAAGCCGAAAGATCGATAGCCGAAAGCACAGATCTGAACAGTGAGCTGGAAATGCTGAGAGCGGAGCAGGCAGAACTGCTCGATAAACTCACCACCGGCGGGTCAGACTTCGATGCGGTATCACAGGAGTTGACGCAGCTTAAGCAAATTTCCGGCAAGTCTGTACAACTGGACGCGGACAATCGCCGTCTGGTAGTGCAAACAGAGAACCTGCGCTCCGAGGCAGAAATGCTGGAATCAGAGAATTACCGCTTACAGGAAAAGCTCGATAGCGAAGATTTCTTCAATGGCGCCATGGCGGTACTACTGGGTGTCATCATCGCGCTTGTAGCACCTCGCCTCGTGCCGAAACGTCGTAAAAGTTCCAGCTGGGCTTAAAGGAGAAGATGATGTTAAAAATAGTGTTTATGTGTATTTCACTGCTGTTGCCGGCCATCGGCGGCGCCGAGGAAACAGCCACACTGAGCAACCCGCAGGTGGTTATTAAAACCAGCGAAGGGGATATTACAGTACAGCTGTTTGCTGACAAGGCACCGGTGACGGTCGCCAACTTCCTGAATTATGTGGATGATGGTTTCTACGCTGGCACCGTCTTTCACCGGGTCATTCCAAATTTTATGATTCAGGGCGGCGGCTTTCTTACGGACATGACTAAAAAAGACAACAACGATCCTATTATCAATGAGTCAAAGAACCGCCTGCATAACACGCGTGGCACGCTCGCGATGGCACGCACTAATGATCCTGATTCGGCCACGTCCCAGTTCTTTATAAACCAGCGCTCTAATCTGCAGCTGGATTGGGCGCCAGGGCGCGAAGGTTACACCGTGTTTGGTGAGGTTATTCAGGGCATGGATATCGTGGACTTTATTGCCACTGCGCCCACGGGCAGGTCGAGCGGCATGAGCGATGTACCAGAAAAGGCCATCGTCATCGAAGAAATCCTGCGCCAGCAACCCTGATGATCGCGCTTAGCGTCAATCTCAACAAAATTGCCCTGATACGTAACTCGCGAGACACCACCAACCCGGATATCCCACAGCACGCCAAAATGTGTATCGATGCCGGCGCGAACGGCATCACCGTGCACCCTCGCCCGGATCAGCGACACATTCGCGTCCGCGATTGTTATGACTTAGCCGGCATGCTCGACGTTGAGTTCAATATTGAGGGCAACCCCACCACAGATGCACGCGTGAGTGACCGCGACGGCGTGGAAGACTACCCCGGATTCATGGCGCTGGTAAAAGAACTACGCCCGACGCAATGCACTTTGGTCCCTGATGGAGACGGACAACTGACCTCGGATCATGGCTTTGACCTACGACGGGATGGCGAGCGTATTGCACCACTGGTACAAGAACTCAAGTCGCTGGGAATTCGCACCAGCCTGTTTATGGATCCCGACCCCGAACAGATACGACTGGCTGCACAAATAGGCACAGACCGCATTGAGCTCTACACCGAAACGTATGCCCGCGCCTGTCAATACAATGAAGAGGTCGATTCCATTTTCCAACAGTTTGTTCTGGCCGCAGAAGTGGCCCTGGAGGAGGGGCTGGCCATCAACGCCGGCCACGATCTGGATCTAAACAATCTGCCGCGCTTCGCCACAGTGCCAGGCCTGCAGGAAGTCTCCATTGGTCACGCCCTCACGGTCGATGCCATTCGTATGGGACTAGCCTCCGCTGTAACGGCCTACCAACGGGCGCTTGGAAATGCGTTATGAATGAGCGCGTGCAGGCCCTGCTCGATAAGCAGGAAATTACCGAATTGCTGCATGCCTACTGCAACGCGGCTGACAGGCACGATCACGACAAGATGCGTGCGCTCTACCACGAAGATGCCATCGACGATCACGGCGCCTTTTTCAAGGGTTTAGCCATGGCGTTTATCGACAAGCTGCCCGAAATACAGGCTACCATGCTGATACTGCACCACAATGTGACCACCGTTAATATCGCACTGGACGGTGACTACGCTGAGGGCGAGGTGTACGTGCTCGCATTCCATCAGGTGCAGACAGACGATCAGCCTACAGACCTGCTCATTGGTGGACGCTATTTCGACAAGTACGAAAAACGCGATGGCGCGTGGAAATTCAGTCACCGTGCTGTGGTGGCAGACTGGGCCCGGTTTGATAACCCCTCGACGGTTTGTCTTGATCACCCAATGATCGAGGGCTCGCACATCGGCAAACCCGGTCCGGAAGACCCCTCATACGATTTTTTTCGCCTGCTGAGGCGCGGCCAGCTGAGGCGCGGCCAGCTGAGTCACGGCAGTTCAAACCAAGACGACTAACGCGCCGCGAGCTGCTCCCTCAGAAAATCAGGAACGCGCTTAGGCGATTTGGTTTGCATATCCAGATGCACCAGCACCGCCCTGCCACTCACGGTCTGTCGACCTTCCTGTGACATCTCGCACATCACGGTAAACGACGTGTTGCCTATGCTGGCGTCGGTGATTTTTCCGACCACATCAGAGCCGTAGAATGTTTCCCCGGTGAAATCGATGTGCACGGAGGCCAGTATCCAGTCTTTTCCGATGCCCGGATTCCCCTCGACCAGTGATTCAATGAATCGAATTCTCACAACCTCGAACCAGGCGGCGATGGTGGCGTTGTTGATGTGGCCCAGTGCGTCGGTTTCGTAGAGGCGCGGGGTGATCGTTATGGCGAATTCTTTCAAAAACAGACTCCCTTGTATTGAACTATTAGTCCCGGTTCAGCAGGCCGGGGTGGCGGCGCTACCTGCACGTTAACATTTGCGCTCAGCCAGTTATAATGGCCGCTTGTAAACTGTTATATCGGGACTCCTATGCGCCTAATGCTCGCCCCCATGGAGGGCGTTGTCGATTATACGATGCGAGAGCTGCTCTCCTCCATGGGCGGCATAGATCGCTGTGTGACTGAGTTTGTCCGCGTCACCGATCGCCTGTTACCCCCGCGCGTGTTTCACCGTCTTTGTCCGGAGCTCGATACGGGTGGCACCACAGCATCAGGAGTCCCGGTGTACCTGCAATTATTGGGCGGCCAGGCGGCTGTTGTGGCGGACAATGCTGCGCGTGCTGCTGAATTGGGCGCACCGGGCATAGACCTGAATTTTGGCTGTCCGGCAAAAACAGTAAACCGCTCGGACGGCGGCGCAATCATTCTCCGCGACCCCCAGCGAGTGCACGATATTGTGGCAGCAGCGCGCGCGGCGGTTCCAGCGCAAACGCCACTCACGGTGAAAACTCGGCTGGGTTATGAAGATAGCGAACGCTTTCTGGATATTGCGGCGGGCATTGAAGAGGCCGGCGCAACCGAGCTGACTATCCACGCCAGAACCAAGCAGCAGGGATATCGTCCGCCCGCATACTGGGAGCTTATTGCCCAGGCTCGCGCTCGCGTAAGCCTCCCCATTATCGCCAATGGCGAGATCTGGAGTGTCCAAGATGCCCTGCGCTGCCGTGATATTACTGGCTGCGATGCACTTATGCTGGGGCGTGGCGCGCTTTGTCGCCCTGATCTGGCGCGCCTGATCGCCGCAGCTTGTGGTGTGGGCGCAGCACGGGAACCACTCCATTGGCGAGACGTCACACCACTGCTTTTGCGCTTCTTCGCGCTCAATCTGGCGCGCTACGACACCCAGCATGCGGGCAATCCGCTGAAGCAATGGCTGGTATATTTGCGTGGTTACTATCCACAGGCCGGGGTTTTGTTCGAACAGATCAAGCGCCTGCGAGAACCTGCAGCTATTCAAGCGGTGTTAGAGGAATCCCTGTCCTCCGCTCCCGCTGGTCGCTTCGCCGCTTAAGGCATGCCAGGCACGGATCTCCTGAATGAGCGTCGACATAAGGGGAACTTGCTTGTACAAGCACTGCCATTCAAGGGATAATTATAGGTTAGTTTGAGTTCATCCTTGCTATGCTGCAAGCCGTCAACGGAACTATTATGGCCACAACACCACGACAAATTCAGCTGATGGACACCACCCTGCGCGACGGGGAGCAAACCCAGGGTGTCTCCTATTCCCCGGAAGAGAAGGTCAATCTTGCCAAGGCCCTGCTGCAACTGCTAAAAGTTGACCGCATCGAGGTGGCTTCCGCACGCGTGTCCCAGGGTGAATTGGAGGCGGTCAACAGCATCAATCTATGGGCGCAAGAGCACGGTCTGGCAGATCGCATCGAGGTACTGGGTTTTGTCGATCACACCAAAAGCGTGGACTGGATTTTGCAGGCCGAAGGTAGAGTCATCAACCTTCTCACCAAAGGCAGCGAAAAGCATTGTCGAGAGCAGCTGGGTAAATCACTCGATCAGCATGTGTCTGAAATCCTGCAAACCGTCGCGTACGCGGCCCAGAAAGGCCTTAAGGTAAACGCTTACCTGGAAGATTGGTCGAACGGATATCGCAACAGCCGGGACTACGTGTACGACATGATGGATCAACTCAAAGATTCCGGTATTGAGCATTTTATGCTGCCCGACACGCTTGGCGTGATGTCGCCGGAAGAGGTGTACGAGAGTCTCACCGACATGTGCATCCGCTATCCGCAGCAGCAGTTCGATTTCCACCCGCACAATGATTACGGCCTGGCCACGGCCAACGTTATGGCCGCGGTACGCGCCGGCGTGAGCTCGGTCCACTGCACAGTCAATTGCCTTGGCGAGCGCGCTGGCAATGCCTCTCTTGCGGAAATAAGCGTAGTTTTACGTGACAAACTGGACATGGAGCTCGCGATCGATGAAAGCTACATCGTGCAATTGAGCGCCATGGTGGAATCCTTTTCGGGCAAACGTGTGCCGGCGAACGCACCTATCGTCGGCGCAGATGTATTTACCCAGACCGCAGGCATTCACGCCGATGGTGATAAAAAGGGAGGCTTGTATAAAACAAAACTGAGTCCGGAACGCTTCTCCCGCACTCGCAGCTACGCGCTGGGAAAAATGAGCGGCAAGGCATCGCTGGCCAAAAATCTCGAGGCTCTGGGCCTCAGTTTGTCAGAAGAGAATCAACAAAAAGTGTTGGCAAGGATTGTAAAACTGGGTGACTCGAAAGAGCTCATCACGACCGACGATCTGCCCTTCATCATCGCTGATGTTCTGGAGAGTAAAAGCTACCACCACATCAAGTTACTCAACTGCTCGGTCACCAGTGGATTAAACCTGATCTCAACAGTGAGTATTCGCGTGGATGTGGGCGGTGATATTCAGCAGGCCACCGGGTCCGGTAACGGCGGCTTCGACGCGTTTATCTACGCCATAAACGAAGTCATGGCAGCGAAGAACTATACATTGCCTGCGCTGCTGGACTACGAAGTGCGCATCCCCAAAGGCGGTCGCGCTAACGCCCTCACCGAGTGCGTGATTACCTGGGACTGTGGCGGACAGGAATACAAAACGCGCGGCGTGCACTCCAACCAGGTATTTGCAGCCATCCTGGCAGCCTTACGGATTATCAACCTGCAGTTGCATGAGCGTGATACGGGACAAAGCGTGGTTCCATTGCCCGGCACTCGGGGTGGGCAGGCGTGAGTCGATATTGCAACGTCACAACCGATGCCACCTAATTAGAACTCGCCGCAAACGCACCTGTTTTTGATACTTCGATCATCAAACTGAAGCCCGGATGGGCTTCCGGGCGCCAATTCCACTCAATTCAGTGCAAGCTCGGCTAGACAGCCTTCGGCATAGCCCGCAACGCCGCAACGACTTTATCCCCGAATTCAGGCGTCTTTATCATCTTCACGCCACTACCGGGCTTGGACAGGTCAGGTGTTGAATAACCGTCGCCAAACACACTTTGCATCGCGTTCCAGACATTCTTCGATTCCTGCACCATACCAAAACTGTCTTCCAGCATCATCGCTACCGAGCCAATCATCGAATAGGGATTGGCAATATTTTGGCCAGCGATATCGGGCGCAGAACCGTGAGACGGCTCGTAATAGCTCTTTTCAGGCCCCTTGCACGCAGAGGGCATCAAGCCGAGTGAGCCCAAAATACCGCCGCCCTGGTCACTGAGGATATCGCCGAACATATTCTCCATGACCATCACGTCAAATTGCCCTGGGTTGAGACATAACAGCGTGGCCGCGGCGTCTACCAGAATGTGCTTGATCTCGACCTCTGGATATTCGGGAGCCACCTCCTCCAATACTTCATTCCATAACACGCTGGATTTCAACACATTGCTCTTGTGTATATTGTGTAGCACTTTTTTGCGGCGCATGGACAGCTGCAATGCCTCGTGCAGAATGCGGCTGATCTGCTCCTCGTCGTACTCTAGCGTCTCTTTAACATAGCGCAGACCGCGGTCGTTAACACCGACCTCCTTCTCGCCAAAATACAGTCCCCCAACCAATTCGCGCACCATAATGAGATCTATACCCTCGCCAATTATCTCCGGCTTCAGGGGAGAAAAGTGGCCCAGGGCCTTGGGCAGGAAAACCGGGCGGAAATTCGCAAATGTGTTGTACCGTCGGCGCAATGGCAGTAGCGCACCGCGCTCGGGCTGCATGTCTACCGGAATGGTTTTGGACTCTTCGTGACTAAGGCCAATGGGGCCTTTGATAATCGCATCCGCGTCATCACAAATTGCCTTAGTCTCTTCGGGAAAAGGATGCCCGCATTTAAAATACGCGGAGGCGCCAAAGTCAGCTTCAATTAGAGTGAAGCTGACATCGTTGCGCTCTTCCACCAGCCGAAAAATTTTAACGGCCTCACGCATAATTTCCGGGCCGATACCGTCCCCTGCTAGTAGGGCGATTTTGTAGTTTTTCATAACATGCTTCTCTGAAATGGAGTCGTTAAGGTGCAGCACAAACTGCCACCCGATTACAAAGGGCGCTTATTCTACTGTAGATAGGTGTAAGTTTCACCGCTTTGCTCGATCCAGAAAAAACGCGCGACAGGCGGACATTAGCCCCTATAATAGGTCGCAATCAATCGCGGCCAATTCCATCGGGAGAGTAATAATAATGCCCACCGCCAACGCGGTACCCCACCCGATCCACTCTGACACCAGCTTTTTGGGCCATCCACGAGGATTGTTTGTCTGTTTCGCAACTGAACTCTGGGAACGGTTCTCGTTCTACGGAATGAAGTTTCTGCTATTGCTCTATCTCACCAAATACCACCTGTTCAGTGATAGCAACGGGCTGGAAGTACTAGGCGGCTATGCCGCCCTGGTGTACGCGATGCCGGTCATTGGCGGCTTACTGGCAGACCGCTATCTGGGCATGCGCAAATCCGTCATCTTCGGCGCTGTATTGCTCACGCTGGGTCACCTGGGCATGGCAATGGAGGGCGAGCAGGCTCACCGGGTCGGCGATCACATTGTGCGTGACGAAAGTGCGCTGCAGGCATTCTATTTTTCTTTGGCCCTCATAGTCATCGGTGTTGGCTTCCTCAAACCGAACATCTCCACCATCGTTGGTAGGCTCTACACACAGGACGACCCCCGACGTGATGCGGGTTTTACGATTTTCTACATGGGCATTAATATAGGCGCCCTACTCGCTACCTTATTATGTGGCTACCTGGGTGAGACCTTTGGCTGGCGCTACGGCTTCGGCGCCGCTGGTATCGGCATGATCATTGGGCTCGTGACCTTTCTCTGGGGCCAAAAGCACCTACACGGTTTGGCGGAGCCGGGGGACAGCGATCTACTCCGCAAGAAGTCACTTATTGGGCTCAATGTAGAGTGGACTATCTACTTGTGTGGTGTGCTATCGGTATTCGCAGCGTGGCAAATGCTGCAGTTTCACGGCGCAGTCGGCATGGGCTTGAATGTATTGTCGGTGGGAGTGCTAGTAGGTCTGGGCTGGTTTATTGCCGTGAAGTGCAACCCGGTGGAGCGCAGTCGCATGATCGTGCTCATCATTCTCACCATGTCCACCGTCGTATTCTGGGCTCTGTTTGAACAGGCCGCTGCGTCTATGACCCTGTTCGCGGATCGCGTTCTTGATCGCAATATTTTTGGATTGCAATTGGCCGCCTCTCAATTCGGCTTTCTTAATCCGTTTTTTATTTTCCTGTTTGCTCCAGTCTTTGCCTGGTTGTGGACATTTTTAGGACGCCGGGGACGAGAGCCCAGTACGCCGGTCAAATTCGCGCTGGGCATCGCGCAGGCAGCGCTGGGCTTTGGAGCACTGGTCATCGGCGCAGCGCGTCCCAACGAGGCAGGTTTAGTCGCGGGGTATTGGATGGTATTGGCCTACCTGCTGCATACGACAGGAGAGCTCTGCCTCTCCCCCGTGGGGCTGTCTGCGGTCACTAAATTGGCAGTACCTAGCGTGGTAGGCGTAATGATGGGATCGTGGTTTCTGGCAACAGCGTACTCTGAATATGTTGCGGTACAGCTGGCAAAACTGGCAACTGTTGAAACCGTCGATGGTGCAGTAAAAAACATAGGCGCGGCAGTGGCAAGCTATGCCGAGCTATTTAACAGTCTGTTCTATGTGGGCCTGGCAGTAGCCGCCGTGTTATTGCTCATATCCCCGTTACTGAAGAAAATGATGCACGGCATACACTAGGAGATAATCATGGCAAACCGCGAATTTGATGTCATCGTCTGGGGAGCAACAGGCTTCACCGGGCAGTTAGTTGTGGAGTACCTGGTCCAGACCTATGGCGTGTCGGGAGACCTGCGCTGGGCCATCGCCGGGCGCAACCAAAGCAAGCTTGAATCCGTGCGGCAGTCCTGTCTGTCCGCCGGCGAGTGTGGCCAACTCCCCATCCTCATTGCCGACAGCAACGATACAGCGAGCCTAGCGAGCCTGGTGCGGCAAACCCGGGTTATGTGCACCACGGTCGGCCCCTATGCAAAATTTGGCACGCCTCTGGTCTCTGCCTGCGTTGATGCGGGCACACATTACTGTGATCTCACCGGCGAAGTGCAGTGGATGGCGCGCGTCATTCCTGAGTATCAGCAAGCCGCCGAGGCGAGCGGAGCCCGCATCGTGCACACCTGCGGATTTGACTCAGTACCTTTTGACATGGGCAACTGGTACGTACAGAAAGTCATGTTCGAACGTCACGGCGTCTATGCCCAACAGGTGAAAGGCCGGGTGGGACGCAATCGCGGCAGCGCCAGCGGGGGCACGGTTGCCAGTATCCTGAATATGATGGAAGAGGCCAAACGCGATCCCTCCATCCGTCGCCAGGTCGCCAATCCCTACGCGCTTTACCCCGCCGGCATCCCAGCGGGAAAGGACGGCGCAGATCAGATGGGCGCCGTCTTCGACCCTGATTTTAACCAGTGGACCTCGCCCTTTATCATGGCCGCCATTAACACCCGGGTAGTGCGTCGTAGCAATGCCCTGCTGGGGTTTCCCTGGGGCGAAGGTTTTCGCTATGACGAGGCAACCCTCAGTGATTCCCGCTACCGCGCTACGCTCGCTAGTGCAGCAGGCGGTCTAGGCATGCTTACCCTTGCACTTGGCCCCACACGTAAACTGGCACAACGTTTCCTGCCCAAACCGGGCGACGGGCCAAGCCTTGAACAGCGCGAAGCCGGCCACTACGAGGTGTTTTTTCGAGGCATCGATTCGAGTGACAGGGGCCGCGACACCACCGTCAAAGTCAGTGGTGATCTGGACCCGGGGTATGGTTCCACGTCCAAAATGTTGGGGGAAGCGGCGGTCTGCCTGGCGAAGGATGAACTGACTGTAGGCGGAGGGTTCTGGACTCCAGCCTCAGCGCTTGCCGAGCACTATCTGGGTCGACTAACTGGCAAAGCCGGATTGCGGTTTGAAATAGTCGATACAGCCGCGGGCTAATGTCACAGACAATTATTCAACAGATGCAATGCTGGCATTAGGCCGGGAAAACTCGTACATTCCCTGCTAATCACTATAAAAATGAACAGGGGAAATCGGGCGCGAGGTGAATAAATTTAACCTCACGTTTAGCGGCGAGATCATGACTGGCCACGCGCCGGCTGAGGTCAAACTGCGCTTCGCCGAGATGTTTGGCATTGACGACTCCGAGCGACTGGATCGTGTTTTCAGTGGCGAGATCATCATCCTGCGACGCAATCTCGAGCGCAAGGAAGCCGGCCAATACTATCAAGATCTCAGAAAACTGGGTGCGGTCGCGACACTCGTCAAGATCACGACCCAAGACAAGGTCAATGCCAATGAGACACCCCAGCAAAAAACCAAGCAGCACACCGTAACAAAGGAAACGGCGGACGCCAGCGCTAACACAGCAGGCCGTGAGACCGTTTCTCGCCCAGCCACTGAGGAAACGAAAAAGGCAAGACGGAAGCACCGAAAACAGGAGAACCTGGTCCAGCGCAAAAAGGAACAACAACGCCAGGACATCCTGAAGCAACAACAAATAGCCCAACGTGCGGCGCTGGAAGAGAAGGCGATTGAACGTGGAGCCCAGGAACTTGCGCAAAAACCCTCTCTCAAGCCCGCAAAAGCACGGGTTAAAACCAATCTGGAAATTCCCGTGCGCACGCGCGGTCAATCGGAAAACACCCGCACAACGGGCAATCGTAAACGTCAGATCGGCGAGCCTAATCTCTACACACTAAGGCCTTTTCGCAATACGCCGGAAGTTCAAGCCAGGGCCGAGTGGGCTGGCAGGCACAAACGACCGGGCTATGTATTGGGCGCCACTGCACTCATTGCGCTGCTTATCGGCGTGTGGGGATTTATGCGGCAACCGGCGCCAACCGTATTTCACGGAATCAGCGCTCTTGCCATCAACCCACAATCAGGGCCCATATTACTATCGGGCAATACACTTTTTTTACACAACCGCGCCGGTATCAGCGATAAGAAGATGTTGCTTGCAGCCATGGGGCTCAAAAACCTTGAGGCACCACTCGCTTTTGATAACAACGACTCGCTACTAGCGCTTGGCCGGCTCGACAGTGATGCAGCAAGCTCGGATGGAAAGGACACGGCGCGACTCCTTCGCTGCAAACTGGAACTAGCCTCGTGTGAATACTTTTCATCCGAACTCAACGACAGTCATATTAGTACTTTTGCAGTGCATCCTCTGAGCGGTAACGTGTTTCTGGCAGACAGCGCCGCCGGCGAATTACTCAAACTGAGTGCCAAGGGCACATTGTTAGCACGCCGGTCTCTCGCACTCCCCGATCAGCCAGTATTGCGCTTGCACTCCGGTCTATTGTTAATGAACAGTGCATCGGGACCTGGGGTCAGCATTTTTCGTTACGAAGACAGTGCATTCGCTGAGCAACTAGACGAGGTATTGTTGCTATCCCCCACTGCGCTGGAAGCTGAACAAACCCAGGTACGCGATTTCATCTGGTCAGGCGGACATTGGTGGGCCAGCCTGCGCAACCCGAAAGCTAACACTATCAGCCTGCACCGCTTTGATGACGAGTGGAACCACCTCAGCCCGGTGTTGCTGCCAGTTACTACAGGGCCCCTACAACTCGCTAATTGGGGAGAGAAAACCCTGGCCAATGCTCACCGTAATGTGGCGATACCCAGATTCAATGCGCAAGGCGTCATGGAAGCGCCCTTCGTATCGAGCCAACTTGAAGAAAAAACTGATCGAGAGCGGCGCAGTGCGACAATTTTTGCCACATTATGGCGTAGCGGCTTACTTGCGAGCCTGCTGGCCATGGTGATTGGCTTCGGCTTTGGGTATCTACAGAATCTTAGAAGCCTGGTTTATAAACTCAAGCGAGAACATGGCGCAGAACCAGTAGACGACTACGCTGCGACAATGCGCTGGGTAGACCCCGTCCTAAATCGACCCACCCTTTTGCGCCGCATGAGCCTCATCTACGGGATAATGGTCCTGGGTATACTGCTCCTGGCCACCGGACAAAATATCGCCCTCTGGCACCTTACGGCGCTATTGATAGTGCTCAGCGGTCCAGCTATGGCTTTGCAAATACTGAGCAGACTCCCGGCAGGGAACATAGGGATTGTTGAAGACAAGCTACTGCTGGTAGATCACACCGGTACGTTTCACATAGGGACGGGGCCGCGCGTGCAGTATCGGGGCCCCTTTCTGATGATCGATGACGTGGTGGTATTCATCGGCAACCGTTTGCTTCCAGCTTTCTCCGTCAACCAGGTACAGGCACTAGTCAAACCGCTGGCAATGGGTGCCGTCAAGGTGGACCGTAAAACACTGATCGTCAAACTACTGGAATGCAGGCACCCCCTTGCCCAGAGCGCCGCTGTAATTTTCGCCACCCTTGGCCTGGGCGGCATAGTGCTCTACCTACAGGCATTTGTATAAAATGATGAAAATGCCAGCAGGGCGACATAGGTTCATCCGATTGGATATACTAAGATGACCGGAGCGGCCACAACGACTCCACCACAGCGATACAAGTGCACTCCAAGGGGTCTCGGTCAGTATGAATGAGCAGCAACATGGGGATCACCCGGTATCCAACGGACGTATGCAGGTTTCGCTGTTCGTCACCTGTCTCGCCGATTTATTCCGGCCCGCCGTTGCGTTCGCCAGTATCAAATTGTTGGAACAAGCGAACTGTGAAGTGACGGTACCTCTGAGTCAGACCTGTTGCGGACAACCTGCCTACAATAGCGGGGACTACGAGGCCACTGTTCCGCTTGCGCGTAAGGTCATAGAAATACTGGAACCGGCAGACTATGTGGTAGTGCCATCGGGCTCCTGCGCCGGCATGATCTGCCAGCACTACCCCAGGTTGCTGGAGGGAGAGTGGCGAGACCGGGCATTACAACTGGCAGCGAAGACGTTTGAGCTCACCACTTTCCTCACCCAGATCGCCAAGATTCAACCGTTGTCAGAGCACAGAACTGAATTACCTACCATCACCTATCACGATGCCTGTGCCGGACTGCGCGAACTGAACATAAAGGAGCAGCCACGACAATTACTGCAAGAATTGTGTGGCGTCGCGGTGAAAGAGCTCGATCAGAGCGACGTCTGCTGTGGTTTTGGCGGTACTTTCTGCGCCAAGATGCCGGAAATTTCCGGCAAGATGGTGGGCGATAAGCTGGACAATGCCCTGGCCACAGGCGCAAAAATCCTCACCGGCGGCGATTTGGGCTGCCTGCTCAATCTCGCCGGCAGAGCGCAGCGACAAGGTGAGGACATTGAAATTCGTCACATAGCAGAACTGTTGTGCGGAGACCTCGACACTCCACCTATTGGACAGAGCGGGCAACGTTAGTGGAGCAACGCAGCAACACATTTCTCGAGAACGCCAGCGAAGCCTTGAAAAACACTGAGCAGGCGAAACGCCGGGACAGCATGGCTCGACTCACACCTCTGCTGCGCTCGGCTGCAATAGAGGATGTTGGCGACTTCGAGAGCCTGCGCCAGCAGATGAAGCAGGTGCGTCAGCACAGCCTCGACAACCTGGACCACTACCTAACCCAGTTTGAACAGGAAGCTGTGCACAACGGCAACCGCGTGCACTTCGCACGCGATGCTGAAGAACTTAATAGCATCGTCCTTGATATCTGCCAACAACACGACGCGCGTCGCGTCGTCAAGGGCAAGTCCATGGTGACCGAGGAGACCGGCCTCAACAGTTTTTTACAGCGCGCCGGACTGGACGTAATGGAAACTGACCTTGGCGAGTATATTATCCAGCAGGCCGTCGAGACGCCAAGCCATATCGTTACCCCGGCGCTGCATAAGTCTGCGGAGGAGGTTCGCGAGCTCTTCAAGGACAAGCACGACCTGGGGCCAAGAGAGCTTGAGGACACAACCGATATGGTGGCGGAAGCGCGTCAGGTGTTGAGGGAACATTTTCTGAAAGCCGAAGTCGGCATCATCGGCGCGAACGCTCTCATCGCCGAAAACGGTTATTCCATGCTGGTGACCAATGAAGGTAACGGCGATCTCTGCGCTAACCTTCCCAAAACCCTGATTGTTTGCACCACCATAGACAGGCTATTGCCCCGCGCAGAAGATGCTACCGCCATGTTGCGTCTCTTGGCGCGTTCTGCCACCGGACAATCCCAAACAGCCTACACCAGCTTCTACTCCGGGCCATCGCGGGACGGGGATGTGGACGGACCCCAGGAAACCCATATCGTACTACTGGACAATGCGCGCAGCGAAATGCTGACCGGAGATTACCGCGAGATGCTGGAGTGTATCCGCTGTGGCGCCTGCCTTAACCACTGCCCAATTTTTACCAGCGTCGGTGGCCACGCATATGGCTGGGTTTACCCCGGCCCAATGGGTTCGGTGCTCACTCCGCTACTCACATCACTAGAGCAGAGCAACGCGCTCCCGAACGCCTGCACTAGCTGCGGGCGCTGCGCGGAGGTCTGTCCGGCAGATATACCGTTACCTGATCTGCTGCGTGACCTGAGACACGAGGAAACACGAGAAAAACTGTCGCCTTCTCGCTGGCGACTCGGCCTGAAGCTCCATGCCTGGGTCTCCCAACAACCGTGGTTGTACCGCGCACTGACCGCAACCATTATTCCACTGTTGCACTTAATGGGGCGGAGGCGAGGCAGCTTCACCCGTCTTCCGTTCGCTAGCGGTTGGACCAGTGAGCGGAATTTCCCCGCTCCCCAGGGAAAAACCTTTATGCAGTTGTACAAAGCCGGGATGAAAAAACCCAATGAGTGAGAGCGCCAGATCCGAAATATTCGCGAAATTACGCACCGCCAGTCGCGGCGGATCTGCTGAGGCGATTGACCGCGAACGTCAGTCCCTGCAAAGTGCCCCGGCCCCAATGCCACCAGCGACTGAGGTATGCGAAGCGTTCCTGATTAACGTGCTCAAGAATCGGGGCAGCATCGATTGCGCTGCTGGCCGTGGTGAAACGGTGAAGGCCGTGGCGCAGTACCTGTATCAATATTTTCGCAGCCATCGCCTGGTGGCGGGTAACGACCCGCGCCTGGCCGCAATGCCCTGGCGCGACGCCGGCGTTCTACCCCGCTTTGGCGGCATCGAGGCAGGTGAACCGGTAGCACTGAGTTTTGCCCAGCTGGCGGTGGCAGAGACAGGCGCCATCGTCACCTATACTGGAAAAGCCAACCCCGCTGCGAATAACCTCCTGCCGCAACATCACATTGTATTGGTGGATCGGACCGACCTGGTCGCGACCCAGGAGCAGGCCTGGACCAGAATTAACCAGGATATGGAAAAAAGAGGAAGGCCGCGGGGTATTAATTTTATCGCCGGACCTTCGAGCACGGCCGATATCGAAGGTCAACTAGTCTATGGTGCACACGGCCCGCGCAGCTGGCATGTCATATTATTAGGCGATACACCTGCTGACATACTGGCGCGAGCTCACTCAGCCGTAACGTAACTAGAGCGGCGTATACGTAAATTTCTGCCCGCCAAGTGCCGCTTCAAACATCAACCCGCCCTTAGCAATAGAAAAAACAGCCATCCCTTTGCGATACCCACCGGAAGTCGTGGCTGCATCATTGCTACCGCCACTAATGCCCGCTGACGTGCCACCACCCGTATTCGCCTCCGCGGAAACTCCGGCCGTAATAGCCACCGCAGACGCCTGCGCACTGAACTCAAAATTGCCGCTGGTAAAATCCTTAAAGGCCTGTTCATTTTTAAAGAAAATGATTTGACTGAAAGCCTGCCCACCCCACTGCGCGCCCAGTGATAGCTGGGTCATAGTGGAATTGCCCACATGCTTTGAATCCACAAATGCTTTGCCCTCGCCGTACGCTCCACCGATAATAAAAGCGCCTTTGCCAACGGTGGGGAAAATTGCATAGCCATACGCTGTTTTGAAGTAATTGCCACTCTCACCCGCATTGCTGAAGGATTTTATGGCATCACTGTAGGTATTGGCCCAGGCAGTTGGGCCCCCGATACACAGGAAGGCGAACAGGGCTACGATCTTTAATAATTTATACATAGTGTGGCACCTTAGGTTGAGTGAATATTGCGCGCCTGCCGTCTTAATCCGTTGACGGAACGTCAGGCTTCCGGGGGACGGCGACTTCAGACCACCATTCTGTGGACACCACCCGTTCAGGTCAAGTCTCTTAATTGCGCCAGCAGATCAACTACTCGACAAGAATAACCCCATTCATTGTCATACCAGTTCAATACTCGCAAATACCGATCCGCCGTGACACCGGTATATTCCGCGTCATAAATAGAGGAATGGGAATTACCAATGATATCGGTCGACACAATGGGGCTGTCACTGAATTGCAAAATACCGCGCAACCGCGGCGAGACACTCGCCATTCGCACGACCTCATTCACATCCTCGGCGACGACACGCTTTCCCAGCTTCACGAAAAAATCCACCACAGACCCATCCGGCACAGGGACGCGCGCGGCAATACCGTGCAACTTACCCTTCAGTTGTGGCAACACTTCACCTACAGCTTTGGCCGCACCCGTCGAGGTTGGGATAATATTCTCGGCCGCCGCACGACTGCGTCGCCAGTCAGAATGAGGGACGTCCGCCAGTCGCTGATCATTCGTATAGGCGTGAACCGTGTTGATCACCCCCTCTTCAATACCGAAGGCCTCATGCAGCACTCTCGCCATGGGCGCCAGGCAGTTTGTGGTGCAACTGGCGTTGGAGATAATACGATGTTCTGCGCTGAGCCCATCTTCATTCACACCCAGGACAACAGTGTAATCAATTGCATCCTTCGCTGGCACGGTAAGTACCACACGGCGTGCTCCGGCTTCCAGATGCTTCTGCAACTGCGCACGCTTTCGAAAAACACCGGTTGCCTCCACTACAGCGTCAATTCCAAGGTCACGCCAGGGCAAGTCCTCCGGGTTTTTCTCACTAAATAACTTGACCCTGCCTTTATCCGTTACAAAGTGATTGTCCTCCAGCGTCAGGCGTTTGCCAAAAGGGCCCATAACAGTGTCGTAACTTAGCAGGTACCGCAGGACGTCATAGTCAAATAAATCATTGATTGCCACAACCTCAATCGAGTCCTGCTCCTCCAGAATTCGAAAAACCGATCGACCGATACGCCCAAATCCATTGATCGCCACTTTCATTGGGCGACCTCCTGCGAATCCATTGCCTCGTAAAGCCGCACTACATCGAGCAGCCGTGCCGCGTGGCCAAGGTTTTCGTACCAGCCGAGCATCTTGATGGTGTGGCTGCCCGCCTTGATCGTGCCCTTGGTGTCAAACAACAGTGAATTTGAATTGCCGATAACATCGGACGAAACGATGGGGTCCTCTGCGACATCGATGATGCCTTTCTGTTTCGATGCAGCGATACGCATAGCATCATTAATATCCTCCGCACCCACTGTCTCATCTTTCATCACCAGATTAACATCCAGCAAACAGCCCTCCTGCACTGGCACATTCAGCGTCCAGGTCATGATCCGGTTCTCGAACTGAGGCAGAAGTTGTCCCAGCCAGCGCGAGGCCTCATGCCTGTTAGGGATGATGTTCTTGGCGGCGGAACGGCTGTGGCGAACATCACTCCCGGCATAATCCTGCAACGCCTGGTCGGACGTAAAGGCGTGTATCGTAGTCATACTGCCACACTCGATTTCAAAGAGTGGGGACAAACTTTGTAACAGCAGACAAAGTGCAGTCGTAGTAGGAGAGCCAGCAGAAATCATCCGGTCCGAGACATGGGCAGAAGCAGCATTTACTCCCGGCATAACGATGCGATCAATATCGTCTGCCGGCAGGGTGCGCAATAACACTCGTGGTGCTCCATTTCCAAGGTGCGCTTCCATGGACAGACGATCGCGAAACCTGCCGGTGGCATCGATGACGATATCGACACCGAAAATATCCCAGGGCATTTCTATGGGCCGATCAATCTGTACCAGACGAGCACGGAAACGGGAATTAACCAGAAAGTTGCCCCGTAATTCATGCCTATGGGGGTCTTCTACTTCAGAGCACAACAGATAGTGAAGTATTTCCGGTTGCCCGATATCGGCAACGGCTACGACTGCTACGTCGTCACTGCGAGAGGCCAGCTCATAGATTTGCCTGCCAGTCTGACCAAACCCCATGATGCCCACACGAATGCACTCACCCTGCGCCATCTATAATCTCCTGCTAAAGGATAAAGACTGTATCCCTGTCTCTAGGGTGGAGACAGGTCCACAGATAGGCTCCTCCGACAGATGAGCACCCACTATGGCCCATCGCCATTCTTTTAGACTAAAAGACGTCGATTAGGCGCTATGGGTAAACCCTACTATGTACTGTCGAAGGCTATTAAGAATAGTAGAAGGGACGAATTTACGCTAGATGCTAACTGTAGAAATATCGATGCCATAGGCATCCGATTCAAGACTTTTTTTAATACTAAGGGACTCTGCACTTGCCAGGTCCCCCGCACATTCCTGTAGGTCAATCACCTTGGATTGGCGCAGTTTCTTTTTGTTCGCATCCAGCAATACCATCACTCTGGGGCGCAGACGTCGCGTACGGTACTCAGCAACCACCACGCCTACTTCACCGGATGACAACTCCACCAGTGTGCCGGCCGGGTAAATACCAATCGCCTGAATGAAGGCTTCGACCAATTCCGCCTGGAAATCTTTATCGCGCGTCCCGTACAACAGCTTGATAGCATCGCTGGGAGCAATAGCTTTAGCGTAGCTGCGCCAGCTGGTAATAGCATCGTAGGTATCGACGATAGATGCGATGCGGGCGAAAGGCGGGATTTGGTCTCCCGCCAGCCCGTTAGGGTAACCCGAACCGTCGTGACGCTCGTGGTGGTGCGCGACCATATCCATGACATCCTGGTTGATCACGCCACATTCCTGAAGTATGTCCATGCCGTGACCGATGTGAGCAGCTACTTCAGCCGCCTCGTCTGCAGTGAGTTCTCGTTCGGCCTGGAGCAGAGCGGGGTCCACGCGCAGCTTGCCGACATCCATCAACAAACAACCCATGGCCAAAGAACGCAAGTCTTGGCGCTGCAAGCCTAACTGCCGTCCCAATGAGACCGACCACACCGCCGCGCTGAGAGAGTGTTGATAGGTGTATTGGTCATGCTGCTTCAGCCGGGTCACCCACAGGCAGGCATCCGGATTACGACTGATACTATCTACAACCGGCCCCACCGACTTGCGCAATTTAATAACATTAAGTGTCGCTCCCTCGCTGAAGTGGTCGAAAATGTTATCGATGTCGCCGATCAGAGTATTCAGCGCACGCTGTGCTGTGGGGTGCTCCTCTTCCCAGGCGCCATCATCAGCATAGGCCTTCAGTTTACGGCCCTCAAAAATGCGCGCAATTGGAATACGGGGACGATCTTTTAACCTTTTCTCAGGCGTAACATCTGAACTGTTCTCAGACGCGACATCGGTCGGTCGCCGCGTCTGACGCCGCAAAATATCATTTTTTTTGCCACTGAGCTGGCTATCGACGAAAACAAATTCGCAGTACCGGCGCAGGTGATCCAGGTCCTCGCGACCTTCAATCAAAAAACCCTGTGTAAAAAAGGGAGTCTCTAGCCACGGACGATCCAGCCCACTGACGTACATGCCAATGTCCAGGTCGGTGGTCCTGACTTTTAATGTTTTGAGCATAGGCGCCCGACATCCCGTTATTTCTCTTCTGCCCCAGTGTCGAACTTAGCCCACATTCAGGTGGAATTCGCGTCCTGATGCAACTTCACACTACGACCCTAGGTATCAGCCTCACCCTTGTCCACATAAAACTAGAGATTTCTCCACTTAATCACACAATTTGTGAACCTCCGGCGGACGGCGTGACACAGGAGTACCGCCGGGCAATTTGCGTGCCGACCATTGTGCGAATGTCACAATTACCACACTTTACAGCTCGAAGATTCAGTCCATCAATACGTTGCCCGTATCCATCCTCGAGCTGCCCTGACCCCAATCTTCCGTCATAATACGCCCGCTAAGCCCTGTGCTATAGTCGTGCGCCGTTGCTTCTATAGCACCAATACTTTCAGATTCGAAGGGACCTCTGAATGCGCAAATTCTTCTTCTCGCTGGGCGTTATCATCATCCTGTTAGCCAGCGTACCGGTTCTTTTGATCGCCAGTGGTACCACCAGCAGTTCCACCCTGGTCATGCTGCTCAATGCGCTGACTGGCGCATCCGGCCCGCAGACAAATAAACAAATAATACGACAACGATACGAGGTGCCTGAGGGATTCTCTATTTCGCTTTATGCCACAGACCTGCCTAAAGCGCGATTTTTACGCTTTACTTCTGCGGGAGATCTGTTGGTGAGCAGGCCTCATTCTGGTGACATTATATTGTTGGGTCGCGACGAAGATGGCGACGGCACTCCCGATTCCAGAGAGACATTAGTAGCGGAGCTGAATCGCCCACTGGGAATGGATATAATCGACGGCTGGCTCTACATCGCGCAGTCGAACCAAATCGGCCGCATACCGTTTGACGAAATATCTGGCAGTATCACCGGAGAATGGGAGCCCGTTATAACCGGATTAACCGACAACGGTAACCATTGGAGCAAGACCATTCGTATCGGCCAGGATAACAAGTTGTATCTCGCCCAGGGCTCAACCTGCAACATCTGCGAAGAAGATGATCCCAGACGCGCAACGATGATGCGTTTTAATCTGGACGGAAGTGAGGGCGAAATTTTAGCAACCGGCCTGCGCAATAGTGTTGGCTTCGACTGGGCTCCCTGGAGCGGCGAACTGTTTGCCACTGACAATGGACGCGATTTAATGGGCGACAACTTCCCGCCGTGCGAACTCAACCTCATTGAACCCGGCCGCTTCTATGGCTGGCCCTACTTCAATGGCGACAATATTCCCGACCCCGACATGGGACCTGACCCACTGACAAAGACCCGAAACCCGACCGCACCAGCCCATGGATTTCGCGCGCACAACGCCCCGCTGGGTATGACATTTCTCGATGCAGCTAAACTCCCACCAGAGTATGAGCGCAGCGCGCTGGCAGCACTGCACGGTTCGTGGAACCGCAGCACACCCGACGGATACAAAGTGGTGTCACTGCATTGGACAGACGAAGGAATCGAGGAGCGCGACTTCCTCTCTGGCTTTAATCAGGAGGGCAACATCAGCGGGCGCCCGGTCGATGTCGCTCAGGGGCCAGACGGTAACATTTTTATTTCTGATGATTATGCCGGCGCTATCTACCGGGTCAGCTACAGCACCGACGCGGGAGACTCTAACTTCAGTGGTGAATCGGCAGAGATTCTGGTGCCCGTAATGAGCCGGATGGATAGCGAGCCGCCCGCGTGGCTTGCCGACGCAGACCTGGCGAAAATGGCGGCTGAAGGCCATGAATTGTATCAGCGCTTCCAGTGCGGCAGCTGCCATGAAGAAGGCGAAAATCCAAAACGACTTGATCAACTCTCTGAACGCATGGGTTATGCCGCGGTCCTGGAGATATTGGAAGCACCGCCCTCCCCCATGCCACTGTTTCCGCTCAGTGACGCGCAGAGGCGCGAACTAGCGGTGTTTTTACTGTGGCAAGCGTCCAACGAGGATTCGCCTGGGCAATAACCTGCACCGGAGTAGGTGTGTCCTCGCGAGTAAGTGTTGAACAGCACGGGCTTTTCTAGGTACAAGGATATCAACGGACAAACGACACCATGCTGCAATATCTACCCAACAGCTTGACAATCCTTCGCCTGCTGCTGACCCTGCCACTGGGTTTTCTAATTCTGGACGAAAACTACGCTCTGGCGCTTGGGGTTGGTTTCCTCGCCGGATTGACCGATCTCCTGGATGGCTTTTTCGCCAGATGGCTGCAAGCACATTCCAACTTTGGGGCCGCACTTGATCCCATTGCTGACAAAATCCTGATCACCGTCACCTTCGTGTGCCTGGCCCAGGTCGAGCTCATCCCCTGGTATCTGGCTATTGCAGTGATCACTCGCGATTTGATTATTGTTATCGGTGCGAGCTGCTATTACAAAATTATCGGAGCCTTCGAGTTTTCAGCCACCAATCTGAGCAAGAGCAATATGCTCGTACAAATCTGCTTTTGCGTGCTGGTGTTGTTGCATCAAGTGTTACCGGCAGTTCCGCAAGAATCAATACTTATCGGATCAGTTGCCGTGCTGTTCATCGCCGCAGCCAGTGGCTTTGACTATGTAATGTCCTGGACGATAAAGGCTATCCAGTCGCAAAAGAAATCAAAATAGGTCACTGGGAAATGCTCCCATTGGTTTAAAGAGAGAACTGTGAAAAAAGATTTACACGTACTGACTTACAACATCCACAAGGGCTACTGCAGTGGCAATCGCCGGTTTGTACTGGAAACCATGCGCGAACGTATTGCCGAGACGGGAGCGGACATAGTCTTCCTGCAGGAAATTCATGGCACCGCTATCAAGAGCGATGCGCAGCGCAGACGGTTTTCATATCCCGACCAACCACACTTCGAATACCTCGCCGACGAAGCCTGGCCGCATTTCGCCTACGGTCGCAACGCCATTTATCGCAAAGGGGATCACGGTAACGCGATTTTGAGCATGTATCCTTTTGTCAGTTGGGAAAACATTGATATTTCCATCTTCCCTGGCTCCAGCCGCAGCATCCTGCATGGGGTCATGGAATTGCCCCACAAGGACACTCGACTGCATACCCTGTGCGTCCATCTGGGATTACTCGAGCAGGAACGTCGCGAACAACTCCAGGCACTCACCGACAGAATTAACAGTCATGTGCCTAAAGATGAGCCCATGATCATAGCCGGGGATTTCAACGACTGGCGTCGTCGCGCCGAACAGCACATGCATCAAGACCTGGGACTAAAGGAACTCTTCGTCAATATGCAGGGCAGCCATGCGCGTACCTTCCCGGTTTGGGCGCCTCTGCTACCGGTGGATCGTATTTATTATCGTGGATTACAACCGGTCGCATGTCGACGCCTCAGTACCGGACCGTGGCGCGACCTGTCAGATCACGCAGCGTTGTTCGGGGTCTTCAACCTATGACCTCCGGAGCAGGTGCTCTTGAGATATTTAGTGATCCGTGTTTTGAAGAAGAGCTGCAACTGGCAGCTCGCGAAGCCGACCGGACACCCCAACAGGCACGCGCATACGCGCGTAAGTGCCTGCAGGAAATTGAAGCGACACCCTCCGAGTCCTGGTTGCGGCCAGCATCGAAGTTGGCGCGCTTTATTTACACTAGAAGCTACGAAGCTAAACTGGATATCAATCTGGATAAACTAGAAGAGCTTCGAGCGCTGTCACAAGATAAGGTTTTGCTATTCCTGTGGTCCCACAAGTCCCATATGGATAGCTTTGTCTTTCTGCTGTCGCTATATGAAAACAATTTTCGCCCGCTGCCACTTATATTTGCCGGCGTTAACATGAACTTCCTCGGTTTTGGCGCTCTGGCACGACGCGTAGGTGCAATTTTTCTGCGCCGCACATTCCAGGAAGATCCAATCTACAAACTCGTATTCCGCCGTTACATTGATTTTTTGATTCGCCATCGGAGCCCCCTGTCCTGGTCCATCGAGGGCACCCGGTCCCGCACCGGAAAGTTGTCACCTCCGAAGCTGGGCGTGTTGAACTGGGTGGTAGAGTCCTGTCAACGTGAGCAAGTCAAAGACGTGTTGCTCGTGCCCGTTTCCATCGCCTTTGATCGAATTGCAGAAATCGATGATTACGTGGCCATTCAAAGTGGACTACCTAAACGCAAAGAGTCTCTGCGCTGGTTTTTTAACTACATATTCGGTATGCAAAAAGCCTATGGCAAGGTCTATGTACGCTACGGTGACCCGGTCGCACTGGATGAAAACCTGGACATGTCAACGGACAGGACGACGACAGACCACAGCCGTCAGCGCTTTGAAATTAACCGTATGGCCTTCGATATATGTACACGAATTGAACAGATCACACCCATCAAGTCAGCGGACGTTTTGTCCATGGTGCTGTTAGGCGCCAATCGGCGCGCTCTAACTATCGGAGAAATGCATGGCCAATCCGCACAGATTTCTAATCTTATCGAGAAGCGCGCGCTGCCAGCCGCATCCGGTTTCAGCCTCAATAACGAAGCCCAGGTTAGCGCCGCTGTAACCGCGCTTGAACAATCTGGCCTGGTCAAATCCTTTGACCAGGCACAGCCCCCGGTCTACTACATCCCCGGGAATCAGCGTCTCGCTGCCGCTTACTATCGCAACACTATTACTCACTATTTTTTACATGCAGCGCTAGGCGAAATAGGACTTGCCATGTGCGCTTCGGACATTGACTTGCCAGGCCTCGCATCGCTTCAAAACCATGTCGCCACACTGCGCGATTTGTACAAATTTGAATTTTTCTACAAACCGCGAGATGATTTTTGGCAGGATGTTCTCTACGAAACCGAACAACGCTACCCGGACTGGGCATCTGGGGAACACTCTATTCAAAAACTGCTGCGCGAGAAACCTCCATGCTTTGGACACGCTATTTTGCGTTCCATCACTGAGGCCTATTTAATTATTGCCGTGGCCTTGCTGGAATTAGAAGATCGACCCGTCCATGACCAGAAGATGTTCACTGGTCAACTACTGGCCCAGGGTCGGCAAATGTTACTGCGCAGAACTATCAGCTGCGAATCGTCGGTCTCCCAGGATCTGTTCGCCAACGGCCTACGCCTGGCCGGACACCAGGGATTACTGGATGGCCGCGGTTCTGACCTGGTCACGCGTCGCACCACCTTCGCTGAATCGGTAGTGTCCGCACTGTCTGCCATCAATCTATTGCAGCGCATATACGATGAGGCATGGTTCTCGCAATTGTCGACGGGAAGGATTTCCAACCTCCTGGGACCATAACGTAAATCAATCACTGAGTCGGAATTTCTACTGATCGCGATTGCCGCCGAAGCGCAGACAGGTTATCTTTCCATTTTTACACTCACGAGCAGCCTATTCCCATGAGCCTACGAGATATTGCAGCAACACTAGCAGAAGCCCCCACTCTGTTGCAGGTTGCAAAGGAAATTCAACCACGGCCGCTGGATACGTGTGACTCTTTGGCAGCCAGGATGGAGCGCACCACCGAGCGGTTCCCCAAC
>JAPKAY010000106.1 GCA_028825045.1 Halioglobus sp.
CCTGCTTGTGGTGAGTGGAATTTTATCGGATTATTGTTTTCGAATTTATCGGAGCCGCACAGTCTGCGGGCCAACTGTTCAAGGAGAGTGAGCTGATGTCAGGATTAAACCCAAATGTTGTTGTTGGTACCTGCCTGTTGTCGTTGTTATGGGTGGGATGTGGCAGTGACGAAGAGGCAGCTGCTCCGCCTTTGACGCGGCCAGTTAAGACTTTTTTTGTTGAGGGTGGAATTGCGGATGCTTTACGCTCATTTCCTGGTCGTGTAGACGCCAGCCAGCGCGCAGAGTTGTCATTTCGTGTAGCGGGACAGCTGCAGCAGATACTAGTAAAAGAAGGAGATGTGGTCGATGCAGGTCAGGTTCTTGCTCGGCTGGACCCTGCAGACTATCAGCTGGTTTATGAAGACAAAAAAGCGACGTTTGATAATACGCAACGAAATTTTGAGCGCGCCAAGGAGCTGGTCGGCGACGGTAATATTTCGCGTATGGATTACGACACGATGGAGGCAAATTTTCGCTCCGCTTCTGCCGCCCTGTCTCAGGCGGAAAAGGATCTAGAGTATACTGTGCTGACATCACCCTTCGAGGGACGAGTGGCTGCGCGCATGGCTGAAAACTTTGAAGAGGTGTCCGCCAAGCAGGATATTTTTTCCCTACAGAATACCAGCAAACTGGATATTATTATTGATGTGCCCGAGTCGGTGGTGCGCATGGTTCGCGACATCGATGTCGATATCAACAGCCCGGACAGCTCAATTACTACGGGTGAGTCGATCACCGAAACCCGTGCCTGGGCCTTATTCGAGGGGCGTTCCGCTGAAAGGTTTCCTCTGAAGCCTAAGGAGACCGCTACTAAAGCTAATGCTCAGACCCAGACATTTAAGGTGACCTTTAGTATGGGTGCACCCACAAACTTTACCGTTCTTCCAGGCATGACCGCCATGGTAGAACTGGATCTCAGTCGTTTTGTGCACGAGGACTCTGTTAGACGCGTACCGGTGCGTGCAGTGCAGGGTGATCGTGGACTTAAGTCCAGGGTTTGGATTCTAGACCCTGAAGCGATGACTGTTTCTCAGCGTGAGGTGACTATTGGCCGTATGACCGGCGACATGATTCAGGTGACTGATGGCCTTGACGGCGGGGAAGAAATTATATCAGTGGGTGCACCGTATCTGGCGGAGGGTATGTTGGTTACGCGAATGAAGATGACTGAACAGGCCGTCCCGCGTGCGGACGACCCACTCTGATTTTTTCGACTGATACAGGGATTCTCGTGCTATGAATATTGGTGAATTTTCGGTCCAAAATAGAGTTATTTCGTGGCTTCTTGTGGTCATCATGGTTGGGGGCGGCATCATGGCTTTCGGCGAGATAGGGAGGTTGGAAGATCCCTCTTTCACTATTAAAGCGGCGAAGGTTATCACGCGCTATCCAGGAGCGACGGCCCGTGAGGTGCAGGATGAGCTGACTTATCATCTAGAAGATGCGATACAAAAAATGCCTCAGGTCAAACGCATTAAAATGTCGGTATCTAGACCGGGCCTGTCGGATATTCTGATTGATTTCAAGGATGAATATAAAGCAGCTGATTTGCCTAATATTTTTGATGAGTTGCGTCGTAAAATCGCCGATGTAAAACCCTTGCTGCCGCCGGGAGCTCAGGCTCCGATTATTCTTGATGATTTTGGCGACGTCTATGGGATATACATGGTGCTCACTGGGGAAGGTTATTCTTGGCGTGATCTCTATGACACTGCCGATGCGATCAAGAAAAAATTAGTGCTGGTGCCGGGTGTCCGCAAAGTAGTGATAGACGGAGAACAGCGGGAGGTGGTTTATCTGGAGGCATCCCGCAGTCGTATGGCCGAACTGGGTATCGATCTGAATCAGATTGGTGATGTGCTCGGATCGCAGAATGTGGTGGTGGATTCTGGCAGTGTGCGTGTGGGGGAAGACTATCTGCGCATCAGCCCTACGGGAAGTTTTCAGTCAGTACAGGAAATAGGCGACCTTCTAATTGCCTCTGACGACAAGACACTGATTCGACTCAGCGACTTTGCCACAATTACCCGGGCCTACGAGGAAGTGCCCAATAAGCTCTACTACGTTAATGGGAAGCCCGGCCTGAGTATTGGTGTTTCAATGGCTGCCGGAGAAAATGTGGTTGCAGTGGGGCGTGCAGTCGATCGAAAATTGGAGTCTCTGCTACCCATTATTCCGATTGGAATGGAAATGGTGCCGGTGTATGACCAACCGACAGAGGTGGAAAAATCGGTTAGCGGATTCTTGGTCAGCGTGGGGCAGGCGGTGCTCATTGTGATTGCAGTGCTACTGGTTTTTATGGGCATACGTTCCGGTATCGTCATCGGCGCTGTGTTGCTCATTACTGTCGGTGGCACTCTCTTTTTCATGAATTTATTTGGCATTGAGCTGCAGCGTATCTCGCTGGGTGCACTGGTCATTGCGCTGGGCATGTTGGTCGACAATGCGATTGTTGTGGCCGAGGGCATGCTGGTTCGTATGAATGCTGGTATGGATGCCGTAAAGGCTGCAGGTGAGGCCGTGGGCAAGACGATCTATGCCCTGTTAGGTGGCACATTAATCGGAATCCTAGCATTCTCTGCGATAGGGTTGTCGACTGATAACACTGGTGAGTTCGCTAGTTCGCTATTTTACGTGATATTGATCTCCCTGTCCCTGAGTTGGGTCACCGCCATCAGTACCACGCCCTTGTTATGTGCCTTATTGCTCAAGCCCGATACTACCGCAGCAGAAAAAAATCCTTATGGTGGTCGGTTATTCAAGATATATCGAGCGTCTGTAGGGGCGGCACTTAATCATCGTTGGGTAACGCTTGCAGCGGTTTTGACTCTGTTTGCTCTCGCATTAGTAGGCTTTGGCAGCGTTAAGAGTGGATTTTTCCCCGATTCCAATACGCCGATATTTTTCGTGGATGTGTGGGAACCCGAGGGCGCCGATATTCGCTCGACCCGCAATGATACTCTGCGGGTCAGTAATTTTATCCGGCAGCAGCCTGGTGTGGAGCAGACGACATCCGTGATTGGAGGGCCACACCAACGCTTTACTCTGGTTTATGATTCTAAGGAGTCGGCCAATGTGTACTCACAGATTATTGTGCGAACACAAAGTATAGAGCAGATTCCCGCTGTCTGGGATGCCACCAGTGAATTTATACGTCAGCAAATGCCCTGGACCGATCCCATCATTAAGGCGATGCGTATTGGCCCTGGGCGCGATGCGAAGATTGAGGCACGCTTTTCGGGCCCTGATCCGGAAGTCCTGCGCCATTTGTCAGAACAGGCACAGGCCATTATGCGAGCCAATGGTGGCGCGATGGATATTCGGGACGACTGGCGGTCCCCGGTCAAAGTCTCGACACCCATATTCAACGAGCAGGTTGGGCGTCAATTAGGTGTTGACCGCAAGAGTCTCGGTGCGGCTCTGCAATCTGCTTTTGATGGTACCAATGTCGGGGTCTACCGCGATGCCAATCGTTTGCTGCCTATTCAAGTGCGAGCCCCACTGGATGAGCGCAGCGATATCGACAATATGCGTGATGTTCAGGTTTGGAGCCCGGTGCGGCGAACGTCAGTGCCGCTATCGCAGGTGGTGTCCGATTACAGCACGAGCTGGGAGAACGCTGTTATTCGTGGCCGTAATCGGATTCAGACAATTATAGCCTCTTGCAACCCTCGGGATGGAGCGGCTGATTCGTTACTGCAGAGCCTGCGGCCTCAGGTCGAGGGAATAGAGATGCCCGTGGGTTATGTGCTTGAGTGGGGTGGTGAGTACGAGGATTCTATTAATGCCAAGGCTGGACTGGGGGCATCGTTGCCGATTGCATTTCTGTTGATGATACTGACCAGCATATTCCTGTTCGGCAAGCTCAAGCAGCCCACGATTATCTGGCTCACAGTGCCTTTGGCCATTATTGGTATCACAGCCGGCCTATTGGCCACTGGTGGTGCCTTTGATTTCATGGCCATGCTGGGTGCGTTATCTCTTGTGGGGCTGTTGATCAAGAACGCGATTGTACTGATTGAGGAGATCGATCAGCAGATTGAAGCGGGTAAGGATGGTTACGAGGCGATACTGGACTCTTGTGTTAGTCGCATGCGCCCGGTGATGTTGGCGGCAGCCACGACCATCTTGGGGCTGATTCCACTGCTCAGTGATATATTCTTTGTGAATATGTCTGTCACCATAATGGCGGGCCTGGGCTTCGCATCTTTGCTAACGCTGATCGTAGTGCCGACCCTTTACGCGGTGTTCTTCAGGATACGCCAGACATAGTGCCAGCGGATATCTGGCGACACACTAATTCAAAGCCGTCATCGTATGGCTCAAAGCTTAGGTGCTGAT
>JAPKAY010000058.1 GCA_028825045.1 Halioglobus sp.
CATTAAAACGCGCCTGTTCGGCACCCTGGTCGGAAGCGAAAGCCGCAGCCTAAAGCCCGTCGGCAAAAACCACTACATCGCCAAAATTCGTCTCCAGCCCGGTGACACCAGTATGGGCATTCAATCGCATCACTGGCAAATCAGGTTACCCTCCCACGCCAATGCACAGGACTTTTTGATCACACTTTACAGTCCTCTCAATGCACCGCCAGAGTTGCACATTTTTGCCGTCGACGAGCTCTTGGCACAGGACGCTCCGCATATTCCCGCATGGCTTCCCGCCGATCTGGACCTCAAGACCCAAAAGGGATGAAACGGTCGAATATGCCCTGGCACTCCGTCCTTGGGGCGGCAGTGGACTGGGATAAAGCCGGGGATCCCGTCTCCGAAAAATTTGCCGATGTTTATTATTCCAGTGACAATGGCCTTGAAGAAAGTCTCCATGTCTTTCTTCAAGGCAATGACCTGCCAGGTCGCTGGCGGCACCATCCCAACAAGCATTTCTGCATAGGCGAGACTGGCTTTGGTACCGGCCTCAACTTCCTGCTGACATGGCAAGCCTGGTCTGAACTTCCAGAACCCCGTCCCGACCTGCACTACCTGTCAATCGACAAATACCCTCTGTGCCTAAAAGACCTGACACGGGCTCTAGCGGCCTGGCCGACCCTGGAAAATTGGTCCAGGGAACTGCTGGACGCCTATCCCGGACTACTGCCGGGACAGCATCGCCTGTTGCTGGACGGGGGGCGGGTTCGACTGGATTTATGGTGGGAGGACGCTACCGACGCATTAGTCGATTTGGCCGGTCGCGAGCAATCCCTCGTTGACGCCTGGTATCTCGACGGCTTTGCGCCTGCGCGCAACGAGTCCATGTGGACAGCCTCCTTACTGAATGCTATCGCCGCGCTGAGTCGACCACAGGCGAGCTTCGCAACGTTTACGGCAGCAAGCGCAGTTCGTCGTCAGCTGTCAGTTGCCGGATTTTCAGTACACAAAGCCTCCGGCTATGGCCGAAAACGCGAGAGCCTGCGTGGAGTAATCGAATCTCGACCGGCGCAACCACCAATTGCAGGGCTGGTGCCCTGGGATAGACCCCGCATCCATGCAACCCGACCTGAAACTGCCCTTGTACTAGGCGGAGGCTTGGCCGGGTGCGCTTCGGCATCTGCTCTGGCCAGGCGCGGCATAGCGGTTACGTTGCTGGAAAGAAATACCATCGCCAATGCCGGCTCTGGAAATGACCAGGGCATCCTGTACACCCGGCTGTCACGACAGCACTCACCACTGTTGGATTTCGGATTGCAAAGCTTCCGCTTCGCCTCGACCTTCTATCGAAATATGTTCCACGCTGGCACACTCAAAGAGCAAGTGGATGGTGAGCTCTGCGGGAGCTTTCAACAGAGTAGCGACACCAGCGAAATGGCGATGTTGGAAGAAGCCCTGTCTGGACTGGAGGACATAGCGTGTGTATTGGATCACGTCGCCGCGACAACGGTGCTGGGTATCGAGCAGCACAGTGGCGGGTACTGGTTTCCGGGATCAGGGTGGCTACGACCTGCGTCTGTATGCCAGGCTCTGCTCGAACACCCAAACATTCAGGTGATAGAAAATTGCGGTGACCTGAGCCTGTGCCTGGGCAATGGGGAATGGCAGGCATTAGCCGACGGCGATGTTCTGGCCAGCGCCTCCTGCGTCATTGCCGCGCCTGGAACTCAAACAACAGCAATGCAACAGTTTGACTGGCTGCCTCTGCAGACAGTGCGCGGACAAACCACACAGCTGCCTGCCTCAGACACGTTTAGCGACTTGCGCGCTGCCCTGTGCCATAAGGGCTATATTGCACCTGCCCGTATGGGGAATCATTGTATTGGCGCTACCTTCGATATCCACTCAGACGATCCGAGCGTGCGAAACAGCGACCAACGTACCAATTTAGCCAGACTTGCCAGTGCAGTACCCGCATGGCGAGAAGCACTAGAGGCACTGGATCCCGCTTCGCTCCAGGGCCGGGTTGGCTACCGCTGTGCCAGTCCCGACTACCTACCGGCAGTGGGTCCGGCACCTGACCTGGCCGCTTTCCTCAAAGATTTCGGTCCGTTGCGGAAAGATGCCGGGCTACCCCTGTCACACCCGGGCACCTACCTACCAGGCCTCTTTCTCAACACCGCCCATGGTTCCCGCGGCCTGACCTACACGCCACTTGCCGCGGAGCTGCTGGCCAGCATGATTTGCTCAGAACCCGCGCCCTTTAGCCGAGAGTTGTGTCGCGCCCTGGCCCCTGCGCGTTTTATAATTCGGGATCTTTCCCGAAATCGGATTTAACACTGGTGCTACTACGCTCCCTAATAATACTTCTTCTCTGCTTGCCGATGACGGCGTGGTCGGTCCAACACTACACCGTTCGAGTGACAGACCAAAAACCACAGCCGCGGGAGAACTTCGTACAAGGACTGGAGATTCTCGACGACTACCTGTACGTCAGTAGCGGTAATTATGGCCAGTCGCATTTGCTGCGCTATCGATTCGCCGACGGCACACTTGATCACTCGCGACGCATGAACGCGCGCGTCTTCGCCGAGGGCCTGTCGGTGCTCGGCGACAAAGTCTACCAACTAACCTGGCGTAACCAGTCCATGCTCGTCTATCGCAAATCGGACTTTGAGTTCCTGCACCGGCTCCCCATCATCGGCGAGGGCTGGGGCCTAACCAATAATGGAATCGAGTTAATCTACAGCGACGGCAGTGACAATCTTCATTTTATATCGCCCGATACTGCGCAAGTTCTGCGTAGTATCAAAATAACCGAAAACGGTAAACCAGTGCGACTGCTCAATGAACTGGAGTGGATAGAAGGTGCTATCTGGGCCAACATCTGGCAGAGCGATCGCATCGTCATCATCGATCCGGCCAAAGGGACAGTCACCGCCACTATCGACCTGCGCGGCCTGCTACCGCGCGAAGACCGCCGCCCCGGCACCGATGTATTGAACGGCATCGCCCGAAATCCCAAGGATGGTTCTGTTTGGGTCACCGGCAAGCGCTGGCCCTGGCTATATCAGATAGAACTGGTGCCGGTGACTGAAGTCCCCGAAACACAGCAAAGCCAGGCCAATTCGCGTTAGAATAGCGCGCCTTCGTTTTTTCACATTTTTCAGAGATACACTATGAGCAACAGCGGTACTGCCATTTCCACACCTCACCCTTCATTTGCGGCAATTCGCCAGGAGCAAATCGAATCCCTGAATATTCGAGTAGAGCAGTATGAGCACAAAAAGACCGGAGCCGTGCACTACCATCTAGCATCGGAAAATACCGAGAATGTATTTCTGGTAGCTCTGCGCACCGTGCCCCATGACTCTACCGGTGTCGCACACATCCTGGAACACACTGCACTGTGTGGCAGCGAGCGCTTCCCGGTGCGCGATCCATTTTTTATGATGCTGCGCCGCTCCCTGAATACTTTCATGAATGCCTTTACCAGCTCCGACTGGACCGCCTATCCCTTCGCCAGCCAGAACCGCAAGGATTTTGACAATCTGTTGCAGGTCTACCTTGATGCCGTGTTTTTTTCACGCCTGGACCCTTTGGACTTCGCTCAGGAAGGGCATCGGGTTGAATTTGCAGAACCTGGAAATCCAGATAGTGAACTGGTCTTTAAAGGGGTTGTTTTCAATGAGATGAAGGGGGCAATGAGCTCCATCAGCAGTACCTTGTGGAGTACGCTGTGTAAGCATTTATTCCCCACCAGTACCTACCACTACAACAGCGGAGGTGATCCGCAGCACATTCCCGATCTCAGCTACGAAGAATTGCAGGCCTTTTACCGCAGCCACTACCATCCCAGTAATGCCATCTTCATGACGTTCGGCAATATTAAGGCCGGCGAGCACCAGCGGGTTTTCGAAGAAAACGCCTTGTGCAAATTCGACAAAATGGCTGAAAAAATTCAGGTGCAGCCAGAGAAGCGGCTGTCACAATCAATGCGTGTACAGGATAGCTACGTCTTCGATGACAACGACACCACCGATAACAAAACACATCTGGTGATGGGATGGATGCTGGGTGAGAGCGCCGACCTTAAGCAGCTTCTGGAAGCCCAACTATTGGCCAGCGTACTGCTGGACAACAGCGCTTCGCCACTGCAACTTGCACTGGAGACTACCGAACTCGGACGAGCCCCCTCCCCTCTTTGTGGGCTGGAAGATTCCATGCGCGAACTGGTGTTCTGTTGCGGAGTTGAAGGTAGCGAAGCGGAACATGCCGAGGCACTTGAAGACCTGGTACTCGATGTGATCGAACAGGTATCCCGGGAGGGAGTGCCACAGGCACGCCTGGAAGCGGTTTTGCATCAGTTAGAGTTACATCAAAGAGAGATCAGTGGTGACAGCTACCCCTATGGCTTGCAGCTCATCCTGCAAGCGCTCGGCTGCGCCACACACTACAGTGACCCTATTGCTGTCCTCAACCTGGAACCCGTTATTGCCAGTCTGCAGGAGCAAATCCAGGACCCTGATTACATCCGCCAACTGGCGCGACAGTTGCTGCTCGAAAATGAACACCGCGTGACTCTGGTTATGACCCCGGACACTAAGTTGTCCGCCAAAAATCTGGCACTTGAAGCTGCCCGCCTGGCCGACATAAAAGCGGCCATGAGTGAATCCCAGCAAAAAGCGACCATCAAGCTGGCTGCTGACCTGAATGCACGCCAGGAACAAGTGGATGACGACAGCGTGCTTCCCCGAGTAGAACTGAGTGATGTCCCTGCAGTGCTCCCTGATCTCACGTTCGAGAAAACCCGCCCACACGGGGTGCCGTTTACCACGTACGCCCAGGGCACTAACGGTCTCGTCTATCAACAGGCCATAGCCCCTCTGCCTCCTCTGGGTGATTCAGCGCTTCGCGTGCTACCCCTATATTCCAGCATCCTCACGGAAGTCGGACTGGGTGATGAATCGTATCTGGAGGTGCAACAACGACAAGCGGCAACCATCGGTTCGATTTCGGCATTCACGGCGATGCGTGGGAGAGTCGACAACGAACAGTCCATAAGCGCCAATTTCACCCTTTCCTCCAAGGCGCTGCTGCGCAATGCGCCAGCGCAAACACAGCTCATGTTCGACACCTTGCACAATGTTCGCTTTAACGAAACCGGTAGAATTCGCGAACTGGTCAGCCAGATGCGTGCCCGTCGCGATCAATCCGTTACCGGCAATGGACACGGCCTGGCAATGGCGGCGGCCTGTGCTGGCATGAGTCCACTGGCAAAGCTTCAACACGAGCAATCCGGGCTTGCGGGTATCCGAGAACTGCGAACGCTGGACGATAGCCTCGCCGATGAAGAGACGCTAAAAACGTTCGCGGAACAACTTGGCGCATTACACCGCGAGCTTCTCAGCACGCCTATGCAATTTCTTGCAATTACCGAGGAGCACAAGCTTGCACAGCTGGCAGAGCAGGCCAGCTCGCTCTGGTCACAAGCTGCAGCTAACTCCAACAAACCGTCGTTTAGCTTGCCGTCCATACGTGAACAGCGCGCCCAAATGTGGCTTACCAATACCCAGGTAAACTTCTGCGCGCGAGCTTATCCGACCGTGGCCGTACAGCATCCGGATTCCGCTGCATTGACGGTGCTCGGAGGCTTCCTGCGCAACGGTTACCTGCACCGCGCCATCCGCGAACAGGGCGGTGCTTACGGTGGTGGCGCCTCACAGGATTCCGGTATAGCGGCATTCCGGTTTTATTCCTATCGCGACCCACGCCTCGCGGAAACGCTTGATGATTTCGATACGGCTGTTTCGTGGATGCTGGATACGCAGCACGACTATCGCCCGCTGGAAGAAGCAATTCTTGGCGTCGTTGGTAGCATGGATAAACCCAGCTCCCCTGCCGGCGAAGCCAAACAACACTTCCACAACAAGCTCTTTGGTCGAACGCATGAAACACACGCGCAATTTCGCCAACAAATACTGGCAGTCTCTTTGGATGATTTGCGGCGCGTGACCGAAACTTACCTTAAGCCCGAGCTGGCCAGTACAGCCCTTGTTACCAATGCAGGGCAATTGGAGGCTACTGCTTCACTTCGGGAGAAGCTGAACTTGAGTGTGGAGGAGTTGTAACACCCCTCACTGAGGGTCATGGACAATCCGTGTCATAAAAAAAGGCAGCTTATGCCTCCCTAAATGGACCTGGTGAAAGTTGCGTCTTCCAGGTTTACTCGAGGCGATCTTTTTTGTGCCCACGCCGCATACCTCGACGCTCTTCGCGTTTTTCCATAAGCCGGGCAACTTTCGATCGCTGCTCCTCATTCAACAGTCCAGATATTTCTGCAAACGTGTTGGCCTTTAGAAAAACCATGCGAGCGGTAATCTCACCGATTTCATCCGCAGATTCTCTAGCGACTACCTCGTCAAAACCGCCTTCCTGGGCACGGAGCTGTTTCTTTAAAATTTTTAAACGCTGGATATCCGCTTCAACTTCTTCAAAAGAAGTCGTGAGAATCATTTTTACTGACGCTTCTTGCGCCTCAGTGAAATCCAATTTTTTCGACATAAAACTCGTCATGCGCGCCGGATCAGTTTCATAGCCAGCCCCATGGGGCATTGACCAGCTTCCGACTGCGAACGACAACAGAGTGACACCAGCAGCAACAGCGCTGATAAACGCTTTGGTCATCGACTTTTTCATACAATATACTCCTGTTCATCCTAATAATGATCGCCAGTGCGGCGATGAATGCACGGCATCAGTTACCAAGCATTGGAACGCATATTAGCGACAACCTGCCGTTAAGCTCTGCCTTAAGGAAGTAAAGAATTGTTAAAAATCGCTGGCTTGCGTTAAGGCGGGGTGACAAGTGTGCTGGGGTTGTTCAAACTGATACCTGGTACCAACACCTGCGAGATTGCGCCATGAGTACCACAATACTGATCATTGACGACGACAAAGAGCTCTGTGCGCTATTGTCAGATTTCCTGTTGTTAGAAGGATTTAAGACCAACGCGGTCCACGACGGTGCCGAGGCTGTAGAACACTGTCGCGCCCATCACTACGATGCCATCGTGCTGGACATCATGCTGCCTGGGCTATTGGGGCTGGATGTACTGCGGCAGTTACGCCAGTCGATCACGACACCCATCCTCATGCTCACCGCCCGAGGGGAGGACACTGACCGCATTCTCGGACTGGAGTTGGGGGCCGACGACTATCTACCCAAGCCATGCAATCCCCGAGAATTATCCGCCAGGCTACGCGCGATTCTGCGGCGCAGCCAACAGCCTGTCTCACAACACAGTATCCTGCGCCTTGAAGCGGGACAAATCTGCATCAAACCTGCCGATCGCAGCGCCACATTCGCCGGCGCGGAACTACAGCTTACCAGTGCAGAATTTAGGATTTTGCAATTGCTTGTTGGCAATGCCGGCCATATCGTGGACAAAGAAACACTTAGCCAGCAGGCACTGGGTCGCACCCTGTCGGCCTATGACCGCAGCATCGACGTGCATGTGAGCAAGGTTCGAAAAAAACTGGCTGCGCTTGGCGGTGAAGAGCTCATCATTAGTGTGCGCGGCGTCGGATACCAGTTCAAAGTCAGCGACGGAGACGCGTGACGATGACGCTACGGGGCAATCTTTTCATCAAGATGTTCATCGCCTTCTGGTTGGTCACGGTCGCGATACTTGGAACCTGGATGGTCTCTTCAGAATATTTTGAGTCGCAGCCACCCCCAGAAGCGTTTTCTGATCGTAAAACGTCAGGTGCGCCGCACCGTTTTTTGCTCCCCATTATCTATAACTTGCAGAACCTGGAGGAAGGGTCGCTGGCAACAGCTATTGATGATGTGCGCAAAAAGCACGGCGTCGAAATTTATCTTATTAGCAAAGACAGCAAGGACTTTTTAGGACGCAAGTTACCTCCTGATGTGCAGCGCGTCGCCAAGAAAGTGCGGGGGGGCCGTCGACGAGCCTTTCTCAATACACCGCAGGGACATCTTGTTGCCCATACAATCTATCGGCCGCAGCAGGGAATGCTGCGTGCCGTTTTCGTTCTACCGCCGCATTCTGGGGCGATATTGTCCGCGCTAGGAGGTAACATTTGGCTGCGGATAGGGCTTGGCGTGCTGGTCAGCGGTCTGCTTTGTTTCGGACTATCGAAAATCATGACCAACCGCCTGAAGGAACTACAGCAGGCATCCCGTCGACTGGCCAACGGCGAGCTTGACACCCGAATACAGGTACGCGATCAGGGCGGCGATGAAACTGATGAACTGGCGCGCGACTTCAACAGTATGGCCGGACAGTTGCAGCAAAGGATACAGTCACAGAAACGCCTACTGGGAGATGTCTCCCATGAATTGCGCTCTCCTCTCGCCCGCTTGCGTATCGCATTGGCGTTGGCCCAGGTAAAGCCTGATAGCGGACCAGAATACTTGCAGCGTATCGAACACGAAGCTGAACGCCTGGAGGAACTGATCGCGCAGTTACTGAGCACCCAGGCTGAGAATACCGTATTGGATGCTCACATCGACCTCGTACAGCTGCTAACCCAACTGTGTACCGATGCAAACTTTGAGGGCCAAGTCGACGGCAAACAGTTCATTTTCACTTCGAACATGGAAGAGGCCATTGTCGACAGCAGTGCCGACCTGCTGCGAAAATGCTTCGAAAATATTCTGCGCAACGCCTTGCACCACACCGCCCTTAATTCTCAAGTGACCGTGTCTTTGGCATCAACCCAGGATGGTTACCACGTATTCATAGAGGACCAGGGGCCTGGAGTTCCCGACGATGTCCTGGAAAATATATTCGGTGAATTTTTTCGAGTTGATACTGCCCGCTCACGCGATTCCGGCGGTTATGGTCTTGGGCTTGCCATTGCCCGGCGCGCGCTTGGACAGCACGGAGGCCATGTAGCGGCAGAAAATACCGGATCTGGGTTAAAAATCACCGTCCATTTACCTACATCCTCCTAACAGGATGGCAACTCTGCCGATCACCCATGCTGGAACGATTGCAGCCCCTGCTGAGCCGCCCTGTCGCGAAACTCCCTACCAGCGACTGGATACCCTACTCCCCAAAGACAGGAACCTTGTAGTATACTTGTGGTCGAAAGCACGAGCCCTACGGTTTGGCCGAGACATCCAGGTGTTACCTGGCTTGGAAGCTAGCTCGTTCGCGAGGGAACACCTTGCCCCGACCTCCGTGTGACCCACACAGTTTGCGAACCCGTTTCGCAAGGAGGCACTACCATGGCTACAGCAAATCAGTCCGTCAATTCCTATCCTGTACGCAGTGTCCCACTAACGCGGCCCTTCATATGGCTTAGCGAGGGCTGGGATGATCTGATGCATCACCGCAGCGCGAGCCTCGCCTACGGCCTGTTAGTCACCGTACTTGGTGCATTAATCCTGGCCTATGGTCAGCACCCTTTCTTCATCGCAGCAGTGTGTGTAGGCTTTTTATTGGCGGGACCCATCCTCACAGCCGGTCTGTGTGAGTTGTCACGCTGCCGGGATGAGGGAGAGGTTGCAGATTTTCAGTCCTCGTTAAGACCGCTGAAACGCAACCGCCGAAGCTTGCTCGGAGTCGCTGAAACACTAGCTCTACTGGCACTGATCTGGTTTGCTCTCTCAGGCTCCCTCTATCTGGGGCTGATAGGCAGCATCGCCCCGAGTGTAGAGAGCTCAATGTGGGGGGATTTCATGCAGCACGTTAATAATAGCCAGCTGATCGCTTACGGTGCCGTTGGATTGGTACTCGCAGCGGTGGTATTCACTCTCTCCGTTGTCACAATCCCTATGATCGTCGAACGCCACGTGGATGCCAGCACGGCTATGCGCATGAGCCTCAAGGTCACTCTGCGCGACCTCCCCGCTATGCTCGTCTGGGCAGGTCTGATTGCAGGCTTGGTCGTCATCGGGTTTGCAACCAGTCTGCTGGGCTTGATCGTGATCTTCCCGCTGCTAGGACATGCCACCTGGCGCGCCTATAAGGAACTAGTGGAATAATCACCACATACCACTCTACACAGAGGGTACACTCAATGTCAGGGAACCCTACAGGTCAGTGGTGTCAAACATTACTATGATGCGCAAACCCAGAATCGGTGTCGCACTGTTTCGAATGGCCGCCGTTGTATTCTTTTTGAATACGATGAACGTCTACGGGGCATGCTGTATTGAACCCGCTGCCAATGATTCCGCTACGATGCAGATGCCCTGCCAGCACAACGGCGATAGCAATTCTTCTGAGCAGGGTAATGATTGCTGCTTGATGTGTGTCCCAATGATCTCGCCGGACGCTGACCCAGATGCAGTGATCGAAACTTTTGCAACCACGGCAGCATTCAAAAACCCACAGCCAATCTCCAGCGGAATCGATCCGCCTTTCCGCCCACCCATTATTCGCCTTTCGTAAAATCAACACACCTGTAGCGATACGGGTGTCACCGTTAACTATGAAAGGTAAACCTCATGTCCAGCACAATTAAAATACTGACCGTGATCATAGCGCTGATCTCTCTGCCCGCAATGGCGCAAGATTATGTCATCCATGTGAACGGCATCGTCTGCGAGTTTTGCTCGATCGGCGTCAGAAAGAAGGTGTCGAAACTCCCATTTATCGACCGCACAAAATACGACGATGGCGTCGAGGTCGATGTTGAAAATCAGATGGTAACGATCGCCGTCAAATCTGACGCCGTCCTCGACAAGAAAGCGTTGTTCGCAGCGATTGAGGCGGGAGGCTACAACCCGGTCAAAATCTATGAGCTGGCGCCAGACGGCAAGAAGACCGCATACCAGCCATGAGGAGTCGTACAATTGCTCTGCTACTCTCTATGAGTAATGCGGCGCTTGCCCATCAACCGGTCATGGATATGGCCCCAAGGTGGTCAGATGGCTACGGCATACAGACCCGGGTGGAATATTTCGATTCCGATACCACGGTCTGGCTGGAGGGCGTGTATACGTGGGATCGCTCAGTACGGGCGACGTTCAAGCTGCCCAGCAAAGACGGTACGCTTGGCGATCTTATTCTGGGACTACCCCTGAAAAAATATTACAACGATGGCCCCAGCACGTCGAACTGGAGCCTCACGCCTTCCGTGCGACTGCCAACCGGAAACCAGGGAAAATGGAAGGCGGGCTTGAGCGTCTCCCACAGTGCCGAGTCGCCAACGTTCTACCAGCTGTACGATTTGTACACATGGGGTGATCGGACCGGCTTTGATCTCAATGCGGGATTTGCCTTTCCTGGAAAAGGAAGTGGCACCTTCGCCCTGTGGGATGTTTCCGCCCTAACCTCCGACGATGGCGATCGCGTGCAGACCGGGCCTGTCTTTGTGTATTTCAAGGAAAACATTATGTTTCGGGCAGAATACAAAGCACTTATCTATGAGCATGATAGCGATTGGTCGGGCAGCTTTTTCAGCCTCGGCATTGGCATCGTGTATTAGGAGGGAACAATGGAGCAGTCATCAAAACCGAAGACCTGGAGCTGGTTACTTCTGTTCACTACATCGGGAACACTCATCTGCTGTGCTATCCCCATTACGCTCGTCAGTCTCGGCATGGGAGCAACCGTTGCATCAATGGCCGCCACTGCACCCTGGCTGGTCGCGCTCAGCATGCACAAAGGCTGGGTTTTCGGACTATCAGCCGGGTTGATAGCACTCTCAGCCTGGTCAGTTTACCGTCCCGGACGCGCATGCCCCATCGACCCGGAACTGGCAGCGGCCTGCGCACGGGCTGACAAGTGGAACCGGCGGTTTATCTGGTTCTCAACGGTCATGTGGAGCATAGGGTTCCTTGCCGCTTTCGTACTGCCAGGCTTGCAATTCGATTAACCAGATGGCATTCCCTTTTCCTGGCAATCTAGTCTAGTCGCGAATCAGCTTCCGGCCAATGCGAGCGCACGCTCAGTTGCCGCACCAAACAGCGCGATATTACCGGAGGACCAATTAACCGCCAGCTCTGACCTGCAAATTTTCCACTGTCCATCGATCTGCGTATACGAGTTTGTGTATTCTCCCGTCACCGTCACAACATCCTCACCGCCAACGATGGGGACACCAGGGTTAGGCAGGATAATATGGTCGGCGCGCAGGTAAGCGCGACAGGTCACTTGTTGTTCTGACAGGGTAAAACGGTGATTGGTGATGGCGTGACGGGTCACGTCAAAGCCATTGATGACACCCTGAAGTATCTTCAGCCAGTCATCGGTGCGACGGGGAACATCGGAATCTCCGCTGGGGTCGCTGATACTGCCATAATCAATCATCACTTCATCGGCAAAGCAGGCGCGCACCATTGGCCAGTTTTTGCTATCCAGGCCTTCAGCGTAGTGGTTGTAGTTGTCGATCAGTGCGCTTTTAATCTCTAAGGCAGTTTCCGTGCTGGTCATAATTCTTCCTTCTACTGTTACCGAGGTACAGCGCCTTCGGTAATTGTCGTTGTATTGTCAATTACCATGGCTGCGCCGTTGACCGCGCTTGACTCATCGGACGCCAAAAACAAAACCATGTTCGCTACATCTTCAGGCTCGCCCACCCAGATTCCGTCCATCGCCTGCGCAGCCTGCGGATCGCTTTCCCGCACGATATCGCGCACACCCTCAAGCATTGGCGTGCGCATGTTGCCCGGGTGCACAGAGTTGCAGCGCACTCCGTAACCACTCTGGACACTGAGTACAGCTACCGACTTGGTCATCCCGCGAATTGCGCTCTTGGAGGCTGCGTAGGCAAAAATCATCGGGCCGCCCTGAATACTGGCGGTTGAGCACATATTAATAATGGAGCCACTGCCGTTTAGCTTCATGACGCGCAATGCGTGCTTACAGCCAAAGAAGGTGCCGTCGGTCCCGACCGCGTTGATCTGTCGCCACGTTTCCTCGGTCGTATCTTCGATGCTGGCAAGGCGAACGATGCCAGCACTGTTGAGCAGGATGTCGAGGCGGCCGTATTCGGCGACTACTTTGTCCACTAGACGTATCCAGTTCTCCTCACGGGTGACATCGTGCTGCTCAAAGCATACGCCAGGGATCTCACCCGCTGCCGCTTCGCCCTGCTCCTTGTTGATATCGGCTATCACCACCGACGCGCCTTCCTCGGCCAGGCGGCGGGCGGAAGCCAGTCCCAGTCCGGAAGCACCACCGGTGATAATCGCTATTTTGTCGGCTACTCTGCCCATAAAAAAACCCTCGGCCGTGAGATCATTGGGCATGCAGAGGAACTTTGGCGTCCATCTGCTTGCAATAGTTTGCTGGCGTGGTACATTATCATAAAACAGTCAGGACGTACTGTTTATTTTAATTCTGCCCTGAGAGCGAACCTATGAGCGCCGAAAACGTAACAGACTATGACGATGTCACTATGTATGGGCTGACACCGCAAAAGCAGGAACACCTACTACTGGCGCAGAACGAACTCACCTTTATCTGGACGACAAAAGAGGGTCACGGAATGGGCGTGACCATGAGTTACATCTGGCGCAATGGCCGAATTTGGTGCACGGCAACCGAGCAACGGGCGCGTATGAAAGCCTTAGCGCGTGACCAGCGTTGTTCCGTGGTGATTTCAAGCGCTGGAGTAGATGACGAAGTGAGCCAGTCCATCACCTTCAAAGGTCAGGCCATACTCCACAAAGACCAGGAAACCAAGGATTGGTTCTATCCGGACTTTGCTCGCCACGCCAATAGCCCGGCGCCGACACCAGAGGCCTTTGTCGCCTTCCTGGACACACCCGCTCGCATCATTATTGAAGTAGTGCCCCAGAAAACGATTACCTTTGATGGTGGCGTTATGCGTGACACCACCACTGAGGCTTTATCTTAGTCTAACGAAGCTGCTAAAACGCGAAGAGCTGTTGGGCGAGGCCAATGCGTGCGAGTGCGCCTGCCCCAGACGCGGCGGTTAGGCAACGCCCACTTCCTTGAAGGTTGCAACACCTTCTTCAAACTCCCAGAAGCCGCGCAGGGCTGTTAGTTTGCCCTCTTCGTTGCAACTGTAAGTAAACACACCGTTAACCTGCTGCGAGTACCTCTTGCCATCAATATTCAGCAACACGTTCAGCGTGACAATATTGGCGCACTCCAGGTGAGCAGTGTGCGTATCGTGGATAATGTATTCAATCTCGGAGTTAGCAATATTCTGATCGTAAAAAGCCTCCCGGGCGGCAGGTGTTGAGTGCCCTGTGCCGTCAGGATCAAGTGCGGTGGGACCAATGGGGTCTTCAATGATCCCATCTTCTGCCCACATACTTAACCAACCTTCTTTGTCGCGTGTTTTTAGGTATCCGCGAGATCTAAGAGACATTTGATAAGCTGGATTGTTTTCATTCATGGGTTGTCCTCCGCAATGGACTACAGTCAATGTTCACTAAATTTTCTGAGCGTGGCGCTGCCGACACCTTACAGCGGCAAGCCTCCAACCGCACCGTTGATTGAGCCCGATTCGTCATAGGCTCGCATCAGCAAATCGGCAATACGCATCTGGTGCACTTCGTCCGCTCCATCTGCCAGACGGGCCCAGCGGGCCTGCTGCAACATCCCCGACAAGGGCGAATCCGTGGAATAGCCCAGCGCGCCATGTACCTGCACTGCGCGGTCACACACTTTCCACAGGGTGTTGGCTACATGATGCTTGGCCATGGAGACTTCTTGCTTAAACTCCATACCGTTTTCAATCTTATAGGCAGCATGCAACACCATTAATTTGGACGCATAGAGCTCCATCGCGCTATCAGACATCATCCACTGAATACTCTGTTTTTCGCTCAGCAAGGATCCGTGGGCGAAACGGTTCTGCGCTCGCTCTATCAACATCTCTAGCGCCATTTCAATCTCACCCAGCCAACGCATACAGTGCGCGAGGCGAGCCGGCCCCAGCCGAACCTGCCCAAGCTTGTGACCGCCGCCGCGCTCGCCGAGCAGATTTGTCTTCGGCACACGCACATCCTTGTATAAAATTTCACAGTGGTTGTGGCTACCGGACATCGTCTCTATATCACGCACAATCTCGAAACCAGGCGAGTCGCAATCGACGATAAAAGCGGAGTTACGCGCCTGCGGAATTTCTGCGTCGGGATCAGTGCGGGCAATGACGATAGCAAAACTTGCGCCGCGAGCACCGGAGGTGAACCATTTATGGCCGTTGATCACCCAATCGTCGCCATCTTCCACCGCTGTTGTTTGGATAAGGGTTGGGTCTGAGCCTGCCACATCGGGCTCGGTCATGGAAAAGCAGGAGCGAACGTCGCCCGCCAACAGGGGATTGAGATAGTGCACACGCTGGTACTCCGTCGCAAAGTGATGGAGCGTGTGCATATTGCCCTCGTCGGGGGCATGCCCGTTAATAATGTAGGGCCCGTAGGGCACTTTTGCAGCCTCTGCCGATACGGCAGCCAAGGCGGTAACACCGAGGCCCATTCCACCGACCTCTGCTGGCATGTGGGGCAACCAAAACCCTTTCTCTTTTGCTTCTTTGCGCAAATCCTTGATCAGACCCGACCAGTCTTCCCGTTTGGCCTCTTTGTTTGCGCTCATTTCGTCATAGCGCACTTTTACCGTGTCGTGCAGAAATTCGCGTATGCGTACACGTGCCTGTTCCACTTCTGGACTGAAAGTAAAGTCGATTGCCATGGTGTTTTCTGATACCCGTTCGTGTGCGGCCAACCAGTGTACACCACCATTGCGTCATGGCAATTATCCGCATTGGCATCCTCATCTGTAATGCTGATCTAGAGGGAGCCCGCAATCAGTTCCTCCATTATCTAATACTGCCGCCGAATGTGCTTTGCAATACACTGAGCATAAATCGCTGTTATCGAGTCTATTGTGTTGCGTCGTAATCCACGAAAATTGGCGACGACCACGCGCGTTCTTCGACATCCGCCAGGCAGTCGTCGGAGTATTCGGTGGGCGCATTCGCTCGACAAGGCTGTACTGCAATACACTGCCCGGACTCATCACGTTCGCAGCGCAAATTGTCACCGTTTACGGTCGGGCTGGCCGCCTCCACTGCGCGGACGTAATAAACCGCATCCCGGCGTGATTGCGCGAACTCTGGGTCGCTGAAATACACCGTACAGCCCTCCTCATCTGGCGGGCAGGTCAGCACTCGCCATGGGTCTTCTATCAGTGATCCCACCGCTTCCCCCGCCTTAATCTGCGGCCGAATTCTCACAACCTCGATCCGCTCTATTCGCTTACGGCGATCTCCCGGGTGATAACACTCCCCTCCACACAAACGCTGTAGACGGTCTTTCGCGAGCGCGCGCAGACTGTCAGGTGGACAGCCGGGTTTCTGCTCAAAGGCCCCCACAGCACTCACTTCAAATTCAGGTGTCCTTTCATAGGAAACAGAACTGCCCATGGGATAGCGCAAATCATGTTGCCCATCGACAAGATCAAACCACAGCAAAATCCGATCACCGCTAGTCGCATAAACCTCCTTGCGTTCAAGCGCGTTCCAGATTGCCTGACGATCACGCCCCTGCGCATGTACTGCCACTAATCCACCGGTCCCGAAGAAGGAAGAAAATCGCTCGAAGTAAGGGCCATACAGCCCACCCGTTTCTTCAAGCGTTATGAAATCCGGCGATGGTTCACGTTCTACCAGAAACGCAGGGGGACCAAGCATCCCCAGGGCCGAATCCGTCATCTTACGGCGCATCACTTCCTTGTATCCGGTACCCGCTCGAGCAGTGTGTACATCGGAGGAGCCAATAATGCCCCAGCGAAAACGCTTTGGGGGAAGCGTCTCGTCCGTGAAATCACGTATCGCCAGGCCATACTGCAGGGAATTTGTCGGGCGGTGGTTATACGCTGGCATGTAGCAATCTCGACACTGGCCGGCATCCAACCAATCCTCTACTGTGCTGCCAGGCACCGTCCAGTGACCGGAGTCTTTCGTCAGAATAAAATTCGCTCGCGTACCCACCGCGCGACGTTCGCATTCTTGTTCGGATTCCCCAGCCGCTATACAGCGTTCACGAATGATTTCACCAGCACGCCAACACTCTGGCAGAAAGTCTGCCGTGGGCTCCGGACACACGCGATTATCAGCGGCATCGATATCAACGGCGCGCCAGGGTCGATACGCCTCAATATTGCCATGACCGGAAAACACTTCGATCAGCGGCTCATGCTTTTCAGGATCAGTATGCGCAGCCAGCTGTTTGTCCCAGCTACTCAGAGGGGGCGTGTAAAACCCCCAGCTATTGCCGTGGGGGATTGTCAGGTAGGGATACGCCCAGTCATCCAGTTTGGCAAACAGTTCGGTCGGCGTGGGTGCGCTTTCCTGACAGTTATCCGGTAATTCCCGAACGGGCCTGCCCTGCTCACAGGGCTGCAGCTCATCCCGGTCCTGCAAAAACCTGACAAAGTCAAAATACCGTTGTCGTGAATCGCTGTCCGTCGCACCGGCAATCAGCAGCAGTCGCATCATCAGCCCATAGGGATCTGTACCACCGGGAAACAATTGCTCACGCGAGGAAATGGGACGAGTGGGCACATCTCCTTCAGCAGTGTCCCGCAGTACAATATTCTTGTGCCCGTAGTGGTCTTCGGGCGTATCGCCTATCTGGGTCCACTCCCAACCCAAAAATGTCACCATGTCTGGGTTGGCCGGATCACCCGCCGCCGCGTTACATTGGCGCACCATCTCTCGCGTCTGCGACCATTGAGCTTGGGTTAAGCCTTCGGCGTGGTCATTGATTGACCAGAAATCCAGGCCGGAGCAGTAGCGGGCAAAATCACAGGCGTCTCCCGGAGGATGGGAGCCTTCGCCCTGGTACATAGGCAGACTGGTGTTATAGGCATCAAAAGAATACGTGGTGTGAACGTGCAGATCACCAAACAGGATTTTTTTTTCGGACCGTTCGATCGAACCTTTTGCGGATAAACCGTGTTTCGCATCCGTCTGTCTGCGCTGCTTCTCGGAGATAACCAGGCCATCACGAGGCACTGCGGTTATCTGCCCGCTGCCTTGCCGCTGCCCCCAAAAACCGGTCGTGGCCAGTCGTATCCAAACGCCGCTTGCAACTAAAAGAGCGATCACAGCGTAAAACGTTATACGCCGAATCGTCACGTTATAGAACTCCTGACTTCGGGCTTATAAAGCCTGCGGGGCCACGGATAGATTTCACTTTTCGTGACCCGGTATCTTTCCATCGTAGGATGTCTGGGAAATGGCGTCCCCGTCAAACTTGATAGCTTTCTCAGGTACCAACTCCAATATTACGCGCAAGGGAGTATCCAGGTGCTTGATTGCCGCCTCTACCGTGGGCGCAGGATAGGGACTAATAATTTCTCCCATGGCCGGATAAAACCAGTCCTTGGTCGCCTGATCTTCATGCAGGGTAACCCGGCCCTTGTAAGTAATAGTTTTACCCGGACCCATATCCGTACCCATACTGGAAATGACCACCGAGGCTCGAGGATCACGGCGCAGTGCTTTTATGCGCGCCCGCTGACTGGTCGCGGTTAGCCATATAGAGCCATCGCGGGCGACGTAGTTCATAATCACACCCAGGCCATGGCCGTCCTTGTTGGTCCAGATGAAATTACATTCAATCTGCTTCTCAACCAGTTCCTGCTCACGTTCATCGCTAAGTTGATACAGCGTTACATCTTCATAGCCCTGCATTGCACTGTCGCTCATCGGGTGCTCCCCTTATCGTAGTTTGGTTTGTCAGGCTAAAAGCGCGGAAGACGGCCGTTTTGCTGTCCACCGGCCAAATCCAGCACCTGTCCATTGATATAACCCGAGCGCTCACTATCGGCCAAAAACAAAGCGGCTTCCGCCATATCATCAAGCGTACCCATACGACCGGAGGGGGTCGCATCCAGATGGCCATCAATAATTTGTGGCATGCTGAAAAATGCATCGGTCATATCTGTTTGAATCAATCCGGCAGCGATTGAATTGAATCGTACTTTCTGCTCCGCGTACTCTACTGCTGCCACTTTTATCGCGTAATCGATGCCCGCACGCGCAGCGGAATAGACTGCCAGTCCCGGCCCAGGAATACGTGCAGTAAGCGACGAAACGGTGATTACGGAACCACCTTCAGTCATCGCTGCCGCCGCATAACGGAAGAATAGTAAGGCACCGACAACACTCACTTCCAGCGTGGGGCGTATATCATCTGCTTTTAACTCTGCAATCGCAGCTGCAAAATGCATACCCGCGGAATACACTGCAATATCAACTTTCCCATACACCTCTGTAGCGGTCCCAAAAAGATTTTCGACATCGCCCTCGCGGGTCACATCGCACCCTACTGCGGTGCCACCGAGTTCAGCCGCAAGCGCGTCCAGTGGTTCTCTTCGCCGCGCGGCAACAACGACATTGGCACCATGAGCTGCCAAACTCCGCGCTATCGCCGTACCAAAATTAGCGGTGCCGGAAGCGCCGACAATAACTGCTGTTTTTCCTGCTAAGGTCGTCATATAAAATTACTCGTTTCCATGTTGGGTGTACGCTCCGTCGCTGTCGCAGCGCGAAGTCTATTCGCGCTACAATTTCACACTGGCAGACCGGTCAACTCACAGCTGCGTTGCCAGAGATCGGCACAAGTCTGGTCATTCAAAGCCAGTTTGTGCGCAGGCTTTTTCTCGCGGCAGTCGCTGAAAAACAGTCCACCCCGTGAAGCATAATCAGGATTAGTAGCGACATAAATGCTGGTGGCAGCTCCGCGGGGAACCGATTTCATAAATGGCAGCATAAAGATACCCATGGCCATAAAGGGCAGGGATTGATCTCTGGCAAGCTCGGTGGCGATAACGCCCGGATGAAGAGCATTGGCGACGACCCCATTTTTACCCTGGCGCCTGTTTAGCTCCCTGGCAAACATCAGATTCATGAGCTTGGAATCTCCGTAGGAACGAAAACCGCTGTGCTTGCGCCGCTTCCAGTTGAGATCCTCGAGCGCGGGCGTGAGCGTCGCCATGCCCATAGCCGAAGACGCTACGCACACAACCCGGCAACCCTCAGACTTTGTCAGTGATTCCATGATTAGATTGGTAAACAGAAAATGAGCGAGATGATTGATCCCCAGATGGGCTTCAAAATCGTCTTCTGTGCGCCGCTCCATCGGTATCATGATGCCGGCATTATTGACTAGCAAATCAAGCGAGATCCCGCGACCATTGAAGCTCTCTGCAGATTTGCGCACGCTCG
>JAPKAY010000107.1 GCA_028825045.1 Halioglobus sp.
CAGTGTAAAAGATTTATAACCTTTCATAGTTCTCTACCTTCTGCCGGTGAGGTTGAACAATAAGCCTATTTAAAGCCTACTACATCGCCACTTCATCTTTGCGTCTGAAGCTAGCGATTTGGGTGTTCTTTTAAAATATTGGCTTCTTTCTCGATATTATGGCGATTAATTCTGCGAATATATGATTAAAACGGCCAATAATAACTAACAAACGTACCCAAACGATGCCGTTACACCAATGTCTGAAGGCATCAGACTCTGCTCACATCCTGCTACGCCGGCAAGTGCCTCACGGGGAACGGGATAAACGGCGAAACCGGCCACCTAAGCCACTCGCAGTCAAAATCCGCCCTAGAATTCTTTAGGAGGTATCACTGTGTTCTTACTCGATGATAATTTTTTATTGGCTGGACTCCTGTTCGCCAAGCGGTAGGATACAGGCCATCTTTGATAATAGTCAGGCAGGAGAAGTCGCGGTGACCACCAGACCAATGACATTTAGAGGCTATACCCTCCGAGCGCATGGTAACAACTGCCCTTCATTCCTACGCGTACTCCTTCTTCTCGCCCTCCCATTGGCGCTTGTAGCGTGTTCAGAGAGGCCTGCACCCGCAGCAGACGAGGCCACTGTTGCGCGGGCGGTGGATGTCACCGTTGAGGAACTCAGGATTCAAGTCTGGCAAGGCAGTATTCACACGTTTGGCGTCATAGAAGCGCTAGAAGAAGTGAATGTCGCCGCAGAGCTGTCTGGCACAGTGCAGGCAATACATGTCAACGAGGGGGATCCGGTCGAAGCGGGACAATTACTACTAGAACTGGATCCGCAGAAACGCCAATTGGCCCTGCTGCAGGCGACACAGCAGGTCAATCGCACCAGCGCGGCGCTTGCAGAGGCGCAATTGAGACTGCAGCGGCGAACTAACCTGTCCGAGCAGAAGACTATCTCTGAAGAAGCATTGGATAACGCGCAATTAACTGTCGACGCAGCCACAGCAACTCACCAGCAGGCACTGGCCAGTCAGCAGTTAGCTGAGCGCGAACTCACGGATACCCGTATTTTGAGTCCCACGGCCGGACTTGTCGATGTGCAGGCCGTGGAAGTGGGAGAAGCTGTAGCGGTCGGCGCCAGTCTCATCACCCTGCAAGCAATAGAAGGGTTGCGTGTACATACGTGGGTCAGCGAAGCTGATATCCGTCATATTAGGGCCGGCGGGAACGCACGGGTCCTCGCCGCGGGACTGGCTGGCCATGAATTTCAGGCTAGCATAGAGTGGGTGGGTGTTAGTGCAGACCCAGACACGGGAAATTTTCCAGTGAAGCTAATTTTGGCTGATAAAACTGACGCACTGCGACCAGGCATGACCGCCACGGCCGTTCTCGAAGGTATTAACATACCCGGTGTTCTACTCTTACCAGAGTCTGCTCTAGTGGACCGAGATCGACGACGTGTTGTGTTCATTGTGGAGCAGGGCGCACCGCAAAGTGTTGCGCGAATACGCGAACCACTGCTGGCAGCCGGATTTGGTCATCGAATCCATATTCTCGATGGCGTTGCACCAGGAGATCTGGTTGTTACCAGTGGCCAGGAGCGGCTGCTGGAGGGCACAGTTGTCAGCATCCAGAGCAGAGATTAGTCGTTATGCGACAACTTACGCGCTGGTTCGTCGATAGACCATTGGTCGTCACCATGATCATGGTGATGGTATTCGCCATGGGCTTTCTTACCATCGCCGACATGCGTTACGAGTACAATCCTGCTGTGGATATGGGCGTGGTTAACATCACCACGATAAAAGCCGGCGCCGGGCCAGAGGAGATCGAACTGGCGATTACCCTGCCGCTGGAAGAGGAATTGTTAGAAGTAGAAGGCGTTAAAAAAGTCTACTCCAACAGTATGGAAAACCTATCAGTTATCACTGTCAGCCTCGATCAGGATGCTGCAGAAAAGCAAGAGATCATGCGCAACATTCAACAAGCTGTTGACCGTGCCTTTGCACGTTTGCCGCAGGGTTTGCTAGAAAAACCTAGGATTGAAGAACTTTCAACTCTGGTGACACCCGTGATGGAGGTACACGTAACTGGTGATGTGCCGGAAGCGCTGTTACGCGATGTTGCTCGCAATGTAGCCGATGGCCTGCGTGAAGTAGAAGGTGTCGCCAGCGTAGAAAAACGTGGTTACCGTCGGCCAGAAGTGCGCATCATGCTGGACTCAGGAAAATTAGCCAGACTAGGCATCAGTCACAACGAAATTATTACGGCGATTCGCGCGCGAAATAATCGGGATAGTGGCGGTGCTGTCGACTCATTCGTGACAGAAAAGAATATCATTGCTATAGGCCAGTTCCGCGATCCGCGTGAAATAGAGACAGTCGTGGTGCGATCAGGGGCCCCTGGCAATACCGTATTGCTGCGAGATGTGGCGACGTTCGTTAGTGACTATGAGGATTGGGACGTCCAAACTCGGGTCAATGGTCGCTTAAGCATCGCTCTGCAGGCACGTAAAAAGACACTTTCTGATGAGCTTCATACAGCGGCTAATGTGCGCGCATTTGTCGCCAGTGTGTCGCTGCCGCAGGGCGTGGAATTAGTGATGGTGGCAGATATTTCACGGCTAACTGTCAATATGCTGGATGTACTAGGTGGCAACGCGTTGCTAGGGCTTATGTCCGTGCTCCTGCTGTTGTGTTACTTCTTGCAAGTGCGTTTCGCCCTCTGGGTGACTCTAGGCATTCCGTTTGCAGTCTGCCTAGCTTTCCTTCTGATGGCATCTATTGACGTGACCATCAATGCAATGAGCTTAACAGCGATTATCTTAATTATGGGCGTTCTGGTCGACGACGCAGTCGTGGTCAGCGAGAATACACAGCGACTGCGCAGTGCCGGCATGGACCGTAAAGAGGCGAGCATTCAGGGCGCGGGGCAGGTATCTCAGCCGGTTATTTTTAGTGCCCTAACTACTATGCTGGCATTCGCTCCGTTACTGTTTCTCGGCGGTATCAGTGGCGAATTTATGTGGTTCCTTCCAGCTACCGTCATCATATTATTGTGTGCCTCGCTGTTTGAAAGCCTATGCCTGCTGCCTAGCCATTTAGCTGGCGTTCCGATGCGCGCTAAGGATCCGGCGCGCCCTGCATTTGATCGTTTGCATGCGTTTTATCACCGCACTATCACTGTCTGGTTACGGCACCGTTATCTCACTCTGATATTATTTTTAATCATGTTTATCGCTGTAATGACACTGGGCGCCCTCACGATCAAGTTCAGTCTATTTCCGGACATTGATATTGATACAGTGCATGTCAAAGTTGAACTGCCGGTAGGCAGTCGCTTTGACGAAACAGTGGCTAAAGTGTCTCAACTGGAAAAAGACCTGCGTCAGTTTGTGGTCGCGGAAGACTTGCTGGCTATCACCAGCCAGATTGGTCATCACGATACGGATTTTTATGGCGCTACCGAAGGTCGCAACCACGCGTGGGCGCTAGTTGCACTGCAGTTGGAGCCGCTAGGGCGACGCTCGGGGAGCACCAACACCTATGAAGTTGTAACAGAAATGCAGGACTGGGCTGCGCGGCAATCGGGCTTTAAATCGCTGATCGTGCAGGCCCAGACCGATGTTCCCGTTGCCGGGAAGCCTATTCAGGTTGAGGTCATCAGCAGCGGCGATGAACGCTACGACGTGGCAGATCGTATCGGTGATTTTTTACGCGCGCACACCGGAGTTACAAATACTTGGACTAGCGCCAACCCGGGCAAAGATGTTATCGAGTTAGAGGTCAATTACGCGCTGCTGAAGGCTCGTGGATTGACGATGGAGCACCTGATTACTGCTATGCGAATCGCCGTAGATGGTCTGATAGTCGATGAGCTGCAGACCCTGGATGAGCGCGTAAGCTACCGCTTGCAACTGCCGTTGGCTGCAGCAGGAAAGCTACAAACGCTTGAGAGTTTAGCCGTGGTCAATGATTACGGGCAGGCGATTTACCTCAACGCGGTCGCGCGTTTTTCGCTGCATCCGGGTGAAGCAGATATTAAACATTACCTGGGAAAGCGCACGGTTACGGTATACGGTGAAATCGATTCTGACCAAACCAGTGTGCAACAGATTAATGCAGAACTTGCCCAGTGGATTGCGCTGCAGCATTGGAACGACATCTACCCGCAACTGCGCCTGAACCAAGGCGGCGAAATGGAAGAACAGTCAGAGGCCCTTGGAGACTTAGGCATAGCAGCTTTTATCTGCCTGCTGTCGATTTTTGCTGTGCTGGTTATCCTGTTCAATTCCCTGTCGCAGCCA
>JAPKAY010000059.1 GCA_028825045.1 Halioglobus sp.
TAGGCCGCCAGAAACAGCAGTTGAATTTTGCGTTAGGGACTTTCAGCGCCTACGCTGGTCACTCTTCTGTATTGAGTAAGCTGGTTCCGCCAGTACCTGGACCGGGAATAAATCCGCGCGTGCGAGAATATTGCCGGCAAAGAGATATCCGCACCACCGCGCACCTGAGGGCCGAGCAGCTGGAGGCAATCCTGAGTGACGCACAATATCGCTCCCTGTTTTCATTTGCGTTTGTACGTAATCCTTGGGACCGCTGTCTATCTGCCTATTTTTATTTTCGACGGAAGATATTTCATCCACTACACAAACTCGCGATGGCTAATTCATTCGAAGGATTCCTCTTGGAGCAAGAGAAAAATGGCATGCCCTACATTGCGCAGCAAATACATTGGATGTATCGCAATGAGGAGGAAAAGTTGGTCGACTTCATTGGCAAAGTCGAGAATATTGAATCGGATATGGCTTATGTCGATAGTAAAATACAGTTGAATAGTCCAAGATTTTCAGTACAAATCAATGTCAGTGAGGGGCGAAGCCGGGATTATCGCCCCAACTACACGGATCAGGCCATTGATATAGTAGCTCGCACAATGCAATCAGATATTGAGCTGCTCGGTTACAATTATTGATTTTGTAACTAAGACTTTAGCGGGCTATCTGACGGATCCAGTAGAGTCAGTTTGTCGGACAAGTTTTCTGCGACTGACAGGCCCACAATGTAAACCATGCGCTCTGTTACTTCACCTTCGGCATGAATTGCTCCCGCGGGAATGACGAGTTTGTCACCTGGCCCTAGCGGCACGCGTTCGCCGTTTTCATCCAGTACGTAACTGCTGCCAGATAACACGTAACCGCAGTTGTCCACATCGTGCCAGTGCAGGGGTAGTTCATCCATACGATCAGACACGTAAGTCGTGGGCCAGAAATCCAACTTGTCGATATCTGCCAGCACTTCAGACTTGGTGGTAAAGAAGTTGTGAATGACGCGCATAGGTCCTGGTTCAAGTGCCATATAGTGTTGCGCCTTATTCTATTTTCTCATTTAATCTGACGTTGAGATTGGATTGCGGGTGTGCCACATCAGCCAGAAAAAGCCGCCGAATCCGGCCAGCGCAGACGCGATTAAAATGCCGGTCTTGGCCATCAGCAGGTCTTGCGGTGAGTTGGTAAAACCCAGATCAGCGATAAAAATCGACATCGTAAATCCGATACCGCCGAGTAGGCCTACACCCAAAATGTGGTTCATATTCAATCCACTGGGTAAGCTGGCCCAGCCCAGCTTGACGGTAAGCCAGGTCATGCCGGCGATACCCACAGGTTTGCCAAATAGTAGTCCTGCCACTACCCCCAGGGCAATCGGATGCTGGAAATACTGCGTGACACTGGTGAAGTCCACGGGAATTCCGGCATTGGCCAGGGCAAATATTGGAATGACCAGATAGGCGACAGGCAGGTGCAGTGCGTGTTCAATGCGTTGGGCTGGGGCTTGCACTAGTTGTACACCATCACCCAGAGAGGTTACCAGGGAGCGCAGTCGATTGTTGTGAATGATGTCTGCGTTTTCCTCCACCGCTTCACGCATTTGCGCTGCATTATCCGTCACCCGGTCAATGAATTGTCGTGGCTTGAACTTGGGCCGAATGGGGATGACAAACGCCACCACAATACCTGCAATAGTGGCATGGATGCCGCTGGCCAACATCGCCGCCCACAGTAGTATACCAACCGCCGCATAGGGGAGTGGGCGACGGATGCCGCCCAGGTTCAGTGCCATCAACAGCATGGTGCACGCTCCGGCATAGATCAAAGCCTGCAGGTTAATCGACTCCGTGTAGAAGAGGGCGATGACCGCAACCGCGCCCAGGTCATCAACGATCGCCAGCGCGATGAGAAATGTAACCAGTGTTTTAGGGATTCGATCGCCGAGCAAACTCAATGCGCCAATAGCGAAGGCGATATCCGTCGCCATGGGAATGCCCCAACCATTGGTTCCCGAGCCTGACGTATTAAAAACAACATAGAAAAGCGCCGGTACCACCATCCCGCCGATCGCAGCCATGATGGGCAGCAGCGCCTGCTTGGGTGAAGATAGCTCTCCCACCATAAGCTCGCGTTTCAGCTCTAGACCCATAATGAAAAAGAACATTGCCATGAGGGCTTCGTTAATCCAGTGGTGAATCGACAGAGAAAACGCTGCTCCGCCCAAGCTCAGGGCAATGTCGGTATGCAGGAAATGCTCGTACTGTTCATGTAGTGGACTGTTAGCGATGACCAGCGCGATAACCGCGCAAATCATCAGCAGAACACCACTGGTGGTCTGCCGGTGAATAAATTCGTCCAATGGCGTCAGTATTCGATTAAACGACTTTTCCCAGGGGGCGTTATAGATTTCCTTACCAGTGGGCATGGGGTAGCTGCCTTTTTTGTTTGAAAGATGTTGTCACTGGGTTTTCAGGAAAGGGCCGTCTACACACAAACGACGACCATCTGGTGTCGCGCAGGAGCCGCAGATACCCACCCCGCACTTGGTTAGATAATCAATGGCACTATAAATCTGCTGCGGGCTACAAAATTCCCGTTGCACCGCGATAGCGGCGTGGACCATCGGTTTGGGGCCGCAGTTGTAGAATAATAGTTTTTCTCGTTCCTGCTCGCTCATTGCCTGCAGGCGTTCTCGCAACAGCTCGGTGACGACACCGTGGAAACCGGCACTGCCATCGTCAGTGGCCACGTGTACCTTGGCCACCTGGCGACACTCATCAAGATAGTATAAGCGCTCGGCGGTCCGCGCACCGGTAAACACCTCCGCGTTGCCAAAATCACGAGCTAACTGGTACACGGCCGCAAGACCGGTACCACCAGCTACGGCCATAATTTTGGCGTCTTCAGCGGGCGCCACGGGTATGCCGTGGGGTCCGCGCACATAGGCGACGCTGCCGGGCGGTAACTCCATTAAAGCGTGGGTGAAATGTCCGACATCGATCACCACCAGAGAGAATGGATCATCGGTCAGCGCTGAAAATGGCTTTTCTCCCAGACCGGGTATCCATAGAAAGATGAATTCGCCTGCCTGGATATTAATTTTTCGGTCGAAGGTCAAAAGGCAGATGTCGTCACATACCGTCTCGTTTTTCACCAGAGTCACCGGGCGGAAATTCATATCTATATCGTAACGAATCTCCGATTCACCACTATTTGTGCCGCTGTCCAGGTCATTGCTCAGAGTTTGGAAGTAGTGGGCGATTTCATCGGTGGTGAGTCCGGTGAGGGAAGAGCCCACGCCGATAATTGCAGCGCCGGCATCAAGGTATGCTCGCACATCGTCAGCACTGCTAACACCGCCGCAAGCTATGATAGGTGCGTCTGTAACTGCCGCCACCTCGCGTACGCATTTCAGGCCGATGGGCAAAACACCCTTGCCGGACATGCCGCCCGCGCCGTTGCTCAGTACGGGTTGTCCGTGTGCGGACGTGTATCCGGGCCCCACAGTATTGATTGCACACACACCGTCGGCGCCGCCGGCAATGGCGGCCTGCGCAATGGTTGCGATATCGTCAGTGTTGGGCGTGAGCTTTGGGATAACCGGAATATCAACCACCGCTTTGACAGCGGCGGTGATTTCCCGGACCAGGTCAGGGTCTTGTCCCATCGCCATGCCATAGCCGCTGGCGTGCGGGCAGGAGAGATTTAGCTCCAGCCCGTCCGAAACCGGCGCCAGAATTTTTGCTACTGCGACAAACTCCTCGATACTGCCACCAAAAATAGAGGTGAGGAGGAAGCGGTCTGCCGGAATCGATAGTGCGCCCAAAAGCTCAAGCGAGGCCTGAGCACCGGGGTTGGTCAGGCCAACCGCGTTGACGAAGCAGCCTGGAGCGTACTGGCTGTAAATCGGCTCGCGGTTACCTTCGCGTGGCTCCAGGCCGATGCTCTTTGTTGTTATCACGCCTACTTGTGGCACGTGATCGAAGAAATACTGGATGATAGACGTTGCGGTAGTGACGATGCCCGAGGGAATAGTGAAGGGGCCGGACAGGGTTTTACCGAAAAATTCAGTGTTCAAGATCGGGCTCGCGCGTTAAGTAAGTGAGCGTGTCACAAAGAGTCATGCAATTATACTGGTTTGCGGGAGCGTAGACGAATACGAATTTCGTTTACAGTGGCGGTATTGCCGGGACAGCGGCGCCTCTAGGGGTGCCCCGCGGCGTCAGCCAGCAGCTTGAAAAAGAATTCCTCGCTTTTGGCTATTTTGAGTTCGTAACATCCTGCCATGATTGTTTTCGTGTGTTGAACGTCTAAGGGTTGCCGGATAAACCGGGAAATATTGAGTGTGGCGTGGGATGGCGCGGTTTCCAGTGTCCAATAGAATACTCCGTTAAGTGCCGCAGAAGGTTTGATTGACCATCTGCTCGGGTTCCGGTGGCGTGGCGTAAAGGGCGAGGTCCGCGCTGTATTGGTGCGGATTCTCCAAAACATCGACAAGCTGGTGAAATACGTCGAGGTCGTCTCTGTCAGTTGCCGCTGCGATAGCGGCCTCCACAAGGTGATTGCGCGGGATAAAAACCGGGTTGGCACGGTACATCTGGGCCTGTCGTTCAGTGCTTGATTGGGAATCTTGTGTCAATCGCTCGCGCCAGCGTTCCAGCCAGGGTTGCATGCTGTCTGGAAATGCAAAGAGTCCAGCAACGCTACTGGCCCCCTCGTTGCTATTATCCGCAAGGTCGGCCAGCCGACGAAAAACGAGTGTAAAGTCCAGTTTTTGCTCTGCCATCAGTTGCCATAGATCTTCCACCAGGGAGGTGTCCGGTTCGCCAATCGCTTGCAGACCTAGCTTGCGGGCCATGCCCTGCGTATTGGCCTTAAGAAATTGGTTGGGAAAAGTATCGATAGCTGTCTGCGCCAGGGCGACCGCCTCTTCCGGGTCGTCATGCATGATCGGTAGCAGAGCCTGCGCCAGTTGCGATAGATTCCAGTGCGCAATCGACGGTTGATTCCGGTAAGCATAGCGTCCACCGTGGTCTATCGAGCTGTACACCTGGTCAGGGTTGAACTGGTCCATAAATGCGCAGGGCCCGTAGTCGACAGTCTCACCACAGACGAGCATATTATCGGTGTTCATGACACCGTGAATGAACCCCAAAAGCTGCCACTGGGAGATTAGGTACGCCTGTCGGGAAATCACGCCCTCAAGTAGAGCCAATACGGGATTGTCGCTGCTTCGAGCATCCCGATAGTGACGCGCAATCACATGGTCGGCTAACAGTTGCAGTGCCTCCTTATCCCGCTGTGCGGCAAAATATTGGAATGTGCCAATGCGGATATGGCTACTGGCTACTCGAGCCAATACTGCACCCGGGAGAAAGCGCTCTCGTTGGACGAACTCGCCAGTAGATGCTGCCGCGAGCGCCCGCGTGGTGGGAACGCCGAGGCGATGCATGGCCTCACTGAGAATATACTCACGCAACACGGGTCCGATCCCGGAGCGGCCATCACCGCCGCGTGAGTAGCGGGTGGGCCCGGACCCTTTGAGTTGCAGATCAAATCGTCTGCCATCTGGGGTCAGCACCTCGCCCAGCAGGACGGCCCGGCCATCGCCCAACTGCGGGTTGTAACCACCAAACTGATGTCCGGCGTACACGGTGGCGATGGGCTCGGATCCCGCAAGCGTGGTATTGCCAGCCACAAGCTGCGTGCCCGCATCGCTTGCCAGCCAGTCGGCATCGATTCCCAGTTCGGTCGCGAGGGCACGGTTGACCCGTATCGGGCTCGGCTCAGCCACGGGTGCCGGTGGCTGTTGAGAGTGAAATCGCTCAGGGAGACGCGCATAGCTGTTGTCGAAGGAAATTGAGTCCATTCGTCGGAGTCCTCAGGATTGGCTATTTAGTTACCGGGCAGTGTGGTATCCCGGCAAACACGGTGGCAGAGCATAGATCATGCACCCGCATCCGGATATATTCCAGTGTGAATCAAGCGGCGTCGATTGACTGCGCCGCCCTTCAGTGGCTTGATACTACCCCGGTAAATGGAAGCTTTTAGCGAGGAAAGACGAGATGGCGAATAAAACCTGGGACACACTGATTCAGAATGCACTGGTATTTGACGGTACTGGAACTGAACCCCGGGAGCAGGATATCGCCATTGCTGGCGGGCGTATCGCCGCTCGGGGCACGAGGCTACCAGCCAAGGAGGCGGTGCGGGTCATCAACGGCGAGGGTAAGTGGCTGATGCCCGGCCTGTTAGACATTCATACTCACCTTGATCTGGAAGTCGATCTGGAGCCGGGACTGCCCGAAGTGGTTAGGCACGGGACCACCACCGTGCTGGTGGGTAATTGCAGCCTGGGCACGTGCTTTGGTCGCCAACAAAGCGGTGATCAGAACCCTATCGTCGATTGCTTTACCCGGGTAGAGAACATTCCCAAAACGGTGCTCCGCCAGTGTGTGGAAGCAGTGGAATGGGACAACACCGGTGACTACCTGGATCACTTTGAAAACATTCCTTTGGGACCCAATATCGGCGCGTTTATTCCTCACTCAATGCTAAGAGTAGAGGTGATGGGCCTCGCCGACAGCGTCAGTCGGGACCCAACAGAGGAAGAGTTGACGCGCATGGAACAGCTGCTGGAGCAGGGTATGGCCCAGGGCTATCTGGGTATGAGTACGGATGGCTTGCCCTTCCATTATCTTGCCACTGAGCCTCATACGGCCAAGCGTATTCCCACACAGTTCGCCAGTTTTGGTGAAATGAAGCGCCTGCTCAAGGTGCTGCGAAAATATGATCGGGTATGGCAGACCACGCCTATTATTGAAAACCGCCTCAAGGCCTTCCTTTATTTTATGCTTTCCAGTGGTCGGCTGTTTGGCAAAACACTGAAAACCTCCGCACTGTCGGTAATGGAATTCGTCCTGATGCCCGAAGCGCATAAAGGCTTCCTCGGGTTTGCCGCCCTGCTCAACAGTCGTGTGTTTAAGGGTGACATACACTTTCAGGCGCTGGGCACAAATTTCCGCATCTGGTCCGATGGCATTGTCTCGCCGCTTTATGAGGAGCTGGAAACGACCTGCGAGTTGATTGCCAAGGAATATGAAGATGTTGAAGGCCGTATGGCGCTGCTTAATAACCCGGACTTTGCCCGTCGCTTCCGAGAAGATTGGCACTACGGTCGTCGTGGCCGCAATTTGGCGCACCTTAAAACCAAACTGGGCGCCCCGGAAAATCTTGTGATTCGCGACTTGCACCTGATGATCTTCGACGGTGCACCGGTCGTCGATTGGGAGGGCGAAAGTATGCAGGCCGTTTTTGATCGCGTGGAACGCTTTCAGTATGGCGCGCAGGGAGCCGCGCGGTCAGACGAAGAGCGCGCCGCCTTTGAGCTGTTTCCGCGGCCCATTCGAGATGATGCCGAGTTCATGCTGCATATGATGCGCACCTACGATAAAGACTTCCGCTTTTGGGTAGATGTGGGCAATGTCGGTAATAAGGCCACGCTCGATCTACTACTGTACAAGCACGCAATGCCCGGTTTTAACGACTCCGGCGCGCACATTACTAACATGGCTTTTTTCGATGCGAACCTGATGTCGCTAAAGTTGGCCCAGGCGCAATCGCTGCAAACAGTAAGCACTATGGTCAAGCGACTGACCCGCGAACCGGCGGAATTTTTCGGCCTGGATGTGGGTACGCTGGAGATCGGTGCACAGGCGGATGTCGTGCTCGTGGATCCGGAGGTGCTAAAGACTTGGGACTCGAACGACACGCGTGTACTGGAGTACCGCGAACTGTTCAAACACAAGCAGATGCTCAATCGACCAGAGGGTGTCGTCACCTCAGTTTTGATCAACGGCGAGCCCGTGTGGCAGGACGGTGAAGTGACAAGCGCGCTGGGTGGGGAGCGATTGGGCAGAGCACTGCGCGCTGCCTGATGTCGCTCAGGCAGATTTGTTTGTGCGTTTGCGGGTAAGTAAGCGAAAAACCCAGAACCCCAGGCCAATGCATGCGAATGCAATCAAAAAAAGCTTTTCATAGTGTTTGATATAAGGGAGTGCTGCTTCAAAAGCGGTCCCGAATGTGTAGCCCAGGCCACCGATAACGACGGCCCACACAAACGCACCAATCATGTCGAGAAGAAAGAACTTAATGGGGGATATTTTGGCGGCGCCTACTAAAAATGGGGTTACGGTGCGAATGCCATACAGAAACCTCGAACCCAGGATCAGTAATGATTGGTTTCTTTCTAGCATTTCGAGCACTTTTGCTGATTTGGCTTTCCAGCCTGGCCGCTTGTCGAGGAATGTTCTACCCCTGAAACGGCCGATATAGAAGGCAGTTTGATCCCCAAGAAAGCTGCCCAAAAATGCGCAAACAATCACCCACCGCAAGTCTAGAAAGCCACGGTGAGCGGAAAAACCACCGAGCACCAGAATCGTCTCACCCTCCAGGAACGTCCCGATCGCTATGGCTGCATACCCATAGTTGGCTACCAGTTCTTCCAGAGACATTTTCCAGTTATACCGTCATGAAGTTGAGTTCGGTGAGGATGATAACAGTTTGTGCGCCGCCGCCGTATTCATCCGCCGGCTGGCGTTCCCTGTGACGAATCGTTCGCAGTAGTGGAGACCGGGTCGGATCGCACTGGTAGGAGTCGCCCTTCGTGGACTGTGCCCCATACTCCGATGTCCTTGATCTTCATTGCGTCGAAGGTCACCGGGTTTTCTTCGAGAATTGTAAAGTTGGCTAATTTCCCGGGTTCGATGCTACCTACTTCAGCTTCGAGTTGGAGCGAATAAGCCGCCTCCAGAGTGACCGCCTTAAGAGCGCCAAGCCTGCTGACACGTTGCTCGGGCCCGCGCACGTTGCCATCATTGGTTACGCGATTCACGCCTGACCACATGAGTAACAAGGGTTGGCCCGGGGCCATTGGCATATCTGAGTGGAAGGAATATGAGATTCCAGCTTTTTCCACATCGCCCATTCGCACCATGACATCGGCACGCGCAGGCTCGAGCCCATTCGCGCGATAATTGTCAGCCAGTGCCACCGGGTAATAGGGATTGCCACTGACGATTGCACCCAGATTCTTGATCCGGGCTACCTGTTCAGGAGTGGATATGGCGAAATGAATAATCACCGTTCGGTGATCTGTGCGCGGATTGCGGCGCAGGTTCTCCTCGAGTTCGTCGAGCACCATATCCAAACCGGCGTCACCATTGACATGGATGTGCAGCTGATAGCCTGCGTCCCAGTAAACTTTCATCGTTCGAGCGAAGAACTTGGGATCCATCATCCACTCGCCCTCGTGTCCGTCACTGTAGCCGTCAAGGACCTGCATTGCCTGCGAAAAGATGGCCCCGTCTGCGAATAGCTTGACCTGCTTAGGCAGGAATGCAGTCATGCCCCGGCCCCATGTGAGCATTTTTTCGCTCTCATTAATGACTTGGTCATCTTCGAAAGCACCTGTCACAGACTTTCCATCGACTATGTAATAAAAGCGAAAGGGAGAGTCCGCTTCACTGAGTACCGAATTTTGTATTGCCTGCATCGGCCTGGAGGCCATCCCGCCGGGCTCAGCGCCCAGGGTGACCCCATTGGCGTGATAGTAATTCTGCACAAACTCCAATCCGGATTTCAGACGATCGGGTGCGAATATAGCGGGCGCTATCAGAGGCAGCAAGGCGAACGCGCCTTGCTCCCAATAGTGCGCATTAGCAAAATCGGATTGCGCTTTAACCGAGTCGCTTTGTTGCTCATACCACTGACTTGTGACGCCAAATTTCTTTTCGGCCGCTGTGTTGAGATAAAACTCATGCGCAGATCGATGCCAGATAATAATGGGGCGGGTAGCGCTGATCTTGTCGAGGTCTTGCTTTTTGAGTGCACCGTGAAAGTACTGGTGATAGCCCCAGCTCAATAGCACTTCATCGGGGTTTTTGAGATTTGCATTTGCCGCAGAGAGCCGCTGCAGATATTCCGCTCTGCTCTTCGCAGCTTTTGACGTGCTTTGGGGGAGCACCCAATCCTCAATGGCGATGATCTCCGAAGTCATGGTAACCGCTGCCAGCAGAGGGTGGTCGTGTTGAGCGATAAAACCCGGCACGATGACGTAGTCGGCGAATGTCGAGTTTATTTTAAACGGCCGATCTCCCAAGGCGCTTTCAACTTCCGGGCGTGAACCCACCGCGAGAATACGCTCGCCTGCCACCGCGACTGCCCTGGCGAGGGGCTTAGCCTCATTCAGCGTGACGATCTCCCTTGCGGTGTATACCACTACCTCCGCCAAGGCGGGGACGTCTTGTTCCACAGGCAGTGGTGGGGTGGCTTGCGCCCACGCTGCGCCTGAGGCAAGTGTGCAGTAAGCGGCCACCCACAGATTGCGGGTCGCGTTTTTCCAGTTGAGGTGACGTTTGTTCCACATATTAATTCTCTAGAGTGCGTGGCATGCAAGCTGCCGATCCATTGTGATAAGTGCTCTGAACTTAAGACGGCCGCGCAGAATTTCTGTGCATCAAACGGCTTTCGCCAGCCATTTGCGCAAGCTCAAACAGTGCAAGCGTACCATTGATCTCTAGGCAGCAGCGAAACCGCGTGGCGGTTTGGCGTTCGGGCCCGCAGGGGCCTGTAGCTGGCACCTGTTATGTGTTTGCTTTATTTCTCAAAAGTAGCGTGTTGCTCCTACGGTGCCTATAGCGTAACTCCTACGCTGTCATATTCCCCAATTCATCTTCTCATTGAACAAATAGCGCATCAATAATCTACGCCGTTGTAATGGATAGTTGCGCCGGTAATGCAGTCAGTTGGAATCTCCCTTAGAAACGACCATTTGAGCAGAGTTTGCATCGCGTCTCATGCAGGTTTAGTTTAGATCTTCATCTCGGTAATGGAGTGCGCGCATGCGTTGGTTTCTTGGTCTGACACTTGTCATCGTTGTCGCGATTATAGGGGTATTGGTCATGCCGGCGCCGATTGACCCAGTGAGTTGGACGCCCGACCCTGACCCAGGATTAACGGGCCCCTTTGCGCCCAACGATGAGCTTGCGAAGGCAGAGCTTCTGCTGGAAGGTGATGTTATTGGCCCTGAAGATATCGCCTGCGCTGAGAGCGGCACCCTATATACCGGGTTGGATGACGGGAGGATAATAGAGATATCAGTAGATGGTAGTCATCGCGAGATTGCCAATACAGGGGGTAGGCCACTGGGTATGGAATTGGATTCTGCTGGGCGGCTGATTGTCGTTGATGCGCGCCGCGGCCTGCTTGCTGTTTCAATGGATGGTACCGTTGAAGTGCTTGCCGATACGGTGAATGGTACCAGGATCGTTTTTGCGGACGACCTGGATATTGCTGCAGACGGCATTATCTGGTTCTCCGACGCATCCATGGACTGGGGTTTTCAGGAGGAAATATACAATTTCCTTGAGGGCCGGCCCACCGGCAGGTTGCTGAGCTACAATCCAGCAAACGGTGAGACTAGCGTGCGCATGGAAAGCCTGTTTTTCGCCAATGGTGTAGCCGTGGGGCCAGAAGATGAATATGTATTGGTGAATGAAACAGCTACCGGCCGCATTCATCGCCTCTGGCTGCGGGGAGAAAAGGCGGGCCAGCGCGATTTATTTGTATCTAGCCTGCCGGGTACGCCGGATAACATCAGCTTTAATGGCAGCGATACTTTTTGGGTTGCTCTGCCCGGTTTGCGTGCGTCTCTGGACGCCAATGCGCAGCAGCCCTTGGTGCGCAAGCTGGTATCGCATTTTCCCGAAGATGTGCTGCGGGGAATTTCAAAGCCCTATCCGTTTGTGGTGGGGTTGGGGCTCGATGGTGAGGTGAAACGCAATTTGCAGAACACAGGAGAAGGCTACAACATGATCACCAGTGCGACTGAGTGCAATGGGAGTCTCTATCTAGGCAGCCTGAGTTTACCTGCATTGGCCCGATACCCTCTTTAATGGACAAGCCAGCCATTCGTGCATTCATCGCAGCATCCTCCTGGTTTGATGATGCTCCCGATGACGTGCTGGATAAGCTGGCGGATGCGGCAAAGATAAAACATTTCCACGCTAACAGTTACCTGTGGTCCATGGGAGAGACTAATACCGAAATATTTGGTGTCGTTTCGGGGCGGATGCGTATGTATGTGTCCGGCACTCTGGGTCAGGAATTTGCGCTCGTTGATCGGAAAGAGGGCGCCTGGCTGGGGGAGGCCTGTCTTAAGGACGACCTTGGTCGTGCAATTGGTGCACGAACGCTGGCACCCTCGGATATTCTGGTCATCCATCGCACGGTCCTGCACGACGTGGCTCTCGATTGGCCCTTGCTGTACAGAAATTTGTTTCTACATCAGGTAGTAACCGCACGCGGTCTGTATGGTTTGTTGGGCGGCATGTTGTTTTACCCGCTCCATGCCCGGGTTGCTGGCCGGCTGATGGCGCTGGTGCAGGAGCATGGGCAACAGATAGAAGAGGGCATACTCATCGATATAAAGATGAGTCAGAACGATTTTGCCCGTCTTGCCATGGGTTCCCGCCAGCGTGTTAATCGTATCTTCCGGGACTGGGATAAACGCGGCCTGGTCATCTTGCATAGCGACCGCTTATTGATCCGCGATATCGAGGCGTTTGAGCAGGAACTGGCGCCCTTCGAATAGACAGTCACCTTGGTGACAGGCACGTGTAACCCATCCCTGCTAGCCTCGTCTGCCGAAATACTCTCATCAAGGTAGACAAAAGTGGCAGCTCCCCTTCTTGACCCGCGTGACCTGGACTTCATGTTGTACGAACTGTTCGATGTGGAGTCCATGACCTCCCGCGAGCGCTACTCAGATCACAATCGTGAGACCTTTGACGCCGCCATTAATACCTCTCGGGTAGTGGCGGAAAAGTACTTTCTGCCTATCCGGCAAAAAGTGGATACCAACCAGCCCACGTTTGATGGTGAAAAAGTGCATATGATCCCGGAGATCAAAGTTGCCCTGGATGCCGTGGTGGAAGCGGGTCTCGCCGCTCCTGGAGCAGACTATGAACTGGGCGGTATGCAACTGCCAGCCCTGGTGGCAGCAGTGTCGGGCGCGTACCTCAATGCAGCGGCCAGCACCACAATGGGGTATATCGGTCTGACCAATGCCAATGCCAATTTGATTAACGCCCATGGTACACCCCAGCAGAAGGAAAAATGGCTGGCGCCTCTGCTCAACGGACGCTTCGCCGGGACAATGGCGATGAGCGAACCCGGCGCCGGATCCAGTCTTTCAGACCTGACAACCTACGCTGTGCCCGTTGACGATGGCACCTACCGCATTACCGGTAACAAGATATGGATTTCAGGGGGTGATCACGAACTGAACGAGAACATTGTTCACCTGGTTCTCGCCAGGGTCAAAGGTGCGGCCAGAGGCATTAAGGGAATTTCGCTGTTTATTGTGCCAAAGTTTCTGGTGAATGATGACGGTTCGCTGGGCGCGCGTAATGACGTCACTCTGGCAGGTTTGTTCCACAAAATGGGCGGGCGTGGACAGACGTCCACCGCGCTAAATTTCGGTGAAAAAGAAGGAGCCACTGGCTACCTTGTGGGCGAGGAAAATCGCGGCCTACTGTATATGTTCCACATGATGAACGAAGCACGCATCATGGTTGGCAGCGCGGCCTCTATTATTGCCTTGTGTGGCTATCAGTACTCCCTGGACTATGCCAAAGAGCGACCGCAGGGTCGGTTGCCTTCTACCAAGGATCCGTTGTCACCGCCGGTTAACATCATTGAGCACGCCGATGTGCGTCGCATGTTACTGGCTCAGAAGGCTTACGCCGAGGGCGCCTATGCGCTTTGTCTGCTGGGCACAAAACTGGCAGATGATTTGCACACCGCACCGTCCGAGAGAGAGCGCAAGGAGGCGCACCAGTTGCTGGACTTTCTCACCCCTATTATCAAGAGTTGGCCATCCGAATACGGACCCAAGGCCAATTATCTTGCTATCCAGGTGTTGGGTGGCTCCGGTTATGTGAATGAACACCCTGTCGAAATGATGTACCGAGACAACCGCCTCAATCCCATCCATGAGGGCACAACGGGCATTCAGTCTTTGGATCTGCTGGCGCGCAAGGTCCCGCAAAATGATCTGGCCGGATACACGGCCTGCCTGGAAGCTATTCAAGACACCATTGCCGTGGCCCGCAATCGTTCGGAATTGTCCGACTTTGCGGATGAACTGGAGGCGGCCATAGGCACAGTTAAAGAGGTGACCAAATTTCTACTGGGCTCCATGTTGGAGAAAGACATTGACCTCGTACTGGCCAACTCGGTCAAATATCTCGACCTGTTCGGCAATGTGGTTATTGCCTGGATTTGGCTGAAGCAGGGCATCGTGGCCGCCGCCGGGCTTGAGGCTTCTTCTCACACGGCGGACAAAAACTTCTACTCTGGCAAGCTGCAGGCCATGCGCTATTTCTACCGCTATGAATTACCGGAAATCGATGCCTGGGCCAAGCTTCTGCTGGCGCTCGATGACACCACCCTGGCGATGCAAGCCGATTGGTTTTAAGATCCCGCGTTGAAACTGATAACGAAACTGAGCTACGGCGTCGGGCAGCTGTCTGATGGTGTTAAGCAAGCGTCATTCAGTACCTTCCTGTTTTTTTACTATAACCAGGTGCTGGGCCTGTCCGGCAGTCTGGCCGGTATGGCGGCGTTGTCGGCACTGATGGTAGACGCCATAACAGATCCCATGGTGGGGCAACTATCTGACCGCTTCAGTTCGAGATGGGGCCGAAGGCATCCTTTCATGCTGGCAGGGGCCATTCCCTTTGGTGTGGCAATCGTGGCTTTGTTTAGTCCGCCTGATGGACTTAGCCAAATGGCGCTTTTTGGCTGGATGCTCGGTGGCGCCATTTCAGTGCGCCTGATGCTGACATTGTTTTTTGTGCCGCACCTGTCCCTCGGCGCAGAGTTGGCGACGGATTATCACGGTCGCACATCACTGATTGGCTATCGGGTGTTTTTTACCTACGCCGGCATTTTGCTTACCTCGGTCATTGGCTTTGCGGTGTTTTTTCCGCAGACGGAGGCCTTTAGTAACGGGATGCTGAACAAGGCGAGCTACCCCGGCTTTGGCGTGTTCTGCGGACTCATGGGCTCTGTGGCCATGCTTCTCTGTGTGTTCGGAACGCGCAGCACCATTCCCAATTTGCGCCCGCCGGTATCTCATGCCAACGAGCGGAATACTTTATGGGCTTTTATCGACGTATTCAAAACCCTGCGTTTAAGCTCTTTCCGCATTCTGTTTATTGCGGTACTCATCTTCAACACACTGGCGGGCACGGTACAGACCCTGTTGGTGTATGTGGCGACTTATGTGTTTGAGTTCCAGTCAGAGCAACTTGCGGGACTCGCCGCCTCTGTCGTGGTCGGTATCCTGTTTTCCTCATTCGTGGCCCAGTCTCTCTCGCGACGGGTCGATAAGAAAAATGCCTTGAGCATCTGCGTAATCACCGCCGGGATATTTGCATTCTCTCCCCAGGTGCTTTATTTCGCCGGTTTACTGGAGTCTATGAGTGTCACCACGAAATTTGCGTTTGTCTTTACCGTCAATGGCATCTCGCAAGTATTCTTTATTGCCTACATTATTCTGTTGGACTCAATGCTCTCGGATGTCATCGATGAACATGAACTGAATACCTCCAAAAGAGAGGAGGGACTATTCTTTGCGGCGCGCTCCTTTGCCACTAAGGCAAGCTATGGCCTGGGCAGTTTTTTCGCCGGCATCGGGCTGGATTTTATTCACTTTCCCCAGAGTGCCTCTCCAGAGACGGTGCCCGCTGATGCAGTGCTGAGCCTGGCCATCCTCTCCGGGCCGGTGATGTTCGTTTTGTTTAGCGCAACGGTCATCGTATCCAGCCGCTATCCACTCACTGCCGCCCGGCATAGCGACATTATGCATGCCATTAAAGCGCGGGGAGGTTCGCGCCAGCCGGTGGCATAAGGTTTCTGAACTAATTCTGGCGAGGGGTTGAATCCACTTCAGGCGGGTCACTGATCCGGAACTCGGGATGTTGTATCTTGCCGCCTGCGCCGGCCACCAGGCTGACACCGCCGATGCAAACCAGCGTAACCAGAGCAATCACAAGACAGGCCCATGGCAGCCAGCGCAGCCGGGCCCAGCCTATGACGATCGAAGTGACGGCGAGTGCAGAGTTTGCATACAATAACGGTAGCCAGGTTTCGGCCACTTCTGCGTGATAGTCCAGCCAGTCCCGACCGTGTCCGTCCAGAAGGTCGTAAATCGCCGGGTAGGCAGCATCCCCATAATTTGCCACTGGAATACTTGTGCCGGCGGTAACGGCGATCAAGGCCAAACCCGTGAACAACATTGTGGTCTGGCGTAGAACGAGCCCAACTGCCAGTACGACCCAGGCGATAATTAAGCCGATGACCGGAATGTGGTTAAGCAGCACGTGCCGGTAGGCGGGGTCCGCCAGTAGGTCCATCCAGTCCATGAGGTTCAGCTCCGTAGGGCCCACGAGGTGCAGTAGGCCTGCTCACTGACCCAGCCGTTGAGGATTTCGCAATGGCCGCACTCCTTGCCTGTGTCGGCCCTGAAAAACTGGCAGTTAGTGCAGGATTGGTCAGCAGTAGTGGACAGCTCAACGTATTGAAGGGTGTTACGCATTTGCTCTTCACCGCGGCTGAGTAGCTCGGGGTCTGCGCACAGTGTGGTGACCGTGGTATCACAGCCATGCAATAGTGGGACTGCGGCCAATATGCCACCGTGCCGCAATAGCTGGCGCCTGGTCAGAGTTTTCTCATTCACTTTTGCTGGGCAAGCTGCACGCTGCTCTCGGGCATGATTACAAAGGCCGGTACGGCGGCGAACTTGATCACGGTCGACATCGAAGTACACTGGCCGGTTTTGGGGTCGAGGTGACCGTCAGCGACACGTGGCAACGCATGGTAGACACCAGCGCACTGATAGCCGATGTTGTTGGCAGCGGCCCGCCCCAGATGCAAGGGTCCGATGTAAACTTCCGTCAGGAAGTTGAAGGCATTTTTGATATCCCAGTATCCCGCCAATACACCCTTCATGCTGCCATCGGCTAGCATTTGTGCACGAATGCGCAAATCGCGAAACCAGTAGTAGTTGTCAATTGCCTGCACCTTGAATTTCAGCTTGGCATCGACCGGCCCCGCAGTGAATACACCGTCTTTAATTTCGCCGCGAAATGCGGCGCTGTGAAACAGCGTATCGTCGTGTACGAGTTGGCTCATGTCTGGTACAACATTGCCATTGGCATCTTTTGTAACCGGGCCGGCACTTGTGAACAGTCGCGCTTCCACACGACCATCGGTGGTGGTTCCCTCCACCAATTTTATTTCTAATAAGGTCGCGTAGCCATTCTCCAAAATCGAATTATTGGTATCAAATAGACGATCGAAAAGTCCGTCAGGGCGAAAACCTTTTACGCAACCCATCAGGCGATAGTGTTGGTTGTCGATGCCTGTCTGTCCGTTGGCGCCGATAAAATCGTCATGTGGACATTGACCTCCGCCGTCGGCGCGAGTGTTTTCACTATCAAGGTCCAGACCGGCAACCGAAGCATTGCCTTCCAGCAGAACGTGGCCTGGGTCGGGCCATACTGAGGGGTCCTTGCAGGCATCGGCGGGTAACAATCCCAGCGCGCCTTCCCGGTCGCCGGCATCGAAGCGGCGTTTCACTTCATCGCGAACTTCAGCGTATTCATCGGAAAAAAAATCTTCATCGGTGATGTTCATACCCTTGGGGCAATCGCCGGGGTCCTCTTTGGGAATATCATAAGCCCACTCGGTAAAAACAAAACCACGAATCTGATCTTCTGCAGCGGCGGCTACAACTGCTTCCGTGGGAGCCACGCTCGCAGACTTGTCGCCGCAGGCGCCAAGCATTGCTAGTAGAGCGATGGATATCAGGTACTTCATTGTAGTTTACCCCTTGTCGTGTTTCGATTGCTTGACGATGCACTCAAACGAGAATTTCTGAAATAGGCCGGTCGGTTTGATTCTGATCTGCACCCCATTGGCCCACATTAAGGCCCATGGCCTGTTGCATTGTGAGGCCAACGCGGCTCACCGATTCGCCTACGCCGCTGACGTGCAGCCCGGTGCGTAGTCGGCCGCCGGCAGTGCCCGCTGTCATAAACGGCATACCCACTACGCTGTGCGTGTTGGCCTCTGAGGTTTCCGAGTGTGCCATCACCAGGCAGTTGTCCAGTAGTGTGCCGTCTCCCTCGGGCACCGCGTCCAGCGTTTGAACAAATTGGGTCCAGGCTTCCATGCCCTTGAGCACAAAGGCTGTCGCGTTAGGCTGGTAACCCAGCACTGCATCGCGCGGCTCCTCGTGTGTAAGGGTGTGGTGAGTATCGGTGCTGCCGGGCATGCGTAAACTGGAAGCGCGGTCGGAAAACTGCATATTGAACACGCGGGTTTGATCGCAGGCCAAGGCCAGTGCCAGGGTTTGCGCCATCAGGCCGTGATTAGCCATCACGTTATCAATTTCGGTATCGTGCGGGAAGTCGACCGGTGCTCTGGGAATGCTACAGGCTTCCAGCGGTGGCGGCTGTTGTAACTGTAGTTCCAATTGCTGTTCGAGTTGGCGCAGCGCAGTGAAGTATTGATCTAGCCGAGCACGATCGCTTTGTCCGAGCTGGCGCTCGAGACGCTTGCGGTCCTCTGTCACGATCGACAGCGCACTCTTACGTAGCAGGACGTTAGGATCGGGAGAAAACTCCGCCGCGTTAGGGTCTGAAAAGCCGGGCCCGAATATGCGTGTGTAAAAGCCAAGCGCACTAGGTTCAGCAGGATTGACACTGCTGACATCACGCAGACTGTTGCTGTGTCGGGGATTTCCCGTCGCTGCCATTTCTAATGACCGGAAGCGAGTACGGGTGCCAATTGCGTCAGAGATCAGCACGTCCAGGGTGGGGCCTGTCACCGTGTCGGCCGTTTTGGGTGCGCCGCCGCATAGTGCGCCGAACACACCGGTACGGTGCACCTGATTCGCCTCACCATTGAGCAGTACGCTATAGCCGCTCAGTATATTCATGCGATCGCGCATCGGTGCAATGGGCAGTAATTCTGGCGACAGCTCCCAATCGGTGCCCTCAGTGCTTGGATTCCAGCGCTGCGGATTCATGCCACAGCCAAAAAACCAGGTGCCGAAACGTCGAGGTAGTGGCGCGCCGGTTGCTGCCATCGCATCGCCATTGGTGTTCAGAAAAACGTCGAGGAACGGGAGGCCGACCGAAACGGCCGCGCCCCCTAGTGTGCCGCGTAGAAACGTTCGCCGATTGATGCCGGCGCCGCTTTTACTGTTCTTCATGTTGAGTCACTCCTGCTGAGGGTGAGGGGTGCACGACTCCCATCGCGCTGTGCGTTTGTGCGGGTGGTTTCCTGTTTGACGGTCTGCGCCTTGGATGCTTCAGGAGTCGGTGCAGTGGCAGTGCGAAATGCTTCACTGGTGGCGATGTGCCCCATCAGTGCCGGTACCTGATAGCCGCGTTGAGCAAAGGTATCTTCTAGATAGCGCAGCAGGCGGCGCTCGCCGTTGGTCTGTTTCCTGCCTACGGCATAGCGGTAGAGATTCTCGACCAGACAGGCGCCCACTAGTGGACTTTCGGCAAAGGCCTGCCCCAGCTCTGCGGCATTGGAAAAGGCAACGCCGTCGAAATCACCGCTGGTGTCGATAGCCGCTTCGTTTTCTGACATCCGGAACTTGCCGATACCGTCGAAATTTTCCAAACCGAGCCCAATTGGATCTGTAAGTGCGTGGCACTTGCGACAGCTGGCCTGAGTGGCGTGCACCGCCAGACGATCGCGTGCTGTTTTATGCACCGTCGCCACATCTTG
>JAPKAY010000017.1 GCA_028825045.1 Halioglobus sp.
CAGTTCAAAAAGGCACGGACGTGGATAAGCCGCGCAATCTGGCAAAGTCGGTCACGGTAGAGTAACGCTGTTTGAGTCGCCCGAACGAACAAAGCCAGAGTGATTGCCGGTTATAGCTTTCAGTGGACTACAACAGGAATGCTTGGGCGTTATGGCAGCGGTTGTGAGGGCTGCACAAGGCCCAAGAAAACGTGACCAACGGCGTTAGCCGGGGTTTGCTGCTTTGTATGCTTTTAATGCGGTATTGAAGCGCTCAGCCACTGCTTCCTCTTCGGACACAGAGTTGTTGTAATCCTCATTGAGTTGTTTGAGGGTAGCTTCTATCTGCTCATTCTCGGCGTCAGCGACAGATTCAAGTTCAGCGGCACTGACTTTGGGCTCCAGACATGACCGGAACTCGGAATTTGCTGTCTGGAATTCTTTGACTGCTTTTTGTCCTGCCAGCATTTGCTCCAAGGAGGCGGCGGCACCATCGGGCAAAGCCGGTGTTTGCGGTGCGATACAATCGTCGGCTGCGCTCGTCGCGCTTACCAGGGCCAGGCCTATGAGTGCCAGCTTGATTTTGTTCATTATGGTCCCCTTACTTAGTTCCAGTGTTGTGAGGGAAAAACAGTAACAGGACAGCGAGTCTCTGCCAAGTCACGACTGCATTAGTCGCTCCCCACCCACAGGGCAGAGACACCCATCTCTGTCTCCAGACTACGTGCCACCTTCCTGGCGGCATCTTTGTTGGCCAGGTCTACGACCCGGACTCGGTAAATCGTTTTTCCGTCTTTAGCACTCTTGGCAATAATCACTCGGCCGTTTGGGGGATGCAGTCTATTAGCCCAGGTCTCCGCCATGTCAGGTAGTGCATATGAGCCGAAGTTTACAAACCAGTTCCCGGTGGAAGATGCCGCTGCAGTGCTGTTTGCCGTGCGTTGTGTTGTGGCGGCTTGAGGTTGGGGCGGTTTTGGGGCCGCGGCAGGCCTATCCGGTGTTTTTGTGGGAGGGACTTTTTTTGTCAGTGCATCTTGTTGGGCTTTGAGTTGGGCTTCGAGCCCGGCGACGGTATCGCTCAATCTTAGGTTCTGGGCCGCGAGCGCACCTGCATTCGCAGCCAGCTCGGCATTGGTATCTTGTAACGCTTGCATGGCGGTCCTGTTGGCATTCACATCCATGGGGCTGGCAGAGGTGGCAAGCTCGGCGCGCAACAGGCGTGTTTCTTCCTTAGTGGCCGAGCGTTCCTGTATTACGCCATAACCACCAAAAGCGAGCAGCACCAAGGCTATGACCGCTACGGTGACGAGCCCCAGCGGCCAGCCCTGGCCAGGGTTCTCCTCAACGTCGTCATAATCTGTCTCCTCAAGCCATTCCTGAGGCGCTTGCGTCTCCATTGGCTCGGACTCTTTGACGTCACTCTCTGTTTCCTGCAGAGCCGTTGTATCCGTCGGGAGGAAGAGGTCGCTGTCGTTTTCGTTGGCGAGATTGTCATCAAAGTCTTCTGCTTCCACACTGTCTGCACTATAGCCTGAGGCGTAATCGGTATCGCGGTCAGGTTCTTCGAAGGCCTCGTCGTCGTCTTCCTCAAAACCGCTGAACAGGGGTTCGCGGCGCTGATCCTTGTCGCTGCTGTGTAGGTTTTTTTTAGAAGAAAAGGGGCTGTTATCCGGGTGATCGTCGTGATTAGTAGTCATGGCTCTACGGCACCTGCGATTTTGCGGAAATCACGGATGATGATAACAGACCAGTAGGCCAATTTCCTTGCGAAAGAGTACGTTCGCGGCATCGAAATTCGTTAGAATGCGACAATGGATGTATCCGATATTCTCTCCCCTCTCAATGAAGCTCAGCGCGATGCCGTCGCCGCAGAAAATCAGAACATGCTTGTCCTCGCCGGGGCGGGCAGTGGCAAAACCCGTGTGCTGGTGCACCGAATTGCCTGGCTGATAAGGGCGGAAGACTTTTCCCCCTGGTCAATTCTCGCGGTGACCTTTACCAATAAAGCCGCGCGGGAAATGCGCAACCGCATCGAAGAGATGTTGCAGGTTCCCTCTCATGGGATGTGGGTTGGCACCTTTCATGGTCTCGCCCATCGTTTGTTGAAGGCCCATTGGCGCGAAGCCGGGCTGCCGCAGAATTTCCAGATACTCGACAGTGATGATCAGTTGCGGCTGGTGAAGCGGGTGTGCAGGGATCTTGAGTTAGATGAATCCCGGTGGCCACCCAAGCAGGCCATGTGGTACATCAACGGACAGAAGGATGAGGGATTGCGCAGCGCCCACGTGCAGGTGCCCCCGGGAGATTTGTTTGCCCAGACGATGTTGCAGGTGTATCGCGCCTATGAAATTGCCTGTGAACGCTCAGGAATGGTGGACTTCGCGGAGTTGCTGCTGCGAGCGCACGAGTTGTGGTTGAAGAGCCCGCAGGTATTGCAGCACTACCAGGGGCGGTTTCGGCAGATATTGGTCGACGAGTTTCAGGATACTAATACGGTGCAATATGCCTGGTTACGAGTACTGGCCGGCGCGAATATACCCGTCATTGCCGTGGGCGATGACGACCAGTCCATTTATGGCTGGCGTGGAGCAAAAATAGAGAATATACAACGCTTTACGGAGGATTTTAGCGCGACCAGAACGGTTCGGCTGGAGCAGAATTATCGCTCTACCCAGACAATTTTACAGGCAGCCAATGGCGTCATCGCTCATAATTCCGGCCGTCTGGGCAAGGAACTGTGGACGGCAGGTGAGTCGGGGGAGTCGATAAGTTTGTATGCCGGGTTTAATGAGCACGATGAAGCCCGGTATATCGTTGAGCAGGCCGAGCAGTGGCTCAATGATGGCAATACGCGCGCTTCCATCGCGATTCTGTATCGCTCGAATGCGCAATCGCGTGTGCTGGAAGAGGGGCTGATTCGCAATGCCATACCCTACCGCATCTACGGTGGACAGCGCTTCTACGAACGCATGGAGATACGCAATGCTCTGGCTTATCTGCGCCTGCTGCTCAACCGGGGAGATGACGCTGCGGTGGAGCGGGTAATTAATACGCCTCCCCGCGGGATTGGCAGCAAGTCTCTGGATGCGGTGCGCGAGTGTGCTCGCAGCCGCGATCTTCCCCTGTGGTCTGCGATTAACGCCGTGTTGGAGGAAAAATTGCTGCCTCCCAGAGCGCTGGGTGCGCTGGAAGGTTTTATCGTGCTGATCAATGAATTGGACAGTGGCACCGAACAATTGACATTGGAGGACCTGGTTGATCGCACCGTCGATGCCTGCGGCCTGATTGATTACCACAAGAAGGAAAAGGGAGAAAAGGGCCAGGCGCGAGTTGAGAACCTGGAGGAATTAGTCAGTGCGGCAAAACAGTTTGTCGCCGAGGACGATGAACTGGGACCCCTACAGCAGTTTCTCGACCGGGCCGCTCTGGATGCCGGTGATGCTCAGGCCGATGAGCACGAAGATTCTGTGCAGTTGATGACCCTGCACTCGGCTAAGGGACTTGAGTTTCCACTCGTTTTTATGGTGGGCATGGAGGAGAACCTGTTCCCCCATCGCATGTCCATGGAGGAACCTGGTCGCCTGGAGGAAGAGCGCCGTCTTTGCTATGTCGGTATTACCCGAGCCATGGAAAAATTAGTGATGACCTATGCCGAGTGCCGGCGCTTGCACGGTAGTGAAACCTTTAATACGCCGTCACGGTTTGTTCGGGAAATTCCTGCACAATTGCTGCAGGAAGTGAGGTTGCGTGGGTCCATCAGCCAACCGGTTAGCAGTCTTACCCAGGCGCAAGTGCCTGATACTGATCTGTCACTGGGGCAGCGTGTCTATCATCAAGTCTTTGGCGAGGGCGTCGTGTTAAACTTTGAAGGCCGCGGTGCTAGCGCCAGGGTGGAAGTCAATTTTGATACCGAAGGCGGCAAGTGGCTGGTACTGCAATACGCCAATTTGCAAATGATGTAACACTAGCTGGCAATGGATGTTTTTAATTATGGGTAACGGTTCCGCTGAAAAACGCTACACGCCGCTGGTTATTCTAGCGCTAGTGGGAGCACTTGTGGCGACGCTGGGTTTTTGGGCCAGAGACAGAGTGGCTGAGAACCAAGGCAGCAATCATGCCGCTGTTGGGGCAACGGGTGAGCATTATCAATGGAAGATGATTACCACATGGCCCAAGAACTTTCCGGGCCTGGGCTTTGCTGCGGAAAACTTTTCGCGCGCCGTCGAGGAGATGAGCAACGGTAGGTTGACGGTGCATGTGTACGGCGCGGGCGAGATTGTACCTGCCCTGGAAGTCTTTGATGCTGTCTCTCAGGGTGTCGTTGACGCGGGCCATGGGGCATCGTATTACTGGAAGGGAAAAGTGCCGGCATCGGTCTTCTTTACCTCGGTACCTTTTGGGCTCAATGCTCAAGAGATGAACGGTTGGCTGCACTACGGCGGCGGCCTTGAGTTGTGGCAGGAAGCCTATGCCCCTTACAACCTTGTGCCGATGGCGGGCGGCAGCACGGGTGTGCAGATGGCGGGTTGGTTTAACCGGGAAATTAATTCTATCGAGGATCTAAAGGGATTAAAGATGCGGATACCCGGCCTTGCGGGTGAGGTCTTTGCCGCGGCCGGCGGCACGGCGGTTACCATTCCCGGAGGAGAGCTCTATACCTCAATGCAAACAGGCGTCATTGATGCGCTGGAGTGGGTCGGGCCCTATAACGACAAGTCGTTGGGATTTCACGAAGTGGCGAAGTACTACTACTATCCCGGCTGGCACGAGCCCGGCTCTATTCTTGAGTTTATCGTCAACAAGGATTCACTGGAGGCGCTCCCCACTGACCTGCAGGCCATTGTCAAATACGCGTCCCGGGCCATCAGTCAGGATATGCTCGATGAGTATACCGCCCGCAACAATGCCGCGTTGGAAAGTTTAATTGAAGAGGGCGTGCAGCTCAGGCGACTGCCGGATGATGTTTTGCTTGCGCTCTGGCAGGGCTCGCAGGTTGTGATGCAGAAACTGGTGGCATCAGACCCCATGGCGGCCAAGGTCTATGAGTCCTACCGAAAATTTTACAAAGGCGCGCGCAATTATCACCACATTTCAGAGCAGGCTTATATTAACGCTCGCGACAAAGTATTTGGTGACGGGGATTATTAGCCTGTCGCAGGTCTGGGTTTTCGTTTAATGCATAGCATTGACCCAGCTGATCGAGAAAAGGGCTTTACTGCTTAATCGTCCGAGTACGACCGTGCTCATCAATAGCAACAAACACAAACTCACCCTCCGTCACCTTGATGGGCTCACGGTCTTGCAGGGAATTGATCCAAACTTCTACGATAATACGAATGGAACTGCGCCCGATTTCCAATACATCGCAATAACAGGAGACCACGGCCCCCACGTGCACGGGTGTAAGGAAGACCATGCCATTGACTGCAACCGTGGCTACGCGGCCATCAGCGACTTCGCTGGAAGTAATCAGTCCGGCGATGTCCATTTGGGATAACAACCAGCCGCCGAAGATATCCCCGGTCGCATTGGTGTCCTTGGGCATCGCCACGGTCTGTAGGGCAAGATCGCCGTGGGGCACGGGTGCAGTGTCGATATCACTCATTGTAATTGCCTATTTATTAGGGGAAGCGCCACTGCTCACTTAAGTGCCGATGGCAGCCAGGTTGCCAATTCCGGTACATACCATAGTGTTACTAGCAGCATCACCTGCAGGATTATAAAGGGAACTACACCCCGGTAGATAGCGCTCGTGGGTACTGATTCGGGCGCCACCCCGCGCAGATAGAACAGTGCAAACCCGAAGGGAGGGGTAAGGAACGAGGTCTGCAGATTGAGCGCAATCATGATACCCAACCAGATGGGATCCACTCCCATGGCCAGTAAAATAGGGCCTACAATGGGTACTACGACAAATGTAATCTCGATGAAATCGAGAATGAAACCGAGCAGGAAGATGACTACCATCACCACTAGCGTCGCCGCCATGACTCCGCCGGGCAACCCCAGGAAGAACGCGTGTATTAGCTCTTCTCCCCCGAAGCCTCTGAATACCAGGGAGAATACGGCCGCGCCTATAAGAATCATGAAGACCATGCAGGTGACATCGAGGGTATTTCGCAGCGCTTCTTTGAGCCGGGTGACCGTCATTTGACCCTTTGCCAGGGCGAGAACCAGGGCACCGAATGCGCCAATTCCGGCCGCTTCTGTCGGTGTCGCGGCACCCGCCAGGATGGAGCCCAGCACGATCATGATCAGCGCGAGCGGTGGCAGTAATCCGCGCAGCAATTCACTGAGGGCTACTGGCTCCAGCGTGCTTGGCGGAGCCGATTCAGGTTTCAGTCGGGCCTGCACCAGCAGGTAAAGGATATACATGGCCACCAGCAGCAGCCCCGGAATCAACGCCCCGACAAACAGGTCTCCCACTGAGACTGTCTTGGGGTTGAGGATGTTCATGCTTAGCTGGGCCTGCTGGTAGGCATTGGACAGAATGTCCCCCAATAGCACCAGTGCAATAGAAGGTGGAATAATCTGCCCCAGTGTCCCGGTGGCGCAGATAGTCCCGGTCGCCAGGGCCGGGCTATAGCCACTGCGCAACATGCTTGGGAGCGATAACAGGCCCATGGTCACCACCGTGGCTCCGACGATGCCGGTGCTGGCGGCCAGAAACATTCCCACAACGACGACGGAGACTCCCAGTCCGCCGCGCACGCCGCCGAATAAGCGCGCCATACTGTCCAGCATCTCCTCCGCCACCCGGGACTTTTCCAAAATGGTGCCCATGAGGATGAACAAGGGCACTGCTATCAGTGTGGTATTGTTGACGGTGCCGAAGATGCGCCCTGGCAAAGCAGACAGAAAACTGGGGTCAAAGACGCCTCCGAGAATACCGGCCGTGGCAAATACCAGCGCCGTGCCGGCGAGTGTGAATGCTACCGGGTAGCCCAGCATCAGGAACAGGCAGACCGCGAGGAACAGGTAGAGTGAAAGGTAGTCCACTAGGGGGCTTCGCCCTCGACCAGAACTAGCGCATTGCGCAATATTTCTGCTATACCCTGCAGTGCCAGGGTAATGGCGATGAGGGGAACCAAACTCTTCAACAGGAATACGGCCGGGATGCCGCCAGGCTCTGCGGAGGTTTCGAGCATAGACCAGGACTCGCCCGCGTAGTCCCAGCTGCTCATTAATATAAAAACACACAGTGGTAACAGGAAGACGATGCCGCCTACACTGTTCACCCAGGCCTTGGTCCGTGCACTGAAACCTCGGTAGAAGATGTCTACACGGACGTGGGCTCCGGACTTCAGCGCATAAGCCGCACCTAGTAGAAAGAGGCTGCCATGCATATAGGTAACGGATTCCTGTGCGGCGATAGAGCCGATATTAAAGCCGTAGCGTAATACGACAACCAGGGTTGTCATCAATGCCATGCCCAGAGCGAGCCATGCCAGCAGTTGGCCGCTGCGCTCGGTAAAGGCGTCAATGTAGTGCACACAGGCGTGCAGAAAAGGCATAGTGGATAAGTCTTTTTGATTATTGAGCCGCAGAGTATCATAGGGCAATGCTGGAGTTGAAAAACTATTCGCCCAACGCCCGAACCAGGACGCGATTGTATGTTGACCGTTATTTCCCCTGCTAAAACGCTGGATTTTGAAACGCCGCCGGGCACCCGCAAATCGACACAGCCGGCATTTTTAGCGCGATCCGCTGAGTTGGTGGAAGACGCGCGCGGTCTCAGCCCCGATGAGATCCGGGCTTTGATGGGTGTCAGTGACAATATTGCCGCGCTAAATCACAAGCGGTTTATGGATTGGCAGCAGCCGTTCAGTTTGAAAAATGCCAAGCAGTCATTGCTGGCGTTCAGGGGTGGTGTGTACGTCGGTCTGGAGGCAGAATCATTGAACGCAGAGCAACTGAATTTTGCCCAGCAGCACCTGCGAATTCTCTCCGGTTTATATGGCTTGTTGCGGCCGCTGGATCTGATGCAAGCCTACCGTCTGGAGATGGGCCTGAAGTTTGCCAACCGTGGCGGCGATAATCTCTATCAGTTTTGGGGAGACACTATTACTGAGGCTCTCAATGCCCAATTGCGCAAGGCGAAGTCCGACGTGCTGGTCAACCTGGCCTCGAACGAGTATTTCAGGGTGGTGAAGCCAAAAGCACTGAATGCGGATGTGGTCACGCCGGTATTTAAGGATCTGAAAAATGAAAAGTACAAAGTAGTGAGTTTTTTTGCCAAGAAAGCACGCGGGCAAATGGCACGCTTTATTATTGAGAAGGAGCTGGTGGACCCCGATGACATGAAAAAATTCAAAGTCGACGGCTACCGGTACAATAGTGGGCAATCCAGTGCGCGTGAACTAGTGTTCACGCGTGACAAGCCTCCAGCGCCCAAATAGTTAGAGGCATAGAGAGCCAAGTGGCCCAGCTACCCTTCTCGCAAGCTTGTGAAAACAACAAGCTTTATATCCTGAAGATATTGCGCGCAGTTTTTGCCGATCGCAAAACCGTGCTTGAGATCGCCAGTGGTACCGGTCAGCACGCTTGCTTCTTTGCGGCGGAGATGCCCTGGTTGCAGTGGCAACCCAGTGACTTGTCCGAGACTCTGCCTGTATTGGGACCCCGTTGTTCTGCTTACGCTGGAGAAAACCTGTTGCCAGAAAAAGCACTGGATGTGCGCGACACGAGCTGGCCTCTGGAAGTGCCTGACGCGTTGTTTACCGCAAACAGCTTTCACATTATGTCTTTTGAAGCAGTGCAAAGTTTTTTTAGCATGCTTGAAAAAAGTGATCAGGACGATTTGGTGCTGTCTGTCTACGGGCCGTTCAATTACAACGGCGCTTATACCAGTGACAGTAACGCACGCTTTGATCAGTGGCTGCTTCAACACGACGCTGCCAGTGGTATTCGAAGTTTTGAGGTGGTGAATGAACTGGCAGCGAGTGCGGGTTTGTCGCTGCAAGATGATTATGAAATGCCTGCCAATAATCGCTTATTGGTGTGGCAGCGGGGGCCAAGCAACACGCCGCCCTGATAGGAATCACCTATTTAAATGGCAGTAGCCGCGCCGCCTCCTCCCCGTATTGTTGATTGTGTGTTTCCTCACGGCGCGTGAACTCTCCCACGGACGCAGACAGTTGCGGATCAGCAATCCAATGATTCGACCAGGTGGTAGTGGGACGAAAGCCCCGTTGAATTTTGTGTTCACCCTGCGCTCCGGGGTCGAAACGCGATATGTTATTAGCTATGCAGTACTCAATACCCTGGTAGTAGCAGGCCTCGAAATGCAAACAATCGAATTCTCTTTCGCAACCCCAGTAGCGCCCATAGAGTGTAGTGCTGGAACGAAAATAGAGCGCGCCGGCTACGGGTTGTGTGCCGAGGTAGGCCAGAACCATGACGACTTGCTTGCCCATGCCGGCGGCGGTGCTTAGGAAAAAGTCTCGACTCAAATAGCCGCCGTGGCCGCTACGCTTGGCATAGGTGAGTTGGTAAAAGTTGTAAAACTGCTCCCACTCCTGCTTACCAATATCATTACCCTCGAGAGTCTTTAGCACTAGCCCTTGCTCCCTGACGCGGCGGCGCTCTCGGTTGAGTGACTTGCGTTTGCGACTGGTGAATGTCGCCAGATAGTCACTAAAGGACGCATAGCCGTCATTGAACCAGTGGAACTGCGTGGCGCTGCGGCGATGCATTCCGCCCTCTACTAGCGTGTTACTGATGGCTTCTTCCGGGAACAGAATATGCCAGGAAGAAATCTGTCGCCGCCTGGCCAGTTCCTGAATCGCATGTGATGCAGCGGTCAGGCAGTTAGTCTCTTCGAAGCCCTGCGCCGTGCACAGGCGAGGGCCGGTGGCGGGCGTAAAGGGAATTGCGGTGACAAGCTTGGGGTAGTAGTCGAGGCCGCTCTGTCGCCAGGCATCCGCCCAGGACCAGTCGAAAACGTATTCGCCATAGGAGTGAGATTTTAGATACAGCGGCATCACCGCTGCAAGAACATCACCTTGTCGCAGGAGGAGGTGGCAGGGCTGCCAGCCCGTTTCCGCGGTGGTGCATTCTGTCTGCTCAAGACCATACAGGAACTCGTGGCGCAGAAAAGGATAGTCGATACCGGCAACATCGTTCCAACTCTTCGCTGGAATCTGATCGAGGCTGGTCAGAAATTCAGCGGTTAATTCCCCGGGCTTCACGTTGTTGGTCATGGTTTATTCAGGCACCGTCAGTCAGGTAGTTGAGCGCGATGCCGGCGAACAGCGCCATTCCCACCCAGTTGTTATGCACGAAGGCTTTGAAGCAGGCGTCGGGCCTGCGCTCGCGAATCAGATATTGTTGGTAAACGAACAGCGCAGCGGCCACGATTAGAGCGGCGTGAAAATACCCGCCCAGGCCAAATGCGCGCCCTGCCAGGTATAGACACAGCAGACAGGCTAATTGTAGGCCACCGATGATGAGACGATCGTAACGGCCGAACAGGATAGCCGTGGACTTAATACCAATTTTTAAATCTTCTTCCCTGTCTACCATGGCGTATGCCGTATCGTAGGCCATGGTCCACAATAGGTTTCCAAGGTACACCAACCAGAGCGCCGCGGGGAGCGAGTCGAGCTGGGCTGCAAAAGCCATAGGAATTCCCCATGAAAAAGCAGCCCCCAGCACTAGTTGTGGTAAATGGGTGTAGCGCTTCATAAAAGGATAGCTGGAGGCAAGTGCGACGGCACCGAGGGAGAGTGCGATCGTTAGCGTATTGGTAAATAGCACCAGCACAAATGCCAACAGCATTAGTACGGCAAACAAAGTTAACGCTTCGCGCTCGGTTACTGTGCCTGTTACCAGAGGCCTGTCACTGGTGCGAGCCACCGCTCCATCGACATGCCGGTCGGCGAAGTCGTTGATGACACAACCTGCTGAGCGAGTGAGGAATGTGCCTAGGACAAAAATTACCAACAGATCCGAGTCCGGAAACCCCTCGGCAGCGAGCCACAACGCCCACAATGTAGGCCATAGCAACAGGAGAGTCCCTATAGGCCGATCAAAGCGGATTAGTTGCAGCAGTGCGCTGGTACGAGCGGAGATAGTGGTGGATCCTTTGTAAGGCCTTCCAAAAGACCTAGCTTACTGGGTTGGCGTTCGAAAAGCAGCGCTGACCTTGCCTCGCTGAGAGCGATGCACCGCCAGTGTCGTCTCCCAGGGCGTAAATGGCTCTAGAAAGACCTCACTTACCATTAACTTTTTGCCGTCTATCTCAAACCGGCAGCGGCGCCCCCAGGCGGGAGTAGGTTGATGCAGATGCTTCGGCAGATAATCACTGTCTCCGGGCATGTGGGCGAGTTCAAACGGGTAACGGCGCATGCCCGGGTGCTTGAACAAAATGGCACCAAGCGATTTGTTCTGTAACCGCCTAAGATGGGCGAGACTCCCTGCCAGGCTGGAAATGGGAAAGATACTGCGTGCGAACACCACCACCTCATCTCCCAGGCGCAGGGCAACCTCGCGCACAAGGGCGAGTTGCCGGGGAGGGAGCGCCAATAGTCGGCGCTCGGACGGGAGCGGTACTTCCCAGTTCTGATGGAGCCGCTGGACCGCGAACCTGCCCTCTCCAGAGGCTATTAGATGCTCTGTCAGGGAACCATTGTCGGTCAGCCACACCCGCAGCTCCGGTGCAAGTGTTGCACTGGTGTAGCGTGCCATCGATCGCCAGTTCGGTTCGATGGCAATACGCCTTCGTGGCAGCGGCTGAGTAGCAATTGGAGGGGACAAAAGCCTAGCTTCCTTAAATCCAGAGGCGAGAATGCGTTATCCGCAGTGCGCATGCAAGCTGCTCCAACGCTCAATCCAGTAGAAGAAAGCCGCGAGAAAATCCTTGCACAATTATTGTACAACCCTATAGTGTTCCGTCTCGAATTTTGTCTCTCGTTTCCGCGTTTGCCGGGTTGCGTTTGGCTGATCTGTGAATCTAATTGAAAGAAAGCGAGTATTAGCATGAGTAAGTGGGAATGTATTGTTTGTGGCTTGATCTATGACGAGAAGGAGGGTTGGCCGGACGATGGTATTGCGCCGGGCACGAAGTGGGCGGATGTTCCTGAAGACTGGTTGTGTCCCGATTGTGGCGTTGGCAAGGAAGATTTTGAGTTACTCGAAGAGGCGGCAGTCGAAGCGGCGCCTCATCACGAGGAACCGGTGGTCGATAAAGAACATGCGCCGGTCGTCATTCTGGGGACTGGCCTGGCGGGATACGGCCTGGCTAAGGAATTCCGCAAACACGACAGCGACACACCGCTCATCCTGATCACCTCTGATGACGGGCGTGCATATTCCAAGCCGATGCTTTCAACGGGGTATACCCGGAAACAGTCAGCTAATGATCTCGCCCAGTCGGATGCGGGCAATATGGCCGGCGTGCTCAAAGCCAGCGTCTGGACCATGACCAAAGTGAATCAGATTGATACTGCGCAGCAGTTGATCAAAGTGGCAGATGCCGATACCGCAATCCATTATGGCAAGCTGGTGTTGGCATTGGGTGCTGATGTGATTCGTCCCCCCATCGAAGGAGATGGTCTGGACTTGATGTACTCCGTCAACGACCTGCTGGATTACGCTGACTTTCGCACAGCGGTTGAAAAAAATGGCGTCAAGAAAGTGTGCATCATTGGCGGTGGCCTTATCGGTTGCGAGTACACCAATGATTTGATTAACGGTGGTTTTGAGGTAGAGGCTGTGGATCCTCTCGGTTACTGTTTACCCACCCTGTTGCCTGAAGCTGCCGGTAAAGCGGTTCAGGCTGCCCTGGAAGAGAAAGGCGCCAAGTTTCATTTCGGTCCTTTGGTGACTGCTGTCAACAAGGCAGAGACAGGCGTCATCGTGAGCCTGAACAATGGTGAGACAATCGCGGCAGACATTGTGGTTTCCGCTGTCGGTGTCAGACCTAGAATCGATCTGGCCAAAGCCAGTGGTATTACTACGAACCGCGGCATCGTCACCAACCGCCTGCTGGAAACCAGTGCGCCCAATGTGTATGCCATGGGCGATTGCGCCGAAGTCGACGGGCATGTATTAGTCTATGTTGCGCCGCTAATGGCGGCTGCCAAAGCACTGGGCAAAACGCTGGCGGGCGAGTCTACCGATGTCACGTACCCGGCCATGCCTGTCACCATTAAAACCCCGGCCTGCCCGGTAGTGGTTGCACCTGTGGCGCTCGGTACAGAAGGCGAGTGGACCATTGCGGTCGATGGCAACAACGTCAAGGCAGAATTCCGTGATGCCGGCGGCAACCTGCTGGGCTTTGCACTGACCGGCGAGGCGACCAAAGAAAAAATGGCATTGCAAAAAGAGTTACCGGCCATCATGGCCTGATGTGGCACTCCGGTCATCTGCGCACATGACCGGTCGCGTAGAGCGGCATATAAAAATCTGGTTGCAAGATTTTGTTGTCGATTTGAACCTGTGCCCCTTCGCGCGCCCCCTGTTGGGCGCGTCTAACTTGCGTATCGTTGTGTGTGATGAAAGTGTCACGGCGGCCATGCAAAAGGCTTTCCTTTTAGAACTGGATGTATTGCAATCGAGCCCGGAGCGGGAAGTTGCCACATCACTGTTGGCATTTCCAAATGCGCTGCACGAATTCCATGATTATTTACGATTTCTTGAGGATGCGCAGGATCTGCTGCTTAAGTCCGGACTTGAGGGTATTGTGCAGTTGGCCAGTTTTCATCCCCAGTACCTGTTTGCCGGTGAGGCTTCCAACGCCGCCAGTCACTACAGTAATCGGGCGCCTTATCCGTTGATTCATTTGCTGCGCGAGGATATGTTGAGTCGCGTTTTGGCGGACTTTGCTGATTCGGAGAAAATTCCTGAAAGGAACATAGAAATGCTGGATGGCATTGGTGTGGATAAGCTTGAGCGCCGTTGGCATGCGATTTTCAAAGGCTAGGCTGTTAAGGGCGCCTGTTGCAAAGTACGCGCACGTGATTAAACCTTTGCAAACTGCTGCCCAGCGCCAGTCCACCGGTGAATCAGCGGATCGGCCAGTTCCGGATGCGTCTTGCGAATATCGTCTGAAATAAGCTGGACGTCATCCAGTAAATGATTGTGCGTCGGTAGTTCCGCAATCCTGAACTCCATCAGCCCCGTTTGGCGCGTGCCCAGCACTTCGCCGGGCCCCCGCAGTTCAAGATCCTTCTCAGCAATATAAAAGCCGTCCGAACTCTCCCGCATAACCGACAGCCGTTGCTTGCCATTGGCAGACAGTGGCGATTGGTAGAGCAAGACGCAATGGCTTGCCTGCGCACCGCGGCCGACTCGCCCGCGTAGCTGATGTAACTGCGCTAAGCCCAGACGCTCAGGGTTTTCGATTATCATCAGGCTGGCGTTGGGCACATCCACCCCGACTTCGATGACGGTTGTCGCCACCAACAATGCTAATTCTCCATTTTTGAACGCAGCCATAATCGATTCTTTTTCAGCGGGCTTCAAGCGCCCGTGAATAAGCCCAATTTTCAGGTGGGGCAGCGCGATGCGCAGCTCTGCCTCCGTCGCCTCTGCGGCCTGCGCCTGCAGGACATCGCTTTCTTCGATCAGGGTACAAACCCAGTAGGCCTGGCGGCCGTCACCGCAGGCGGCGGCGACCCTTCCGACAACTTCGTCCCGGCGGATGCTGTCGACCAGCGCAGTTGTCACGGCCTGCCGTCCCGGCGGTAATTCGTCGATGATGGAGCAGTCCAGGTCTGCGTAAGCCACCATGGATAGTGTTCGTGGAATGGGTGTCGCGGTCATTACCAGCTGATGCGCGCGGCCCTGTTCCGGCGCGGTTTTTTTGGTCAGTGCGAGCCGCTGATGAACACCGAAACGGTGTTGCTCGTCGACGATCACCAGACCCAGGCGTGAGAATGCCACATCGTCCTGGAACAAGGCGTGGGTGCCAATTACCAGGCTGGCCTCTCCGGACATAAGACGCGCCAAAGCGTTGGCTCGTTTGTTGCCCTTGGAGCGGCCGCTCAGCCACTCCATGTCGATACCCAGGGGCTCAAACCATTGAGAGAAGCTTTGCCAATGCTGTTCTGCCAGTATTTCAGTCGGCGCCATGATAGCGACCTGAAAACCAGCATTGATGGCCTGAAGGGCTGCACCTGCGGCGACCAGAGTCTTGCCTGAGCCGACATCGCCCTGAACCAATCGCATCATGGGCACAGTCCGGGCAAGATCAACGGCGATTTCGTTCAGTACCCGGCTCTGAGCTTGGGTGGGCGTGAAAGATAGAGTGGCGAGAAACGTCGCCAGGGCATTTTCATTGTGCTCCATGGGTGGAGCGCCCTCGCGTTGCTGGCGTTCACGCAGACGATGCAGCGATAGGTTGTGTGCCACCAGTTCCTCAAGTGCAAGCCGCAATTGCGCGGGATGTCGCCCTTCGCGCAGCAGTTCAAGTGACGCTCCCGGTGGCGGGGCATGCAGGTATTGCAGCGCTCGTGTCAGTTCGTACGGGTATTTCTCGCTGGCTGGCAGCAGCTCATCGACCTGTTCCCGTTGCATACGAGATAGAGCTTGTGCGCAGAGATTGCGCCACTGATTTTGGCCGATGCCCGCTGTTGTTGGATAGACGGGCGTTAGCGTCTCCTCTACCGGAGACTCTTCATCCTGTAGTAGACGATATTCGGGATGGTACATTTCCAGGCCGCTGCTGCCACGACGAACCTGGCCGAAACAACGCAGGCGGGTTCCCGGTTTGAGGTTATTTTTTTGGGCAGCGGTGAAGTGGAAAAAGCGCAGTGTCAATGTACCGGTGCCATCCTGGATTCGGGCTACGAGGCTGCGTCGTCTGCCAAACACCACATCTGCTGCCCGTACTTCTCCGTCGATAACGAGGTCTGTGCTCTCGCTCGCACCGGCAATGGGAGTGACACGCGTGCGGTCCTGATAGCGCAGGGGTAGATGGAACAGCAGGTCCTCTACTCGGTGAACACCGTAGTCAGAGAGCTTGCCCGCCAGCTTGGGACCGACGCCGCGCAGCTCCTGCACAGAGATATTGGCGATGCCTTGCACGAGTAGGCTACCGGTCGCGCAGGGCGTCGTTGAGGATGTCGATGGCCTCGGGTCGCGGGTAGCTAGCCCGCCAAGCGAGCGCGATGCTCCGCGTTGGCCCCGGATCTGCAAAGGGGCGCACAGCCAGCGTGTGTTCGCCATACGTGACTTCCTTTGCAGCGGAATATGGCAGCACAGTAATGCCCAGGCCACTCGCCACCATATGCTTTAATGTCTCCAGCGAACTGCCTTCTACTACTGCATTACCACGCGCATAGTTCTCACGAATGGCTTGCTGTAAACCTGGACACGCCTCCAACACCTGATCACGGAAACAATGTCCCTCGCCCATCAGTAGCACCCGGTGCTCCGCCAATACCCGCGGTTCAATGTGTGACTGCTCCGCCAGTGCGTGATCCTGTGGCAACAACACCACAAAGGGCTCGTCGAAGAGTGTTTGTGTCACCACATCGGTTTCTGTAAATGGCAACGCCACGAAAATAGCATCTAACTCGCCGCTGGTTAGTTTGGCTCGCAGGCTAGCGGTGTAATTTTCTTCGATATACAAAGGCATTTTCGGAGCCAACTGCTGCAACCGGCTAACCAAACGGGGAAAGAGATAGGGCCCTACGGTATAAATCGCACCCACACTGAGCATACTTCCCAGCGGATCTTTGCCCAGCTCCGCCAACTGACGCAGGGTTTGGGTTTCCGCCAGTACCGCATGGGCCTGCTCCACAATGCGCTCGCCGATGGGTGTGGTCGCCACCTGATGGCGAGCTCGTTCGAACAGGCTAATGCCTAATTCCTCCTCCAACTTTTTGATGGCGATACTCAGCGTAGGCTGGCTGACGCTGCACTGCTCAGCGGCTTTGCGAAAATGGCCTGTTTCAGACAGGGCTACAAGGTAGCGCAGTTCTGTTAATGTCATGGGATTCCGACCGTGTTGGATAAGCCCCTAGTGTAACCAGTGAGGGATCATTTTATGAAGAGCAGTTCTGTCCTTTTTGTTGGGTGTGGCGATGTCGGTATTCGCACAGGCACCCTATTGCTCGATAGGGGATGGCGTGTGGAGGGCGTGCGTCGCAATACTGCAAAGCTACCGCCTGAAATTGTTGCCCGTGCGGCTAACTACACGTTGCCTGGGAGTTTGGACTTTCTGGCGGAGCTGCGGCCTGAATTTGTGGTGACGACCTTCAACCCTACCGACCGCTCTGTGGACGGTTATAAAGACGGTTTTGAAACGGCCATGGGCAATTTACTTACCGGCCTGGGGCCGCACCGCCCCCGGCATATTGTAATGGCCAGCAGCACTCGAGTCTTTGCCGAAGCGAACGGCGGATGGGTGGACGAGGGCAGCGCGTTGACCCAGAAAGACCTCTGGGCTCAGCCGATTATTGCGGCTGAGCAACAACTTTTGAATTCTGGTCATGCGGCGTCCGTGGTGCGTTTTGCCGGAATCTATGGATTGCACGGAGGGCGGCTTTTGTCGCGTATTCGCCGTGGAGAGCTTTGCCCGCCAGAGCCGGAAAGCTTTACCAACAGAATTCATCGGGATGATTGCGCGGGTCTTATTGCCCATTTGTTACAACGGGCCCAGTCTGGAGAAGCTATTGCACGGATGATTATTGGTGTGGATGATCTGTCCGCGCCTCGCTATGAGGTGGAGTCATGGCTGGCTACCGAACTAGGAGTGGCAAACCAGAGTCCGGAATTTTTGGGCACCGTTGAAGAGCCTACGCGCCACAATACCGCCGGACATAAGCGGTGTCGTAACACCGCACTCCGCGAAAGTGGTTATCAGCTGCTGTATCCAGACTACAAACGTGGCTACGGCGCAGTACTTGATGCTCTCTAGAGTGCAAGAATCGCGTCCACTTCTATCTGCGCGTCCTTGGGCAGCGCGGCAACTTGCACGCACGATCTGGCCGGGAAAGGTTCCTCCAGGAACTGGGCCATGACGTCATTGACGGCACCGAAGTGGTCCAGGTTGGTCAATGAGATGTTGATTTTCACGGCCTTACTCAAGCCGCCACCTGCCGCATCAGCGACTGCACAAAGGTTTTTGAACACTTGAGTGGCCTGGTCTGTGATATCACCGGCAATCAGCTCCGTCGAACCGGGGACGAGCGGAATCTGGCCGGACAGCCAAACGGTATTTCCCACCTTTACCGCCTGAGAATACGGTCCGATGGCGTCTGGGGCTGTGGGGGTAGAAATGATGGCACGGTTACTCAAGGCGGTTCTCCATGAATGGTCGGGTAATATTCTGGTGGCTTAGTTTTTAAGTCTGACGACTTTACGCACATGATTGATGGTGCGTAGGCGTTTCATAATTCTGGCCAGGTGGACGCGGCTTTCTATCAGCATTTCCAGACTCACGTAGGTGAACTGGTAGTCCTTGTCTTCGGAGGAAATCTTCTCGATGTTCACACCCATGCTGTTGATACGGGTGGCGATGACGGCAATCATGCCGCGGCGGTTTTCAACTTCGACACGCAGCTCAGAGGAGTATTCGCCAACGACCTCGTCGTCCCAGCGCAATGCGACTTGTCGCTCGCCTCCCTGACGCATATCGCCCAGGTTATTGCACTCTTCCCTATGCACTACCACGCCTTTTTCTGAGCTCAGGTAGCCTTCAATGGGGTCGCCGGGTATGGGGTGGCAACATCGGGCATAACTCACCATGAAGCCCTCAGTGCCGCAGATTGCGACGGGTTGCGCTCCACCGCCGCTTTTCTGTGGTTGATCTCCCGCCGGCCCACTGAGCAGCTGTTGGGCCGTAAGCGCCGGCAAGCGATTGCCGCGGGCGATCTCCACTAGCAAGTCTTCCAGGTTGTCGTAGTGATACTCGGCTAGCAAGTCTTCCAGATTTTTTTGTGGAAGGCTCTCCAGGTTACTGCCAAAGCCAGTGAGCCCTTTGTCCAGCAAGCTCCGCCCCAGGGCTACAGAATCATCTCGGGTCTGATGCTTGAGGAAGTGGTGAATATTGGAGCGGGCCTTGGCCGTTACGGCATAGTCCAGCCACGATGGATTGGGACGCGCGCCGGAGGATGTCAAAATTTCTACCCTCTGGCCGCTCTCCAGGGGCTCAGACAGAGGGGCCAGTCGTCGGTTGATGCGACATGCTACACAGCTGTTGCCCACATCGGTGTGTACTGCGTAGGCAAAGTCAACGGCAGTCGCCTTGCGTGGCAGCTCAAGAATGCGCCCCTTGGGCGTGAAGACATAGATCTCGTCTGGGAATAAATCGATCTTGACGCTCTCGATAAATTCCAGGGAGTTACCGGCCCGCTGCTGCATTTCCAGAAGGCCCTGCACCCACTCTCGGGCCCGGGCATGGCTGCCATTCGTGGACTGGCCATCACTTTTGTAAAGCCAGTGCGCGGCGATGCCATTGTTGGCCATGTCCTCCATTTCCTGGGTGCGAATCTGAACTTCTATGGGCACTCCATGCATGCCCATGAGGACTGTGTGCAGGGATTGATAGCCGTTGGCCTTGGGGATCGCGATGTAATCTTTGAACTCACCCGGTACCGGTTTGTAGAGGCTGTGAATACACCCCAGCACGCGATAACAGGTGTCAACTGAATCAACGATGATGCGAAAGGCATAAATATCCATAATCTCGGAAAAGGACTTCCGTTTGGACTTCATTTTTTTATAAATACTGTATAAGTGCTTTTCGCGTCCGACGACCGAAATTCGGTGGCCTTCCTGCTCAAGCGTCACCTCGATTTGATGACGAACCTTCTCCACGAGTTCTTTGCGATTTCCCCCAGCGAGTCGCAGGGCGGCGTCGATACGTCTGGCACGCATGGGATAGAGTGCGCTGAAACCGAGGTCTTCAAATTCCATGCGGACATTGTTCATGCCCAGCCGCATGGCAATGGGGGAGTAAATATCGAGTGTTTCGCGGGCAATTCGCCGCGCCTTATTTGAGGTGAGCACGCCCAGTGTGCGCATGTTGTGCAATCTGTCTGCCAGCTTTACAAGAATGACGCGAATGTCTTGAGCCATAGCCAGCGCCATTTTTTGGAAGTTTTCCGCCTGTTTTTCTTCCAGAGACTGAAACTCCATCTGCGTAAGCTTGCTAACGCCGTCTACTAATTCCGCCACAGTGGGGCCAAATTGTTCGCCGATCACGGATTTCTCAATTCCCGTGTCTTCAATGACATCATGCAGCATGGCCGCGACCAGGCTCTGATGGTCCATGTGCATATCGGCAAGAATGCTGGCTACCGCCAGAGGATGCGTTACATAGGGTTCGCCGCTGCGCCGTTTTTGCCCGTAATGGGCTTGTTCGGCGAAGAAATAAGCACGCTTTACATGATTAGCTTGTTCGGGGTTGAGGTAGGTTCGAAGGGTGGTGCTGAGGGCATCTATGGTTTGCATGTCGTTGATCTGTGACCCGTGCCAGAGCTGCCCCCTAAATTTGCGGGGGGGGCTTGCCTAGATCGGCTCGCCTACCTCCATTACTTCAGCCAACTCTTCCTCTGCTTCCAATTCCTCTTCGCGGCTGAGAATTTCGTTGGTCACGAATCCTTCGGCAATTTCGCGCAGCGCAATGACGGTGGGCTTGTCTGACTCCTCCTGCACGAAAGGGTCTTTGCCTCCTGTAGCGAGCTGTCGGGCGCGCTTGCTGGCAACCATGACCAACTCGAAGCGATTCGCGACGTTTTCCAGACAATCTTCAACGGTTACGCGTGCCATTTTTGAATGTTTCCCATATTGTGTGTCTCCTTAAGACTTCGCTTAGGCGGCACAGTGTAAGTGAATGTGATTCGGCGGCCCCGAGTCTTTTGATACCCCGATCTGGCCGTCTGCAATCTTCTCCAGCGGACCCTCAAGTATAACGCGAAGCCCCGGGGTTACGTCCAGCAGTATTATTCCCCAGGCGATGGGTCGAGAAGGGTTGTCTTTGGCCTACAGAGACTAACTCAGCAGCGACGCTAGCATGTCGTTCAGGCTATTTCGTTGTCGTGTTGTCAACAGGCGCTGGCTGGTAATGATGGCCTGCAACTCATCCAGCGCCCTGTCAAAGTCAGTGTTTACCACCAGGTAGTCGCTTTCCACATAGTGCGACATTTCCTCTACTGCCTTATTTAGGCGATTCTCGATAGTGCCTGGATCGTCTTGTGCCCGGCGGGTGAGTCGCTGCTGCAGAGCTTCGCGAGAGGGCGGCAGGATAAAAATTGCCCGGGTTTGAGGTAGTAGGCGTTTGACCTGCTGCGCGCCCTGCCAATCGATTTCAAGAATAATGTCGTAGCCGCGGTTGAGTTGCTGTTCTACCCAGCGTTGTGATGTCCCGTAGAGATTGCCAAACACTAGCGCGTGCTCCAGAAATTCGGCGCGCTCCAGCATCGCCCTGAAATCTTGCTCTGCAACAAAATGGTAGTTGACGCCATCCTCTTCGCCGGGACGAACGGCACGTGTTGTGTGGGACACAGAAACCACAAGGTCCTGGCAGCGCTGCACGAGGGCATTGACCAGGCTGGTTTTGCCGGCTCCGGAGGGGGCGGAAACCGTATAAAGTGTTCCTGGGCTTGTCATGTTCTGTTCCTGCTGGGGGTGTTGTCGTGCGTGGCCAGGTCTTATTCGATATTTTGTATTTGTTCTCGCATCTGCTCTATGAGCACTTTTAGCTCTACGGCGTTTTGTGTGGTTTTAGCGGAAAGGGATTTCGAGGATAGCGTGTTGGCTTCCCGGTTGAGCTCCTGCATCAGAAAATCCAGGCGACGGCCGCAGGGGCCACCTTTTTCCAATGTGCGACGAACTTCGCCGATATGGGCTTCCAGGCGATCCAATTCCTCGGCAACATCCGCCTTTTGCGCAATATAGACGAGCTCCTGCTCCAGCCGTCCCTCGTCAACTTCCACCCCCAGTTCAGCAATACGGGAAGTGATGCGGTCACGTTGTTGCTGCATCAGCGCTGGCAACTGCGCGCGAGTGGCCTCCACTTCCGTCGCCACCTGGATCAGACGATCGAGTATGAGTCCGGCCAACTTGTCACCTTCCCGCCGGCGGTTTTGTTGCATGGATTGCAGTGCTCGGTCGAACAGAGTCTGGGCCTCCTTTTGCAACAGCTCTGGGGAGTGTTCTTTGGCGCTGCATATCCCCGGATACTGCAGTACTTGCATCGGGCTGATGGGCGCGGTATCTCCGAGTTGGTCCCCGATGATTGCGGTGGCGGCCAGCAGCGCTTCCAGCTTTGCGGTATCTATTTGCAGCTCGTCAGTTTGTGCCGCCTGACCCTGCAGCCGCATCATGCATTCAAGCTTACCTCTGGCAAGCGCGCTACCTGCCTTATCGCGGAGCAGTGGCTCAAGCGGCCGCAGCGCGTCGGGGAGCTTGAAGCTGCAATCGAGGTAGCGGTGGTTCACAGATCTGAGTTCCACCGTAATTACTCCTTGGTCTGTGCTTGCGCTTTCTCTGGCGAAGGCAGTCATGCTCTGAATCATGGACAGGGGGCAGGCTCCAGGGAGTTCAATTGAATTTCGAGTGTAGCAGTTTGTTATTGGGGCATATAGATACCATCGGGAGATACTCAGGAGACTGCTAGTAAAATAAGCCGCGGTGCCTGGCGAGCTGGAAGTCTGCCAGTGAGAATTGACTGCCTCTGTTTGCTGCCTCGCGTATACTTTCTCGACTGATAATTCTTAAGAGGCATTTCCATGCAACGTCCCAGTGGCCGCTCGCCTGAGCAACTGCGAGAAATTAGCATCACCCGCAACTTCACTCGGCATGCGGAGGGCTCTGTTCTCGTCTGCTTTGGTGATACACGCGTTATTTGTACTGCATCGGTGGACAAAGGTGTCCCGTCATTTATGCGCGGTCAGGGCCGTGGCTGGGTAACCGCTGAGTACGGCATGTTGCCACGCTCTACCGACAGCCGTATGGGCCGGGAGGCGAGTCGGGGCAAGCAAGGTGGGCGTACGGTAGAGATACAGCGATTGATCGGTCGCTCCCTGCGGGCGGCTCTGGATATGTCCAAGCTCGGGGAGAATACCATCACGATAGATTGTGACGTGATTCAAGCCGATGGAGGCACCCGCACAGCTGCTATTACTGGCGCCTGTGTTGCATTGGTGGATGCTATTCGTTACCTGCAGCGCGAGAAATTGATCACCGCGGACCCACTGCTGCACCTGGTCGCCGCTGTATCAGTGGGAATCTACCAGGGTGCACCCGTGCTGGACCTTGATTATCTTGAGGACTCGGCTGCAGATACCGACATGAATGTCATTATGGCCGATCCTGAGGGATTGATTGAAGTTCAGGGTACGGCGGAGCGTGCGCCCTATTCCCGTGCAGAACTGAATAGCATGCTGGATTTGGCGGCAATGGGGATACAGCAGCTAATCACACAGCAGAGGGCCGCGTTGGCTTTATGATCATGGGTGCGGTTGCCGCAGCAGTCTTATTGGGCGCCCCTTCTTGGCGCCCTCACCGCACTACAGCTCGATATCGTAATCCATGATGACAGGCGCGTGGGATGAAAACTGTTTGATCTTATAAATCGCGCCGTAGTCGACCGAATACTTCAGGCCCTGCGAAATAATGTGGAAGTCTGTACGCCAGCCATTTGATCCCACTTCGCCATCTGGCCACCAGCTGAATTCATCCTGGTCGGAGCTTATTTCGCGAAATGCATCGACATAGCCTGATTGCAGCAATTCGCTCATCCACTGACGCTCTTCGGCCAGGAAACCGGATGTAGTGCTATTTTTCTGCGTGTCCTGCACATCCTCCGGGCAATGGGCGATGTGCCAGTTGCCACAAATTATGAACTCCCGGCGCTTATTACGAACCTTTTGCAGGTGCGCGCCAAAAAGGCCGTAAAATTCATTTTTTCGGGATTGTTGCTCGGTGTTATCTTTTTCTGCTTTCGGAGCCAGCAAACAAGCTACGCTGAAATTTTCATAATCGGCCTGCACATAGCGACCTTCCATATCAAAGTCTGAAAACCCCAGCCCAGTCATGATTGCCTTGGGCATCTTTCGACAGTAGATAGCTACGCCATTCGCCTTCCCATCGACATCGTCAAAAAAGTAGCTGTTGTACCCTTCCGGGAAGAACTGGCTGTCCTGCAGGTCGTATTCTGAACACTGCAAATCCTGAATGCAGACAAAGTCCGCATCCTGCTCTTTCAGCCAGTCGAAAAATCCTTCTTCGGCGGCGTTTTTAATGCCGTCAGCACTGAAACTGATAATCCTCATTCATAGCCCCTTGATATGAGAGCGTGTATGATGCGCGAGTTGGGCGCCAGCCTAATACAGCCGCCGGGCTTCCTTGCGGTGAGCTCGAGCATCCGATTGTTAAATTTGAAGCTTGGTGGCTTCACCACTGCAGATTATGGCGGCTGCCGGGAGAAATGTTCCGGCTCAAATCTTGTTAGTAGAGAGTGGCAAATACCAGGTTCAAGTATTCTATAGCGTAAACTGTGGAATACAAAGCCTCCTTTAAGGATCTAATGCGCCATGGATGCCTACCGCACTGAGTTTATCGATCTAGCACGTCAATGCGAGGTGCTGAAATTTGGTGAATTTACACTTAAATCGGGTCGTCTAAGCCCTTACTTTTTTAATGCAGGTGCTTTTGCAAATGGCCGAGCGCTTGCCGCATTGGGTCGCTGTTACGCGCATTGTATCGTTGAATCGGGCGTGAGTTTTGACGTGCTGCTGGGGCCTGCATACAAAGGTATTCCGTTAGCGGCCGCAACGGCTGTCGCCCTGGCCGATCATCACGGGCTGGACGTCCCTTTCGTCTACAATCGCAAGGAAGCCAAGGCCCACGGTGAAGGTGGAACCCTTGTGGGCAACCCGTTGCATGGGCGTGTGTTGGTCATTGATGACGTTATCACTGCGGGTACCGCAGTTCGTCAGGTGATCGACATTATTGCCAGGGAGGGTGCAGAGCTGGCAGGCGTTGTTGTCGGGCTTGATCGCCAGGAGCGCGGAGCCGGTGCCCTGTCGGCAATACAGGAAGTGGAGCAGGAGCATGGGGTACCGGTGCTTAGTATTGTCAACATGGGGCATATCATCGATTATCTGGACAGTATCGAGAATGTGCCGTCCGGTGCCCTGAATGCCATGAGGCGCTACCGCGAAAGCTTCGGAGTATAGGGCACGCTGCCTAAGTGCGCGTCTTCGGCAGTTCGCCAACTTGTACGAAATTGGTACAGGTCCTATATTGGAGACATGAACTTCCGGTCTACACATATTCACCATGTCTATACATGGACATGGGTGCTCTGCTTGGCTTTCGCGTCAATTGCGGAGGCTAGTAAGCAATTATACCGATACCGCAATGTGGAGGGTGTTGTGGTGGTGGACTATCAGGTCCCCACGCACTCAATCGCTGGCGGCTATGAGGTCCTCAACCACGATGGCACAGTGATCAAAGTCGTGCCCCGCGCTCTTACCCCCGAAGAAAAAAAGACAAAGGACGCTGAGAAAACGCGGGAACAGGCGGCCATGGCGGAGCAGGAGCGTCTGCGTGCATGGGATCAATCCCTCATGCTTCGTTACAGCACGACAGAGGATATTGAAGACGCGCGAAAGCGCGGTCTGGGGGATCTCCAGATCAGGGTTAGTATTCTCAAAAGCAATCGTCGGTCGCTCAAGCAGAAAGTGGAAAATTATCAAATACAGGCGGCTGGCATAGAGCGGTCTGGCATGATCGTGGGGGTAGATCGCCTACGGGCCATTGACGACCTGCAAGGAGAAATTGACATTACTGATCGTGCTATCGCCGAACGACAGATAGAAAAAGAAGAGCTTGCGGCGGGTTTTGCGGCCGATATAGAGCGCTTTGACATGCTGCAGGAGGCTATAGTGTTGCGGCGCACACTAAGTGATCAGAGGGCGCGGTAATAAGCTGAGCCTCACAAGAAGGCTCTGGAGACGTCCAAGTGCGTCACGTTTAGTTTACGAAGCTTGAGGCCTGGCCGGAAAGTGGCTGGCTGACGGCGTCGCGAAAAAAACCAGTCATTAAAAATTCCCACTGCTGCGCCCAGTCTGTTGTTGGGGCTCGTTGGAAACCGCTGCGCACATACTGGGAGATACGGCCCTCAGCAGCGGCCATCAACAAATTTGCGGCAGCTGGTAAGGGAATTCTTGGGCGCAAGCCCTCGCGAATTTCCGCCTCGCGAATAACCTGCTTGATCTGTGTTTCAAAGCGATCGAACAGTTGCACCACACGCTGATGCAGGCGCTCGGATTCTCCCGCCAGCGCATCGCCGGTGAGGATGCGGCTGAGGCCCGGATTACGTTCACTGAATACCAGCAACAACATCAACATCTTTTCGCATCGCTGCGCGGTCGAATGGTCCTCGGCCAGAATGATTTTGGTGCGGCTAAACAGAGTATCTTCAATAAACTCTATCAGCCCCTCAAACATTTTGGATTTGCTAGGGAAATGGCGGTACAAGGCCGCTTCGGAGACTCCTACCTGCTTGGCCAGCCCTGCAGTGGTAATTCGGCTACCTGGCTTGGCCTCCAGCATTTGCGCCAGAGCTTCCAGTATTTGTTGGCGCCTTTGAGATTTTTTTGGAGGCATCGTGTTCCATTTCGAATAGCGTTTCAACGCATGCTAGCGATTACCTGTCTTGCCTGCAACAAGCCCGACAACAATGGAGCAGATTTTTTAAGATTTTTGTCGATCAGAAATGCTTATTGGTGATAAGGGTGCCCATGCCCTCATCAGTGAAAATCTCCAAAAGCACGGCGTGTGGTACTCGACCATCAATAATATGGGCGCTGGTGACGCCGGATTTTACCGCATCCAGGGCGCAACTGATTTTTGGCAGCATGCCCCCGCTGATAGTGCCATCGTTAATCAATCCATCCACCTGTTCGGTGTTCAAGCCGGTGAGGATCTGCCCATCCTTGTCGAGCAGCCCTGCGACATTCGTCAACAGCATCAGTTTTTCAGATTGCATTATCTGCGCCAGTTTCCCAGCCACAAGGTCTGCGTTGATGTTATAGGTAGCGCCGTCCTCACCCATGCCGATCGGCGCGATGACCGGGATAAAGTTGCTCCCTAGGAGTACGTCCAGCACTTCGGTGTCAATCTGGTCCACCTCCCCAACATTTCCAATATCCACGATTTCTGACGCGCCCAGCTCGTGGCTGTAGCGGCTTACCTTGAGTTTGCGAGCTCGAATTAACTGCCCGTCTTTGCCAGTGACGCCCAGGGCCTTGCCGCCATTGCGATTAATCGATGAGACGATTTCCTGATTGACGCTTCCACCGAGGACCATTTCGACCACATCCATGGTTTTAGCGTCTGTTACGCGCATTCCGTCAACGAATTCGCTTTTAATATTCAGCTTTTCCAGTAAAGCACCAATCTGGGGTCCCCCGCCATGCACTACTATCGGGTTCATGCCCACCAGTTTCATCAACACCACATCCCTGGCGAAGCTTTCCTGCAGCTCGGGGTCTACCATAGCGTTGCCCCCAAACTTGACTACAATCGTCTTGCCGGTAAAGCGCTGAATATACGGTAGCGCTTCAGTGAGTACCTGGGCGATATTGAGGGCTTCTGCGCGGTCGAGTGACATAGGGTTGCCTGCTGTTATATCGGGTCCTGTCGGGGCCATTTTTTAGAAATTAAGTTCAATCTCAGGGTCGATCAGCGCGATCTGGGCTCTGAATTCGTCCTGAATCATGTCGAGGGCTTCCTGCGTGTCTGCTTCGAAGCGGGCCGTAAGTGCCGGGCCGGTATTCGAAGCTCGCACTAGTCCCCAGCCACTATTGAAATCAACGCGGACACCATCCATGGTGTTAACCTTCCCCGAAGAGAAGTCGGCCTCTTTGACAATCTTTTCCACCAATAGAAATTTGTAGCTATCCGCCACGGGAATAATGATTTCTGGCGTGTTGACAGTGGTTGGAAATTTGGAAATAGAATCGTCCAGACTTTCTCCGTGGGTACTGAGAATTTCAGCGAGGCGTCCTGCGGCGTACATCCCATCATCAAACCCAAACCATCGCTCGCCGAAGAACATGTGGCCTGAAAACTCACCACCCAAGAGAGCGCCGGTTTCCGTCATCTTTTCCTTCATAAACGCATGCCCTGTTTTGCATAACACAGGCCGACCGCCGTATTGGGTGATCAATGTGGAGAGGTGGCGGCTGCATTTTACGTCAAACACCACGTCTGCGCCGGGATTACGTGACACGACATCCTGAGCGAAGAGCATCAGTAGAACATCGGATCGCACAATCTGTCCTGACGGGGTGACCACGGCCAGGCGGTCTCCATCACCGTCGAAAGCCACACCAAAATCGGCACCTACTTTTTGAACAACCAGCGCCAGATCTGCAAGGTTTTTTTCGTCGCTGGTGTCAGGGGGGTGGTTGGGGAAGCGTCCGTCAATTTCGCAGTGCAAGCGTTCGACCTCGCAGCCGAGCTCTTCAAAGAGTAATGGCGCAATCTCGCTAGTTGCGCCATTACCGGCATCGATCACTATTTTGAGAGGGACTGCAATAGCGATATCGTGCAAAACCGCTTCCATGTAGGCCGGTATGACTTCTTCGCGGGTCATGCGTCCATTCCCCGTGCCGAATTTGCCTGCCAACACCCGGTCACGAATCTGCTGGATCCCACCGGCGGCAATAGTTTGCTGGTTGAGCACGATTTTTAGTCCGTTGTGTTCTGCCGGGTTGTGGCTGCCGGTAACCATTACGCCAGAGTGATAATTGAGGTGCCGCGTGGCAAAATATAGAAGTGGTGTTGGCACCAGGCCGATATCAACAATGTCTCTTCCTGTTTCCATCATGGCGCGAATCAGCGCGGATTTAATGCGCGGGCTGGATTCCCGTCCATCACATCCGACAATTAGTGTTTGTTCGCCCATTTCCCCAGCGATGCTGCCAATGGCTCTGGCAATATTCGAAATCAGCTCATCGTCCAATTCGGTATCTGCGAGGCCGCGGATGTCGTAGGCACGAAATATGTGCGCCGGGAAATCGGCCTCTGTGTCGGCAGCGGCTGAGCTGTCCTTTTCGTTGGATAAATCAAGATCCAGCACTTCCTCCTCCTGATCCAGCATGCTATCTGGCTGGAACATGCTGCTGGCCAGGTCTGGGCCGGGAGTGGAGATAGCTTTAACCTCAGGCTGGGGTATTCCTCCATGGCTGGAGCTGTTTTGACGCAGCGCACGCAATGTGGCACGCCGCAATTGCTTGGCGATGGAGACCAGCTCGGGTATTGACAGGGTAAAAGACGACTTTCGGTCAGCCGCAGAAATGATCTTGTTTACTTCGGCATCCAACTTCCTGGGGAATAGCGTCAAGAGCAATAAGAGGGAGCAGATCGTTGCGATCACAATTGTCGCTAGTACGGCGAACAAAGGCGACTGCTGGATGTGGAGCGTGGCCAGTAATTTCTCCGAGGGGCTAAATGCTACCCGCCAACTCGTCTCCGGAACATCGGCATAGTGCGTGTTCGTATTAGGGGCGGCGCTGCCGTTTACGGCAATGACATCTACGCGTTCGTTGCCCGAGGAGGTTGTGTACATTTGCTCGAGTGCAAATCGACCACTCGCTTGATCCAGGGATTTCAGTTGAGTGACGATCTGTGTGTTATCCATAGTGACAATGATGACAGCCTGGTGTTCCTCAATGCGTGGATGCGTTACACGGGCAGCCATGGAGGTCAGCCACTGATCTTCAAACTTGTAGGCTTCGGGTTGGATTTCCTCGCCTTCGCTGGCGCGCCTTACAAGGTCAACTTCAATGTGATTGCGCAGACCCTGATTGCCATCTGCGAAAACCGCCGTGCCCATGTCCCCAACCGGGATAATTCTCAAACTGATCACTTCTGGAAAGTAGTCCAGCATAGCCTTCTCTACCAGGGCAATGTCATCCGTCGACCTACTCGCTACCGCGGAAAGTGCTAGGGGTGAGAGTGCGGCACTTTGAACACGATTTTCCATTCGATCAAACAGGTGGTGGATATTCGTTGCCTGCTGCACTGCGAAAGATGATGCAACCCGCGCGACCTGCTGGTTTTGCAAGGATGGTTCGCGAATTAGACTCAGGTAGCTAAATCCCAGCAACACGGGCACGAGAGTAACCAGCAGGGCCATACCACCAATTCTCTTTAAGGCATTGCCTTTGGCGATAATTCCCTGCTGACTCTGGGAGACTGCCTCCTTCTTATCATCGTTTTCGGAGGTAGTTTTTTGGGTTTTTCTAAGCTTCAGCATTCACTGAGCCAATGTGTAGGTGCATCTTTCCATGATATTACATAGTAGCGATCACACAAATGGACATACTTCCTATTATTGGCGTTTTCGCAACAGTGCTTCTCGACGGGCGGACATTGCGCGCTAGGCAGCTTGGGTCTAACTGGCGCTGTCGATTTGTTGTGCTATCAATGTCACAATTTGTCGAGCTATGGCGCCCTTGCTCGCGCGCTCAGCAGTATGCTCGCCAGTGCGCCACAACACGGTCACACTATTGTCATCACTATTGAAGCCAATGGACGGATCAGAGACATCGTTGGCCACAATCATATCCAGCCCTTTTCGCTCCATTTTGTCCCGGGCGTATGAGACCACGTCGTTTGTCTCCGCGGCAAACCCAACCGTGTAGGGGCTGTGCTTGCTCGCGCTCACCGCCGCCACGATATCCGGGTTGCGAACCAATGGCAGGCTCATTTCCTGGGGCCCTTTTTTTATTTTTTGTTCCTGGATCGTTGCGGGACGATAGTCGGCTACCGCAGCGCAAGCAATAAATATGTCGCACTGGGGTAACAATGCAAGGCACTGACTCAGCATTTGCTCAGCACTCTGCACACAAAGGAGCTGTACATGGTCAGGTGGCGTCAAATTGACGGGACCGCTAACCAGCGTTGTTATTGCACCGGCATCTGCCGCTGCTTGCGCGAGCGCATATCCCATTTTTCCAGAGCTGTTGTTGGAAATGTATCGCACTGGATCCAGGGCTTCACGGGTGGGGCCTGCTGTAATGACGATTCGTTTGCCTGCCAGTTCGCCCGTCGCAAACAATTCCGTAGCAGCTTGGGCAATAATTGATGGCTCTTCCATCCGTCCGGGGCCAGTATCGCCGCACGCCTGCTGCCCTGAGGCCGGGCCGATCATCTGGGCGCCTCGTTGAGAGAGAGTGGCGATATTGGCGATGGTTGCCGGATCGTTCCACATCTGTTGATTCATAGCAGGTGCCAGCAGTAGCGGCGCGGCAGTCGCAAGAGAGACCGTCGTGAGTAGGTCGTCGGCGCGACCCATACTCAATCGCGCAATCAGATCTGCGGTAGCCGGTGCAATCAACAGCAGGTCGGCCCAGCGGCCAAGTTCAATGTGCCCCATGCCCTGTTCAGCGTGCTCGTCCAGCAGTTCGGTATGCACGGGATTGCCTGAAAGCGCCTGCAGTGTCAGGGGTGTGATGAACTCCTGGGCACCGTGGGTCATGATCACGCGCACACTGGCCCCGCGCTCCTGCAACTGTCTAACCAGCTCGGCAGACTTGTAGGCGGCTATACCGCCGCTGACGCCGAGCAGGACGTTGTGATTAAAAAGATGTGCCATTTGCTCGCTCAAATTGGGAAGATGGCGGTGGGCAAAAGATACCACTGTGGGGTGGTATTTGACACCGCAGGCAGGAGGCTCACGGAGGAGTGCCATGACTATAGCGCGCTGGATGCCCGGAGAGGGCCCCCGGGATAAATTGCTGGAGCGAGGCGCGTCATCACTCTCTGATGCAGAGTTACTTGCTGTGCTGCTTCACACGGGCTATCGAGATTGCAGCGCATTGGATATGGCATGCACATTGTTGCGCGAATTTGGTGGCATTGGCGGGTTGCTGCGAGCCGATCAAGATAGCCTGCTGTCATGCCCGGGGGTTGGGCCGGTAAAATATAGTCGGCTGCGTGCGGCCTTGGAGATCGTTAGCCGCCAGGCGCTGGAGGAGGTGTCTGCCGGGAGCGTGCTGAACAGCCCGAGTGAAACCAGGCGTTTTTTGCAACACCACCTTGGCAGCCGCAACAGAGAGGTGTTCACGTGTCTGTTTTTGGACAGTCAGAACCGGGTGCAGCGTTGTGAAGATTTGTTTCTAGGCACGCTTGATGGGGCTGCGGTTTACCCGCGAGAAGTTGCAGTCCGCGCACTGCAATATGGAGCTGCAGCGGTGATATTCGCCCACAACCATCCTTCCGGGGTGGCAGAGCCCAGTAGTGCTGACCGCAGGATCACAGAGCGCCTTCAATCCGCCCTCTCACTGCTGGATATAAGGGTGCTAGATCACATAATCGTTGGCGCTGGGCGGGAGTACTCGTTCGCGGAGGAGGGGCTGCTGTGATTGGTATTGGGGCGCACACTAGCGACTAGCATTGACTGCGTGACCTACCGGAATCATTCGGCGCGACGCTGGCGCGGAGGCTTTTCCCGCCGCGGGTTCGCCTTGCTATGGCTGGGGTCTTCTGGTATAAAGTCGCGCTCTGCGCGGCTGGAGTTCCGTTTTGGCCGCAAAGCGCACCCTTTTTTACTGTAATTCCCGCGTCTTATTTGGGAGAGTAACGATCATGGCAAGAGTCTGTCAGGTTACCGGCAAGCGTCCGATAACAGGAAACAACGTATCACACGCAAAAAACCGCACCCGACGCCGTTTTTTGCCGAACCTGCACCACCATCGATTCTGGTTGGAGTCAGAGAAGCGTTTTGTTCGTTTGCGCGTCTCTAGCAAAGGCATGCGCATAATCGACAAAAAGGGAATTGAGCAGGTCTTGGAAGAAATCCGCGGTCGTGGCGAGAAAGTTTAAGGGAGATTGGCGATGAGAGAAAAAGTTAGAATGAATTCCTCGGCTGGTACAGGGCATTTCTATACCACCGACAAAAACAAGCGTACCACGCCCGACAAACTTGAGATGAAGAAGTACGATCCCGTGGCACGTAAGCACGTGATGTATAAAGAAAGCAAAATTAAGTAAGCATTAGCGCTTAAGACCTTTCTATGAAACCCTGGCAATTGCCGGGGTTTTTTGCTTCAGGGCCTGGATTTTTCAGGGAAGGTGACAAGTGCTAACAAACTGCCATGCCTGAATTGCCCGAAGTTGAAACTACGCGACGAGGCGTCGAGCCACATTGCCTCAATCAGGTGGTAAGGCGAGTCATTGTGCGCGAAGCTCGCTTGCGCTGGCCCGTGCCTGACCAGCTCGCCGTCCTCTTGTCGGGACAGGTTATTGAAGCAGTACAGCGGCGGGCCAAATACCTTCTGTTTCGAACCGCAGCCGGTTCACTGATGGTGCATCTGGGAATGTCCGGGTCCTTGCGCCTGGTTGATGCCGCAGAGCCGCCCGGCCGGCACGATCATATCGATATTCTGTTTGATGGTGGTGTTTGTCTGCGCTACCACGACCCACGACGCTTTGGCTGTTTCCTTTGGCTCGCGCCGGGGGATGACCACCCGTTATTGAGGAACCTGGGACCAGAGCCACTCTCGTCCGACTTCGACGGACAACTTTTGTACCGCCGATCGCGTGGTCGAAAAGTGGCCGTAAAGAGCTTCATAATGGACGGGAAAGTCGTCGTTGGCGTTGGTAATATTTACGCTAACGAGGCCCTGTTTCTGGCGGGTATTCGTCCGGACCGAGCTGCCGGGCGCATCTCCAGCGCGCGTTACCAGTATTTGGCGGAAAATGTGAAGCTAGTGCTTACTAACGCTATAGCTCAAGGTGGAACTACCCTTCGAGACTTTGTGGGCGGTGATGGGAAGCCCGGATATTTCGCCCAGCAACTACTCGTCTATGGCCGCGGAGGGCAGCCTTGTAAGACCTGTGGCTCAGTGTTGCAAGAGCGACGTCTGGGACAGCGCAGCAGCGTCTACTGCGTGACCTGTCAGCACTGATCAGGCTAAACTAGAGCGAAAAGGGGAGCGGGTATAAGCTCGCGGGGGGAGAGCAATGAGAACAATAGCGAAAGTGCGTCGTACCACGGTAGCGCTGTTTGTGAGTTGCATGCTGGTACCACAAATGTTGTGGGCTCAAGAGGTAGTCGATGAAAGCCCCAATGAATGGGCCATGGTGGGAGATTTACTGGTTGCACGCCCTATCGGTGTAGTGCTCACGGTTGGTGGTGCGGCCGTATGGCTGGTTAGCTTGCCTTTTACCCTGCTGGCGGGCAATGCGAGTGAAGCAGCAGGCACCTTGATTGGTGGGCCTGCAGAGACAACTTTTATGCGCTGCCTGGGCTGCCGTAATCCCGGTTACACGGGGAAGGACGCTGAGGCGATTCGTAGACAAAACGAAAAAGAAGCGGTAACTGAAGCGGAATATCCTGAGTCCTGAGGCGGCTGTTTGATTTGTCAGCCGGTTCTTCGAAAAGCTTCAGCTGCCGGTGAATTTATTCTTAAGCGCCAAGGCTACCTCGCTGGGGACAAACGGACTGATGTCCCCGTCTAAAGCGGCGATCTCTCTTACCAGTGACGAGGAAATATAGGACAGGTGTTCCGAGGGTGTCAGAAAGATGCTCTCAAACTCGGGGAATATCGCCCGGTTCATGTTTGCCAGCTGAAACTCATATTCGAAATCCGCGACTGCCCGGAGGCCTCGCAACACGCATCGCGCGTTTTGGCTTTGGACGAAGTCCGTAAGCAGGTTGCTAAAACCCACCACCTCAATATTGTCCAAGTGCGCGAGCGATGCCTCACAGAGCGAAACCCGTTCCTCCAGTGAGAATAACGGCGTCTTCTTTTCGCTGTGCGCTATGCCCACGACTACCCGATCAAAAAGACGCGCAGCGCGTTCCGTCAGATCCACATGGCCATTGGTAATGGGGTCAAAGGTGCCCGGGTAAACGACGCACTTGGTTCTCATATCGAAGGCCAGTTTCTTAGGGCATGATCGCGAATGGTAAACAATTTGCGAGGGAGCGACAATGCGCCCGTGCAATTAGCGCATATCATTGAAGTCAATCCGCTATCTGATCAACGCTAAACAGACGATAGGCAACGCCGCCGGAGGCTTTCTCCCGGTGGGGATTCCAGCCGGCAGGAAGCCGAGGTGACGGTTCGGCCGTGCTCGTTTCTACATAGATCATCGCGCCTTTGCGTACCAGTTGTCGGCGGGCCAGTATCGCGCATACAGGCTCCACCAGTTGCTGATGAAAAGGGGGGTCGATAAACACTATATCAAAGGAGTCAGTGCTTGCTTCTAAAAACTGCTGTGCAGAGACCGGAGTACATGTGCCTCTATTGTTGGCACCCAACGTATGTAAGTGATCACCAACCTGCTTCATTGCCACGCCTGAACTGTCTACAAAAGCGCAGTGACCAGCACCACGGGAAAGGGCTTCGAGTCCCAGTGCTCCACTTCCGGAAAACAAGTCGGCGCAGCGGGCACCCGCCGTATAGTCGGCCAACCAATTAAATAGCGTTTCCCTGATTCTGTCCCCGGTCGGCCGCAGTCCGTCTGCCGGAGTGAACGCAAGTTTGCGACCGCGCCAGTGTCCGCCAATGATTCGCACCTGTTGCTTCCCTGTTCGGCTACTCGATCTTGCCATTTCTTCACTGAATCCAAGGATGTTACGATAGAGGTCTTCGCAGACGTTCGTTTGCACTTACTCTAGCACGACATATATGAAATTTTTTAGACGCAAAAAACAGGTGGAGACCCAAGAGATTCACTCTGTGTCCGGCGATGTCGCTGTTCAGGCTGATGAGCTTCTCCCGGCTGAGGAAGATCATCCGCACTCGGCAGCAGTGCCAGAGCAGCGACCAGAACCCGAACCCGAACCAGTGCTGGAATCAGCGTCGGAGTTTACGTCAGAACCAGAGCTTTCATTGGAGCCCGAAGCAAAGCGACCGACAGAGGTAGAAGACAAACAGGGTTTCTTTTCCCGATTACGCCGCGGGCTGGGGCGCACCAGTGATAATTTGGTGCAGGGAATGGGCAATCTGTTCCTTGGCCATAAGGAAATTGATGCCGATCTGTTTGAGGAACTGGAGTCGCGTCTGCTGATGGCAGACGTGGGTGTAGACGCTACACGGGAAATCATTGAAAAACTGACTCTGCGTGTTTCCCGCAAGGAACTGACGCGGCCTGAAGCGCTTCAAGCCGCCTTACGCGAAGAGCTTCTGGCCATGCTGAGGCCTTGCGAGGAGCCTCTGGAGGTCCAGGGTCACCAGCCCTTTGTGATCCTGATGGTAGGCGTCAACGGAGTGGGAAAAACGACCACTATCGGCAAGATGGCAAAGCACTACCAGGGCAATGGCCGATCAGTCATGCTTGCTGCTGGGGACACCTTCCGGGCCGCAGCAGTAGAGCAGCTTCAGGTATGGGGTGAACGCAACGATGTACCCGTGATTGCCCAGCACACTGGTGCGGATAGTGCGTCGGTCCTGTTCGATGCTTTGGAAGCGGCCCGCGCGCGTAAGATCGATGTGTTGATTGCCGACACAGCCGGTCGGCTGCATAACAAAGACAATCTCATGGAAGAGTTGAAAAAAGTGGTTCGGGTAATGGGCAAGCTGGATACGTCTGCGCCGCATGAGGTGATGTTGGTTTTGGACGCGGGTACGGGGCAGAACGCTTTGTCTCAGGCCGAACACTTCCAGCAGTGGGTAGGTGTTACCGGTCTCACGCTGACCAAACTGGATGGTACCGCTAAGGGGGGCATCATATTCGCGATAGCAAAAAAACTGGGCTTGCCGATTCGTTTTATTGGCGTGGGTGAGGCTGCGGAAGATTTGCGCCCATTTCAGGCAGACCAGTTTATCGAGGCGTTGTTTGACGACGAAAATGCCGCTGCATGATCACTTTTGACCGGGTCAGCAAACGCTATGAGGAAGGGCACGATGCCTTGCGAGAAGTCAGTGTCAGTATAGATCGCGACGAACTGGTTTTCCTCACCGGTCACTCAGGTGCAGGTAAGAGTACAATGCTGCGACTGATCATGCTGATGGACCGTCCCAGCCGTGGGCAGGTCACAGTGGACGGCCAAAATCTGGCGACAGTGCGTCCTCGTGGCGTTCCACAACATCGTCGCAACATTGGCGTCGTTTTTCAAAACCACCAACTGCTCTTCGATCGAACGGTTTTCGATAATGTGGCGTTACCCCTGATCATCGCGGGGTATGACCATCGTGAGGTGGGGCGTCGGGTGCGTGCCGCTCTGGATAAAGTGGGGCTACTTAATCGCGAACGGGCTATGCCACTCACGCTGTCCGGCGGAGAACAGCAGCGCGTGGGCATCGCCAGGGCAGTGGTGGGCAAACCTAAAATCTTACTGGCAGATGAGCCTACCGGGAACCTCGATCCGACACTGTCGGCAGAGATCATGAACTTATTTGAAGCGTTTAATCAGGTCGGCGTTACGGTCTTGATCGCCAGTCACGACCTGATTCTGATCTCGCGGTTGCAGCATAGGATTATTACCCTGCAGCAGGGACGCCTGGTCACTGGGAACGCGCCATGATGGGTCGGCGCGAAAACCTTCGTCGCAAGGAAGGTGCCAGTCCCAGTGAGGCGAACCTTAGGGATCGCTATCATGGTTGGTTGCAGCACCACCGGCTTTCGGCTGCAGACAGCCTACTGCGAGTGTTGGATAATCTGGGCCCCAGCCTGCTGACATGGCTGGTGATCGGCATTGCCCTCGCGCTGCCGGTTGGATTGAACGTTGCCTTGGACAACGTAAACGAATTGAGCGCCGGATGGGATAGCCCCGCTCAAATCTCAGTTTTCCTGCAGGAGGGTATATCCGCTGACCGGGCAAACCAACTTGAAATAGAGTTGAGCGCGCGCGAGGATATTGCCCAGACACAGTTTGTTTCACGAGAAGAGGCGCTTGCCGAATTCAGTACCCTCTCAGGATTTGCCGATGTGTTGGCCAGTTTGCAGAAAAACCCATTGCCCAACCTGATACTTATTACCCCGACTGACAACCTTCAAGGGTCGAGTGTATCTGCGCTGCGCGAGAGTATTCAGGGTATGCCCGATGTTGCTGAAGCCGTGTTGGATATGGAGTGGCTGCAGCGACTCAACAGAATCATGGAATTGAGCCGACGACTGGTAATGGCGATAGGGCTTATGCTCGTCGCGGGAGTGTTGTTGATTCTGGGAAACACCATACGCCTGGCTATTGAGAACCGCCGAGATGAGATCGTCATCGTCAAACTTGTGGGCGGGAGCAACGCCTTTGTGCGGCGCCCCTTTCTCTACACGGGTCTTTGGTATGGTGTTGGCGGTGGTGGGCTGGCGGCTTTACTGGTTTCGCTTTCGCTGTGGTATCTGGAGGAACCGGTAGGCAATTTGGTATTGCTCTACGGGAGTGCGTTTCAGTTGCGCGGCTTGGGGGTGATGGGGGCTCTGAACCTGATAACCCTGGGCGGACTGTTGGGGCTTGGTGGTGCCTGGCTGGCGGTTACTCGTCATATTGCTAGTATTGAACCGCGCTAGTTCTTCGTTGGACAGGCTGCAGGGTGGTGATCATAAGTAATTGAATTTATTGAAGTAAATAATACGTTTCTGCAAAAAATTGAACTTTCTCGCTATTAGCACTCTAACTTAAAGAGTGCTAATATCCTTGTCCGAAATTGAGTGGGGGTCGAGAAATGAAGAAGAGCCTACAGCCAGTTGATCAGATGGTTCCGGGAGCCAACCTGCCAGCCTATGTTCAGGCGGTCGGTACTATTGCCGTGCTGAGTATCGAGCGCGAGCGCGAATTAGCCCAGGACCTCTACTACAACGAAAATTTGCAGGCGGCGCGCGAATTGGTAATGTCACATTTGCGCTTCGTGGTGCACATTGCGCGCAGCTATTCTGGCTACGGCCTCGCTGAGGCGGACCTGATTCAGGAAGGCAACGTGGGTCTGATGAAGGCGGTCAAACGCTTTGACCCTGAGAGAGGTGTGCGCCTGGTCTCTTTCGCAATCCACTGGATCAAAGCAGAAATGCATGAATTCATTTTGCGTAATTGGCGCATTGTGAAAGTGGCGACCACCAAGGCACAGCGAAAATTGTTCTTCAACCTGCGCAGCGCTAAAAAGACCCTGTCCTGGTTAAACTCGGCGGAGGCACAGGCCATTGCTGATGATCTGAATGTTGATGTAAAGGAAGTTCAGCGCATGGAGGGTCGTCTGAGCAGTCGTGATCTGGGCTATGACCAGCCCACGGATGCGGATGATGATAATGCCTGGCAAGCCCCCCAGTATTACCTTGAGGATCAGAGCTCTGACCCCGCCGCGGCAGTAGAGTCTGATGACTGGCAGGACAACAGCGAGACACAGCTTCATAACGCCCTGGCCGATTTGGACGAGCGCAGCCGCGACATATTGTCTCAGCGCTGGCTGTCAGAGAAGAAATCCACACTGCACCAATTGGCGGCCCAGTATGGTGTTTCTGCGGAGCGTATCAGGCAGCTTGAACAATCTGCGATGAAAAAGCTGCGAACGACCATCGCCGCTTAGCCCCCACCACGATAGAGGCGGTATCACCGCCTCTTTGTTACACTGTCCCCATGGCTAAACTTTTTATTACCTTGGCATCTCTTAGCGCAATGCTAGCGGTCGCTTTTGGCGCTTTTGGCGCACATGCTCTGAAAGGGAGGTTGGATGACTACTCCCTGGGTGTTTTCGAAACTGCCGTTCAGTACCACTTCCATCATAGTTTTGCCTTGCTGCTGGTGGGGGTCATCGCCCTAAGCCAGCCCCAGACTGCGATGCTCAAGAGCAGTGGTTGGCTGTTCCTGCTGGGTATTATAATTTTCTCCGGTAGCCTGTATTTGCTGAGTTTAACCGGAGTACGCTGGCTAGGTGCCGTCACCCCTTTGGGTGGTCTGGCATTTATCGCTGGCTGGGCCTGTCTTGCGGCAGCGGGCTGGAAACTAGTCGTCTGATTCATTCGACTTAGCGAGACCTCTCATGACGGATCTCAAAAAGGGACGGCCTATTCGCAGCTATGTGTTGCGCTCCGGACGCATGACTCCTGGCCAGAGGCGGGCTTTTGAGGAAGGCTGGCAGCAGTGGGGGCTTGAATATGACCCGCGTGAAATCGAGCTGGATGCCATATTTGGACGCGCCGGCCCGTATATACTTGAAATAGGGTTTGGAATGGGTCAATCCCTTGTGGAGATGGCGCTGGCTGAACCAGACAGTAACTTTATCGGTATTGAAGTGCACAAGCCGGGTGTTGGGCGGTTGCTGCACAGCATGGCGGAACACGATGTCGATAGTATTCGAGTCTACTGCCACGACGCCGTGGAAATCCTTCAGAACTGTATTCCTGATAGATCACTTGATTCGATACAAATTTTTTTCCCCGACCCCTGGCATAAAAAACGCCATAACAAGCGGCGCCTTATTCAGCGTGGTTTTGTGCTGCAGTTGATAAGCAAACTGAAGCCGGGGGGGCTTTTGCATTTGGCGACCGACTGGGAAGACTACGCTCACCAGATGATGGAGGTGCTGAGTGGTGCAGAGGGCTTATCCAATACCTGTGGCGAGAGTCATTTTTCTCCGCGCCCTAAACGCCGACCGCTTACCAAATTTGAGTTGCGTGGCGAACGCCTTGGGCATGGGGTTTGGGACTTGATTTTCGCTCGCGCTTGAAGATGCTAAGGACTATCTGCTAGTCCGGAAGAAACTCTGACACAACACTATCTAAAAAACGACGACCAATCCCGGTAGCGCAGATAGCGTCACCGTCTCGTTGAAGCAGCTCACGCCGGCAGAGTGATTCCAACTGCGGCTCCAATTGTTCGTAGCTCAACCCCGTCCGCGCACCAAACTGCTGCAAGGTAAAGCCGTCATTCAGGCGCAACGCGTTCATCATAAATTCCCCGACGACCTCGCTCAGCTCAAGAATTCTAGTACTAGCAACAAAACCTCCTGCTCCCGGCGACATGTATTCATCTGGCTGACGTCGCTTGGCATAACGCTCAATGTGACCATCGGCAAAACTGATCTTGCCATGCGCGCCTGCCCCAATCCCAAGATAATCTCCAAAGGACCAGTAGTTGCGATTGTGTTGGCAGTTGAATCCACCCCGGCTATACGCGGAAACCTCATACTGTGCGTAGCCACTGGCGGCCAACAACTGCTCACCGTGTTGCTGAATATCCGCAAGTAGATCTTCAACGGGGAGTGTTGGTGGACGTGTGTGAAATACCGTATTCGGTTCGATGGTCAGTTGATACCAGGAGAGGTGCCCAGGTTCAAATGCAATTGCGCATTGCAGATCTTTCTCGGCAGTCTCCAGGGTTTGTTCGGGAAGACCGTGCATCAAATCCAAATTAACACTATTGAATCCGGCATCACGGGCGTACTCGATAGCGGCGTGTGCCTGATCGCTATTGTGAACTCTCCCCAAAGACTGAAGAAGAGCGTCATCGAAACTTTGGATACCAATCGACAAGCGATTAACGCCAGCTTCCCTGAAAGAGCAAAACTTGTCAGCATCTGCACTTCCAGGGTTTGCCTCCATGGTGGATTCCAGTGTTGCGGACAGTGGCACGATGTTTTTTATACCCCGCAACAATTGCTCAACGCCATTGGCCGAGAATAAACTGGGCGTGCCACCTCCAATAAAAAGAGTGTCTACCGTTCGACCCTGCAGTAGTGGAAGGTCTTCGCGTAAATCCTGTAGCAAGACGTCGATATAACGTTGCTCGGGCACAATGCTTGTTTCATGAGAATTAAAATCGCAGTACGGACACTTACGCTCACACCAAGGCAGGTGGATATAGAGCCCCAGCGGCGGCAATAGCATTAACTCTGACGCAGCGCTTCGAATAGAAGTGTGCTGGCCTTCGCGCGGTGGCTAATGCGGTTTTTAATGCTGGGGTCCAATTCTGCAGAGCTACATTCATGCTCAGGAACGTAAAACAATGGATCGTAACCAAAACCATTTTCGCCGTGCGGCTCAAACAAGATAGAGCCTTCCCAGCTACCGTGGCAGACCAGCGGTGTTGGGTCCAGAGCATGTCGCAAGTAGACCAGCACGCAGTGAAAACGGGCACCCCGTTGGTCCTTGGAAAGATCACCCAACGCCGTCAATAGTTTGGCATTGTTGGCCTCGTCTCCAGCGCCGGAATAGCGCGCGGAATGAATTCCAGGCGCGCCGTTGAGGAAGTCGACTTCCAAACCGGAGTCATCAGCAATGGCGGGTAAACCAGTATGCTGGGCAGCTGCCCGCGCTTTGATGAGTGCGTTTTCGACAAAGCTAAGGCCATTTTCCTCAACCTCCTGCACTTCAAATTGAGACTGGGGCTTGAGCGTGAGTCCTAAGGGGGCAAGAACTTCAGCCAACTCTCGCAACTTGCCGGTGTTTCCGCTGGCCAATACCACAGACTGGTTGTGGGATGGGTCTGTCATCAGTCGGTATACAGCTGATGTTTGAACTTGAATGTGTAGGTTTCCTGGGCGCCTGTCGGGCGGAAGTCCATCTCGAAAAAGCGCCACTCTTCATTGATAAAAGCGAATTCGGCGATGTAGTAAATGGCCTCTCCCTCCCGAATTTCTTTGAATTCCAAGGATTGGTTTTGTATGAGATCCCAAGTACGGCCCTTCAACATCATGGCACGGGGAGCACTGCCTTCGGCCAATTTTTCACGAACTGCCAGGTTGAGAATAGCGCGCTTTTCGCTGCGTGTGATGTTGTAGGCGGCTGCAATTTCCGGGGCCAGAAAAGTCGTGTTCACCACGCTGTAGTGAAGTTCATAGGGGCCGAAGGTTTCAGACTGTTGTGCCAGGACTGAGCTCGACAGAATAGTTAACCAAAAGAGTGCAAAACGAATTCTCATAGGTCCTCGCATGTCAGCGGGTAATGCGATAGATCGCCGTAGTGGCGAACAGGTTAGGCCATTTGTTTGACAATAGCGGTGTGGGCCGGGTGTTGCCTACGACATCCCTAGCTAATATGCGGATACCTTTTTCCTGGCAGAGCTCCTCGAAATCTTTCACCGTACAGAAATGGATATTGGGCGTGTTGTACCAGGTATAGGGCATGAGTTTGGAAATAGGCATGTGTCCTCCTATACCCAGCATGAGGCGACAGCGCCAGTGGCCAAAATTCGGGAAAGTGACAATTCCCTCGCGACCAATACGCAACATCTCCTCCAATACCCGGTCCGGATAATTCACCGCCTGTAGGGCCAGGGCCAGCACCACGGTATCGAAGCTGTGGTCGGGAAAATTAGCGAGGCTCTCGTCCATATTTTGCTCTACTACATTGATGCCGCGGGCGATGGCGGCAGTGATGTACTCCCGGTCGATTTCCAGACCGGTACCACGAACCTGTCGCTGATCGCGCAGAGACTCCAGAAACACGCCGTCGCCACAACCCAAATCAAGTACCCGCGAGCCAGGGTCAATCCAGCGTTGAATGTGGGATAGGTCGAGGCGCATTAGTCGCTTGCTCCCACGCGAAGCATATAGGCGTGAAATACATCAAGGTAACGCGGAATGGGAAGCAAAAAAGCGTCATGCCCTTCATTGGCTTCAATCTCGGCGTAGCTCACTGGTCGGTCTGCCTCGATAAGCGCATTAACAATCTCGCGTGAGCGTTGCGGAGAAAACCGCCAGTCAGTAGAAAACGAGACCACAAAAAAACTACTCTGCGATTGTTTGAAAGCTTCAACAGCGTTGCCGTCATACTCCAGTGCGAGATCAAAATAGTCCAGGGCTCGGGTCATCAGTATGTAGGTGTTAGCGTCAAAGTTACTGGAGAATTGACTGCCCTGGTGGCGCAGGTAACTCTGTACCTGGAATTCTGCGTCGGCCGTCTCTCCTCGGTTGAGGCTTCCGGAGCGCAGGTCACGACCAAATTTGTTCGCCATAGCATCGTCCGAGAGATAGGTGATGTGGCCGATCATACGGGCCAGGGCGAGGCCTTGTGCTGGTATCGTATTGCTATCTTGGTAGCCGCCCCCGACAAACTCCGGGTCGGCTTCAATGGCTTGGCGCGCGACCTCATTGAAAGCGAGATTCTGTGCACTGAGTTTGAGCGCCGCGGCGATCACAATGCAATGTTGAATTCGTTCCGGAAACTCTAGCGACCAACGCATGGCCTGCATGCCGCCGAGGCTGCCACCGATGACTGCTGCCCAGCAGTCAATTTCCAAAAGATCTGCCAATCGAGCCTGGCTGTGCACCCAGTCGGTAGTCCGCATCGGCGGAAAATCAGGACCCCATGTTTTACCGGTTGCCGGATTGATTGAACTGGGCCCGGTAGAGCCGTGGCAGCCACCCAAATTATTGAGACTCACCACGAAAAAACGATCAGTGTCTATGGGTTTGCCGGGGCCGATACACTCGTCCCACCAACCTGCTTTTTTGTCCTCGGGCCCGTGAAAGCCTGCCGCATGATGGTTACCGCTGAGTGCGTGACAAATCAGAACAGCATTGGAATGTTGTTTATTGAGCGTGCCATAGGTTTCGTACACCAGCTCATAACTGGGCAGCTCTCTGCCGCATACGAGCTTCAGTGGCTCGTCAAAGCGTGCAGTTTGCGGCGTGACGATGCCCACCGAGTGTTTATGCTCTGGTATGTTCATACCGATCACTTATAGCCAAGGTACAAGCCCCAAGATCCCCAGGGAAAAGGCGAGGTTCCTCAACACTATCTGGAGCACGTTGATAATGATAAACACCAGTATCGGAGAAAAATCGAGGCCGCCCATGGCCGGCAGAACCTTCCGAAAGGGCGCCATCACCGGTTCAGTTATCTGATGAAGAAGATACAGGGCCGGATGATTGCCCCCGGGCGCAATCCAGCTCAGCACGATCATCGCCAGTAGCGCGAAGAAATAGATCTTCAGCAAATAGGAGGCCAGCCCCAACACACCTACAAGCAGGAGCGGCAGCGGCGCCAGCATGGCGCCAGTTTGAATCAACACCAGCAAGGTCACCATCAGTATCTGCAGGATGAGCGCCAGTAGCAGCGACGCCAGATCCAGGCCACCAAAACCGGGTAGAATTTTACGCAGAGGGATAACCAGTGGATTAGTGACTTTCACCAGTGATTGGCTGATCGGGTTGTAGAAATCAGCACGCACTGCTTGTAGCAGAAATCGCAGCAGCATCGCCAGTATATACAAGCCAAAAAATACGTAGATCAGATAAGTAAAAATATCGCTCAGGGCAGTCATTGTTACCTCTTTTCCTAGCCCATTTCCCGTGCCATTTCCGCAGCCCGGTCCGCGGCCGCACTCATAGCTCTTGCTACGATATTGTGCAGCCCGTCTTGCTCGAAGCTCGCAATGGCGCGTTCCGTTGTTCCGCCCGGGCTGGTAACCCGGCGCCGTAGTTCTACCAGATCAATATCTTTGTGTTCAAGGGCCATGCGTGAGGCACCAAAACCGGTCTCCAATGCCAAATTGGTCGCATCTTCCCGGTCCAGGCCCAACTGTTGGCCCGCATCTACCATGGCCTCCATGAACAGGAAAAAGTAGGCTGGCCCGCTGCCCGACAAGGCAGTAACCGCATCCAGCTCTTGCTCTGACTTTACCCAGAATGTCATGCCCACTGCCGACAAAATGGCCTGTGCAAAATTACGCTGCCGCTCCGTGCTGGCCTCGTTGGCAAACAGGCCGCTGGCGCCGCATCGCAGTAGCGCAGGTGTGTTGGGCATGCAGCGCACAATAGCGGCTTTTGGTCCAAGTCTTGCCTGCATACTGGCGATTGTTACTCCCGCAGCGATAGAAATGACGACTGCCCCATTGGCGCTGACAGTCGCGGCGATACTGCTTGCCGCCTCAGCGATTATCTGTGGTTTTACTGCCAGTACAATTACGTCGGCAGTAGCCACTGCCTCTGCGTTGTCGTTATAAACGGCTACCGGAGCTGATTCGCGCAAACGCTCAAGACTTGCCGGGAATGGGTCCGCCGCACTGATTCTATCAGCTGGATGCCCACTGGCGAGCAAGCCCCCGATTATGCTGCTGGCCATATTGCCAGCACCGACAAATGCGATGTGGTGCGGGTGCCCGGAGCCGATTGTCATGTGCTTTCCAACGAAAAAACAGTCCGACAGTATACACGGCGGCCGAGGCCAAAATCACCTGTTACGGGGGCCGAAAATAGCAGTACCCACGCGGATGGCGCTTGCGCCCTCCAGTATGGCCGCTTCCAGGTCGTCGGACATGCCCATGGATAGGGTGTCGACAGCGGGTGCCAGGGGTCTAAGTTGCGCCAGGGCTTCGCGCATTAAACTGAAAACCTCGTGCTGTTGCGCTGTGCCTGCGTTGGCTGCGGGTATTGCCATCAAGCCGCGCAGCTGGAGGCGCGGTAGCTGAAGAATAGTGTGTGCCAGATTCGGTAGCTCTTTCATGCTCGCGCCAGATTTACTGGACTCACCAGAGATGTTGATCTGTACACAGACCTGCAGTGGTGGAAGGTTTATTGGCCGCTGGTCGTTGAGTCGACGGGCGATTTTTTCGCGGTCGATAGTGTGTACCCAGTCAAAATGCTTGGCGATGAGGCCTGTTTTGTTTGATTGGATGGGTCCGATGAAATGCCATATCAGTGGCAGGTCCTGCAGTGCCGTTATTTTTTGGACGGCCTCTTGTAGGTAGTTCTCACCAAAATTGACCAGCCCATGTGCATGGGCGACCCGAATATCTTCAGCTGGGCGGGTTTTGCTCACTGCAATGACAAGAATGTCACTATTGCCAAATTCGCTTTTTTCCGCGCTGCGCCGTACCCTTTGGCGTAGCTTTGGGATATTGTCGGAAATTAGTTGCTCGTTCATGGCGCGAATAGTAGCTGATTCGGGCAGCGGCGACATTAGAATAAGATAACGCGTTAGTCACTTGCTGCCATGATTAGCATCCTGGCTAGGGAGCTGTCGGCACTTTGCTTCGACAGTGGAGGGGATAAATGGATATAACAGAACTACTGGCGTTCAGCGCCAAGCAAGGCGCGTCTGATCTGCACCTTTCTGCGGGTCTTCCGCCAATGATTCGTGTCGACGGCGATATCCGTCGCATAAACCTTCCGCCCATGGAGCACAAGCAGGTACACGCCCTTATCTACGACATTATGAATGATAAGCAGCGCAAAGATTATGAAGAGTTTCTCGAGACTGACTTTTCCTTTGAAGTGCCTGGTGTCGCACGATTTCGAGTCAACGCATTTAATCAAAACAGGGGCGCCGGGGCTGTCTTTCGAACTATCCCCTCGAAAGTACTGACTATGGAAGACCTTGGAATGGGGCAGGTATTTCGCGACATTTCCATGATGCCTCGAGGGCTAGTGCTAGTGACGGGGCCGACCGGTTCGGGTAAGTCCACAACACTTGCTGCCATGATTGATTTTATCAACGACAATAAATATGAACATATACTGACTATCGAAGACCCAATCGAATTTGTACATGAAAGCAAAAAGTGCCTGGTAAACCAGCGGGAAGTGCACCGAGATACCCTGGGCTTTTCAGAGGCACTGCGCTCGGCATTACGGGAAGACCCTGATATTGTTCTCGTTGGCGAAATGCGCGATCTTGAAACTATTCGGCTCGCCCTTACGGCGGCCGAAACGGGACACGTGGTTTTTGGCACACTGCACACGACCTCGGCTGCCAAGACGATTGACAGGGTAATCGACGTCTTCCCGGCGGCGGAAAAGTCTATGGTGCGCTCAATGCTGTCCGAGTCGCTGCAGGCGGTGGTATCGCAAACATTGCTTAAGCGCGCCACTGGCGGGCGGGTTGCCGCTCACGAGATTATGCGCGGCACCTCGGCGATCCGAAATCTTATTCGGGAAGACAAAGTGGCGCAGATGTATTCCGCCATTCAGACCGGAAGCGCCTTGGGTATGCAGACAATGGATCAGTGCCTTGAGGAAATGGTCGCCAAGCGAACCATTACCCGGGAAGCGGCGCGCGAAAAAGCCAGAATGCCGGAGAATTTCTAGGTCGGGACGTAACGAAAACTCGCAGGGGAGCATGCCAGTATGGTTATTGAGGACTTGCTGAAGCGGATTGTGAAGGAAAGTGCGTCGGATGGATTTATTGCCGCGGGCGCTCCGCTCAGTATCAAAGTAGACGGCCAGATTTATCCAATCAGTGATCAGCCGTTGACGGAAGAAGATACTCGGAGACTGGTGCTGTCGACCATGCGCCCGGATCAGCAGGAGGAGTTTGAGCAACATCATGAGTGCAATTATGCTCTAAGCACTGAAGACCTGGGCCGGTTTCGAGCAAGCGCCTATGTGCAGCGCGGAAAATGCGGCCTGGTTGTGCGCCGCATTCAGTCTGATATTCCGACGATCGATGAACTGGGTCTACCGCCGATTATTAAAGAACTGGCTATGACCAAACGGGGTCTGGTCGTCTTTGTAGGTGCTACTGGTACAGGTAAGTCCACATCGCTGGCGGCCATGGTGGGGTATCGCAATCAGAATAGTCGCGGACACATCATTAGCATCGAGGACCCAATTGAATATATCCATGATCACGCGGGCTGTATTGTCACGCAGCGCGAAGTGGGGATGGACACAGAGTCATTTGATGTAGCGTTGAAAAATACTCTGCGCCAGGCTCCCGATGTTATCCTGATCGGCGAGGTGCGCACGGCGGAAACAATGCAGCAGGCCCTGACCTTTGCTGAAACTGGTCACCTCTGTCTGTGCACCCTGCACGCTAACAATGCCAACCAGGCGCTAGACAGAATTCAGAGTTTTTTCCCGGCTGAATTGCACAACCAAGTGTGGATGGACCTCTCCCTGAACCTGAAGGCGATGGTTGCTCAGCAGCTGCTACCTAGCAAAGATGGCACTGGACGCACACCCGTGGTGGAGGTGTTGTTAAACTCGCCTTTGATCGCAGAGTATATTCGCAAGGGTGAAGTACACTTGATCAAAGACTTAATGTCTAAATCAACTGAACTGGGCATGCAAACGCTCGACCAATCACTAATCAAAGCCTACAAGGAAGAGTTGATCTCCAAGGAAGAAGCCATTCGCTTCGCGGACTCTGCCAACGATGTACGTTTGCAAATCAAGTTGCATGACCGGGGTGAGTTTGGCACCGGGGATGAGCTGTCACTATCATATGAAGACAAGCAAGATGACGGACAGTTTCACGGTCGCTGAACGGAGTACTCTTCCCTATATTCCTCGAGCCAGGTTCGTAGAATAAGCTCTGCGGCCAGGCTGTCCACAGGCTGCTTCTTGAAGTCTCCACGGTGGCCATGCTCGCGGCTTGTCTGTTTCGCTTCAAAACTGCTAAGCCGCTCATCGACCATCACCACTTCCATCCCCAGCCGTCCGTGTAGACGGCGCGCGAACTTTCGCGCTAGTAAGCATAATTCGCTGTCGCTTCCATCCATGTTGAGTGGGTCACCCACCACCAGCAGGTCAGGGCGCCATTCTTCAACCAGTGCCTCCAGCAGCCGCCAGTCCGGCTGGCCATCTTTTGCTTTGAGAACCGGGAGTGGCTGGGTCGTATTGAGCAAATTGTTTCCCGTTGCCACGCCTATTTGACGCAGGCCGAAATCAAATGCCATCACGGTGCGGTGGTTTTTTGTCATCCGGTGAGACCCTGAGCTTTTGCTGGCTCGCGCAATCAGGCGTGTCCGGCCTGGGCGGAGATTTGATTCATGTTTATGCCCAGCAAGGCTGCTGCAGCGCCCAAGCGTTGATGTGCTGCAGTGGAGAAAATTACGTCACTATTGCTGGGAATTGTTAGCCAGCTGTTTTCGGCCAGTTCTTGCTCCAGCTGACCGGCTGCCCACCCGGCGTAACCCAGGGCAATAAGGCGCTCACTCGGACCCTCGTCTTCAGCTATGGCACGAAGAATATCGCGAGACGTGGTGAGTGTAATTTCAGGAGTGACCTTTAGGCTGGCTTCCCACTTTTTGGTGCAGTTGCGATGGAGGACGAATCCGTGGTCTATGTGTACGGGCCCGCCTGCCAAAACCGGCTCCTTGGAAAAATCTCGATTCGCGTCGATTTGCAGATGTTCGAAAATTTCTCCTACTGTCAGATCGAGGACCTGGTTGATGATGATGCCCATGGCACCGCTTTCACCATGCTCGCAAATATAGGTGAGACTCTGTGAAAAAATGCCTTCCGAGAGGCTGGGCATTGCCAACAGAAAATGATTCCGCAGGCAGTCGCTGCTTTTTGCTGTACTGGCGGAGAACGAGCCTTGCATGGGGCGAACCTGTCTATTGGAGGTGCAAATTTTCAGCGCAACGGGAACCGTCAGCCTCTACTTCGAGCTTAGCTGATTTTCTCGAAAATGCCACGTGCGAACAATTTCCAGTTTATCGGTGGTTGCTCTTAGCTCTTCAGGAAAGGGAGAGTACGGTGCTGCCATAGTTACGATCTTGATGGCGGCCTCGTCTAGCACAGCGTAGCCAGAAGACGAAAGCACTTTAATATTTTCCAGGCTGCCATCATGGCTAATCACGACCAACAAGCGAAGATCTCCGTAGAGGCCATACCGAACCGATGCCTGCGGGTAGTATTTATTTCCTACAGCTTCCAGTCGCTGCCGCCAATCCAGCAAGTAGGCGGCATCCGCTGACTGATTTGCAGACGCAGCGGTCAGGCGTCTCACCCTGGGTCGATTTGCCAGCGCCAGGGCTTGTTCATCAAGCTCCGCCTGCAGGCTAGCGAGCTCCTGGTTGAGACGATCAACTTTGGGGCTAATTCCCTCCAACGATGCAATCTGATGCTCCCGTTCCGCCTGATCTTTCGCAATCCGATTGAGCGTCATTGCGGTGGTAGTGACAGCATCGGTTTGTCCCGCCGCTTGTTCGGGATGTGTTTGCTGATTTGATTGGGTCAATACAGGAGAGTCGCTGGGCACGTTATTAAGACTACTGATCTGATTAATCTGGGCCTCATCACCGCTGCCATCCTGATTAGTCTGAGCAATATACTGGGCATCCTCGGGAGCTACTGTGGTGGGTCGGGTGGCCAGAGTGACTTCAATCTGTGGAGAGCGTCGTTCAGAGGTGGCAGCACTGAACGAAATACTGAGTATCAGAGCGGCGTGCACCGTGAGTGCCAATAGAACGGCATTTCGAAATCGTGTGTGCTTGTCGTATCCCGTTTCCAGGTAGTACATGCGGCCCCAACTACTTGTTTTTCTTCAGTTCCTCAACAATACAATCCATGAGTTGGCCGCCAATGTCCAGATCATAAGCTGCGTCAATTTCCCGTATACAGGTGGGGCTCGTGACATTGATTTCGGTGAGATAATCGCCTATGACATCTATTCCCACAAACAACAGGCCCTTTTCGCGGAGGCTGGGGCCAATCTGGGCTGCAATCCACTGATCTCTCTCCGTTAGTGGTTGCGGCACACCTGTCCCGCCAGCAGCAAGATTTCCGCGCGTTTCGCCCGCCAGCGGCACTCGCGCAAGACAATACGGCACTGGCGTCCCGTTAATCATCAGTATGCGTTTGTCGCCTGCGGTTATTTGAGGGATGAACTTTTGCGCCATGATGGTTTGTTGGCCGTGCTCGGTAAGTGTCTCCAGTATCACGCTCACGTTGGGGTCTTCGGGTTTCACCCTGAAAATAGCAGAGCCACCCATGCCGTCGAGGGGTTTGAAGATGACATCGTTATGCTGTTGGTGGAATCCTTTGAGGCGTTTCATGTCGGCGCTGACGAGAACCGGCGGACAACATTGGGGGAACTGGGTAGCGAACACTTTCTCATTACAGTCGCGCAGGCTTTGGCAGCGATTGACTACCAGCGTCCCGTTACGCTCGGCAGCTTCCAATATGTAGGTACTGTAAATGTACTCGGTATCGAAAGGGGGGTCCTTGCGCATCAGTATGACGTCGAGCTCGGCAAGGTCTCGGTCTTCGTATTCTGCCAGGCTGAACCAGTTATCCGGATCTTGAAAGACGGTCAATGGCGCCATGCGTGCACGTGCAACGCTATCTTCGAGGTAAAGGTCGGCTTGTTCGACATAAAACAACTGCCAATCACGAGCCTGGGCAGCCCACAGCATGGCCATTGTGGTGTCTTTTTTGTAATTAATATTGGCGATGGGGTCCATCACCACGCCCAATTTGACTGCCATTGAAATATCTCGCGTAGCCCGATGGCTTGCTAACTTACGCAAAGGTGTTGATGGGTGCAAGTAAAGGAAGTTTGAGCTCCGCGGACAAATCGTCCGCAATTTGCCTTAGAATGGGCGCCTTATTAAGTTCTATATCTGGAGAGTATCGTGAGTCTGGCAGGCATCTACTTCTTTCTGGCGCTATTGAGCGTCTATTGCACGTTTACAGCGATAGTGCAGGCGCGGCGGATATACTGGTTGGTACCAGTGTATTTCTTTAGTGCCTGGCTTTGCGGTGAGTTGGCGCTGATCCATCTGTTGTGGCAGGTGAGCTTAACCTCACTGTTGGCTTTTCAGGGCGTACTTGCAGATCCGCTGGCACAGACCGGGCTGGGCTTTTTTGCGATGTCATGGCTGGGGCTCGTTTATTTGCATTGCCAGTCTATGGATACGCCCAACCAGCTCCGCCCGGCTCTGCGCCGCGCTCTGGGGAATGACTATCGCTCGGACATTCCCACCGACCGCCAGCAAGTCTTGTCTGATGACATTACTACCCGCCAGTGGATAAAGCCCTTTCATTTCAAGCGGCCCGGGGTGCGCCAGCATAATCACATTGCCTATTCAGATGGGGGCAAGCGCAATCTCCTGGATATCTACCAACCGCTTGAGCCGCGAGAGGGCGGTTTCCCTGTCCTGCTGCAGGTCCACGGGGGTGCGTGGATGATTGGTGAAAAAGAGCAGCAGGGAAAACCGCTGATGTACCACATGGCTCAACGGGGCTGGCTGTGTGTTGCGATTAACTATCGCCTTAGCCCTAAGGCTGCGTTCCCGGCACATATTATTGATGTAAAGAAAGCCATTGCCTGGATCAGGGAACACATCGAGGATTACGGCGGAAATCCGGACTACATTGCCATTACGGGCGGTTCGGCCGGTGGTCATCTCAGCGCATTGGCAGCGTTGACCCCTAATCGCGCGGAATGGCAGCCAGGGTTTGAAGAGACCGACACCACGGTACAAGCAGCGGTGCCTTTTTACGGAGTGTTCGACTTTCTTGATCGCAATGGAATTCGACCGGGCATGTCCATGGAGGACATGCTGGCTGACCGGGTGATGCAGTGCAAGCGGGTCGAGAATCCCGAGTTGTGGGATGCGGGTTCACCGCTTAGTCATATCCGGGAGGATGCGCCGCCCATGTTTGTCATTCAGGGTACACACGATTCTTTGGTATGGGTGGAGGAGGCGCGGTCCTTTGTCTCGGCATTGCAAGGGAAGTCAAAACAGCCGGTCGCCTACGCGGAACTGCCAGGCGCGCAGCACGCCTTCGAAATTTTTCACTCAGTACGCACCGATCATACGGTAAATGCGGTGGGACAATTTTTGGAATGGACGCATGCGCAATGGCTGCGCGAGCAGGACGCTTAAAACGGCTATCAGCAAATGCGTCATCGCGATTGGCCGGACGCTAGCTGAGCAGCATATCCCCCCAGCGGCCCTGCAAAATAGCAATAGCAGCAAGCGGGGCGGTCTCGGTGCGCAGCACACGCGGGCCAAGCCGCAGAGACTCGTAACCGGCATGCTCCGCTGCTACGATTTCACTGCTGCTCAATCCGCCCTCGGGGCCAATTAATAGTGCGACGCTTTTCGGTGCCTTTGCTGCGGTGCTCACTGTCGTCGCGCGATGATGTAACACGAATTTACGCTCTGCCTGTGTGTCCTCTACCCAGGAGGGAAGCGCCTGCAGCGCGTGAATGTCGGGTACGCGGTTGCGACCACTTTGTTCGCAGGCGCTTACGGCAACTTTTTGCCAATGTCGCCGCTTTTTTTCCGCACGCTCTCCGGCTAACTTGCCGCTAGAATGTTCCGTCATCAGCGGAGTCAGGGAACTCACGCCCAGCTCGGTAGCTTTTTGTATGACCCAATCCATACGTTCTCCGCGCGAGATGGCGATGCCCAAATGTATGTGCAGGTCAGATTCGCATTCGCGTTGCGCCAGGGCGCTCGTCAGCACCTGTACATTTCGCTTGTCGAGCGCTGTTATTTCAGCCGGATACTCTCCGCCGAGTCCATTGAATAAGATAAGTTTGTCACCCACGCCCAGACGCAGAGCGCGCGAGAGGTGGCGACTGGCCTCTGGTTCCAGTTGGACAACGGCATTGCTATGCAGTTCTTGAGAAGTGTGAATACGCGTTACGCGCATGATGGTCGCACCTTGGTTTTACAGGCCGAGGTTAGTATAAATTTCCCGCGTGGGTTCTACCTGGTTCATGGTGTAGAAATGTATGCCGGGCGCGCCGCTGTCGAGCAGCGTCTGACATAATTGCGTGACAACTTCGATACCAAACTTACTGATACTCTCCTGGTCTTCACCGTAATCTTCCATGCGCCGGCAAATCCATCGTGGTATTTCCGCGCCACAGTTGCGAGAAAATCGCTGCAAATTGGTGAAGTTAGTGATGGGCATAATTCCTGCATAAATGGGTTTGTCGATGCCAATGGCAGCGCATTGATCCAGGAAATAAAAATAGGCCTCTACGTTATAAAAGTATTGTGTGATGGCGCTGTCTGCGCCCGCATCAAATTTTTTCTTGAGAAATTGTATATCACTATGATAGCAGTCTGCTTCGGGATGAATCTCCGGATAGGCTGCAACCGTTATATTGAAATGTTCACCGGAGCTCTGTCGAATGAAGTCTACCAGTTCGTTTGCATAGACAAGTTGCTTGGCATCACCCATACCCGAAGGAATGTCGCCGCGTAGAGCAACAACACGGTTGACCCCACGCTCGCGATAAGTGTCGAGTAAAGTGCCAACGGCACTCTCATCGTCTCCCCCGAAGCTCAGATGGGGCGCTACATCGATACCTGCGGCTTTGATGGAAGAGACTACCCCTAGGGTAGAATCACGCGTGCTGCCACCCGCGCCGTAGGTCACTGAGAAAAACTCAGGACCTAGCGCGTTCAGGACGGGCGTAATCTCGTTCAGCAACTTGTCCATTCCCGCATCTGTCTTGGGCGGGAAGAACTCGAAGCTGAACCGCTTTTTTTGCTCAGCCATCTGTCATGACACCTTAGTACTTGTAGCTTTCAGGCTTGAAGGGGCCATCAGGACTGACTTTGATATAGTCGGCTTGCTCTGTGGTAAGGCGGGTTAGGACTGCACCGAAACCACCGATCATGTGCGCCGCAACTTCTTCGTCAAGGCGCTTCGGCAATACTTCCACAGAAAGGGCAGAGGGCTTCATTTCAGTTTCCAGATCCGCGAACTTGCGCTCGTACAGATAAATCTGCGCCAGAACCTGGTTGGCGAAAGAGCCGTCCATAATACGTGAAGGGTGGCCGGTAGCATTTCCCAGATTTACCAGGCGACCTTCTGACAATAGCAGCAGGTAATCGTTGGCTTTCTTATCGCGGTAGACTTTGTGCACCTGCGGCTTGACCTCTTCCCACTCCCAATTGCTGCGCATGAAGGCGGTGTCGATTTCGTTATCGAAGTGACCAATATTGCTGACCACTGCACCTTTCTTGAGTGCCTTGAGCATGTTGGAGTTACACACCTGATAATTACCCGTTGTGGTGACTACCAGGTCAGTGTGGGATAGTAAGTCCTGATTGATACATGCAGGAGTGCCATCGTTGACGCCATCGATGAAAGGCGACACGACCTCAAAACCATCCATGCAGGCTTGCATGGCGCAGATTGGATCGATCTCAGAGATTTTTACAATCATGCCTTCCTGACGCAGTGATTGGGCCGAACCCTTGCCAACGTCACCGTAGCCAATAACCAATGCTTTTTTGCCGGACAGCAGGTGATCGGTGCCGCGTTTGATTGCGTCATTAAGGCTGTGGCGGCAGCCGTACTTGTTGTCGTTCTTCGACTTGGTTACAGAGTCGTTAACGTTGATAGCAGGTACTTTCAGCGTGCCGTGTTCCAGCATTTCCTGAAGGCGGTGAACACCGGTGGTGGTTTCTTCGGTGATGCCGTGAATCTTATCCAGCATGGCCGGGTACTTCTCATGCAGCATGGCAGTCAGGTCGCCGCCGTCGTCCAGAATCATATTGGCATCCCAGGGCTCACCGTCTTTGAGTATGGTTTGCTCAAGACACCATTCGTACTCTTCTTCTGTTTCACCTTTCCAGGCGTAAACGGGGATGCCTGCGGCGGCGATAGCGGCGGCTGCGTGGTCCTGTGTGGAGAAGATATTGCAGGAGGACCAGCGCACTTCGGCACCCAATTGAAGCAGTGTCTCAATCAGCACGCCCGTTTGAATGGTCATGTGGATGCAGCCGAGAATCTTTGCGTTTGCCAGAGGCTTGCTACCGGCATATTTTTCGCGCATCGCCATCAGAGCCGGCATTTCACTCTCTGCGATTTCAAGTTCGCGTCTTCCCCACTGGGCCAGAGAGATATCGGCCACTTTGAAGTCTTCAACTTGCTGTAACTTTTCTGCTTTGTTCATTTTTTGCTTCCTCTTGGCCCTGGGGCCATATTTTCCAATTATGATTTCAGGTCGGCACTATGCAGAGTCGACCGAAAGCTTCCAGTTATCGTGCTGCTTTTTTTAGAATCTTAGCCTTATCCTTCTTCTCCCAGGTAAAGTCTCGATCCTCACGACCAAAGTGCCCATAAGCCGCCGTCTTGCGGTAGATGGGACGCTTCAGGTTCAGCATCGCGACCAAACCTTTGGGACGCAGGTCGAAATGTTCGCGTACCAGTTCTGCAATGGCCTCGTCTTCAATTTTTCCTGTGCCGAATGAGTCGATGGCGATGGAGGTGGGCTCTGCCACACCAATCGCGTAAGACACCTGGATTTCACAACGGTCCGCCAAGCCAGCAGCGACGATGTTCTTCGCCACGTAACGGCCCGCATAGGCCGCGGAGCGGTCTACCTTTGAGGGGTCCTTGCCGGAGAATGCGCCGCCACCGTGACGCGCCATGCCGCCGTAGGTGTCCACAATGATCTTGCGCCCGGTGAGGCCGCAGTCACCGACTGGACCGCCGATGATGAACTGGCCTGTGGGGTTAATGTGGTACTTGGTACGCCTGTGTAACCACTCCTCTGGCAACACGTCTTTGATGACGTGCTTCATAATTTGTTTGTGAATTTCCTTTTGCTTCACGTCTTCATCATGCTGGGTGGACAACACCACCGCGTCGATGGCAACGGGCTTACCGTTTTCATAACGCAGAGTGACCTGGCTTTTCGCATCGGGGCGCAGCCAAGGCAGCGTGCCGTCCTTACGCAATTGAGCCTGACGTTCCACCAGACGGTGGGCGTAATAGATAGGCGCAGGCATCAGCACTTTGGTTTCATTAGTGGCATAGCCGAACATCAGGCCCTGGTCGCCGGCTCCCTGTTCTGCGTGAGCGCCTTGGCCCTCGGTAACACCCATGGAAATATCAGGTGATTGCTTGCCGATCGCATTGAGTACGGCACAGGATGCGCCATCGAAACCGACGTCGGAGCTGTCGTAACCAATATCGAGTATGGTGTTACGAATGGTCTCCTCGAGGTCCATATGCGCTGTGGTGGTCACTTCACCTGCTACCACGGTCATACCTGTCTTAACCATGGTCTCCACGGCTACGCGCGCATTCTTATCGCGCTTTAACAGGTAGTCCAGAATCGCGTCAGAAATCTGATCCGCCATTTTATCCGGGTGTCCCTCGGATACGGACTCGGATGTAAAAATATTATATTCGCTCATAGTTATATCCTTCTTACTGAATTATCAGGCATGGCCAAACAACCGCACCTGTACTTGAAAACCGTTTCGTTGCGCCAGGTAAACACTGGCAATGTCTGTTAACCCTGCGTCTTGCGCCCAGTGCGTCAATTCTTGCGGATCAAAACCCAACCATAGATCACCGCAATTCTCCCTCGCCCAGCCTTGATCGTGTTTGCACAGTTCTGTTACCAGTACTACGCCAGTGGGCGCGAGGCATGATGCGACATCATGCAGAACCTCACCTGGGGCCGGTGTGTGGTGTAGCACCATATTGATAACAGCGCAGTCCGCCTGCAGGCTTTGCATTTGCTTGCTGCGAGTGTCATCGAGTATGAATTCAATGTTTTCCAATCTGGCGGCAGAGGTTTTCCCCCGCGCTTGTTCCAGCATGGCCGGCGCATTGTCCAGGGCCACAACACGCTCAAATATCTGTGCCAGTTCCAGCAGAAAGGAGCCGTCACCAGGCCCTACTTCCAGCACCGTGCCGCGCCGCTCCAGATGGGCATCCGCTAAAACGTCTGCGACGACATCCGCATATTGTGTGTAGCTGGCAATCAGATCCTGCTGCTGGTGAAATTTGTGCGCATTGAGACGGAAAAAATTACTGGAATTTTCCTCCCGCTGTCGGTGCATCGCCGCCAGCCTGTCCTGAATATCCACTGGTAGATCAATCTCATCCACGGCATCGAAGATACTGTTTTGCAGTGCTTCCAGATCCGCGTTTTGTCCCAGCTGGCTGCGACGATAGTAAATGGAATTTGCCTCACGTCGGGCGGTTATCAGACCGGCATTCGCCAATACTTTCAAGTGATGGCTGAGGGCTGGCTGGCGGATATCAAAAATGGAGCATAACTCGGAGACGCCAAAGGAATCCTTGCGCAGTACGCGAAGCACTAACAGGCGCAGGGTGTCGGCGCTGGCTTTGCACAGGTTGGTGAGAGCCGTCAGACGCGGGTCTGACTGCGGTTGGTCCGGCATCTCGATCACTCGTTTAGCGGTATTTGATGAAGGCATAGGATGGGAGTCTAGCAGGCAAAACTATCTATATCAAAATATTTTGATATAGTGGCGTGATCCCCGTCACACTACTGAAAGTCTGAGTTTGGGCCAAATATTGGCCTATTTGATTGCCGTTAGCCCCCGCTTACGCGAAAATGACGGCCGTTTTAGGCCCACCTACCCCAACCTGGAGAACCTGATGTCGTCCCCTCGCTCAAAACTTGCCAATGCTATTAGTGCCCTGAGTATGGACGCTGTCCAGAAGGCAAATAGCGGCCACCCCGGCGCCCCGATGGGCATGGCGGATATCGCTGAAGTGCTGTGGAACGATTACCTGCGCCACAATCCAGCCAACCCCGATTGGCCGGGCCGAGACCGGTTTGTGCTGTCTAATGGTCATGGCTCCATGTTGATCTACTCTCTGTTGCACCTCTCTGGCTATGATCTGCCTATTGAGGAATTGCAGAATTTCCGCCAGCTACATAGCAAAACGCCGGGCCACCCTGAATATGGGGATACTCCGGGTGTGGAGACGACCACGGGTCCGTTGGGTCAGGGACTGGCCAACGCCGTGGGCATGGCGTTAGCGGAAAAGATCCTGGCGGCGCAATTCAACCGCCCGGGTCATGCCGTGGTGGATCACGACACCTATGTATTTGTCGGCGATGGCTGCCTGATGGAGGGAATTTCCCATGAAGCAAGCTCCCTGGCAGGGACATTGGGGTTGGGTAAACTCATCGCTTTTTACGATGACAACGGGATATCGATCGACGGTGAGGTGAAAGGTTGGTTTACAGACGATACGCCCGCTCGTTTTAAAGCCTATGGCTGGCAGGTCGTTAGTGACGTAGACGGCCACAATGCCAGCGAGGTGAAAGCCGCGATCGAGGCTGCGCAGGGGCAGACCGACAAGCCGACACTAATTTGCTGTAAAACCGTTATTGGTAAAGGATCACCCAACAAGCAGGGCACCGCCTCTGTACACGGTGCTGCGCTGGGTGATGAGGAAGTGGCAGCGACCCGCGAGGCTTTGGCGTGGGAGCATGCGCCCTTTGAAATTCCGGACGATATCTATGCCGGCTGGAATGCGCGAGAGCGCGGCGCAGCCCGCGAAAAAGCCTGGGACGAGGGAATGGCTGCTTACGCCACGGAGCATCCCGAGTTGGCGGCGGAGCTGCGCAGGCGCCTGGCGGGAGAGCTGCCGGTTGATTTTTCTGAACAGGCCGCAGCGTACATTGTTCAATGTCAGCACGAAAGTGCCAGCATCGCCTCTCGTAAAGCTTCCGAGAATTGCTTGAACGCATACGGGCCAATGTTACCAGAGCTACTCGGTGGATCCGCAGATCTGGCAGGTTCCAACCTCACTTTTTGGAGTGATTCCAAGGGCGTCAGTGCCGCCGATGCCAATGGTAACTATATTTACTATGGAGTACGGGAGTTTGCGATGGCAGCCATCATGAATGGCATTGCTCTGCATGGCGGCTTTATAAACTATGGCGCCACATTTTTGATATTTATGGAATACGCCCGTAACGCGGTGCGCATGGCGGCATTGATGCGCCAGCAATCGATCTTTGTTTTTACCCACGACTCTATCGGATTAGGAGAAGACGGACCCACGCACCAGGCGGTAGAGCAGCTCACAGCGTTGCGTGCCACGCCGAATATGGAGACCTGGCGGCCCGGTGATGCCGTGGAGTCCGCCGTCGCCTGGAAATCGGCGATTGAACGACGAGATGGGCCTACCTGTCTAGTTTTTTCGCGACAGGGCTTACCTCATCAAGAGCGAGATGATCAACAGGTTGCGGATATTGCCCGTGGTGCCTATGTGCTCAGAGACACCGACGGCATACCTGATGCCATCCTCATTGCAACAGGGTCGGAGGTCCAATTGGCGGTAGCGGCGGCGGAGGAATTGGCTTCTTCGGGTAAGAAGGTGCGCGTGGTATCTATGCCGTGTACAGAGCTGTTTGAAAAGCAGGATGCTGAATATAAAGAAGCCGTATTGCCAAGCGATGTGCTGGCACGCGTAGCGGTGGAAGCTCTGCATGCGGATTTTTGGTACAAGTTTGTTGGCCTTGATGGACGTGTAGTCGGGATGACCACCTTCGGTGCGTCTGCTCCTGGCAAGGTATTGATGGAACACTTTGGATTTACTACGGAGAATGTCGTCGCAGTCGTCGAAGACATTCTGCTGTAGGACAGACAGCCGTGTTGCGTTTGGCCATCAACGGCTACGGCCGGATCGGCCGCAGTATTCTGCGTGCACTTTATGAGAGCCCGCTGAAGTCCGAGCTAGTGGTGGTTGCGATCAATGAAATAGCGGACGCACGTACGGTTTTACATCTAACCCGCTATGACTCTACACATGGCCGCTTTCAGCAATCTCTCGACGGAGACGAGCAAGAGTTGCGAGTCGATGGTGATGCCATCGCTCTGTTGAATCATTCCCGTATCGACAAACTGCCCTGGAAAGAACTGGGCGTGGATGTGGTACTGGAATGTACGGGGTCTTTTTCCGATCGCGCGACCGCGGAACAACATTTGCGTCTGGGAGCAAAAAAAGTGTTGTTCTCCCAACCAGCGCAGGCCGATGTCGACAAGACGGTAGTCTATGGCATCAACCACCGAGAACTCAGTGCGTCTCATCTAATTGCGTCTAATGCATCCTGTACTACCAATGCCATTCTGCCTGTAATTCAGGCGCTGGAAGACGTGGTTGGTATTGAGTACGGTACCATCACCACCATTCATTCGGCGATGAACGATCAGCCAGTGCTTGACGCCTACCATCACACAGATTTGCGCAAAACTCGCGCGGCTTCGCAGTCCATCATTCCCGTCGATACGGAGTTGGCCAAAGGCATTGAGAGGATGCTACCGGCCATGGCGGGACGATTTACCGCGCAGGCTTTGCGTGTGCCGACACTGAATGTCTCGGCACTGGATTTGACCGTGCATACGCGAAACGACACCGATGTGGTTGCAATTAATCACATTTTGCGAGAAGCGTCACAGTCTTGCTTCAATGGTGTGCTTGGCTATACAGAGGAGCTTCTGGCATCCTGTGACTTCAATCATGACCCTCGCTCCAGCATTGTGGATGCCAGCCAGACCCGGGTCAGCGGTAAGCGCCTGGTGAAGGTACTTACCTGGTTCGATAATGAGTGGGGCTACGCCAATCGTATGCTGGATGTGGCCAGGTACTGGGGTAGTTTGTAGAAACTCTCGGGGTGTGCAACCCAGGTGCAGTGACTGTTTCCCGGTCGCGCACTGTCAAAGGATGGTCGCATGGGATTAGAAGTCGATTTGATGCAGGATCAGGATTTACGTGGTAAACGTGTTCTGATTCGAGAAGATCTTAACGTGCCAATCAAGAACGGGGTAGTGACCAGCGACGCCCGCATTCGAGCGGCACTGCCCAGCATTGAGGCGGCCCGCACCGCGGGGGCCAAAGTTATTCTTATGTCGCACCTCGGTCGCCCTGTCGAAGGTGAATACGATCCGCAGCTTTCGCTAGGGCCTGTGGCGGAATATTTATCTCTTGCGTTGGGTAGCCCGGTTTCACTGGTGACTGACTGGCGCTTGGGGGTAGAACTGGCGGAAGGTGAAGTTGCCCTGTTGGAAAACGTGCGCTTTAACCTGGGCGAAAAATCGGATGACGAATCACTGTCACGCGCCTATGCCGCCTTGTGCGATATTTTTGTGATGGACGCATTTGGCACTGCGCACCGCGCTCAGGCCTCGACTCACGGGGTGGCAAAACACGCGCCGGTAGCCTGCGCTGGACCCTTGCTGGCCGGAGAATTGAGCGCGCTGGAGCTGGCGCTATCCAATCCTGCTCGGCCCATGGTTGCGATAGTCGGTGGCTCGAAAGTTTCAACTAAATTGACGGTGCTTGAGACATTGTCTGACAAGGTAGATCAGCTGGTAGTTGGCGGCGGAATCGCCAATACCTTCCTGGCGGCCAATGGCAATACCGTGGGCAAATCTTTGTGTGAGCATGATCTGATTCCTGTCGCCCAGGCCCTGTTGCACAAAGTCAGTATTCCCCTGCCGGCGGATGTGGTCACCGCAAAGGCGTTTTCTGAGGATGCGGAAGCGCATCTTAAATTTGCCAGCGACGTAACCGAAGATGATATGATTTTTGACATTGGCCCCGAGGCCGCAAAACAGGTTGCAGAAATTATCGCTGGCGCGGGTACCATTCTTTGGAACGGACCGGTAGGTGTTTTCGAGTTTGAGCAATTTGCCAGTGGTACCAGAGCCGTGGCCGAAGCGATCGCCGATAGCAACGCGTTCTCGCTGGCGGGGGGTGGTGACACGCTGGCAGCCATCGACCAATTTGATATTGCGGATAAAGTGTCTTATATATCTACCGGCGGCGGAGCATTTTTGGAGTATGTGGAGGGCAAGACCCTGCCCGCTGTCGCGATGCTTGAGCAGCGCGCCGGCAAAAAGCTAAACTAGTATAATCAAGGTAACGATCTAAAGGATTTCCCATGGCATTAATCAGTTTGCGTCAATTGCTGGATCACGCTGCCGAACACGACTATGGCGTGCCGGCTTTTAATGTTAATAATCTGGAACAAACTCGCGCCATCATGGAGGCGGCTGATGCCACTAACTCTCCGGTGATCATGCAGGCCAGCGCTGGCGCGCGCAAATATGCGGGTGCGCCATTTCTGCGCGCTATGATGGAGGCTGCCATGAATGAATTTCCTCACATTCCGGTAGTGGTGCATCAGGACCACGGTGTTTCGGCCGGCGTGTGCCAGCGTTCGATTCAGTTGGGTTTCAGTTCGGTGATGATGGACGGCTCTCTAGGCGAGGACGGCAAAACCCCGATGGATTTTGATTACAACGTGGCCATTACTCGGCAGGCTGTAGAGATGGCGCATTCCTGTGGCGTGTCTGTGGAGGGAGAACTCGGTTGTCTGGGTTCACTGGAAACCGGCGAAGCCGGCGAGGAAGACGGTATCGGGGCAGAGGGTAAGCTCACCCTCGACCAGATGCTGACCGATCCGGAAGAGGCGGCGCAGTTCGTCAAAGCCACCGACGTCGACGCGCTTGCTATCGCCTGCGGCACCAGTCACGGGGCCTACAAATTCACGCGCCCACCGACCGGCGACATTCTAGCAATAGACCGTATTAAGGAAATACACTCGCGCATTCCCAATACACATCTGGTCATGCATGGCTCATCTGCAGTGCCCCAGGATTGGTTGGCGATCATCAACGAGTTTGGTGGTGAAATACCCGAAACTTACGGTGTGCCGGTGGAACAGGTTCAGGAAGGTATTCGTCACGGCGTACGCAAAGTCAATATCGATACCGACCTGCGCCTTGCTTCAACAGGCGCGATTCGTCGTTTTCTGGCGCAGAACCCGTCTGAGTTTGATCCGCGCAAATATCTGGCACACACTATTACGGCGATGAAGGATATCTGTATCGATCGGTATGTTGCTTTTGGTACGGCCGGTAATGCCGACAAGATCAATGTACGCACTTTGTCAGAGATGCAGGAGTCTTACGACGCTGGTGAACTTGCGGCTAAAGTGAACTGAGGGATGTCGACGATTTGTCTCCCGAACAGCTCGAACGACTACGCAGTCAACTCCCGCCGTTTGGCGAAGCGGCTCCATCGAGCGCACTACTGGAAGAATTTTGTCGTTTCTACAACATTGATTTTGCAGCCCGCTATCCACAGCTGAACCACTCTGCCGGTACGGTGCGTTCCGGTGCTTATAGTCTTGCTGTTCACTATTGGCATCAACCCAATGCGCGCGCCAATCTACTACTACTGCACGGCTACTTTGATCACACTGGCCTGTTTGGAAAACTGATTGATTGGGGTCTATCGAGCAATTGCAATGTACTCATATTTGATTTGCCCGGACATGGCCTGTCCAGTGGCGAGCCTGCGGTTATCGATGACTTTAGTGATTATAGCCGGGCGATAAAAGATGTGCTCGACACGGTGCGTTTGCCGCAGCTACCACAGTGGGTAATGGCACAGAGCACGGGGTGCGCGGCCCTTATTGATTTTGCTGGTAAGTACGCCTGGCCGTTTTCGGCAACTGTATTGCTGGCCCCCCTAATCCGCCCGGCCAGTTGGTTTAGCGTTCGATTGGCTCACAAAGTGCTGCGGCCATTTGTCGATAGCATGCGGCGTAAATTTGTCGTGAACTCATCTGATCGCGAATTTCTGGACTTCCTGGAACGCGACTCACTGCAATGCAGAACGATTTCACTGCGTTGGATCGGCGCGCTCAGTCGTTGGCTGCGTGATCTGCAACAACACGATTTGAATGTGGGGCCGGCATTGATTGTTCAGAGTGACACCGACGACACGGTGGACTGGCGTTATAACGTTGGTTTTCTAGCCAGCTTGTTTCCTGAAAGCGAGGTGGCGTATCTTTCCGGCGCGGGTCATCAGTTGGCAAACGAGTCAGCTGAATATCGCGAGGACTATTTGCAGCGCGTAGAAGAGTATGTTGGCAAACAGGGAGTCATTCTTAGCGACTATTCAGGAATAGAAGCCCGCTGATTTCAGCAGTTCATAGAGCGGCTGCATCGCTTCACCGTAGCGCTGCCAACGATTGACCGAGCTCGTATAAATACCCTGCCTGACCTGCACTGCGCTGGGCGTGGCCACACTGGTCTTTTGTTGATGAAAAGCAAGGCACTGTTCTTCCCAGGGAAGTTCGCAATACGCTAATAGCTCTCGGGTGATTTGTTCTGGGTTTTCGACAAGTGCCTCATACGGGACTTCGTGTACCGCGCCCGGCATGTCCTCCCGCCAGTGACGCATCAGCCGATCGAACTCGATGTAGTAGCGACCACAGTCGATCAGGTTGTAGTTGTAGTAGTAATGGCGGAAGTTTACAGCAAAAAGCTGACGATAATTACTCAGGCATGTGTCCATGGGGTCCCGTCGTAGGCAGACTATTTTCGCCCGGGGAAGGGCGAGTTTGATAAGGCCTAGATAGAGAAAGTTGAGAGGCAGTTTGTCGATGAAGTGTGGCGTGTGCCCCGTTCTTGGCCGCGTACTGTCGAGATAGCCGGCACCCAGAGCCGGGTAGTCGAGCGTAGTGGCCCCGGCCAACATATCAAGGTCGAGAAGCGCGTTTGCTGTTGATCCGGTAGCGCGTTTGACTTGCAGGGGAAAATGCTGCAGCTCGCCGGCGGCGAAAACCTGCGAGTGACTGGATAGAATTTGCTCCACCAGGGTCGTTCCTGTGCGCGGCATACCAACGATGAAAATAGGCTCCTGATTATCGCAGCCACTATTTTCCTGGTTCAGCAGTTCAGCGTTGAAGAGTTGCCGGATGCCTGTAAAGAGGTCGGCATCAGATTTCGCGGTATAGCCTATTTTTTCTGACTGCGCCTGCTTAGCCCAGGTCAGGTTATCAAACGCGTCCTGGTAGTTACCCAGATCCTCCTGCTCTTTGGCGATGGCATGTCCTACGTGCAGTTGATCCCTAGGTGTTGCTACTTCGTTGCGTAGTTTCGCCAGTCGTTCGATATGGTTTTTTTGTGTGGTCTGGCGACCCAGGGCGGCTAGTGCTGCATGTGCCTTGAACATAAGAGGTTGTGCGACGATGGCTTTTTCATAAGCTGCCTCGGCGTCCACAAAACGTCCGGCAAACTGAAGCGAGGCAGCTAGATTAAAAAACAGGTCTGCCTGCCACTCATCCGATAATATTTTTGTAAGTTTAAAGCGCTTTTCCAACTTGTGGGCCGCGCGCTCGAAGCAGCGTAAGGCTTTCTCATGTTCGCCGGTATGACTGAATACGGTCCCCAGTGTGTTGAGTGTTGGTAATTGATCCGGCTCCAGCAACAGAGCCACCTCCGCTTCACGCAGCGCCTGTTCAGGTTGGCTCGATGCGATGAGCTGTTTACCCAGTTCCGCACGATACTCCGGATTTTTGGGCGCAAGCATAACAGCGTTGCCCAGAATCTGGGCTGACTTGGCTAATTGCCCGTTGTGTGCGGCGATAACACCACACATAAACCAGGCGTCTGCGAAGTTTTGGTCAAGCGCGAGAATGGCTTGGCAGTGCCGATGGACTTCTCGTAGCAGACCTTGCTGCAGCGCTTTTTGGGCCGCCGCATGGTGCTCGAAAATTTGTTGTTGGCTGGAGTTCATGGATACAGCATTCTAAGCGCAGGAACCGCACTCGTCACCTGCATTACTTACTCAGGCTTTTGAAAAGTGAAAGGCATAAAAAAGGGCGCCGCAGCGCCCCTCCTTTTAGCAGTGCTTCTAGCCGTCAAAATTATAGGTGAATTTTAGGCCAAGCTGACGCGGGCGGACCACGTTGTGGTAGTAGCGACGCAATGTAAAATCGCCTACGTCGCGGATGAAGCTCTTGTCTGCACGAACGCCGGTTTCGGCATATTTGTCAAAGACGTTATCCGCATACAGGGTTACCATCCAGGAATCTTTCATCCAGGTTGTCGAGACGTTGTAAAGGGCGAATCCAGACAGCTTTTCGCCGTTGTCCCGCTCTCCCGCCTTGGTAAGGACGTCGCTCTGTGCGGACACCGATGTATCGAAATTTAACTGTGAGCCATCGTTTAAAGGCAGCTCATAGTGCGCTGCAAGGTAAAACTGATTCTCCGGTGTGCCCGGCAGCTGGTCGCCGTCAAAGGCCTGACAGGCGAGATCCTCCTTTGGGCCGCAAAAAAGCCCTGGAACATCGTCAGTCAATTCCGCATCAGTATAGGCATATGACCCCGTAACTGAGAACTCCGGGGTGACATACCACATTCCGAACAACTCGATTCCCTTACTCACGGCAGTGTCACCGTTGGTGGTGATCGGGAGTCCGCCATTTTCGGTGATCGAGTCGAGCTGGACGTCTTTCCAATCGATATAGTACAGGGAGGCATTCAATATTACCGAATCACTAAACTGAGACTTCACCCCGATCTCATAGTTAGTGGTGGTATCGGACTTGTATGATGCCTCGTCGGGCTGGGCACAAACGTTTTGTACATTGGGATCCACGGGGACGGGACAGAGGGAAATGGCATTGGAAGCCCCCAGTCGGTAGCCCTCACTGACCGTCAGGTATCCCATCATGTCATCGTTAAAGTCGTAGGACGTATTGAACTTAAAGACGACATCATCGTCATCTGTTTTGCCGGTGTCTTCCGTTGTGTTGATTGAATTCTGCGGCGCGCCGTCGAAGACAGTATCGAACAAAGGCAGAGCGAGTGCGTTGGTGGCTTTGTAGTCATACTTAAACCAGCGAGCGCCGACTGTTACCTGCCAGGCGTCGCTAATCTGGTAAGCGAGTTCTCCGAAAAAGGCAGTTTCCTCCAGGTGCTCATCGAAAGTTTGGTAAAACTCCAGTGAATCAGGGCGAAGTTGAACACCGCCAAACTCATCCACGGCAAACTGGTCAAAGCCGGGCGTGAACTCTTCGCTCAGCGTATTGTTATCAAAATCGTTGTAGAACCCGCCCGCAATCCAGCTGAGGGGACCGTCAGACGTTGAGACCAAGCGCAGCTCTTGAGTGAACGTGTCTGCATCAGCGTTCTCGCGAGTGAATGCGGAGAAACTTGGGAACAGCTCATAGCCATACTCGAATGCGAGCAGAAGATCGGTTTGGTCCCTCTGGCCATTTTTCTGTGTGTATTCCGAATAGCCAGTAGCAGACGTCAGCTCTGCAAATCCCAGGTCCGCCAATATTTCAAGCGCAAACAACTCATTTTTACGCGAATTGGGCTCCTCGAAGCGGTCTGCTGATTCGTATTTGCCGGTACCATAGCTAGCCCGTTGGTTGATCTGGCGGCCGCCAGTGTCCTGGTCCTGATAGTAGTAGGAAAGCGTGCTATCCAGGTGTTCGCTGGTATAGCGCAGGGCAGCGCGCCCGGACCAGGTCTCTTCGGTATTGACGTCCTTTTTTTGCTTGAGGTTCGCATCTCTTTCACCAGGCGATGGCTGCGGATTGGAGACACCCGCCTGGCGTACCAGGTAGTTGTAATCGATAAAGCCCGGGTCATCCAGGTAGTCAACTGACGCACGAAACGCCAACGTGTCATCAATGATGGGAATATTTAGGGTGCCGCCACCCTCGTAGCCGGCGTCGTCGGAATGAGTGAGGCTGTAGAGGTCGCCCCGCACCTGGTAACTCAAGGCGTCGGCCTGTGGTCTGTTGGGAATATAGCGCACTGCTCCACCCATCGTACCGGCGCCATAAAGTGTGCCCTGAGGCCCCATCAGCACTTCCACCCTCTCCATATCATTTAGCTTGAAATCGATGTAGAGCGGAATTTCACCGATGTAGGTGCCA
>JAPKAY010000108.1 GCA_028825045.1 Halioglobus sp.
TGGTAAGCACCGCATGCCCGGGGTCGGTCGAGATACTCAGTGATGGCAAGTACGGAAAGCTCGTAGCGATAGGTGATGCAGAGGAACTGGCTCGATCTATTATTACAATAATTGAATCCGAACCTGACAAATTGGCACTGAGGCAGCGGAGTCTGGATTTTAGTGCTGAGCGCTCAGTCGCTCATTACGAAAGGATCCTAGCAGGAACTGAGCTGTAGATTAAAAGCGGGTTCAGGTGATTTCCTGAGAAGGCAGTGTTGAACAGTGGCCACGGCCTTGAGGACGAGGGACATAAGGTCCACCTAATTCTCCTCGGTGAGAAAACTGGGTACCAATCGAAATTTACTACGCATAAAGTTGTTTTGAGCAGGCTGTTCCGGTGAAGTTGGCGTACTTATCGATACATAAAGTTGGGCTGGGATGCCCATTCATATTGCACGTGCTGCCCTTGAGCGTCGCGATCCCGTTCATCGATGAAGATATCTGCTCACAACTACCCTTCTATTTGACCTATACTCGCGCTTTGAATAAATTATACTTGGCGTGACAATAAACGGGTGAGTGAAGGTTAGGATGCACGATTACGAAGCATCGCTCGAGCACGACAAAGCGCCGACCGAACGGGTCGCTTTTCTGTTGGAAAACCTCAGTGGAGGAGGCGCCGAGCGCGTCATACTAGAGCTCGCTGACGGGTTTTCCGCTCTGGGTTATACCGTCGATTTATTGGTGTGCGAGGCGCGCGGTGTTTTGCTGGACAGTATTCCCAGCCGCGTCAACCTGGTTGTTCTCAAGCCGGCAAACCAATTGACGGGGCTGTGGGCTGCGCTGGGCGCGCCTGGGGGAGGGCATAGTGCCATCTTGTCTTGCGTTGCAGCCATCAGGAAAATACCACGCAGCATGCGCTTTATTCCCGCTATTGGTGATTACCTGCTAAGAGCCTGTCCCAGTGTTCTTCTGTCAGCTTTGCCAAAGTCGAATATTGCGGCCGTATTGGCGCAGGCTCGAGCTGGCGTGGGCACCCGCATTTTCGTGGGCGCACACATATCTATGTTTCTTCGCAGTCAACAGGGGCTTGAGACTGGCAGAGGGCAAGCCCATCACATGATCCCTTTGCTCCGTCACTGCTATTCGCGCGCCGCTGGGGTTGTTGCTGTATCTGAGGGGGTGGCTGCAGATGCGGTCAGTTTTCTGGATGTCGATCCCGATAGGGTGCATGTTGTTTATAACCCGATAACCGTCAGCGGGCCTATTGAGGAAATAGATGAGCCACCCAGCCATCGCTGGTTTCTCCCCGGTGCCGCGCCGGTTGTCTTGGGCATCGGTAGACTGGTTGCCCAGAAGAATTTTCCGCTGTTGATAGAGGCCTTTGCACGAGCGAGGCAACACGCTGATATTCGGCTCATTATACTGGGCGGAGATGAATCATCGGCAGAGCAAATGGCTCGCCGGAAGGAGCTGCTCGAGCTTGCAGCTGGGCTTGGCGTTGGCAGGGATGTGGATTTGGCGGGATATCAGCCCAATCCATATCACTATTTGCGAGCAGCGCGGATGTTTGTTCTGTCCTCGGACTATGAGGGTTTTGGTAATGTAATTGTGGAGGCGCTACTGGCGGGTTGCCCCGTAGTGAGTAGCGATTGCCCGAGTGGGCCGGCGGAAATTCTTGATAATGGCCGATATGGGTTTCTGACGCCGGTCAACGATATCGAGCAACTCGCTGCGGCCATTGTTACCACACTAGATACTGTTCCGGAGCCGCAAAAGTTACGCCGGCGCGGACTGGAATTTTCACGGGAGCGAGCATTAGAGGGTTACCATCAACTCTTCTTTGGTAAACCGGCTATCGCTTAACCCGATGGTCTTTCTAGTGATTTAGATTTGATTAATCCCAGTTCGTCAGCAATCAGACACGCCAGTGGTAGCCATAGCACGAGCCAAAGTTCCCGCGGTCTTGTCAATATTTGATCCATGCTGACCAGCACGACGATAAAGCCGAAGATGAACAGGCACAGATAAAGGGGCTCAGATTTTTTGAGGGCCATTTTCAGCCCCGCGCGAAATGCTAGCCCATACACGGGCAATAACAAGAAAAATCCCACCAGCCCACCATCACGTAATGTTGATAGAAAGAGGCTGTGCGCGTAATTGATGTTAACACCATCTTTTATCTCTATTACCCCCGGCGCTGTTTGGTAACCGAGCCCAAATACCGGCGCGGATTGCCACAATTTCACAGCACGATCCCAAATGGGCCAGCGCAGTGAAAAACCCATATCCATGGTCCCGATTAGCAGTCCCAGCGACCACGCCAAATAAAGACAAGCGGCAAGGCCCAAAGCGAGGCCAATATGCAGAGCGCGGGAATTGCCCCTTGCATGAAAGAGAAATAGTAAAGCGCAGGCAACGCTCAGTGCCAGCAGGCCTGTATTACTTTGGGTCAGGATGACAAATAGCACAATGATGGCGAAACCAGCGGCATAAAGGTAGGCCAGGCCTTGCCCCCAATTACGGCGCACGTAATCAAGAGCGATCACACCAAAAGCCCCATAAACGAACGCACTTTCATTCACGGTACCTAGCGCGCCCACGCCGCTGAGGCGTGCCTCGGTCAAGTTGGGGAACTGGGTCAAGGGTTCGAAGCTAACAAGGGAAAATATTGCCGCCACCATGACCACTAATGCGACTAAATACATGACCCTGTTTGGCAACTGCTCGTTGCGAGCAAAAAAATAGACCGTTAACAGTATGAATGAAAGGATATAGACCGCGTAAAGCACATCGCGCCGTAATGTGGCCAGAGAGAACTCTTGGCTCCAGAAAGAGCTTACAAGCATGTAAATAAGATACGCGATCAGGCTGCACCAGAGAGGACTGCGCCAGCATACCTTTAGTGTGCTCGGGAGAAGAAATAGGCCGGGGAAAAATACCATAAGGATATAGAACTTATAAAGATCCACGGCGTTAGGGACAACGAAAAAACCAGCTAGGAACAGGGTGTAAGTGAGGTAGACGGCGTTGGCAAAACTCCAATGGCGGTTCAGATCGGGTCGGGGGACAACCACCGCTAAGTTCCCTTGGGCCGATAATGGCGATTGGGGATCTGCAGTACTCCGGCGATAGTGCCTAGGTGGTCTGCAATATTCAGTACGTGTGGTACCCAGATAGGGCGACCGCGTCGGAGGTTAATTATCACGCCCACTAAATCAGTCGCAATGCGAAACAGTGAGCGTATGCACAGGCGAAGACACATTTTTACAGAACGAAGTAGTGACCCGGACTTCAGGCGCTGCTTTACTGGAAATTTCACGCAGCCTCGCCGGTAAGCTTCGCGCCACATGTAAGCGAAATTGGCACGTTCGGTCGGTATGTGTTCTGTGGCATGAGCGTGGTAACACCAGGCGAACCTATAACCTAATATTTTGAGCGATTGGAAAAATAGTTTGTCTTCGCCGCCGCTGAGCGCAAGCGAAGGGTCGAAGGAAAGCCTTGACTCGCGCAGCGCTTGGGCGCTGACTAACACATTGCAGGTCGCAGCTGGCGTGTCGGGGTCTAGGTCTTGATAGTTTTCCGGGTCTTGTGGCTTGCAAAAAAAGCCAGTGGCGGGAATCCACCCCGGTGTTGCGATAGGAAATTCTGGCGTTGTGCGCCCCACTATTATATCCGCTCCACTTCTGCCTTGAGCCGCGAGTAATTGGTCTAGCCAGTCGGGGTCGGGAATCTCGTCGTCATCAATCATGGCGATGAAATCTGAGTCTATCGGTACTGCCGCTAGCCCCTTATTGCGGGCGTATGAAATGCCCGGTAGGGGCTCATGCAGGTAAAGCATAGGCCAGGCCCAATCGTCAGATTCGCAGATCTGAGCAGCATCACCCTCCCGTGAGTTATCAACAATGATAAGCAAAATCTCAGGTGGTGCGGCGGAAAAAAACTGGTTGTTGAGTCCTTCGAGCAGGCGTACGAGACCCTCATGCCGCTTGAACGTGCAAATACAAATTGCGAGTGAACAGTGATTTGGTTGTAAGATGGCAGCTGGTTCCATGGCTTGAAAATTTAGTGGTTCTCGATCATTTAAGGTGCGTTTGGAATCCCAACCATACGTGATGATGAGTCTAGCACACTTACTTTTTGCCGCTCCGAACTTGATGTCTGCATGTTCCGAAATCACGTGGTACCAATGGCATTGGATCATGCGATGCAACT
>JAPKAY010000060.1 GCA_028825045.1 Halioglobus sp.
GCAAGGGCGGCTCCAATCACCGGGTTTTTCAGCAAGCCGTCAGAACCGGATACTTTCACCAGCACTTCAGCCAACGCTTTACGAGCAGCAGCAGACAGTACTTTTGAGCTCTGACTGGCAACCGGCACCTTCGCCGCATAAAGGTCCCGCACTACCTCTGCATGAGAGACGCCCGCAGCCAGCAAAATAAGCATCGCACACAGCAAGTTCAGTAGTTTCAGTCTCACATCCATATCCAGAGGTCCCCGGAAAAAGAAGTATTGTAGCAGTACTAAACTGCATCAGGCACCGTTCGCCCATTGAACACCACCGCCATTGCGGAAGGCATAGCACTATCAACCACGGGATTCCGGAAAAACCTGACTCAAGGGTACGACAAACTCGAAATCATGAGTGCGCTTGAGTTGCATGCACGATAAAATACCGGCTCTTACCCACCACCTCAATGTAACTGGATTCCACGCCATGAGCGATGACAACGGGAACACCGCCCTCAGCTACAAGGATGCCGGCGTCAATATTGATGCCGGCAATGCACTGGTCGAGCGCATCAAAGGCGTCTCGGCCCGCACTGCGCGACCAGAAGTTCTGGGCGGGCTCGGAGGGTTTGGCGCCTTATGTGAGATCCCGGAGGGGTATCGGCAGCCAGTGCTGGTATCCGGGACCGACGGTGTAGGTACAAAGCTGCGCCTGGCGATGGATATGGGCATTCACGACACCATTGGTATCGACCTGGTAGCCATGTGCGTCAATGACCTGGTAGTGGCAGGTGCCGAGCCACTGTTTTTCCTGGATTACTATGCGACCGGCGCACTCAATGTGGATACCGCCGCCGATGTGGTCACGGGCATCGGCCAGGGCTGTGAACTCGCCGGATGCGCTCTGGTAGGCGGGGAAACCGCAGAAATGCCTGGCATGTATGAAGGAGAAGACTATGATCTGGCCGGTTTCTGTGTCGGCGTAGTAGAAAAATCCAAACTTATCGATGGCAGCACCGTCGGAGAAGGGGATGTGCTATTGGGTATCGCCAGTAGCGGGCCGCACTCCAATGGCTACTCGTTAATCCGAAAAATACTCGAGCGCAATAATTCAGACCTGCAACAGCCACTGGGAGACACCACGCTGGGGCAGGTCCTGTTGACTCCTACCACGATTTACGTGAAAGCCTTATTGGAGCTCTTTGAAACAGTGCCGGTAAAAGCCTTATCACATATCACCGGCGGTGGTTTCCTGGAAAACCTGCCCCGAGTGCTACCAGATAACTGCAATGCTCAGATCAACACCGACAGCTGGCAGTGGCCGGAAATATTTCAGTGGCTGCAGGCACAGGGAAATGTAGAGACGCAGGAGATGTATCGAACCTTCAATTGTGGCGTCGGCATGGTGATCTGTGTGGCGCCTCAGGATGTGACCACGTCACTGTCTCTGCTGGAAACCGCAGGACACAATGCCTGGGAGATCGGCCGCATTACTCCCGGCGATAATCGAGTAGAACTGCTGCCGTGAACCAGCGGGACTTACCGCGCTTGGCGATCCTAATATCCGGTCGCGGCACTAATCTACAGGCCTTTATCGACGCCTGCTCTAATGGCCAACTTAACGCACAGATCAGCCTGGTGATTAGCAATAATTCGCAGGCTGGCGGTCTGCAGCGGGCCCGCGATGCAGGAATTCCGGCCCGCTGCATCGATCACCGCGACTATAACTCGCGCGAAGAATTCGACCAGGCATTAGTAGACGTAATCGATGCCGACGCGGTTGACCTGGTTGTGCTGGCGGGTTTCATGCGTATTCTGACGCCCGTCTTTATCACGTCATTTCTCGGGCGTTTAGTGAATATTCACCCGTCACTCCTGCCCTTGTATCCCGGGCTGCACACACATCAAAGAGCCCTCGACGCCGGTGACACAACAGCCGGTACAACCGTTCACTTTGTCACCCAGGAACTGGACGGCGGACCGCCAGTTCTCCAGGCCCGAGTGCCGGTGCACACCGATGACACCGCCGAGAGCCTGGCCGCCCGGGTGGCTAAGGAAGAGCACATCATTTACCCGCTCGCCGCACAGTGGCTCATAGAAGAGCGCTTGGTATGGACCGATAGCGGAGCCTTTTTCGATGGCCAGCGGATTCCCGCTACGGGTATTCAATACACCGCAGACTTGCTTTAAAGGCTAGCGGAACTCTGCATAGAAACTATTCGAGTGCGAAAATCTAGGGGTGAGAGCCAGCTTCTAAAGCGTCCTGCCCAGTCTGTCTGTGGCAAAGATACTGCAGCCAAGCCGTGCCGCACGGGATTACGACGTATCTGGACGTCGCAGTAGTCATTGGCGCCCGGAACTCATCGGGAACTACGCTTTAAAACAGGATTTCAGGTACCATCAAGCTTTGGGCAGTGTGACGCCACGCTGACCCTGATATTTGCCGCCACGGTCCTTATAACTCACCTCACAGACCTCGTCAGACTCAAAAAACAGCATCTGAGCAACACCTTCGTTGGCATAGATTTTCGCCGGTAGGGTCGTGGTATTGGAAAACTCCAGCGTGACGTGGCCCTCCCACTCCGGCTCTAGCGGCGTGACGTTGACGATGATGCCACAGCGAGCATAGGTGGATTTTCCCAGGCATATCGTCAGGACATTGCGCGGGATTCGAAAGTATTCCACGGTACTTGCCAGGGCGAAAGAATTCGGTGGAATGACGCAGACGTCACCCACCACATCGACAAAGCTACCCTCGTCAAAGTGCTTGGGGTCTACAGTGGCTGAATTAATATTGGTGAATACTTTGAACTCACGGGAACACCGCACATCGTAGCCATAACTGGAAGTGCCGTATGAAATAAGACGCTCACCCCCACTGGAGCGGACCTGACCCGCCTCAAAGGGCTCGATCATGCCGTGCTTGTCGGCCATTGTCCGGATCCATCTATCTGCTTTGATACTCACGCCGTATTCACCTATCGCTGATTCAGTCGTCGGAAATTTTTATCTCTGGAAACTGACGTACGCCACTGCCTACTTGGCCGGCAAGAGCCTCCTGCACCGCAGCGGCAGCCTTGAGGTACAGTGCCGTCACAGCAGATTCCGGCTCTACCATCACAGTAGGTGTTCCAGCATCAGTTTGCTCACGGATGGAAAGCGCCAATGGCAAACTGGCAAGCAGTGGCACACCGTAATCCTGCGCAATCCGGTCGCCCCCGTGTTCACCAAAAATGTGCTCGTGATGGCCGCACTGACTGCAAATATGCACCGACATATTCTCGATAATACCCAGCACGGGGACATCGACCTTGCTAAACATCTCAATTCCCTTGCGTGCATCGAGCAGTGCAATATCCTGCGGCGTGGTGACAATCACCGCGCCAGCCACCTTGGCTTTCTGGGACAGGGTGAGCTGAATATCCCCGGTGCCCGGTGGCATATCTATCACCAGATAGTCCAATTCACCCCACAGGGTCTGTTCCAGCATTTGCGCCAGCGCGCCACCCGCCATAGGACCGCGCCACACCATGGGCGTGCTGTCATTGACCAGGTAGCCCATCGACATGGTTTTCAACCCATAGGCTTCAATGGGCAACAAATACTGACTATCCTTCTGCTCGGGGCGCTGACCTGCCGGTATCCCCAACATGAGTTGCTGGCTGGGGCCGTAAATATCTGCATCCAGCAGTCCAACCTGTGCGCCTAACCGCTGCAGGGCAAGCGCCAGGTTGACGGCAGTCGTTGACTTACCCACCCCCCCTTTGCCAGAGGCGATCGCAATAATGTGTTTGATCTGCTTCATGATTATCTGCTTTACACCTTCGCGCTGGAACCGGACAGTAGAGCCGGCTTTTTACCGGCTGGCTAGTATAGGGGCATGCCTCACGTTCAACAATGGCGTGATCTCGCTAATGGCTAAGTTTGAAATTTGGTTGCGTGGCGGAGTATGGAATATGCACTCATCGCAGGACATGCCAAACAGCGCACTTCCCTGTGCGGGCTCGTCTGGCGGCATCCTGTCGCCAGACGAGCCCATCGATGAATACATACCTCATACTCCTTCGCTCTGAAAGCAATTTCCTTCAAATCGGGCCTGCACCACAGCGGCACTGCGGTGCGGGTGAAAACCGCAAGCAAAAACGCTATAGTAGCGCCTCTTTTTGACCAATTGATGAACCCCATGACGGCTAAGTCGCCACGCAAAATTCTGGTCACCAGCGCACTGCCCTACGCCAACGGCTCCCTGCATCTGGGACACCTGCTGGAACAGGTGCAGACCGATATCTGGGTGCGCTTCCAGAAATCGCGCGGCCACCACTGCCTGTACGTCTGTGCAGACGACGCACACGGCACCGCTATCATGCTAACGGCGGAAAAACTCGGTATCAGCGCCGAGCAGCAGATCGAAAATATTAAAGAGGAACACGAGCGTGACAGCGCTGGGTTCCTCATTGGCTTTGACAACTTTCACACCACGCACTCTGAGGAAAATCGCTTCTGGTGCGAAACCGTCTACCAGTGTCTGAAGGACAATGACCACATCGCCTCGCGGACGATCACCCAGGCATTTGATCCGGAAAAGCAGTTATTTCTGGCCGACCGCTTTATTAAGGGTATTTGCCCCCGCTGCAAAACAGAAGATCAGTACGGGGATAACTGCGAGGCCTGCGGCGCTACTTACAGCCCGATGGAGTTACTCAATCCGGTGTCTGCGATTTCCGGGGCCAAGCCCATCGAAAAAGAGTCCAAGCACTTTTTTTTCAAGCTGCCCGAATTTGAAGCCATGCTCAAGCGTTGGCTCGCCTCCGATACGCTGCAGTCGCAGGTCGCCAACAAACTGAAGGAATGGACAGAAGTCGGTCTGCAAGAGTGGGACATCAGTCGCGACGCACCCTACTTCGGATTTGAAATTCCTGGCGAAGCTGACAAGTTTTTCTATGTGTGGCTGGACGCCCCCATTGGCTATATCGCCAGCTTTCAGAATTATTGTGATCGCACGGGACACGATTTCGACTCTTACTGGCAACTGGGTACAGACACAGAGCTATACCATTTCATTGGCAAGGATATTATCAATTTTCACGGGCTCTTCTGGCCGGCGATGCTGCAGTCTTCTGGACTGCGCACACCGACTGCCATCTATGCCCATGGCTTTCTAACCGTGAATGGCACCAAGATGTCCAAGAGCCGCGGCACCTTCATTAAGGGAAGCACCTATCTGAAGCACCTGGATGCCGAGTATTTGCGCTATTACTTTGCCGCCAAGCTCAGCGCGTCGATAGATGACATCGACCTCAATCTTGAAGATTTCGTCCAGCGCGTAAACTCAGACGTTGTCGGCAAGGTCGTGAACATTGCCAGTCGCTGCGCCGGCTTCCTGCGAAAGCAATTTGACAACCAGCTGTCAGACCACTGTGCCGAAAAAGACCTGGTAAAAAGCTTCATCGCCAAGGGTGACGCTATCGCCGACCTGTATGAACAAAGGGAATTTAACAAGGCGATACGTGAAATCATCGCCCTGGCTGATCAGGCCAATCAGTATATCGATGAAAAAAAGCCCTGGTCGCTGGCCAAGGAAAGCGGCACAGAAGAGCAAGTGCATGAGGTTTGCAGCGTGGGAATCAACCTGTTTCGGGTACTGATGACTTATCTCAAACCGGTCTTGCCTGCCATGGCTGACAAAAGCGAGGCGTTCCTGAATTGTCCGCTGAACTGGACAGACCTGGAAGCGCCACTGACCGGACACCCATTGTCAACGTTCGAGCCGCTCATTACCCGTATCGATGTTAAGCAGGTGGAAGCCATGATCGAAGACAGTAAAGAATCCCAGGAAGCGGAGGCATCCGCTACCGTCGCCGCCGGTAAAACTAAGCCGCCCAGCGAGACCATCAATTTTGACGATTTTGCTAAAATTGACCTGAGAATTGCGGAGATCGTAGCCGCTGAACACGTGGAAGGAGCAGACAAACTCCTGCGCCTAACCTTGAGCCTGGGTGAAGATGGTGACCCATCAGGTAACCGGCAGGTGCTTGCCGGCATCAAATCAGCTTATCAACCGGACGAACTGGTGGGCAAATTGACCGTGATGATCGCCAACCTGGCACCCAGAAAAATGCGTTTTGGCGTTTCCGAGGGTATGGTACTGGCCGCCGGCCCCGGCGAGAAGGAACTGTTCCTGTTGGAGCCACACACGGGCGCCAAGCCTGGTATGCAGGTGAAATAAGTTATAAGCAAATCGCAGACTAATGGGTAATAGTTTGCAAATTCATACTGTGTTCATGCGCTGTAAACGCTAGAATAGCGATCTGTAACAAGAATACGCGCCCGACGACATTCTTCCGACGCGTAGTGAGAGACCAACCAATGTTGACAGACTATTCCCTGTTGTTGATCGGAGCGATCCTGGTCAATAATTTTGTGCTGGTGCAGTTCCTCGGACTGTGCCCGTTCATGGGTGTGTCGAATAAACTCGAAACCGCCATGGGGATGTCCATGGCAACCACGTTTGTACTGACCCTCGCCTCAGCATGCAGCAACCTCACCTATCATTTCCTGCTGCAACCCTTGGGATTGGGCTACCTGAAAACCATTGCCTTCATCCTGGTGATCGCAGTGGTGGTGCAATTTACCGAGATGGTAGTGCGTAAAAGCAGCCCCCTGCTGCACCGTGTTCTAGGTGTCTACCTGCCCCTGATCACAACCAACTGCGCTGTTTTAGGTGTGGCGCTGCTGAACATCAGCAAAGATCACACCTTTCTACAAGCACTAGTCTATGGTTTTGGTGCCGGCGCGGGATTCTCTTTGGTACTCGTTTTGTTCGCCGCCATGCGTGAACGCCTGAACGTCGCTGACGTTCCCATGCCCTTCAAAGGGCCGGCCATTGGCATGATTACTGCCGGCCTGATGTCGCTCGCTTTCATGGGTTTTGCTGGGCTGGTGTAAGCACGCATGATTGATCTCCTACTCCAGTATCCGCTGATTGCCGCCCTGCTAACCCTGGTTGGACTCGCTGCCGTTTTTGGTGCGCTTCTGGGATTCGCCGCAGTGCGCTTCAAGACCGAAGGCAATCCAATCGCCGACGAGATCAACAACATCCTGCCACAAACACAATGCGGCCAGTGTGGGTATCCTGGCTGCCGTCCCTATGCGGAGGCCATCGTCAATGGCGAAGACATCAACAAATGCCCTCCCGGCGGGGAAGCGGGAATCCAAGCACTGGCCGACTTACTGGACGTCGAGCCTATTCCCTTGGACGAGGAGCACGGCGAAGAAAAGCTGGCCCCCGCTGTAGCCTTCATCCGCGAAGATGAATGCATTGGCTGCACCAAATGCATACAGGCCTGCCCCGTGGACGCCATTCTCGGCGCGGCCAAGCAAATGCACACGGTAATCGCCAGCGAATGTACCGGCTGCGATTTGTGCGTTGAGCCCTGCCCGGTCGACTGTATCGACATGCTGCGTGAAGAGGAATCACTGCAATCCTGGCATTGGCAATTACCGGACCCTATTAGCCGCCGCGCAGACGTCATTGCCTCCGACGTATCTGCCGATGAATCATCGCAGGAAAGGGCAGCATGAGAAAAACCTACAACTTTCACGGCGGTATTCATCCACCTGAAAATAAACATCAGTCCGTGCGTACGCCGATTGCAGACGCCGGAATTCCACCACAGCTCACTGTTCCCCTCTCCCAGCATATTGGAGCACCGGCGCATCCGGTGGTATCCATTGGAGACCATGTCTTAAAGGGACAGGTAATCGCTGAGGCTCGCGGCTTCGTCAGTGTGCCGAAGCATGCACCCTCTTCCGGATCCGTGATCGCCATCGAAGATCGGCTGATCGCGCACCCCTCTGGCCATCTTGCACCCTGCATTGTAATTGCCACCGACGGCAAGGATGAATGGCTCCAGAGACAAATCCCGCCGGACTACCAGGCACTGAACAAAACCGAATTAATCGATCTTATCCGTAATGCAGGAATTGCAGGTATGGGCGGAGCCGGCTTCCCCAGTTCAGTCAAGTTGTCGGTCAAGGAAGGCACACACATTGAAACCCTGATCATCAATGGCACCGAGTGCGAACCCTATATCACCGCCGATGATATTCTGATGCGGGAGCGGGCTGACCAAATTATCGAAGGCACAAAAATCCTGCGCCATATCATCGCGCCGCAGGAAACTCTCATCGGAGTGGAAAACAATAAACCCGAAGGACTCGCTGCGCTGCGCGCTGCGGCAGAGGGAACCGGTATCGAAATTGTCGAGTTTCCCACTAAGTACCCGTCTGGCGGCGAGAAACAACTCATCGAAATTCTCACCGGCAAACAGGTTCCCAGTGGCGGGCTTCCCTCACAGGTCGGTGTGGTGTGTCAAAATCTCGGCAGTGCAGTCGCTATTTACGAGGCGGTGGTGCTCGGTCACCCACTGATTTCCAGGATTACTACTGTTACCGGGGAAAGCGTGCGCGAGCCACAAAACTTCCAGGTGCTAATCGGCACACCCATGCGCTATCTGCTGGAAAAAGCCGGCTACCAGGCACAGAAGAACAACCGGCTAATCATGGGCGGACCGATGATGGGCTTTACGGTACCCGATTCAGATGTGCCCATCGTCAAAACTACCAACTGCCTGCTCGCGCCAACCGAGTCCGAATTGCCAACCCCACCACCGGCCCAGGCGTGTATTCGTTGCGGCTTATGCGCCGAAGCATGCCCAGTGTCACTGCTGCCGCAGCAGATGTTCTGGTTTGCTCAGGGCAAAGAACTCGAAAAGCTCGAGGAGCATAATCTATTCGATTGTATCGAGTGCGGTGCCTGCTCCTATGCCTGCCCCAGCAATATTCCATTGGTGCAATACTATCGCGCCTCCAAGGCAGAGATTGTCCATTTGCGACACGAACATGAAAAATCGGAACATTCACGAATTCGATTCGAAGCGCGCCAGGAGCGACTTGATCAGGCCGCCGATGAGAAAGAGGCCAAACGCGCGGCACGCAAACAAGCCGCCGAAGCGCGCGCACAACAGGCGGATGGTGGAGCTGAAGACCCGATTCAGGCCGCGATCGAACGTGCCCAGGCGAAAAAAGCAGCACAACAGGCAAGCGGCGCAAGCACCGTAAGCGAACTCGAAAGACTGGAGCAAGCAGTTGTCACCACCCGCAAGCGCTTGGATACCGCTAGCACCAAGCTCGACCAAGCAACCGCTGAAGGCAGCGACCTCGTAAGCGCCCTACAACTTGGCGTGGACAAAACTCGCGCCAAGTTAGAAGTCGCTGAACAGGCGCTGCAGGAATTTCAACAGACCCCAACAGCAGCGCCGGTAGAAAACCCGCCAACTAACGCTGCTCAAGCAGCGATAGAAAAGGCGATGGCAGCGCGCGCCTCCGAAGCAGCGTTGAGCCCGAGCGAGAAAGCGCAGGCCCAACTGGAAAAACTGCAGCAGCGTTTACAAAAATCCCAGAACACCCTGGCCCGCAGCCGTGAAAATGGCGAAGAGGAAAAAGTGATCGAGGCGCTGGAAGCCAGCGTGGCTCGACTCACTGAAAAAATCAGTGCAGCGCAAGACCAGCGAAATGAAGCGGAGAACGCTTAACATGGCTCTGCTGCGCGTTACCTCACCCCACGCTCATGGCCCCATGAGCACTCAGCGAGTCATGCAAAATGTGTTGCTCGCTACCGTGCCGGGTATCATTGTACTCACCCATTTTTTCGGTTTCGGCACTTTGGTCAATGTGCTTTTCGGCAGCATTGTGGCGCTGCTATGTGAAAGCCTCGCGCTGCTGCTGAGAAAACGCCCGCTGGGTTTCTATCTAAAAGACTGCAGCGCCCTGGTAACAGCTTTTCTACTGTGCATTGCGCTGCCGCCCTATGCACCCTGGTGGCTGATCACCATCGGTATCGCCAGCTCAATACTGCTCGCCAAACAACTGTACGGCGGCCTCGGCTACAACCCCTTCAACCCGGCCATGGCGGGCTATGTCATCCTGCTCATCTCCTTCCCTGTGCAAATGACAGCCTGGGCACCACCGCGCGGCATGGGCGAATTACCCGGTCTGCTTGAAGCTATTAAGGCCTGCTTTTTGCCGGCCTCCTTTGATGGCATTACCATGGCGACGCCGCTTGATATTATGCGACAGAACACCGGCCTGCTAATGGAAGACTTGTGGCAACAAAACCCCCAGTTCGGCCGCTGGGGCGGTGTAGGTTGGGAGTGGGCCAATATTGCCTTTTTAGCGGGCGGGGCGTGGCTACTGTACCAGCGAATATTCACCTGGCATGCGCCCTTGGCTATGCTGGCAAGTCTCTCTCTGCTGGCCGCCCTATTTTACGACGGCGGCAGTTCCGCAAGTGGCGGCTCCCCTCTGTTCCACCTGCTCAGCGGTGCAACGATGTTTGGGGCTTTTTTCATCGTCACAGACCCCGTGACGTCGGCAGTCTCGCTGCGAGGTCGCCTGATCTACGGTGCACTGATTGGTGTTCTGATTTACGTGATCCGCGTGCGGGGCAGTTACCCAGACGCGGTTGCATTTGCAGTACTAATCATGAATTTCGCAGCACCGTTTATCGACTACTACACCCAGCCACGCACCTATGGCCACAACAAAAAACCGGAGGGAAAGTAAGATGTTGGGCCAATCGATTACTCGCAACAGCGTTCTACTCGCGCTCTTCGCGGTATGCACCACCCTGCTGATTGCGGGAACCTATTTACTGACCAAAGACGATATCGCCCTGCAAATTCGGCAAGCCGAGGAGAGGGCACTGCTACAAATTGTTCCCAGAAGCCGACACGACAACTCCATGCTGGACGATACACTTCCCGTCGGCCCACAGTCTGTTGGGTTGGGCCTGAGACAGGATAAACGCATCTACGTCGCCCGCGAGGAAGGTAAAGTCGTGGCAGTCATCCTCCCGGCGGTCGCACCTGATGGCTACACGGGCGCCATTGACCTCATCGTCGGAGTCAATCGCGATGGCACAGTCGCCGGAGTACGTGCTCTCAATCACCGTGAGACCCCGGGGCTGGGCGATAAGGTAGACATTAAAAAATCCGATTGGATTACAAGCTTTGATGGCCACTCACTGACCAATCCCCAGCCTGAGGGCTGGGCAGTGAAAAAGGATCGCGGTATATTTGACCAGTTCACCGGGGCCACCATTACGCCCCGAGCAGTTGTCGCGGCGACACTTGGAGCCTTACAATATGCGCAGGCTCACCGAAAGCTCTTATTCGAAGAACCGGATGAGACACCTGTTGGAGATGATTCCTGATGGCACAAGTCAGTTACGCAGACCTGTCCCTTAATGGACTGTGGAAGAACAACCCGGCGATTGTACAATTGCTGGGACTCTGCCCGCTGCTCGCGGTCTCCGGCAGCGTGGTCAACTCTATCGGACTGGGACTGGCCACCACGATGGTGCTGATCATTTCCAATACATCAGTGTCATTGATACGCAACATTGTCTCGGACGCAGTGCGCCTCCCTGCCTTCGTTATGATTATCGCCGCAGCGGTCACCTGTATCGAACTGCTGATGCAAGCCTTTGCCTATGAACTGTTTCAGATACTAGGCATCTTTCTACCTCTGATTACCACCAACTGTGTCATTCTCGGCAGAGCCGACGGCTTTGCCGCCAAGAATTCCGTGGGACCATCCTTGTACGATGGATTAATTATGGGTGTGGGCTTTTCCGCCGTGCTCGTTTTACTCGGTGGAATGCGTGAACTGACCGGTACCGGCGCCCTGTTCGCAAATATGGACTTGCTGTTTGGAGCGGATGCAGTGCATTGGAAGGTGGTGCTTTTCGAGGACTATCAGCCCTTCCTACTGGCGATCCTGCCACCCGGTGCATTTCTCTTCACCGGATTGATTATCGCCGTTAAGAACCTGATTGATGATCGCATTAAGAAACGTCAGGACGCAATTAAAGCCGCGCCGGTGAAAGGTGCCAAGCGCGTGCGTGTGACGGGTACCGCCTCTTAGTTCTTTTTTAAGAACTAACTTCCTGAACCAGAAGCGTATCCAGGATTTCATTTACCGCGGCGTCGTCCATGCCGCCATTTTCCGCATCGCAGCTATAGGTAATAAAAAGCAGCAGCGCACCGTGAGTCACGTACCACTCGCGCACAGCTGTGTCTTCGTCAACATAACTACTTCGGTAACCCTGAAACTCGCCCAGCGTGACAGCCTGCCATTCCACGGACTGCTCTGACTCAGTCTCGGCAATATCTTTCGCTGCGCCTTGCGCGAAGTCACCTTCATCCTTCACTAAGGTGCTAATCTCAATACAACCGACCTCATCGCGATCACCAACGAGAATACTATCCTCCTCGGTATCGGCCCACCACTCCGGTGGAATCGCCATGGTCCACCATTCGGTTTCAAGCACGTTCATCTGCGATTCCTTTTAACTCACGGGACATCAGTAAAGCGTCTTCTCGTCCGCTGTGCGTAGGATAATAACTTTTACGGACACCATCCACATCAAAACCGAATCGGGCGTACAGTCTGCGCGCGATCACATTCGACTCGCGAACCTCAAGCAGGCACCGGGTGGCGCAGTTGCGTTCCATTTGCGTCAGGGCGGCCTTCAAGAGCACCTTCCCCAGCCCCCTCCCCTGACAGTTCGGCTGTATAGCAATGTTGTGAATACTAGCCTCGTCCAGGACCTGCGAAAATACGATAAAACCGTCTACCTGACCATTTTCGTGTGCCACCAGAACGCTTTGGGTATCACGTTCAAGCTCGCTACAAGCACGAACAAACTGTCGCTCACTCCAGGGATTGACACTGACCTGTGCCTCGATAGAAGCCAAACGTTCTGCATCTGGGGGGCCTGCAGACCTTATAACATGTGCCAGGGTTGGTACTGTTAGCATTGGGCCGAAACTCTATGACGGTCTTGGGCCATTCAAGCCCTGTTGGCAAGCGGTAGTAATTCCCGCCAGACAACTGGCTTGCATGAGGGGCTGGCCAGTATTTCAGCGCTAGCAGCCGTGCACACGGTGGGAATACTCAACTCCTGCGCGGGTATCCAAGTAGTGCTGACCTTCCCAAGGAGAATCAAACCGGCACATCCGTGCTGTTCCAAGCGTCTGTTAACAAATGCCGCCACACCGGCCCTTGCAGCAGTGGCATTCAGATCAAATTGGCGGTTGTTGTGTATGGGCCAATGAAACTGCTCTACATCGGGCTTGGCCAGGTCAGGAAGTAGTAAAGCCGCGGTGTCTTTTGCTTGATTTTGAGCCTGCGCGATAAGTAATGCCCGCGCCATGGACTGGACCAGCTGAACTTGATCTGTGGCAAGTGGCATTCCTGCCAGGTCTTCTATCCATAGCCAGCGACCAGCGACTATCGCTGAAAGACTAAACCGCGGAACGGTTTCCCCGAGCTGCTGGGGTTGCGGCACCATTTTTGTTTCGGCCAAATCCGCAGCACGACTGGGCTTCACCGGTTCTTTGGCAAATAGCTCCGCCCGCGCAGGGGTAACTGAAGGTGCATCCGGCACCACTTCGATACGCCGTGTCACCGCCGCACCGGGCTGCTGTTGTCGCGACACATAGCTGACGACACCAATGGCGTCGAGGTAAGTCGCTCGCCTCACTTCATTCATTATTGCTCCTGAAAATTACAACCCGCTGGCACAGAGTCAGTTTAACAGCTATCCACAGACGGCTACACCCAGCGCCAGCCGTTGCGATTGAAGAATCTCATACCAGACGTAATAAAATACCTCAGGTGATGAAAGCCTTTACTCGCGGCATAGCCCCCCTGGTGAACAATGCACATGGCAGGTTCAAATACCAGGCGGCCCTGTTGCCTGATGCGCAAAGACAAATCGAAATCTTCAAAATACAAAAAGAAATCCTCATTGAACCCTTCGATCGCGCGCAAGGCTGCAGTACGGGTGAGCATGAAGCAGCCGCTGGCGATAGAAATATCAGCCCCTTCTTCACCTGCACACAGGTCACGCATCTCATAGGCAGCCAGCCGCCTGCGAAATATCCGGCAAACAAATTCCGGTGCAAAACCCCGCAATAGCAGGACAAGAACGGAGGGGTAGCGTTTACATAAGAATTCTTGCTCCCCATTAGGCCCCAACACACGGGGGCTCAACAGCACGACGCCTTCACTTGACAGTAATGCAGATAACCCTTCATGAAGAGTGCCAGCCTCCAGCTCAACATCTGGGTTCAACACCAGATGAATATCACTGGTGAGTTTTTCAAGTATCGCATTGTGGCCATGCCCAAAGCCGCGATTGACCGGCTGCGAAACAAGCTGCACATCGAAAAAATCATTCAATGGCCATGATTTCACCTCACGGGCGAGTTGTGCCCGGTATTCCTCATTCGAAGCATTGTCGACGACATACACCACCAGCTGATTCAAACTCCCTGCCTTGTAGGCCACATCTGCTGAGTGCTGCAAACTTTGTAACGTTCGTCGAAAAAACACCATGGAACTGTTGTGGAGCACTATCGAAGCGGAAAGGTGTACAGCAGATTTTGGGGAAACAGGCATCGCAATGATGGTATCAGGTGCCGGGCGCCGTGCAACACACCAGGTGATCAATCAACCTGTCGTTGAATCTGTCAATTGAATATGGCGGGCGAACCCTTCCTCCGACAACCAAGCCTAAGACCTGAAGCGTATGACGAAATAACTGCGACAATCCGCAGGTAGCAGCCGATATAAATTAGAGCGATAATCAAGGTGATATAACCGTTTGGAATGGTATTTCACTATTATTCCCCATCCAGCTAAACACACTCGAGAACGCCACAACCAAGCTCGTGAAAAACCCAAACAACTCCTATCACCCTGCTATTTCCAGTACTTTTAGCTTTTCCAGTAAATAAGCTGTCACCCGTGGATGGTTCAGAGATTTAGTCCCGGGGCGCCACTCTCACCGGCCGTATGGCTGTATTGTTTGCGGTTTTATTCGCCTTCAAGGCCCCCGATGACGATGGCGATGAACTTTTCACTGCAGTAACGACAACTGCTTAGCCATTGAGCTCTTTGACGGCCACAGGGGTACACACCATCGGGCCATAATCAGGCTGCTTACATGCCCTCCCAACAATAACCGGGAGGCCGCAATGAAAACATGACGGTTTTTTTTGGAAAAGAGTGCCTTTGGACACAGAAGTGTTTCTGTTAAGACCCGGCCTGGCAAATACACGATCATAGCGTGGCCCGCCGAGTGCGATTAGGCTTTGAGTCAGAAGCTGACCGGGCGTGCAGATCCGTAACGTATTGGCGGAGCACTACCGGATTGAAACGCGCCAGAAAACCCTCCGGCGGCGTGATTTATTTGCATCGATCGCCTTTTCTGTACCAACTCGATGCCGCAACCATACCCCTTGATGCATGGTATGCTTTCCTTTTTCGAGCTCAGCGGACACGGTTGTATGGCAATAATAAGTTCGCTGTTTGGCAACATGCGCGCCACCATACAACTCACCGTAATATCCGTCGTTATTGTCGCCACCATTCTAACCGCCGGCCTTGCTATCAGTCTGCAATACTACTTCGGCCAGTCCATGGCTCGAGAAGCCGCAGCAGACCTCTACGCCACCGCCTCATCGAGCGTCGCAGGTGAACTTCGAAGCGTCGGAAGAATAAATGCCAATATCATTGATTTGCTAGCGGACAACCCCGCACTTCTCGACCCGACTGAAGAAGCCGCACGAATAGAAATTCTTGTCCGTGTGTTGCAAAAAAACCCTCTGTATTATGGCATCTACCTCGCCGGTGCTGACGGCAGTTTGTTCACGGTCATTAACCTCGATGCCAGCGATACTGCACGCAAAAAACTGCGCGCACTCCATACTGATCGTTGGCTGATCATTACACTACAAGAGGGGGAAAGTGGACAGGAGCGCCGCTATCGCTACCTGAATGAAAATATGGATGTTCGTCTATCACGTTCGGATGCCACAGGTTTTGATGTGCATCAACGCCCTTGGTATATAAGCGCCAGCACTTCTGACTCCGCCCAGTTTTCCGAGCCCTACATATTCGAGCAGCTAGGAGCACCTGGTCGAACAGTTTCAAAACGCATCAAAGATTCAGACATGGTCGTGGCCATCGATATGACACTGACCGCGATCTCCGGTTTCCTAAGCGAACACAGAATATCTGAGCATGGGGATGTTTATTTATTTAATAGTGTCGGCGAAGTTATCGCTTCAAACCTGGATTACGAAAACCGACAACCTGATCTTCCTAACCCGAAATTAATGTTAACCGATGAAGAAAAAGAATTTGTAGCCGCACAGCCGGCGCTGAATGTCTCCAACGAATTAAACTGGCCACCATTCGACTACAGCATCGCAGGACACCCAAGTGGTTACTCTGTCGACATTATAAAATTAATAGCAAAAATGACGGGTTTGAAGCTGCGATTTACCAACGGATACAGTTGGCCAGCGCTCGTGCAACTCTACGAGAAAAGAGAAATAGACCTGCTACAGTCGGTTATTTTGACAGACACCCGTCGTAAGATGGGCCTACCAGGCCTTAGTTATGCCGAGCTGCCTTACGCGTTGGCGACGCTGGAGCATCAAGACCCCATTTCAGATTTGGCTCAGTTAAATGGAAGGCAGTTAGCTATCCCCGAAGGTTGGTCGATCATATCGACTGTTCGTGCTCGCTTTCCACAAGTGACTATTATAGAAACTGAGTCCACTCTCAAGGCACTGGAACTAGTGTTGGCTGGCGAGGCAGCCGCTGCCCTGGATAACGAGATTATTATGCGTTATGTAGCGCGCAGCTACTTTCTTATGGGTATGCGATACCATAGCGGTGTCAATTTTGGTGAAGTTGAACTCCCGGATAAACTGCATATTCTGGTCGCGAATGACAGGATGCAACTTCGTCAACTACTGGACCGCGCAATCGCAGCCATCGAGCCGGAGCATTATCAGTTTCTCTCAGATAAGTGGCTTGCCCTAGACGAGGATACAAAAACCGCGCTATCTAACGTCGTTCCCAATGACATTCTGATCCGTATAGCAGCCGAATCGAATCAACATGGAGAACTGATTGAAACGGACATAAAAGGCGAAGCCTTTCTCGCCTACGCGGCACCCACTGATGATAGTGAAAATCCACTTTTCATGGGGATTTTAACGTCGCGCGAGTCGGTAGTGGCGCCCTTCCTTAGCCAGGTGAAACTGTCCATCTTCATCACGGGGGCCTTCCTCCTATGCTTGCTACCACTATCCTGGCTATTCGCAAATCCCATTGTGCGACCAATCAAACAATTAGCCATAGAGAACGATAAGGTACAGCGGCGTGAGTACACCAAGGTTCGGCGCATTACATCCCATATAAAAGAGCTGGACGAACTCTCGGAGTCGATGGTGAGTATGGTGTCCTCCATTCAGTCGCACGAACTTGCGCAGCGCGCGTTAATGGATTCCTTCATTGAGCTCATCGCTCAGGCAATTGATGACAAATCTGCCTATACAGGCGGCCACTGCAAGCGTGTCCCGGAGCTGGCTCTTCTGTTGGCGGAGCACGCCTCAGACAGCAACCTTCCAGCATTTCAACAATTCAGTCTCAACACGGACGACGAATGGCGTGAATACCGCATCGCTGCCTGGCTACATGATTGCGGCAAGATTACCACCCCTGAACATATTGTCGACAAGGGGAGCAAACTGGAAACGATCTACAATCGCATTCATGAAGTCCGCATGCGCTTTGAAGTACTGTGGCGCGATGCCCAAATCGATTATTTGAAACAGCGTGCTGAAGCGCCTGAGCGAAGTAAGAAATTTGCTGACCAACTTGAGGCCAGGCAGTGCGAGCTACAGGAGCAGTTTTCCTTCGTTGCTCATTGCAATGTTGGCGGTGAATTTCTAGACAAAGATAAAGTGAATCGGTTACAAACGATTGCGACAACCACCTGGCAGCGGTTTTTTGATGACCGCCTCGGCCTGTCCCCTCTTGAAGAACTGCGTGCATCGCTGCCCACATCCACGCTTCCGGCCACTGAAAATCTATTGAGTGATAAACCCGAGCACATCATCGAGAGGGAGCAAACGACCGACTACCCACCGGAGTTTGGTATCAATATGGACATCCCAAAGCACCTCTACAATCTCGGTGAAATCTATAACCTCTCCGTGTCGCGTGGCACACTCACCAAGGAAGACAGATTCAAGATCAACGAACACATGATAAGTACCATAAAGATACTGGAAAGCCTGCCGTTCCCTGAGGAACTCAATAACGTACCGCGCTATGCGTCTACGCACCATGAAACCCTGACAGGATCGGGGTACCCGCGAAAACTCACTGGAGAACAGCTGAGTATCCCTGACCGCATTCTTGCTATAGCAGATATTTTTGAGGCACTAACAGCATCGGACAGGCCATACAAGAAAGCCAAACCAGTCAGTACAGCGTTAAATATTATGTACAAAATGGTGCAGGACAGTCACATTGACAGAGACTGCTTTGAGTTGTTTTTGCGGGACGAGGTCTACTTAGTTTATGCTCGGAAATTTCTACCGGCCGGCCAGATAGATGAAGTTGACCTCAAAAACTATCTAACAAGCTAAACTGGACCTGTCTTTGCAACGAACCTAAAGGAAACCACGCTAACCGCGCTCACGGATACTCACAAAACCCTTTCTTCGCTCGAGTCCGGTCTATACAAAGATGTCGCGAGCATACTGTGTCAGAGACATCTTAAACTGGTTTGAGCGCAGACAAATTGCAATCATACGTAACCGAAGGTAGCCTGTGGCAGTCGTTTTTACGCTCTGTGGTATTCACCACAGCTAATCGTCGGGGAATACAAAACATGGACAAGACTAGACCACGGGTAATAAAGCTGCTGATGTTCACCCTGCTCGCTTTTGGATCAACTGCGCCCGCACAGGCCGATGGCGTATACATCGGCGCAGGTATTTACCGAGCCGACACGGACGCCGGCGATGATACAACCCCCTCGGGCTTCATCGGCTATAACTTTCTTGATACCAACTTCTTCATGGTGTCAGTCGAGGCGGGTTATTACGATCTAGGCAACACTAGCAACAATAATCTGAAACTAGAGGCCAGTGCGATAACTGCGGGCGGGGTGCTGGCGTTACCGCTTGGCCCGATGTTCGAGTTCTATGCAAAAGGAGGCTTGGCCTTTCTCGATGCGGAGACAAAAACCTCGAGAATGCGCGATCAACAAAACGATCAGAAAGCATACTACGGCGTGGGCGCGAGCCTCGACATACTGGACACCATCGATATCTACGCCGAGTACCTCTATTTTGATACCAGCTATGATGCTGGAATTGCCGGCGTGGGCGTTAAGTTTTCTTTTTAATCACAACACAATATCGTGAGGCTTGATCATCCGGGTCAACGCCACATCGTATTGCAACAAGTAGCCATCGGCATGAGAAGGTCGGCACTCTTGTGAGTCCAGGTCAACCGGACCAGATTAATCCCACGCCCGCCCACCGCATGCATAACCCATAAAAAAACCCCGTAGCACAGCGTG
>JAPKAY010000109.1 GCA_028825045.1 Halioglobus sp.
AGCTGCTCTCTCGACATCTGCTTTTCCTATACTTGTGCGTGCGTGTAAAACCCTATCGGGCAGGATAGTCCTAGCCAACGGGTTTTACTATAAACGACCCTAGTCTTGATTAAAATTGGTCGTTAATATCCTTAATTACAGTTCTTTCTGCGATAGTAGCCGTTCTTAAAGCTAGGAATTGTTCTGATGGGTTTAAAGGGCCGCGCGGCGGTAACAGGCATCGCCGATTACAAAAATGTTCGAAAGTACACGGGCAAACGGAAGTTTTTCTTGGAGCAGTGGGCCGAACTTACCCAATTGGCCCTCGCAGATGCTGGACTTAGCAAACACGATGTTGATGGTCTGTGTTGCGCAGCCATTCCAGAGTCCGCGATGTTTGCGCCTGCCACGATTGCTGAGTATCTAGGCCTGCAGGTCAATTTCGCAGAAACCGTTGATCTTGGAGGAGCATCCTCAGTTAGCATGATCTGGCGAGCCGCCGCTGCGATTGAAATGGGAATCTGCGAAGCGGTTGTCTGCGCTGCCCCCGGATTACCGATTCCATCCAACCCAAACCCACCTGTCAAAGATCCTGCCCGAGTCTACGGATCTACCAGTGCCAAATGGGGTTCGCCTCAAGCAGAGTATGACGTACCTTATGGCAACGTTGCGCAAAATGCAGGCTACGCGCTAATAGCCCAGCGCTACGCCGCTACCTATGGTTATGACGAACGGGCACTAGCAAAAATAGCGGTCGATCAGCGGACCAACGCCCAAGGCAATCCCAATGCCGTTTTCTACGGTGAACCGATTACTATAGACGATGTATTACAGAGCAAAATGATCGCAGATCCGCTACACATTCTTGAAATTGTCATGCCGTGCGCAGGGGGAAGTGCGGTCGTAGTAGTGAGTGAGCGTCTGGCCAAAAAATGCAAACATCGCCCGGTTTATGTGACGGGGTTCGGCGAGCGGCTGACGACTAGGTCCGTAACCTATGCCAAAGACATGACCATTTCACCTGTTGGGCCGGCAGCGGCAAGTGCTTTCGCGATGTCCGGGAAAAAGCCCAAAGATGTTGATGTGCTTGAAGCTTATGATTGTTACACCATCACAGTGCTTTTAACGATTGAGGACTCAGGGTTTTGTAACAAGGGAGAGGGCACCACTTTCGTCAATGAGAATGACCTAACTTTCAGCGGCAGCTTCCCGGTCAATACTCACGGTGGACAACTAGGCGCGGGACAAGCTGCGGGGATGGCCGGTGGTATGTCACAGCCAGTGGAAGGTGTCCGACAAATAATGGGTAGAGCAGATGGCCGTCAGGTCGCCAATTGCAATGCAGCCCTCATCACTGGCACAGGTGGAATTATGAGTGAGCAGTCGGCAATAATCCTGGAGGGAGCGTAAAATGGCGTCAAATAAACCTTCACCCATTCCGACTCCGAATAGCGAACCCTTTTGGGATGGATTGGCCAATCATCAGGTGATACTGCAACACTGCAACGACTGTGCCGCCTGGGTTTTTTATCCACGTAGTCACTGTAACGGCTGTCTCTCACCTAACCTTGTCTGGAAGGAGGTGACTGGTAACGGCACCCTTTACAGTTACACAGTGGCACGCAGACCAACTGCGCCGCAATTCGCTGATGATATTCCTCAATTGATTGTCGTTGTCGAGCTGGACGAGGGCGTTCGAATGAATTCGGTAATGGTCAATATTGCGCCTGAAGCGTTGATTATCGGCATGGCCGTAAAACCCGTTTTCCAACGCCAAGACAGCGCGACGCTACTTTACTTCGAGCCCGCGTAGCCGTTGTTAATCAGTCGCCTTTAATCTTACTCCGGTATGCATTCACTGTGCAGCTTCGCGAACCGTTTTAAGGCCAATTGTCCTTCGTCTCAGCGCGGTGCGATCAACTACTGTTCTGACATGACTCTAGCAAGAGCTTCTGGCGTTCGCCAACGCGAACTCGCCAGCCGCAGCAAATACATAATTGCAGTCATCAAGATCATGGCTACGAACACAACCCAAGAAACCTTTGGCCCTAGTGCCCATACCTTAATTACAAAGTACTGAGCTAACAGCATTAACCAGTGGATCAGCACGCTCGCCCACATCAGCCAGCGTGTATCACCGGCCCCTCGAAGCACACCGCCTGCAACGAGAATAGTCGCATCCGCCATGACGTAAGTGGCTAAACCAATCATCATAAAAGAGGCAAGTGTTTGAATATCGCTTGAGCTACCGGTTGCTAGAAAAATTGCCACCAGGGGTTCTCGGCCCAGATAAAACAAAACCGCCAATATACTGGAGTAGCCCAGACCAAGCATAAAGCTAATCCGAATAACCTGACTCATGAGTGTCGTATCACCCGCCCCAATGTGTCGGCCGATTAAACTGATAATAGCGACATTGAGACCGATCATCGGGACATAAGAAACGATATCCCAGTTGAACACTATTGCGGCAGATGCAGACTCGGCTATCCCGTAGGACTGAAACATCAGAAGGAATAAGTTAAAGGCGGCAACGTTAAGAAACATTTCAATGCCAGAAGGAAATCCAAGTCGCACAAATCTGCGCAGAATCCCTCGGTCTAGCCGAAACGACTGCTTAACCAAAAAAGTAGTAGCGTGCCGCTTCTCAAGATAAAAGCAGGAGAATATCAGCAGGCTGATCAATGTACTGATGATAGTGGCATAAGCTGCGCCGGCAATACCCAGTGCCGGCACTTCTCCGTAGCCGAAGATCAGTGCCCAGGTAAGCGGAATGTTAATCGCAACACCTACCGTGTCGGCAATCATAACAATGTGGGTTCTGCCGATCCCTGAAAAGTAGGAGGCGATACACGTCTTGCCTAGGCTAAAAATCGCGCCGCAGATCAGGATAATAAAGTACTGTTGCGCAAGTACCGCCTGCTCGGGGGCATGCCCCATAAACTCAAATGAACCGAGACTGATGTAGCCAATAGCGAGGAGTAAAGGTGCAAAAAAAAGTGTTAAGAGCAGGCCCTGAGTGACTACAAGACTGCACTTGTCGAACTGCTTTCGTCCAAAATACTGTGCGGTCAGTGCATTGCTATATGACAGCACGCCAATAAACAACGACATGCAAAAAAACGATGCGACTCCTCCGGCCAGTGATGCGCCCATATGCGTTGGACTAACAAGTGACATGAAGTAACGGTCAGTAAAAATCATGACTGCGAACGCACCCTGCGAGATTATCATCGGGTAAGCGAGCGTTAGCAGTTCTTTTAAAGTGGCGCGATCCATCAACGGTGCTCAATTTAGCTGGGTGCTGTTGTGTGTAGTTTTGACAGGTAGGCTAAAACTATTTGAGGCGCAGTTAGCAGGTTAAAGAGCAAGAAGGCAAGAAAGCGATGGTTTTGTATATCGAGTCGTGAGGATTGACCGGGCACTCGCTGTGATGTTGCTGTCTCTATGGGTCCAGGACATCAAGTAGGGATTGTTCGCTAATCGCTGGGGCTAATGCTTAATCTTAACTTTGAAATAAAGCCGAAAGCCCTATTACAGCATTAGAGCCTCATTTTCCTTCGCCGGAATTTCCTGGTATCGAGCAGAGTTTGTGAAATCTGCATTGACCTGGGCATGAGACGGTCCCGAAAGTAGTTCATTCTCCGAAATCAGGTCGATGTCTCGGTGTTTGGATTAAGAATTCATCAGAACAGAGGTTGGCAGGATGTTTCGAGGCATTAAGATACAGAGTAAGCTTTACGGCCACTCAGTTAATACATACTATCTCTGCACAACATTGTTCGTAACCCCCCTCCAGATTCAGTAGGTATCCCATTGTCTGAAGCATCACGGCCCCTAATTAGTGAGCACGTAAAGCGTTATACACTTGGCGTTTTAGTCGTTGTTTACACCTTTAACTTTATTGATCGGCAAATACTCTCGATCCTTATTGAGCCGATAAAATTAGACCTAGGCATATCCGATTTCGGTATGGGGCTATTGTCCGGGACCGCTTTCGCTATTTTCTATGCCACTTTAGGAATGCCCTTGGCGCTTGTCGCAGACCGTTGGAACAGACGCAACCTTATCGGGCTATCGTTGGCCGTTTGGAGTGGCATGACGGCTTTGTCAGGCTTTGCGATGAATTTCTGGCAACTAGCGGTCGC
>JAPKAY010000110.1 GCA_028825045.1 Halioglobus sp.
GCAGACGAATAAGTCCGCTATCTGTTATTTCTCGCACCGAAAACTCGTCCCGGGTCAGACCCTGGACCTGAAGCGCTGAATGTGCTGCCAAACTAGCCATTGAGTCGTTCTCCCTCCGGGTCATAGCCACCCGGTTTGACTAGACGCGCTGCCTGCCGATTGCCATTGTAAAATAGGGTTACCTCTTCATCCTGTCTAGCATGTGCACCGGCAACGATGCCCAGCGCCACGGTCCGGCCAAGCGTTGGACTGTGATAGGCGGAGGTGACATAACCTGTGCTGCTATCGCCATTTGCACTAAGCACGTGCGCTCCCGCCAAAATATCTGCTGAAGAATCCAATAACTCAATGCCCGTAAGCTGCAGGCGCTGTTCGTCCTGACCCACCTCGATTGACAGGGAGCGCCTGCCGACAAAGTCGGCAGGCTTCTTAGCAATCACGCCGGCCCAACCCAGGTCCTGTGGCATGGTGTTACCGTCGGTATCGGCACCCACGTGCAGATACCCTTTCTCGGTACGCATAACCATCAGGGATTCCAAACCGAACGGCGTGATACCATAGTTCTTCCCTGCGGTCATTAGTTCTTCCCAGAGAGCCTGACCATGACGAGCGGGCACACTGACCTCGAACGACACCTCGCCTGTAAAACTCGCACGCAATAGGCGCGCAGGCACACCGCAAAGCGTACCTTCTCGATACTGCATGTGACTGAAAGAGTCGTGGGCAAGATCGATATCACCGTCTAGTTTCTCCAACACCTGCCGGGCATTGGGCCCACTCAGCGTGAGCGTGGCCCACTGGGTAGTAACGTTGGTCACCAGCACCTCGAGCTGCATCCACTCACACTGCAGCCATTCTTCCAGCACCTGATGGATAGTACCTGCCCCACCGCTGGTGGTATGCATCAGAAAATGGTCCTCGGCCAGACACACCAGCACGCCATCGTCGATCACGATGCCTTTTTCGTTGAGCATCAGGCCATAGCGCGCTCCCCCAACCTTGAGGGTCACCATATTGTTGGCATACATGCGATTGAGAAATTCACGGGCATCATGCCCATGTACCTCCAACTTACCCAAAGGTGAATAGTCGAGCAGGCCAACACTATTTCGCACAGCGAGCACTTCCCGGGCGATGGCTTGATGTTCATCCTCGCCAGGACGGGGATAATATTCGGGACGCTGCCAGCCGCCGTAATCTTCAAATTGTGCATCCAGGGCCACGTGGCAAACATGTGCGGGAAGTTGAAACCCGGGGGTATAGAGCGGGCCCAATTCTCTGCCTGCGTAGGCACCTATGGTCGTTGGGTGATACGGCGGACGAAAGCGGGTTGTACCAACCTCAGGTATCTGCCGCTCAGTCTCTTGGGCCAGTATGGCAAGGCCATTGACATTGCTGGTTTTTCCCTGATCGATGGACATACCGTTGGTGGTATAGCGTTTTACGTGCTCAACCGAGATAAAGTTCTCTCTGACGGCCAGTTGAATATCAGAGACGGTCACATCGTATTGGAAGTCAATCCATTGATATTCGGAGGAAACATCCGGTGTCGACCACAGCGCTTGTAGATTGAGTGGTTGAGAAAACTCACCATTGGCGCGACCCACCACCGTCACAGCTTGACTCGCTACATCGGGAACGAAGCAGGTGTCAGCGTCTCGGAATATGAGTTTGCCGCCGGATTGTGAGTACAAGTGGATGGCCGGGGTCCAGCCACCGGAGATTGCCAGCAAATCACAACTCAGGCTTTCTTTGGGACCGGTGAGATGATCACGATCTGCCGTCAGCTTGCGCAACAACAGCTTTTTGATTCCCGAGCGGCCGCGGGTATCGACAACCGCATAACCGAGTTTTAGCTCGATACCGGCCAAGGTGGCGCGACGCTGCAATTTCGCCACTACGGTGGAGCGCACATCGACGATCGCCGTTACCTTTATCCCCGCTGTCACAAGCTCCAACGCGACATCCCACGCGGAATCATTATTAGCATAGAACACGACATTATCGCCCAAAGTCAGGCCGTAGCGGTGCGTGTATTCGCGTATAGCCGACGCGAGCATAATGCCCGGGCGGTCATTATTGGGAAACACCAGCGGACGCTCATGAGCGCCTGTGGCTAGGATGACCTGTCCCGCGTGGATGCGCCAGAAACGTTCACGTGGTTGCGACTGCTCCGCCTGCGTGCCTAAGTGATTGCCCACTCGTTCCAGCGCGGCCAGCACATTGTGATCATAGTATCCGTTAACCGTGGTACGCGACATCAGCGTCACATTGTCACGCCCTGCCAGATCCGCCAGTACTCTTTTCAACCAAGCTCTGTCTGCTTGTTCAGCGCTGGCCAGCAGTGAGCCGCCAAATTTCTCCTGCTCATCCAGTACCAGTACGCGTTGATGACCCTCGCGAACAATTTCCAGCGCGGCCATCAAACCTGCGCGCCCTGCTCCCACGATCAGAATATCGGTATGCACCGTCTGTTTCTGGTAAGTCTGCGGGTCAGGCTGAGATGGCGCTTTACCCAGGCCGGCAATTCGACGCACAAGGCCTTCCCAGGTATGCCAACTCGGCCACTTAAAAGTTTTGTAATAAAAAGAAGCGGGCAGCACCCTTTTAAAGAGACCCAACATCGCCAACCCATCAAAGCGAACACTGGGCCATGCATTTTGGCCTGTCGCTTTTAAATCTGCATATAGTGGTACTAGAGTGGCGCGCGCATTAGGTTCGGTGTAGGGACCCTCCTCTAATTGCACAAACGCATTCACTTCTTCCTTGCCTGCCGCAAATACACCGCGAGGCCTATGAATTTTGAAACTCCGCCCGACAACCGCTACCCCGTTGGCAAGTAGCGCAGAGGCCAAGGTGTCGCCCTCATAACCCCGATAGCGCTTACCATCAAAGCTGAAGTGGATAGGATCATCCGCATTAATCCGCGCATGCTCATGGCGTTTCACCGTTCTTTTCATACGCCCTTCTCCGTTATTGACGGTTTGGGCTCGCCCATTTGATATACCGCGTAAATCTCATGACTGACCGTATCCCGCGCCACGTTAAACCATTGACGGCAGCCGAAAGTATGGCGCCAGCGCTCGTAGTGAACACCTTTCGGGTTGATTCGTTGGTAGAGATAGTCTGCCCACTGCTGGTCGCTGACTTCGGCAGGCGTCACGGGACGGGCAATGTGCGACTGGCCACCGCAGGTGAATTCGTCTTCGGTACGCGGACCACAGAAAGGGCAGTTAATCTTCAGCATACAATCCTCCTAGTGAGCCACGCCCGCAGCGGCTCCTTCATCCACAAGGCGCCCCTTAGCGAAACGATCCAGTGAAAATGGCTCAACCAGCGGATGAGGTTTGTCGTTGGCAATGGTGTAAGCCAGGGTGTCGCCTCCCGCCGGAATCGCCTTGTAGCCACCGGTGCCCCAGCCCGTGCTAATGTAAAATCCAGTGACCGGGGTTTTGGAAACGATGGGGCTTGCATCGGGGGCAATATCGACAATCCCTCCCCATTGTCGCATCAGTTTCATTCGACTCAGTGTCGGGAACAGTTCTGTTACCGCGCCCAGTACCGATTCGGTCGTGGGCAGGTTGCCGCGCTGGCCATAGGAGGTATATGAATCGGCGCCACCACCAATCACCATCTCACCTCGATCAGACTGCGATAGGTAGCAACCCACCTTAGGTGACATAACGATACGATTCAAACAGGGCTTGACCGGTTCACTGACCATGGCCTGTAGACACATGCTTATAATGGGCAGGTCGATGCCCGCCATCGCTGCCACCACGCTGCTGTGCCCGGCCACGGTCATACCGACCTTGTCAGTCCGTATTTTCCCGAGACTAGTTTTCACTCCTCGAATACCACCATCGACTATATCGAAGCCTGTCACCTCACAGTTCTGGATAATATCTACACCGAGATTATCGGCTGCCCGGGCGTAGGCCCAAGCCACCGCGTCGTGACGTGAAACACCGCCGCGACGCTGGATAAAGCCGCCGTGAATTTTGTAACGTGTTTTGGCGCCCATGTTGAGGATGGACACCTCTTCGGCGATTTGCTCTGGCGTGAGTAGCTCCG
>JAPKAY010000061.1 GCA_028825045.1 Halioglobus sp.
CAACCCTTGAATGAAGTCAGCTCAGCTCTGCGAAAAAAAGGCGGCTTCATGCGCGTGTACTGGAGCGGTGCGTGGTATTTCCTGGCAGCCGATGTCCGTCTACGCCGGCAATCAGGTGGCAAGTTAACACTGGATATAGCGCTGGAAAAACTCAACCAATGCTGTGCCAACCAACGTCTTTCGGTACCGGAAATTGTGAACAAACTGGATGAACTGAACCAGGTATTGCTATTTCAGTCACTCTATCAACAGGTCAGAACCTCCACAGAGGTTCCCGCATTTGAGACCATCTTCGCCAGTGTTGGGATAACTATTAAGGATGGAACCGTTACGCTGCAGCAGGAAGGACCCGGAGCGCGGCTGCGTCAACAAATCATCTCGCGCACGACTCTATAATTCTCCCACCACGGGGGTATACTAGGTGGTTTGCAGCTCACTCCTCGTCGGTACAAAAGACCCGTGAAAAAAACCGTTTCAAAAGCAGACATTCGGGACGAATTGCTGCAGGAAACCCAACGCTTCCTAAAGGAAGGCGGCCAAGTCAATGAGATTCCGCGCGGGAAATCTGGCAGAGACCCGAGTGACCCTCCGATCTTTCTTAACCGCAACCTTTTCGCTGAACCCAAAAGCCCGCGCACGCCTGTGCCTGAAGTCGTCGCCGCGATTGAGGCTCGGCGACTGGCAAAGAAATCACGCGCACCACAGCGCCAGCGCCGCCTACCTCATCCACGTCGAAAAGTGATCTATGACGATTTTGGCGAACCTTTGAGACGAGTCTGGCAGGAGGAATAGCGACCCGCTCCGCCGGGCATGTTTCAATCTTTTGAACAGCCTAGCTTTCTGGACCAGGCCTCCGACTATGCCCTTAATCGCACACGCTTTTCGCCAAACACTTGCATAGACTACTCGCGCTGGCTACTTTGAGGTCTTTTCCCGACAGGAGCACCGAGTGAACACCGACATCACCCCTTTTAAAGTAGCGATAGCCGACTCAGAACTGCACGAGCTACAGCAGCGATTGGAACGTGCACGTTGGCCGGAAAACGAACCCTGCAACGGCTGGGAGCAAGGCATACCATTGCGCTATGCGCGTGAGTTGGCAGCGTATTGGTCAACGGAATACGATTGGCGCCGCTTTGAGACCAAACTCAATAGCTGGCCTCAATTTCTGACAGAAATCGACGATACCGATATTCACTTCATACACCGCACCAGCCCCCATAAAAATGCGCTACCACTGATCATCTCCCACGGCTGGCCCGGCTCCATTGTCGAGTTTCACAAGGTTATCGACGCACTGGCAGATCCCACCGCACACGGCGGCAGCGCACAAGATGCCTTTCATGTCGTAGCACCTTGTCTGCCAGGTTATGGCTTCTCTGGAAAACCCACCAGCACCGGCACATCGGTGGAGAAAATTGGTCGCATGTGGGGCCAACTCATGGAGCGCCTGGGCTATTCGAATTACGTTGCGCAGGGTGGTGACTGGGGCAGCATGGTCACCCAGAGCATGGGAATGACAGAAACCGAACACTGCGCTGGCATTCATATCAATATGCCAATTGTGGCTCCGGACCCCGACACCATGGCCGACCTTACCCCACAGGAACAAACCGCACTTGAGGATATGGGAGCCTATGTGGAAAAGGGCTCCGGGTATTCCAAACAACAATCCACCTACCCCCAGACACTGGGCTATGGCCTGGCTGATTCTCCTATTGGCCAGATGGCATGGGTGGTGGAAAAGTTCTACCTGTGGACAGATTGCGAGAAAGACGGCACGCGCCACCCGGAAAATGTTTTAACCAAAGATGAATTGCTGGATAACGTAATGCTGTATTGGCTAAACAATGCCGGCGCCAGTTCTGCTCGCCTTTACTGGGAAAGTTTCAATGACGCCAATATGGATCCCATCGCTATGCCTGTCGGTTGCTCCATATTCCCTAAGGAAATTTTTCGCAGCAGCCGCCGCTGGGCGGAAAAACGATTCTCCAATCTGATTCACTGGAATGAACTTGAACAGGGCGGCCACTTCGCGGCGCTGGAACAACCGGCGCTTTTTATCGAGGAAGTACGCACATGCTTTCGGACATTGCGCTAAAAAAACTAGCTTTTGTCGAACTCTTGGCTGGTAATCAAACTGTTACTGAAGGGACTGACTGAAGGTCTCAATGTTTCAGACTTGTCCTTTTCAGCCGCTTTTTCAGCTGTCTCTGTTGGAGACCTCATCTCTGTCGATTTAACCATTGGGCGGCGGTCAAAGTCCTCCTGCGCGCGCCGCTGTACTGCAGGTGCCAGCGCTGGCGAGGGCACACTGTCCAGATCCACGCCAGAGACTCCGTAATCAACACCGGGGGCGGCGTCCGCTTCCGGTGTCGGCGGCTTCAAATGCACCGCGGGAGGCTCCTGCAGCGGGGGCTCGTCCGGAGGCAGAAAAACCGGTGCACGCGGTTCAATTTCAGGCAAGGCAGCGGGCTGCTCCCTGTGCAATTCATCAATTACCGGATGCTCTGGTGTAGGCGTTTCTCGCAAATTGGGCGCTGGCGCTGGCGCTGGCGGCGGCGCTGAACTAACCACCTCATCTTCGGCCTGGGGTGGCTGTTCCGGGCCGAATGTCAGCTCGGCGCCACTGCCAATAAATTGAAGGTCCTGCAATGCCTCATTGGAACTCCGGCGGTTGTACTCTGGCAATCGCCGATCTGGCACCACCGCTACTGGACCAGACCTGCCGGACAGCACGAGATTAGGCGTGTGTCCCGGCGCAGCGCCATGGCGATAACTTCCGGGCGTCAACTGTCGCGCCTGCTCTGCCAGCGTACTACTAGCACCCGCCATAGTGGGACCTTGGGTCTTCAGCAGCGCTGAGCCACTGGGACCTGAGGAAGCAAAACTCGATTGTCCCGCACCGGAGGCACTGGCTACCTGCAGGGGCTGAGCTTCAAATTCCTCCTCTTCCGCTTCCGCTTCCTGTATCTGTATCTGGGCCTCTTCATCAGACTCTGCTTCACTTCGCGCCCGTTGCTTAAGCACCTCACTGGCGCATTCCGACCAACGCCCAAAATGTGCTGATTCGGCAGCATCGGGCATACGGTGCTTTCGGAATTGTTCCATCGCGCTAGTAAACCGTTTCTTTACAGCGCGATAGTAGTAGATGTAATCCTCAGTTTGCAGTGGCTGCACCTCTGCACCGTCACTGATAATCAACATTTGTGGTGGTAGCTGGCCTTGCAGGCTATACAGTAAATCCGCCAGAAAACTCAAACGAAAAGCGGAGTGCTGTTTGTTCCCGACCTGGGTTTCGCAGGGTACATACAAATAGTCACCCAATTCGGAAAATCCGCTGGTGCGCATGAGTAAATTGGCATTGCCCGACAAAGCGCCCAGACCCAATACACCGTCGACAATAAAATCTGCTCCGTCACGCATGGCCTCGAGTGTGACAGTTCGGCGGCTCGCTTCGTCCAGGGCGCAATCAATTTGTGCGACATTGCGGCCCTCCGCACGCAAGGTAGTGACGATTTCATCCTGAGGATAGGGCTCCTGAGGGGGCTCCGTACCGTGTAAATCGGGGGGGATTCCGTGATCGGGGTTTTCCAGCGTCAAACGCTCCATCCAGACAGCGAAGGGCGATTCCCTGAACAGGACGAGGTCATCCGGGGTATAGGTTATGGTGTTATTAACAGTGTAACGATACATTTTAGTTTGACGGCCTGTTTTCACGACTCACGGAAAACAGCGTAAGCTCAATTTCTGCCTAAGCCGTTTGTGTAGTTATATCTGAATGCTCTGCCACTGTCCACGCAATCACCCAGATACTAACCAGGACGGGGTACATCTCGGCGGCGCTGGCGAAAAACTGATTAAATATTGCACGTTTTTTACTAGCCAATCTCCGCTCAGGGCGCCTGAAAAACCGTGGCGCCACCCACAACAGTTCTTTCAACCTGCAGATCACGCATGTTCATGGGCTCCTCCAGCGGGTTGCCCGACAACACCACAAGATCGGCATATTTGCCCGGTTCCAACGAACCACGGTTATCATCCTCAAACACTTGCCAGGCCGCGTCGCTGGTCACCGCACGCAGGGCATCCATTACGCTAATGCGCTGCTCCGGACCCAGAACGTCACCCCCGTAAGTTTGACGATTGACCATGCTCCATACAGCTTGTAGCGGCAACATAGGTGTGACGGGGGTATCGAGGTGCGACGTAAAGCGCACGCCGTGGTCCAACGCCCATTTCGACGGGCTTATGACGGCCGCACGCTCCGGCCCCATAAACAAATCCCGATGACGATCACCCCAGTACCAGGTGTGAGCGGTAAAAAAACTGGGCGTAATCCCCAGCGCTTTCATTCTTGCTATCTGGTCTTCGCGGGCCATTTGTGCGTGGATGAGTATCATCCGTGGATCGTCAACCGGGTGTGCTTTCTGAGCTGCTTCAAAGGCGTCAAGAATGTCCTCGATAGACTCATCCCCGTTGCCGTGAATAGCGATTTGGTAGCCCGCTTTGTGCAGTGCTTCCACCTGCTCGAACAGCTTTTCGCGCGGTACCGCAGGATAGCCCCGATAGTCCTCATCGCCATGGTGGGCGGTGAAATAGGGCGTCCCCAAGTAGCCGGTAAAGCCCTGAATACTGCCATCGGCCACGATCTTAACGGCCCCCATGGACAGTTTGTCGGCGTTATACTCCGCAGGGTTGTACTCACCGTTGAGAAGGGATTCACCAAACTCCGATTCGAAGGGAAACACAACCAGGCGCTGCGGAATCACCCCCAATTTACTGAATAGCGAAAGCGCTGTGGCCAACTTTTCACTGGTGCCACCAGACTGGGCAGTCGTTACACCGATAGCCGCATACTCATCGGCAGCCGCTTTCATCATACGATAGCCGTCGAGAACGCTGATATCCTGCATTTGGTCTATGATACTCATGCGGGCGGTCTCTTCCAGTAACCCGTTGGGTTCACGCGACCCCACCTGTCTACCGATAACGCCCCCGACGGGATCGGGCGTTGTGGCATCAATACCGGCCAATTCCAGTGCCATACTATTCGCAACCACCATATGGCCGGACACATGCATTGCCACCACAGGATGTTCGGTAGACACATCATCCAGCTCCGCCCTAGTGGGGTGCCGCTTTTCCGCGAGCAGGGTATCGTCGTAACCGAAACCCGTTACCCAGTCACCCGACGCCGTTTCGACAGCCTGGGCCTTGAGTGATGCCAGCACCTCGCCCATGTTGTGCAGATTACCAATGGGCGGGCTATTAAGATCGGCAGCCACCACCCGCAACCCCGACCCCGGAAAATGCCCATGAGCGTCTATAAAGCCGGGCAACAGCGTTCGTCCGCGCAGATCCAGCACCTCGGTTTCATCGGTAGCCAGCGCCATAATCTCGTCGGTGGAGCCCACAGCCTCAATACGCTCTCCCCGGGTAGACAAGGCCTGGTGTACGGAGTTGTCCGCATCCATCGTCAGTACAGCGCCGTTAATATAAACTTGATGCACCGGTGGCTGAGGTGTACGCAATGCAATTTTTGCCAACACGCCAAAGCCAACCACCAGCGCCAGCAATACACCCACGATTGTTTTCCAGTTCATAACAGCATTGTCCGTTTAGATAAAATTGCAGCCTTTCTCGGTGCTTAACTCAGATCTTTTAGGTTCAAGCGACAGCTCCCATTAGGATGTCCGCTAGCCGCGCGCGGTGCCAGACGGCATCGCCCCACAGCATCTGACTGTGCTTTTGCCGCTTGAAATACAGATGGACAAAGCACTCCCAGGTAAAACCAATACCGCCGTGATACTGCACTGACCGCCCAGAGGCAAAAGCTGCCGTCTCACTGGCAGAAGCCTTGGCCATATGTGCATACTCAGCAGCCCGCTCCGGCTCTGTATCGATCGCACAGGCGGCGTTGTAAACCAAGGATTTGCATTGGTCGATAAGCACCATGACATCCACCAGCGGGTGTTTAACCGCCTGGAAAAACCCCAGCGGGTGCTCAAATTGCTGGCGGGTGTTGGCATACTCCACGGTGGTCTGCAATTGCCACTCAGCAGCACCGACGATATCCGCAGCCAGAATTGTCCAGATCGCAGGCATCGCCTGCTCCAACGCCGCAACACCCTCTGTACTCACCTCCAGCGCTTCTACACTGTCGAACTGAATATGCGCCTGGTCGCGGGTCAGGTCAACAATGGCATCGGGATGGATAGTGAGGCCAGGAGCATCGGTCGCCACCCAGTACAGCGATAGTCCCGCAGCATTGCGCGCACTGACCAACAGACGGTCGACCTTGCGCGCTTCCTGCACAAAACAAGCGCTACCGTTCAGCTTACCCTGCTCACATGTCACATCCGTATCAGCGGCCTCCCATGAACCCTGCTTGTTGGTAATGGCCAGGCTCGCGGTGCGCCCCTGCGTAATCTCACCCAACGCAGTCTCGCCGGCACTGCCGCAGGCAGCAAGTACGTAGGTGGCGTTGAGTGTAGACAGCAGCGGACAGGGAAATGCAGCCCTGCCCAACTCCTCGACCAAACCGGCGACGGCTGCCACAGGCATGCCCAAGCCATCGGCCACCTCCGGCACCGCCAACGCGGTCCACCCCAGATCGACCATTTGCTGCCACAGATCACGATCCCAGGCGCACTCACTCATGCGTTCCGGGTTAGGGTCCGAGGCCACCATGCCGTGGAGTTTGTCGGTGGCAAAATTGTCGGCAAAAAACTTGCGCGCAGACTCCTTTAACAGCGTCGCCTCTTCGCCAAATCCAAAATTGTCTGGTTGTGCCATGTTCCGTCCCCTACTTTGATTTGGCCAGGCCGAGCACGCGCTCGCCAAGAATATTACGCTGAACCTCACTGGTGCCTGCGGCAATCGTCATACCGTAGGAATTCATGTAGGCCATGGGCCACTGCCCACCAGCGGGCGCATTGTCATCTCCCAGATACAGGGAGCCACTTGCACCTGCCACCTCTACTGCAAGCGCACCGGTATCCTGCGCTATTTCACTGGCCAACAATTTGTTTTGCAGCAGCAACCGAGCCGGATGATCCAACAGCGCAGAGACACGTGACCGTCGCTGATTCTGTCCCAGTCCCATCTCGCGGACGACCAGCTCCATGATGCGATCCCTGATCAGGGGGTCATCGGCAGCGGGCTTGCCATTGCGCCCGGTATTACGCGCCAGTTCGATGAGGTTGGTAGTGTTGGTAGCATGTGTGGACTTGCTCTTCATGCCGCCTGATCGGGGCGTTTGTAATTCCCCGGCGCCTCGTTCGTGCAGCAAGGTCGTCATGGCAACCTGCCAGCCTTTACCCAGCTCGTCCAGACGGTAAATGTCATCGACCTCCAGGTCTTCAAAGATCACTTCATTGAAGCCGGTTTCACCGGTAATTTTAATAAGAGGTCGCACGGTGACGCCCTTGCCCAGCGCCGAGCGAATAGGCACAACAAAATAAGACAGGCCGTCGTACTTGTGAGAGCGGTCAGTGCGCAGTAACAGGATCATCCACTCGGCAAAGTGTGCCAGTGAAGTCCAGACTTTGTGACCGTTGATGATCCACTTGTCACCCTTGCGCTCGGCAAAGGTCTGCACACTTGCAAGATCAGAGCCGGCACCGGGCTCACTGAAGCCCTGGCACCAGATATCTTCACCGGAAAATAAACGCGGCAATAGCTGCTCTTTCACCTTTTCCTGTGCGTGGTGGAGAACCGTGGGGGCCGCCATACCCAGACCGATAACGTTGGGCATGAAGGGTGTTTTCGCGCGAATCATTTCTTCGTTGGCCACCCGCTGGCAATCGTTGCGCCCGCCACCGCCGACAGCTTTGGGGTAGTCACAACCGATCAGGCCAGCGTCGTAGGCAGACTTTTGCCATTGCTGCAGATAAGTCAGCTGAGCTTCGGTCATGATTTCCAATGGGGACAGGGGCAGTCTAACGGGGGGATCCCCGGGTCTATTGTCCTTTAACCACTGGCGACAATACGCACGAAACTCCACCTGCTCAGCGGTTTCCTCACGGGCACTTTCCGGCATACACAACTCCCTTGATTGGATTAAGAATACGAATGGGACAGCAGATTCTACCCAGCAGCGACGCGCGAGGGAAGGACAGGCGCCGAGATGTCCTCCTGGAGATTCAAGCCCAATGGGTACCCCCGGGAAATTTGAAGTGATTAATAATGCGGCGGCTTTTCATCCACGGGATTCGACCCGTTACTTTCTTCGTTTTGAGTGGATTGCTCCAACTGTTGCTGGCGTAACAGTTCAAGCTGCCGACGCAGCAGCAGGATTTCCTGCTGCTGCAGTGCCAGCGCCTCGTCCAGGCTCTTTACAGCGTCCTCCTGAAAGGCAAGCTGGCTCTGCAGGTCCATCATTTGTTCTTTGAGTATGTCAACGTCTGTAGACATTCACCGGTTCTCCTGGCAATCCCGCTTTGCGCGGGGAAAGCGGCCTAATATACTGCTCACCTCTGGATAAATACACGGCAACGTTATGAGCACACGAAAAAAACCTGATAATCGGCTGGTCTACTCCACCGACGGAGGACGACTCTGCCCCCAGTGCCTGCGCCCGGTGCTCAATTGCGTTTGTGGTGACAGCAAACCCAACGCGACCGGAGATGGCATAGTCAGATTGCACCGCGAAACGAAAGGTCGCGGCGGCAAGGCGGTGACGGTCATAAAAGGCTTGCCGATAGCGGGCGATGCCCTGAAGGCACTGGCCAAACAACTAAAGAAAAAATGCGGGGTCGGCGGCGCGCTCAAAGGAGATGAGATTGAAATTCAGGGTGACCAGCGCGAATTTCTCAAGGGCGAATTAGAAAACCTGGGGTACACCGTTAAAATCTCAGGTGGTTGAGCAAGATAACCACTTTTGTCGTATTTTTTTGAGTTTTATACTCTTTTTTATCGAATTTAGACCATTTTATTGAAGCGATGACTTTCCCGCCAACACCCTCAAACCTCTATTTAGCCTTCTTTTCCAAATATTTTGTTAATAGTCACGCTCAAGCCTCTATTTTTATTGGATTTATTGATTGGATGTGTTAAAAAGTTATTCGTGAGCTGGGAAAAGAGGCGATCTGGGTACCTTCTCCAGAACTGCTTCAGGATAACCTGGCCACAAACAATAACCATAATGAGAGTAGAACTGCAGAATCTGACGGATTAGTCATCCTGCGAGGGAATGGGTTATGTACGTTACCGCAGAAAACCTGAGAGATCAGGTCATTCGACCAACCCTGGAGTATATGGGGGCATGGACGCCAGCGTGTGAAGCATTCCTTCTCAATGCTGCCATCAAGGCTCCGGACCTGGGGCTGTTTTCCGCTAGAAATGAGGGACTGGGACTGTTCAACATCACGTCTGCACAGCACCGTGACCTGTGGGACCGTTACCTCGCCTTCAATCCCGATCTGGCTAGCCGGGTTCGTGGACTGGCCAGTCAACGGGCATTTCTGAGCAACCCCGACAGCGAGTTGCAAACTAACCTGAGCTATTGCACAGCGGTAGCCTGGTTGATGCAAAAGCGTGCCGGCGGCGTTCTGGAAGACAGGGAACCTGAGTCTGGGGCTGTCATCAGCGCCTGATAGGGTGTGCCTCGTTCAGTGCATGCCATCGGTAGAGGTCTTCAGGCCGGTCGATATCGTTAAGGGGTCGCAGCTCCACGTAGGATAGTGCCGTATCTGCCAAAGCAGCAAGTGTGTAGGCGTAGACCTCAGCGCTCCCCCAGGGGATGCCCTCAAACAGCGCCGCACTGATTGCTCGCGCGCCGATAAGCACATAACCACCATCAGTCGCGGGGCCCAAAACCACATCAGCGTGTTGCAGTGCCTCCACGGCCTGCCTTAGATAGGCAGCATCAATTTCCGGACAATCACTGCCGACCAGAATCACACTCTCAAATTCAACCAGGCCACCGTGAAGTGCGTGGTACATTCTCTGACCCAAATCCTCACCGCACTGCTGTGAAATCCGCGTCACACCCAAAGCGCGGCAACGGCTGAACAATGCATGCGATGTATCCCCGGCGACCGCTAGTTCGAGCTCTCCCTCTTCAAACAAGAGCAACTGGCGAGTAGTCCACTCCGCAAGTTCACAATGCAGTTCACACGCTTGCTCCGCCGAAAGGTGGGGCAGCATGCGCGTTTTGACCTTCCCGACCACTGGCGCCCGGGCAAACTGGATTAACAACACAGTCCCAGACTCACCGGTCATAGTAGTAGCGTCTTAGTGTCTCTGGTGAAACACCGACAAAGTACGCCAGTCGCAACAACCACATGCGGACTACTGTGGCCACCACACCACCCTCTTCCCAGCGCCGACTTGAGGTCAATACCGGCTCCCGGATTATGGTCGGGCGAGCCAGACGGCGCAGTTGTTTGCACAGTGCAATATCTTCCATCAGGGGAATGGCATCGAAACCACCTGCCTGCTGGAACAGGCTGGTTTCCACAAACAGCATTTGGTCGCCGGTGGCAACCGACGTCAGGCGCGAGCGCAGGTTCATAAACCACTCAATAACACGAAAGGAACCGCGCTCACCGCTGAGGCGCACGCGACAAAAACCCCAGCGTGGATGTTGCGCCAGACAAATCGCCAATTGTGATGACGCAATACCTGGACGGGTATCGGCGTGCAGAAAAAAAACATAGGGAGAAGTCGCCACCTTGCCACCCAGATTCATCTGCTGGGCTCGGCCACGCTCGCCTAGTAGCAACTGATCGCACAAGGGCATGGCAATTTCTACCGTGCTATCGGCACTGCCACCATCGACGACAATGATTTCGCTGAGCGCGTAACGCCGGCGTAAATCACGCAGCAAATTTGCCACAGTCGCCTGCTCGTTGAGAACCGGAATGATGAAACTCACGCGCGCGCCCATCACGCGCCCAGGGCACCACCGCAGCTACTGCCCTGGCCTGCGGTGCAACCGTAACAATGTTCGCCAGTGACAATAGCGCTGCCGATAAGCGTGGCATTCTGTAACACCTCACTGATATGACGATGACGATCACTGGTCAATAGCGGTAAATCCAGCATCTGATTAAAGTCACAATCGTAGACATAGCCCTGCCAGTCGATACTGAGCAAGCTGCGGCACATTAAAGTGTCCATATTTGCCTGACTGAAGTTTTCCCGCAGCAAGTGCATGTAATCGCTGTACTGGCCCTGAGCCAGCAACACTGACCCAAAGCGGCTGATAGGCATATTGGTAATGGTGAGAAGTTGATTAAAGCGAATGTCAAAGCGCTCTTGCAGTTCGCGCCGATAATCTATTTCCAGTTCCTCCTGGGGCGGCGGCAACACCGGACCCACGGGGTTGTATACCAGGTTCAGCACCAATGCGTCTCCATAACCGAGGTCGTTCAACCTGCGCAATGCGACAATACTGTCATTAAAAACGCCTTTTCCGCGCTGCGACTCAACATTTTCTTGCAGGTAACAGGGCAGCGATGCGCTGATTTCTACGCCCTGATCGGCTAAAAATTCCGCCAGATCTTCCTGCCCTGGCTCTAATAACACGGTCAAATTACAGCGGTCAATTACGCGCACACCGAGCTTACGCGCTTCAGCCACCATATACCGAAAATGCGGATTCAACTCCGGTGCGCCACCGGTCAAATCCAGCGTATTCACCTTGGCAGCATCCAGTACCGTCAACACCTGATCCACCGTTTCACGATCCATCAGCTCGGTACGATCGGGACCGGCATTAACATGGCAGTGCACACAACTGAGGTTACACAGATAGCCCAGATTGACTTGCAGCGCCTCCAGAGCGGCACGCCGTACCGGCGGGAAATCACTTTCTAGTAGCAGTGGGCGAGTATCACGCATGAATCCATTACCGTCCGGGGTGGTCAGTGCGAACAGTGTACCAAAGCTTCCACAGGAAACTCAGTAACTGGCCTGTTGTTCCAGTGGGGTCAACAGGCCCTGGGTATTGCCCAGTAGATACCCAAACACCACATTGTAAGACAGGACCGCCTGTACGTAGTTGCGCGTTTCCTGATAAGGAATGGTTTCAACCCAAAACTCTACGGGAATTCGCTCCTCCGCTTTATGGCGCCAGCGATCCACTCGGTGAGGCCCCGCATTGTAGGCTGTCAGTGCAAATACCCGGTTACCGCCAAAACGATCGAGCAACTGCCGGTAGTAGGCGCTGCCCAATGACACATTGTGATCCACCTGAAACAGATCTGACCGCTGGTGACGCTTTTTGAGGGAAGCCGCCACCTCTTTGCCGGTGGCAGGCATGATCTGCATGAGACCGCGCGCGCCCACCGGCGACTGTGCCTGTGCGAAGAAAGCACTTTCCCTGCGCGCAATAGCCATCAGCTCCGTACTGGGAACTGATCTTGCAGAGGCGTACTGTTCGAAAACCTCCCGAAAGGGCGTGGGAAATCGCAGGTCCAACGCATCCCAGGCTTTCGCGCGGTTGGCTGCGTCGATGGCCATGCGCTGCCAGCCCAGCTGCGCGGCCAGCAGAGCCAAGTCCTGTTGCTGCGCAGGGTCGGGCGTATCCTGCAGCACGTTGAACCATTCAGAATGGGCCAACATCTCTTCCCCGTGATATTTCAGCTCCTCGATTCGTTTTACCACAGGCAGGTTTAGCAGTGTTTCAGGCTCTGCAAGTACCGGGCGCTGATGATTGAATGCATAGGGCAGTTCGAGTTGATCTGCAGCCAGAAAGCCGTAGTAATCGCGCTCACCGGCGAGTTGCTCAAGCGCCAGCTGGGCTCGTTCGCCATCACCGCGCTGTGCCTGTGTCATCGCCTGCCAGTAACGCCAAACGTTTTTACTGCGCGCTGTGTCTGACAACAATGGCAAGGTGCGCTCCAGGCCATCCCAGTCCTGCTCCGCCAGCGCCCAACGCAAACGAATCTCAACCAGCTTGTCATCCTGCAAACGCCCTAGCGCACCTGCCAGCCACTCATCTTGCTGCTCGTCGCGAGCAAACAGGCTTTGCCGGGCGATCGCGTATTCTGTCTTCTGCGCCTGCTCCGCATTGAAGTGGAGTGTTCGCTGAAAGTCTTGCCAAAAAGAAAGCGCCCTACCCGGGTTGTAGCGGGCAAGGTAGGCTACTCCGCGGCTGGCGATATCCGCCGAATAAGGGCTGTCAGCCGGCAGCGACGTTGTAGCAAGCGCATCAGGACGCGCATACACGGCCTGCAGCTTGTCTGACCAGGGTTTTAACCGGGCTGTGCCCTTCCTGGCCACGTATTTCATCAGCGATGGCTGGCGTTCATCAAAGCTATTGAGCAGGCGCGTCCACACAATGTCATCGTTTAACTCACCCGCTGACTGCCAGGCTGCAAACAACGGGTCGCACTCCCGCGGCTGGGACGTGCCCTGCTCCCACAACCTGCGTGCTCCCTGCCAGGCCAAGGCCTTATCGCCCCGCGCCAGTTGCGCACGAAAGTAATAACATTTCAAATCCGGACTGTTGGGTTCGTTGGGCTTCACCTGCAGAAAGTCTTCCCAGCGCTGCTCTTTGCCGGCCCGGCGAAGGTACACAGTCAAAAACCGTGTTGGCAAGGGAGAGTCGATACTGCGTGTAATAAACGCATCTGCCTCCGCCGGACTGACGGCAGCTATCTGCCGGGTAAGCTGAAAATAGTCGAGGTATATCGCCAGTGGGTAGTCGTCCAGGCCCGATCGCAAGGCCTGATAGTCCGCCCACTGCCCGCGCTTGATGGCCTCTCGCGCGCTGCTATAGTCGCGTCGCTCATCGGCGAGATTTGCCGAGCGCCCAGCTGGCGAGTAAACAGCGGTAACCGTCAACATGGCGGCCAGCAGGAGAACCGTTTTGGATATTGATACGCCCCGATACTTCAACAACAATTGTCCTTCTCTTGGCGCTGCTTCTATGAGTAGAAAAAACGCTGACTGTGGCAGATGCAAGTGATCGGTAGAGTGATATGGCCATCGCACGAATGCAATAGCACAGCGTGTATTCGCTGGATTCTTTTTCCGTCTCGCTAACTCAGAACAACAGACCCAGCGTCGGCATAGCAATATTGGCATAGTCCATGACCACCTCACGGCGCCCGATATGAAAGCCCTCTTCCTGAGACAGCAGTGTGTCTCGCCGCTGGCCACTGTAGATGACATCCTCGTTGCCGGGGCGCGCGTAATACAAGTGAAAGTTGCTGAGAACTGAAAGCGAATCATCTTCCCTTGCCATCAGTTCGATATTACCGACAATACGCCGCGTACGTGCCGGCGGATTCTCTGACCAGGAATTAATTTTGTAGGCGCGCTCAACGCGCACCATCAAATGAATGTAGGTTTCTTCCCGGATGGGACAGCCCATGGATTCCTGGTCTTCCAGTTCGCGCTCAACGCTGATCATGTCTTCATTGCCGCGCGCCCGATTGTCCACCTGCACATTGACGCGCGAGGGCATCAGGTAGCTGATTTGTTCACTCACTAAACCCAACCACTGCTGGTACTGGCGATTGTCCAGGAGACGGGCCTCATGGAAGTAGAAACGCTCGAGTGCACGCTGCTCTTCTGGACTGGTCGCTAACGACTGGTTACTCATACCATTCCCTCCACTGCCTGGAGTTCATCCCGCCAGCGCGCAAAGAAATGGCGCGCGTAAAACTCATTCGCCGTCACGCTAACTAAACCCGGCAGCTCTGCGTGCGGTTTCTCCTCCCCCAGACCAAGCCCATAGTAGTAGGGACGATCATCTGCAAAATCGATGTTGCTGCCAATAAACTGCTGAACCCACACCTCTGAGTCCTCCTGCTCGAGGATGCCCGCAGGTCCAAAGAAAGAACTATAATTGGTGCGCAGGATTTTTTTAATCGAATCTGGCGCATCTGCCGGTACTACCGACCACGACCAATACTCTACCTTGCCTGGACCGCGAGGGTGTGAAACCTTGAATGAGGTATTGGACCACAGGAACGAGAGGTTGGGATAAATGCCGTAGGTCAGTCCTTTCATGCGCGCACGCAAGTCTCCTACCCTTTCGGCGGCCTGCGCCTGAACCTCGCGCAGATAATTCTGCACTTCATCGCCACCGAACATTCCTCCCATCCCCTCCATTCCCCAGGCCATTTCATCTATTGGAGAATCTTCTGGCATGAGGCGGAAAGTAGCACCGTGTCCTGGCGTGGTAACCACGCTGTAGCCCAGTTTCTCAATCATGTCCTGAGCTTCTTTAGGGATGATTGAACTGTGTAAAAAAGCGCCGTGATTCACATCGCCCAATTGATTTTCAACCGGCAGTTTCCAGTTGGCATTGAGCACCCACCGATGGGGTGCACCCATAAATTCAATCCCCTGGGGGAAGCGATCAAAGAAGGCATCCAGATAAAAGCGCATATCCCCAAGGTAATCGTCAAGCGGGATAATCGCTTCGTCAAAGCTGCCAAAAATCATGCCGCGCCAGGCTTCAACCCGAGGCACTCGCTTGAGGCCCAGCTGGCTTTTGTCCGGCTTCCGCACAACTTCAGTCTCCTGAGGAATCGTCATCAGGTTTCCCTCTACCGAATATGACCAGTTATGGTAGGGACACACGAAGCGTTTGGTATTGCCATGATCAGCGCGGCATACCGGCAAACCACGATGGCTACAGCTGTTAATATTGGCGTAGATCCCGCCATCCTGACCGCGAGACAGGATAATCGGCGTTTCACACATATACGCCTGCACGAAGTCTCCCGGCTGCTTTATCTGCGATTCATGCCCTAAAAAGAGCCAAGACTTGCCAAAAATACCACGCTTCTCAAGCGCATAGACACGCTCGTCTGACCAACAGCGGCGACTGATAAGCGATGCATCTTCATTGACCAACTCGCTGATGTGCAGACTCATGGCTAACCCCTATAAATTATCGACCATTAATATTTTTCCATTATATCCAGAGTCTGTTCGATAAATGAAGGGGTCTATGGTACTTTTTGACCAATTATTAGCAATCGGTTGATAATTTATGCTGGCAGACGACGCTTCATCACCGAAACAAACAAAAGGCGCACGCACCGCCCGGCGCATTCTCGATGCCGCCGAGGAATTGTTCGCCCAGCAGGGCTACGATGGCACTAGCCTGCGCCAAATTGCTGAGCGCGTGGGTATCAAAGAACCGGGGCTTTACAATCACTTCGCCGGCAAACAAGCGCTCTACGAAGCGGTATTATTTCGCGCTCTGAACCCAATGGCGCAGGCGCTGGCACAGCTTATGGAAGATGCTTCACAGCTTAGGGATTACACCGACTTACCTTCGGTCATGACAGACATTCTTTTCGAGCACCCGCAAATGGCCTCGCTATTCCAGCAAGGTATGCAGGGTGATACTAACTCTACAGGAAATCAGTTGGTCAATGGCTGGCTGGAAAAACTGTTCAACCAGGGCATGCATAGCATGGAAGAATTTGGGGGCGTAACAGCAACAAGCAGTGCCGGCCAGACCGCGCAAGATCGTGCAACGCTGGCAATAAATGTGATCGCCATGTTTAACCTCACGACGGGCTACTTCCTTGCACAACGCGCCTTCGACTCGCTCGCCGCGGGTGACTTACTGGACCCGGATAACATTGCCAAACAAAAACGTTTACTGCACAAAGTTATCCGGGCGATGTTAATCAGTTAACTGATCTCAATACGTCTGCTTTCCTGCTCTTTTTCAACCACCTTTGGCGCTTGCAAAGAAAGCACACCATTGACAAACGACGCCTTGATATTCGCTTCCTCCACATCTACTCCAAGGTTGAAGCTGCGCCTAATTTTACCGTAGCGCCGCTCCTGACGGATTACCCTGCCCTTCGTCTTTTCCTCATCGTTTCGCGTCCTTTCAGCCTCCAGCGTTAAAATCCCCTCTTTAACATGAAGATGAATATCGTCTTTGTCGACACCCGGCAGCTCAGCTGTAATCTGAAAATGATCCTCAGTCTCTCGAATATCTACCCGCGGCGCGAGAGGCGTTTGCGCCTGCGACTGGGCAGCGCGCTGCCAGGAATCGTTAAAGAGTCGATCAATATCAAAAACGTTTTTTCGAGCTAATAAAGACATAGCGTATCTCCTTTGTGGGTCGGCAATATCTGCCTATGAGATAGTTAATAGGGTTGCTAGAAATATATTTCAAGTTTCTGAGACGAAAAATATTGAAAATTTATCTATGCCTCTGGCTCTTCTGCTGAGCCCCACAAGATGTAACCGGGCGCCCGATGTCACAGGCATGACAACATAACTCGACCTGCATGCAGGGATTTGCTGGCTCCTTCTTTCTAGAACCTATACCCTGCCTGAACAAATTACTGAACTCGTACACCCGATATTCGAAGGGCTTCACCTATGAGCAACCCTAACCCCCAAGCGAGTGGGGACTCAGCGCAGCCTTGGGCTCGGTCGGGTCGTCAGCCCCGCATCGCAATTATTGGCGCGGGCATGTCGGGCATAGCCGCTGTGGTTAAACTGGAAAAAGCGGGCTACACCGATCTTACTGTCTACGAAAAATCTGACAAAGTGGGCGGCACCTGGCGCGAGAACACCTACCCCGGACTCTCCTGCGACGTACCCTCTCGCTGGTACAGTTTCAGTTTTGCATTAAAGCCCGATTGGAAACATCGCTATCCTTATGGCGAAGATATCCAGTCCTACATGGAAACCGTAGCGAAAGACTTTGGTGTCACGGACAAGGTCATCTTTAATTCTACCGTCACAGAGATCATTTATGACGCCCCACACTGGCACCTGAGCTGCGCCACTGGCGAGCAGGAAATTTTTGATGTAGTCATCTCTGCCACCGGATTACTCCACCACCCCGCCTACCCTGCCATAGAAGGCCTGGAAAATTTTTCTGGCGCTGCGTTTCACTCCGCACGCTGGGACCACACTGCTCAATTGAAAGGAAAACGGGTGGGCGTTATCGGTACCGGCTCTACCGCCTGTCAAATAATCGGGGCGATAACTCCCGAGGTGGATGAAATGCATGTCTTTCAGCGCACACCCCATTGGGTCGCTCCGCTACCGCAGGTGGAGTACTCCGCAAGCTGGAACCGATTGCTGGCGGCACTACCTTTTATGCAGCGCATGACCTACAACTACTATCGCTGGATGATGGTGCACACGTTCAGTGCTGCCACCATTGGCAATAAGTTCATGAAGGGCCTGATTAACAAAATCTGCCTGAAACACCTTGCAGATAAAGTACCCGATATCGCACTGCGAGCAAAAATGACGCCAAACTACGATGCCACCTGCAAGCGGTTGATTTTGTGTTCTGACTATTACCCTGCAGTCAGCAGCCCCCATGCCCGCCTGATTACAGAGGATATCGCGAGGATCGAACCAGAGGGCGTACGCACGGTAGACGGCCAGCTGCACCCACTCGATATACTCGTATTAGCAACTGGATTTAATGCCGCCGCCTTTATGCTGCCAACCCGCGTGACGGGTAAGGGTGGTGTCGATCTCGAACAACAGTGGGACGGTATTCCCCGCGCACATCGCAGCGTTGCACTGCCGGACTTTCCCAATTTCTGGATGCTGGAAGGACCCACCGGCCCAGTGGGCAACTTCTCTCTTATTGCTATATCAGAGCACCAGGTGGACTACATCATCAGCATGCTCGACCGGATGAAGGCGGAAGGACTAGCCGTAATCGAAGCCCGCCAAAGCGCTTATGACGACTACAATGCAGCGATGGGTGAAGCGATCAAGACAACCACCTGGGCGACCGGCGGATGCACCAGCTGGTACTTCGACAAAAGCGGTGTTCCCAATCTGTACCCCTGGACCCCGGAGCGTTACTTGAAAGATATGCTCAATCCGGATTTCTCAGAATACAGACTGGTCAAATAGAGGCTTGCCATTGTGGGTCGCAGACGGAATAATTCGCAACTCTTCGATTACCGCCCTTAGCTCAGCTGGATAGAGCGTCCCCCTCCTAAGGGGAAGGTCCCCCGTTCGAATCGGGGAGGGCGGACCA
>JAPKAY010000111.1 GCA_028825045.1 Halioglobus sp.
CGTGCAGAAATTCTACAAAGCTACCTGGCCAACCGTGACTAATGAGCAGTGGCGTTGCGTCCGCATGTTTCGACTCAACATGAACGAAGTGAATATCGGTGCCCGCAATTTCCGTCTTAAACTGAGGAAACCGATTGAGCCGTGCTTCGTGTTTTCGCCAGTCGTATTCGTTGCACCAATAATCACAGAGAGACCGGATGTATTCTGTCTTTGCACCGTAGCGCCAATCAGTTCCCGGTATTTGATCGGGCCAGCGAGTGAGCTCGAGGCGGCGCTTTAGATCCTCGATCTCGGCGTCGGGGATGTCGATGGTAAATTCTGTGATGTGTGCATTTATTTCCTGCATTTGTTTTCCTGACTACTCATAGATGTGCATTGGATAGTACAGGGGATGGTGCGTCATCTTCCAGTGTTGGGCTCTGGGGGGTCTCTGTGCCCGAGAAACGGCTACAGACTCATTTTTTACGCAACAGTGAATTAGAAGTGATATTATTGGACGCTTGTTGTTCACGTAAGCGCGTGTGGCATGCAATATATCCAGTGGCCATTGGTCTGGTAAGGATTTCTAACCGCGGATTGGGTTGCATACCGAGTCCCATCCGCTAGCCAGGCCAGCGATGTCTAGAAAAGACCAGCGTCCCCTTTATTTTTACTCTCTAGCCACTCTAGCCACTCTAGCCACTCGACCCACGAGAGAGAGCATGGGATATTATTCATCGCTAAATATTACGCCTTGGGAGGCGTTTCAATGATCGAATTGACTGTCAACAATCGGCCTGTGGCTCTGGATGTCGATCCACAGATGCCTCTGTTGTGGGCACTGCGGGAGAATCTGGCGCTGACCGGGACTAAATTTGGCTGCGGCATTGCCCAATGCGGTGCCTGTACGATTCACCTCGACGGTGTGCCCGTTCGCGCCTGCGTCACTCCGGTGGCAAATGCCGTGGGCAAGCAGGTCACGACCATTGAAGGGCTGGCCCAGGGCGATCAACTGCACCCCGTGCAACAGGCCTGGATCGACTATCAGGTCCCGCAGTGCGGCTACTGCCAGTCTGGCCAGATCATGTCTGCGACCGCTTTGCTGGCGAGCAACCCGCAGCCTGCTGACGATGACATCCGCGCTGCGATGGCGGGCAATATCTGTCGCTGTGGCATGTACAGTCGTATTCACAAGGCCATTCGTGCAGTCGCCGATGGGGGGGTGGCCGCATGGGAGCCCGAGGAGCCCGCCGATGAGCAGGAGGTGCACCATGGGTAAGTGGACACGTCGAGCATTTATAACCACCGGCGTGTTAGGTGGTGGTGCGTTGCTGGTGGGCGTGGGCTTGCGTCTGGGCAATCGCAACTCGGAACTGGCTCCATTGGTGGCCACCGAGGGAGAGCACTTAGTTAATGCCTGGGTGAAGATCGGCGCCGACAACCAGGTGGTTGCGATCGTGCCTCACAGCGAAATGGGCCAAGGTGCCCAGACCGCGCTTGCGCAGATGCTGGCCGATGAACTGGACGCACGCTGGGAGGATGTGTCTTTCCTCGAGGCGCCGGCAGAAGACGCCTACGCCAACTGGAGCCTGGCTAAGGGCTATGCGCTTGCCGGCATTAAAGTTCCTGCCGTGCTGGAAGACTCGGTCAATGGCCTGATGTTCCAGGCCAGCAAGGCGATGAAGATGCAGATAACCGGAGGCAGTCTGAGCGTTCGCGCCACGGGTGTTTACGGTATGCGTGTGGCAGGTGCCGCGGCGCGGGAATTGTTAATTGAGGCGGCGGCCGCGACCTGGCAGGTTAGCCCGGCAAAGCTGACTGCACGCGATAGCCACATTATAGAAATCGACGGCGAGCGCAGTGCGCCTTTTGCAGCGTTTGCCGCTGCGGCTGGACGACTGTCCCCGAATCCTTCTCCGAGGCTCAAGCATCCGGATGAGTTTCGGATCATGGGCCGCAGCACACCGCGTCTGGATATTCCTGCCAAGGTGAACGGAACCGCACAGTTTGGAATCGACGCCACCGCAGAGGGCATGCAGTACGCGACTATTCAGGCGCCGCCGGTGTTTGGTGCAAGCATGGTGTCCTTCGATGCCAGCCGGGCCAAGGCGATGCGGGGCGTGGTTGATGTGGTACAAATTGATGACGCAGTTGCGGTGGTTGCCGACAGCTACTGGAACGCTAGTCGGGCCATGCGCGAAGTGGACATAACGTGGAGCCATACTGATCACGACAGCAGTTCATCGCAGGGCTACTTCAATCAGTTCGCCGCAGATATGCAGCGTGACCGGGAGCAGGGCAGCAGCACCGTGGATATCGAAAAGGGCGATGCCGTTAATGTCATTGCGAATGCGGAGAAGGTCATCAGTCGGAGCTACCAGGTACCCTGGCTCGCCCACACCTGCATGGAGCCGATGAACGCCTTGGCTCAGTTTAGTGGCGACAGCTGCGAAGTATGGACCGGTACCCAGAACCCGCTAGGGACAAAACATGCCATAGCCGCTGCGCTGGAGGTGGATGTCACGCAAGTGACTCTGCATCAGCATCAGATGGGCGGCGGTTTCGGTCGCCGCGCCAAACCAGACACGGCTATCCAGGCGGCCAAGCTCGCTCGGGCCGTTGGCAAACCAGTAAAGTTGATTTGGTCGCGCGAAGAAGACGTTCAGCACGATCACTATCGACCCGCTGTGCGCTCTGAGTTCCGCGCGGTTCTGGACGAAGCGGGGAAACCGCTGGCCTGGGAAAACCAGTTTGTCGACAAGCATGAGCCGGCTGAGGCGCCCTATGTCCCTTACGCTGTGCCCAATCAATACGTGCACTACACCGACAGCCCGACGCATGTCCCCTTTGGTGCCTGGCGCAGCGTTGATCACTCCCAGCACGGCTTTTTCACTGAGTCTTTTATCGACGAACTTGCCTATGAGGCAGGCGCTGACCCCTATGCTTATCGTCGCGAGCTACTGGCACAACTGCCTCGGCATCGCGCGGTGTTGGACAAGGCTGCCGCGGCGGGAAACTGGGACACACCACTGGGCGAAGGTCGCGGTCGCGGCATCTCTTTCCAGGAGTCTTTCGGCACACTGGTTGCGCAGATTGTTGAAGTGACACTAGCCGATGGTGATTTAAGCGTAGACCGAGTAGTGGTGGTCGTGGATCCAGGCTTTGCTGTATCACCGGACGGCCTGACAGCGCAGATGGAATCGGGTGTGGTCTACGGTCTGACGGCAGCGCTGTACGGCGAAATCTCGATCGAGAATGGCGCCGTTGCCCAGTCGAATTTTCACGATTACAACGCATTACGCATGGATCGCTCACCTGTGATCGAGACGCATATTATTAACAGCATGGAGCACTGGGGTGGCGCGGGAGAGCCGGGAACACCGGGCATTGCGCCGGCGCTGGCCAATGCCATTTACGCCGCCCGTGGTGTGAGGATTCGTGAGCTGCCGATTACAAAATACGAGCTGGGATCCGCTAGCGTATAAGCGTGTATGGGGCAAGGGCGCCATGGTAGCGGGTGAGATTGACTCTGGGGGAATGAACGCATCTGAATTACCTCATCTGTGATGCGCGTGCAGTGCGGGGACAATAGTTGCGCTTTTTTCGTGAAATTGTGTGGTTAAGGACCAAGGCAAACCAGACGATCTGGTCGACACCCCGTTTATATTTTCTGTAATTGGAGTATCGGTTTTCGCCCGCTCCTCAGATCAACCGAATTTCTTCAATCTGGGAACAAGCAGCGGCGTGTTCTGCTTGTACGCGCGATAAGCAGGCTCCTCCCCCCAACGGCGATTGGATTTTTTCTCGAGCAAGGGGATGCCACTAATGCGCGCCAGCAGAACGTATACAAACAGGGGTGATACCAGCGTTACATATTGCCAGCTCTCCAATGCAGGAAGCGCCAGTAACGCCATACCCGCCCAAAGCATGATCTCGCCAAAATAGTTGGGGTGCCGAGAAAAAGACCACAGGCCCGTGGTAATAAACCGACCACTCCCCTGTGCCTGCCTGAACTGACGTTTCTGCCTGTCGGCAATGACTTCGATGGCGAAAC
>JAPKAY010000062.1 GCA_028825045.1 Halioglobus sp.
CCTGTTGTAAGCACGGCCATTGGGATATCAGTAGTTCGTGCGCTGAATCTGGTTCGAAATAGATATAAAGTCGGCACTGGCGGGATGTCGACAACCCGCCAACCGAGTCATAATTTGATAGTGAGTTTGATAGTTATCGACAGGATAAGAACAAATAAATCAATATAATCAGGGACTTAAGCCATAAAATGGCGGACCGGACGAGACTCGAACTCGCGACCTCCGGCGTGACAGGCCGGCATTCTAACCAACTGAACTACCGGTCCACGGCAGGAAACACTCTCGAAATGTGGTGGGTGGTGACGGGATCGAACCGCCGACCCTCTGCTTGTAAGGCAGATGCTCTCCCAGCTGAGCTAACCACCCCCGATCCGAGAACGCGCATTATAGAGATTTTGGTTGAGTGGTCAATCCCTGCCTTGGTAAAAGTCGGAAAATAGCAGATATTAAAAGCCTTTGATTTTAGTAGTAAAATCTACTGCACAGTCTCCTTGGAGACACCCTGTATTCGCAGTGTCTCGGATACGGCAACGCACCATCACTGAATGAGCACAGCGACATGGAAATATACAAGGAGTTTCATTTTGAGGCAGCACACCGGCTCCCTAACGTCCCCGAGGGACATAAATGTGCGAGATTGCACGGGCACTCCTTCCACGTAAGGCTGGTAGCAGAGGGGGAAGCCGCAGAGCCCAGTGGATGGGTGATGGACTTCGCACAACTAAAGTCCAGTTTCAAACCGCTCTATGAACAGTTAGATCACTACTACCTCAACGACATTCCCGGATTGGAAAACCCCACCAGCGAAAATATAGCGCGCTGGATTTGGGAAAAACTAAAACCGAGTATGCCTTTGTTAAGCCAGGTAGAGATACGCGAGACCTGCACCAGCGGGTGTATTTACCGGGGTGATTGAGTTTACAAAGACAGTTGCCACAAAGCGGTAACACGCCTAAAAAAACTTGACGATTCCAGATAAGCTATGGACATAGTAGTTCTATAACCGCTCATAACACCGTCACCGCACGGATCTTTCTTCTGTGTTTCCATCCACGTAACAAAGGTTACTTGAAGTAGCATGTCCACAATGTTATGCACACCAGGTTTCCAGCACGGGAGTTTCACACAGTTAGCTTTTCGTTTACATTTCAAACATCAAGAAAACACCATATATCATTGATATTAATATATATTATTGTATTGTTTGTTTTTTAACCAATCTGTAAAAAACGTGACATCACAGCATTCTAAGCCGCGCTAAACAATTTATTCACCGAGTTATCCACAGAATTTGTGGAAAAATGATGCGCAGGAGAGTGTTACAGAAAATCTCGACTGGGAATGGGGACACAAGGTTTCTCACCCTCCTCCGAGTGAGGCAGCTCTGCTCCCTATCTACCCTACCGTTTTGAGACCGTTGGTCAGAACCTGCTGCAGATATTCACGCAGGGCGCGGCGTGTTTTAAACTCCACACCCATGCGCGGAAACATCACCAGCGATACTATCAAGCGCATGATGAGGTCAGTTGCAACAGCGACATCTACCGCAGCACTGATTTCCCCGAACTCCTGCGCGGTACGCACATGTGGCGGCCAGAACGACACGCTACGCTGGTAAAAGCGAGGGTCGAGAAACATCATGGCGACCGTCTCAGGCTCAATCTCAGCGAGCGACGCATAGAGCCCCTCCTGCATGTCCTTACGACCCGAGAGCACCGACCGGACCAGTTTATCGACAAGACTCTCCTCCTGCTCCAGCTGAGCTTCGGCCCGATTCAGAAAGGCTTCCTGGCGGCGTCTGAAAACGCCCTCAACCATAGCGCCCTTATCGCTGAAGTGTCGGTAAATGGAGCCCCGAGACAGCTTGCCCACGCGTGCCACTTCACCCATCGAGGTACGCCGAATACCGAATCGCTGGATACAGTGTTCTGCGGCATCGAGAATTCTTGCCACCATCGGATCACTGTAGTCCAGGGACTCGAACTGCTTTTGTGGCATTTACAGGACCTTCGGCTTGACGGAATTGGAAAAATAAACAATAATCATTTTTTGTTCATTTGTCTATTCTTTCAACCCAATGACGATATCAGCTGTGCGATGGCAGCATCAGCAAACCTGAGAGCCGGACAACTCAAACCAACACGCAAGGTGACCCTGCGATGGCCGAACCCAAGCAAAAATACGACTACATCATCGTCGGCGCAGGCTCCGCCGGATGCGCCCTCGCCTACCGTCTCTCCCGCGAAGCCAGCCGCAAGGTGCTGCTACTGGAAGCCGGGGGTAAAGATAGCCTGCCACTAATCCACATTCCGCTAGGTTTCGCGTTCCTGATGAAAAACCCGAAGGTGAACTGGTGTTACGAGACAGAGCCTGAACCCAATATGCACCACCGGCGCCTCGCCCAGCCACGCGGCAAAGTGCTCGGCGGCACCAGTTGTATCAACGGTCTCGTGTACATCCGCGGCCAGCGGGAGGATTACGATCACTGGGAGAAACTCGGCAACAAAGGCTGGTCATATGATGAAGTACTGCCCTACTTCAAGCGTTCGGAACACAAAGCCGAGGGCGCTAATGAATGGCATGGTACCGGTGGGCCATTGTGGGTAGAAGAAGTGCAAAACACCGAGAAACTCGACCTTGCAGATATCTACATTCAGGCCGCCGTGCACAGTGGGCTACCTTACAATGAGGATTTCAACGGCCCCTCACAGGAAGGTGCCGGATATTATCAAACCAATATTCGTAAAGGTCGACGCCAGAGTACCGCGCGCACATTTCTTAAGCAGTGTAAAACCCGACCCAATCTCACCATAGTCACTGGCGCCTTGTGCGAGCAGGTATTGATTGAGGAGGGTGTCGCAGTGGGTGTTCAGTACCGCATCTCAAAGGGCAAGAAGTCGCGGGTTGAACGCGCCTACGCCAGTGGAGAAGTCATCCTCAGTGGCGGTGTTATTAACTCGCCGCAGTTGCTGGAACTGTCCGGCATTGGAGATCGGGAGCACCTGGTACCGATAGGCATTAACGTGAAACATCATCTGCCCGGTGTTGGCGAAAATTTGCAGGATCACCTGACTATCAACATCCAACAGGGCCTGCACGGCACTACCACTTTTTACGAAGAATCCCGTCCGCTTGCAATGATTAAGAATCTGTTCAAGTACTTTCTTAAAGGCAAAGGCCTTCTGGCCCATCCGGCGGCGCAGGTTGGGGTTTTTTTCCGCACTAGTGACGACGTGGAACGGCCCGATGCGCAAATTCACTTTGCACCCGCCGCCAGCGAGCCAGACAGTAAAGGAAATCTCAAGCCCAAGCCCGGCACCACCGCCACAGTGTGTTTTCTGCGTCCGGAAAGTCGCGGCAATGTCCATATTCGAAGCAACAACCCCGAGGCGCCGCCAGCTCTCCGTGCCAATTATTTAGATACGGAGACCGACCGCAAAGCAATCGTCGCCGCCTTTCGCTGCACACGGAATATATTTCAAGCCCCAGCTCTGGCCAAATATCTTGGTGAAGAATTCGTACCCGGGCCCCAAACACAGAGTGATGAGCAAATTCTGGACTACGTCCGTTCGGCTGCCGAGTCGGTTTATCACCCGGTGGGAACCTGTAAAATGGGCTCCGACACACTAGCCGTTGTTGATGACCGTCTGCGTGTACACGGCGTAAAGCGATTGCGCGTTGCCGATGCCTCCATCATGCCCAAGTTGATTTCAGGAAACACTAACGCAACGGCCATTATGATTGGGGAAAAATGCGCCGACATGCTTCTACAGGACGCGGGTGTAAAAATCACGCTACCCGAAAGACTGAGCGAAAAGCCCAAGCGCAAGACGCGCAAAACAAAAGCCGCTGTCACTGCCGCTTGAAAGAACCGTAGAGGAATCCAGCATGAACGCATCCCTAAAGGAGAGCTCTGTATCGGCAGAGCTGCATAATATTCTCGACAATCAACGCAATGCGTTTCGCGCGGAGGGGCCGGTCGCGCTCGCCACGCGCATTGATCGTATCGATCGCTGCATCGCCCTGTTAGTTGATAACAAGGAGGCCATTTGCGATGCCGTAAATCAGGACTTCGGCTGCCGTTCCAAGTACGTGACGCTAATGACCGATATCATGAACTCTGTGGGTAGCCTCAAGTTCGTGAAGAAGAACCTGAAGAAATGGATGAAGCCAGAGAAGCGCACGCCCTTTATGCCAATGAACTTCCTCGGCGCCAAGGCGCACGTGCATTATCAGCCCAAGGGCGTAGTGGGCATCATGACACCCTGGAATGTACCGGTGAATATGATCTTCAGCCCACTGGCTGATGTGCTGGGCGCAGGCAATCGCGCCATGATCAAACCATCTGAATTTACACCGCATACGGCAGAGATTATGCACACGCTGTTCGGCCAGTACTTCGAGGAGTCGGAGATAACTGTCATCACCGGTGGACCGGAAGTGGGTGCGGCTTTTTCATCACTTCCACTGGACCATCTTATTTTTACCGGCGCCACCAGTATCGGTCGGCTAGTCATGCGCGCGGCTGCAGAGAACATGGTGCCGGTGACACTGGAACTGGGCGGCAAGTCGCCGGTAATTATCGGCGAGAAGAGTGACATCCATGTTGCCGCGGAACGCATCATCACTGGTAAAGCGATGAACGGTGGCCAGTTGTGCATCAGCCCTGATTATTGCTTCGTACCGCAGAGCCGCATGGAAGCCTTTATCAATCATTGTAAATCGGTGATTGCAGAACAATTCCCCACGGTGCAGGACAACCCGGATTATGTGGCCTGCATCAACGAACGACACTACGACCGGGTTAAAGGTTACATCGACGAGGCCACTGCCAAAGGCGAACGGGTCATTCCCCTGTGTCCTCCCGGCGAGGAATTTTCGGACCGTAAGGCGCACAAGATCGCCCTGCATCTGGTGGTCAACCCCGCTGACGATCTGGCGTGCATGCAGGATGAAATCTTCGGCGCGCTGCTGAACATCAAACCCTACGATGAACTCGAGGACGTGATTGAGTTCATCAACGTGCGCGAGCGTCCACTGGCCCTGTACTACTTCGGCAAAGACAAGGCCGAGCAAGACAGGGTTATCAATGAAACCATTTCTGGTGGTGTCGCCGTGAACGCAATCGCACTGCATGTTGCTACGGACGACCTGCCGTTTGGCGGCGTAGGAAAAAGCGGCATGGGCAGCTACCGTGGTCGCGAAGGTTTCCGCACCTTTAGTCACGGACGCGCCGTCTATCGAGAGGGCTTTGTGGATATGGCTAAACTGGCTGGCACCTTACCTCCCTACGGGCAAAAAGTGGCAAACATGCTGGAATCGCAGATTAAAAAATAGACGCGCGAGTCACTGTCGCTTCAGTGCAGGGTGGGCGTATTCTCGGAGACGACAATCGACTTCAGTTGCTTGCCCAGCATGATGACAAAACCCTGACGTCGCTCCACACCGTCGTAGCTGTAATCAAAGCGGTACTGACGCCAGATACGCCAGCGCCCGCTCTCATCCCGACTCAGGGAGAAACGCTGTAAGTGCACCGTTTGATCCAGTAACTGAAAGTCATCTTCCCGACTGGCACGCCTAACCGCCTGCACGGCCAATTCCCGCACCCGCACCGCTTCCAGAAAATACAGACACACCAAACCGAAGGCTGCCAGCAATAGAATGTCGATAAGAGTGAAGTACACCGCGCTGAATAGCTCTTTTGGATTTACCAGAAAGACCCAGCATACGTTGGATTTGCGGCATGTGCTATTGCGAGCGGCCACATGGGTAGAGAAACTTTTGATGTATCGTGACTTTGCGGTATTCTTGCCCGCATAATTTAGTCAATAGCAATAAGGTCTTTGTCATGAAACCCATTGTCAAACTGCTACTACTGGCGGTGGCGGGTGTCGTCACCTTCAATTACTGGTCCGCGCGCTCACCAGAAACAGAGCCGCGTATACCGGATCCAAAGACACAGCGCGAGACACGCGCTGGCCCCATTATCGGTAGCGCAGATGCGGATAACACCTATGCCTGGCTGGGTATTCCCTTTGCCGCACCGCCGCTGAAGGATTTACGCTGGAGCGCCCCTCATCCGGTAGAATCGTGGAAGGAAACCAGGCAAGTCGTGGGCTTTCGTGATTTGTGCGTACAGTTATCCGGCCCATTAGACGGCCTACCGGAGGACAGCGGCCCTATCGTGGGAAGCGAGGATTGCCTCTATCTCAACATCTGGTCACCGCAGGCTCACAGCAACGCAGACGGCACAAAGTTGCCGGTAATGTTTTGGATTCATGGCGGCGGCAACACCATTGGGACTGCAAATACCTACAACGGAAGCAAACTAGCCAGTGGCGAGCAGGTGGTGGTGGTTACCATCAACTATCGGCTCGGATTTTTTGGCTGGATGAGTCACCCGGCATTGCGCATTGCAGGTCGTGACCCTCTCGATTCTAGCGGCAACTACGCTAACCTGGATATGATCGCGGCGCTAACATGGGTACAGGACAACATTGGCAACTTTGGCGGCGACCCCGACAATGTAACGATATTTGGCGAATCCGCAGGTGGCCTCAATGTTTTTACTTTGATGGCTTCGCCGCTGGCCAGTGGGCTATTTCATCAGGCGATCGCCCAAAGCGGATCGGTGGGCACGACGCCGCGCTGGCGCGCTGAGAATTTTCAAAACGACCCTGAACCAGGGGAGATAATGAGCTCGCGTGAATGGCTGTCCCTGCAATTGCAAAACACCGGTCGGGCGACAGATCCCGCCGCAGCCAGAGCCGCCCAGGAATTGATGTCGGATATCCAAACACGGGACTTTATGTATTCGCTTAGCGCCGAGCAGATTCTGGAAGGAATTAACGGCGGCGCGGGCATGTACAGTGCACCACAGAGCATTCGCGACGGGACGGTACTGCCACTGGACTCACTCTTCACACTCTTCCTGGACCCTGCGCGCTACAACAGTGTTCCACTAATTACCGGCAGTAACCGCGATGAAGCCAAACTGTTTCTCGCCCAGAGCCCCGAATTTGTTGAGCGCCGTTTCGGATTTCTGCCGCGCATCATAGATGAGCAAGCCTACAATGCGCTCTCTGCCTACTTAAGCGACAACTGGAAAGCGACAGCCGTCGACGGTACCGCTGATCTTATCGCAGCGAATGGTGGAAAACCGGTCTTCGCCTATCGCTGGGACTGGGATGAAGGAGGCAAGAGCTTCCTGGTGGATTACCGCAAACTATTGGGTGCAGCGCATGGGCTTGAAGTGGCCTACATCTTCAACAGTTTTGAAGGCGGCATCATGGCACCTGGGCTGTACACCGATGAGAACATTCCAGGCCGTGATCTACTGGCAGCTCAGATGCGCGGGTATTGGTCTGAGTTTGCGCGCACCGGCTCGCCGAACAAGGGTCGCGACGGTACGCAGACACAATGGACACAATGGACAACCAGCGCACCCAACCTTATGCGGCTGGATACTGAAGCCGATGGTGGCTTGCAGCTGGTAAAAGAGCCAATGACCACGGCAATGCTCAAGCAACGCCTGAGTGAAGACCAGAACATCCCGGACCTCCACTCACGTTGCTCACTGCATGTGCAGCTGTTTCTGCTAGCGAACGCCGGGGACGATGTCTGGGATGAAGCCGAATACGAGGCGCTGGGCTGCTCCGAGTTCGATCCATGGTCACTCGAAGTTAGTCCCTAGGCAATCAATCTTGCGGCTTAATCAAGTACTTCTCCCCGGTTGCCTGCTTGCCGTAGACCGCAATCGCCTCCAGCGACAAAGCCTCAGCGAGCGATACTTCTTTAGTGTAATGACTGGCAAACGTAGTTTTTATTTCGGCCGCCACCTTGCTGCGCAGTTGCATGCTCTTTTCGATACCTACTTTCTGCAAAAAAGGCGTTAGCAGAAAGCCCGACAGACTCCAGGAGAATCCAAAATTGCGCGTCAGTGTGGTTGGGTTGCGATCGAGCCCGCCATAAATGTAAACCTGCTTGAAGACATCGCTGCCATAGCGGTTGTAGGCCGGCATATTGCGTACCGCTGCCGCTTCCATACACGTAAGAATCTGGCTGGCTAATTTGCCGCCGCCCGTGGCATCAAAAGCGAGTGTCGCACCGGTGACTGCCAACGCATCAGTGAGTTCCTCGTAAAATCCGTCGCTGTTGGAATTAATAATATACTTCGCACCCAGACCCTGAAGCATCGCTTCCTGTTCAGGTTTGCGGACAATATTGACCAAGTCGACACCCTCGTTAATGCATATACGATTGAGCATTTGACCGAGGTTGGAGGCGGCTGCCGTATGCACCAGCGCTTTATGGTTTTCCATGCGCATGGTCTCTACCATGGCCAGTGAGGTGAGCGGATTCACAAAACAGGAAGCGCCCTCTGCCGCCGTCGTACCCTCTTCCAGCTCCAGACACATAAATGCATTAATGCAGCGATACTGACCGAACATGTCGCCGCCGATAATGCCCACACGCTTACCCATCAGGGCCTGGGCCGCATCCGATGACCCGGCGGCAATCACTGTGCCAGCACCCTCGTTGCCGACCGCCAGGGATTCTCCCACGCGCCCGGCAACCAGCTTCATCATGCTTGGCGGAATATCGGCCGTCACTACCGGTCGGTCGGCCGTGCCGGAGTTTCGCGCGGTGCTCAGATCGGCTGGCCCCAGCAATAGTGCCAGGTCCGAGGGGTTGATCGGCGCGGCTTCAACCTGCACCAATACTTCGTCAGGCGTCGGCTCCGGTACGGGCATATCTACCAGCGTGAGTTCAAGGGTATTGTCTTTTGTAACGGTGGAGCGAAGCTGCAATCCGGTGTCTGCCACAGTGTTATCCTCTGATTAATACAATTGTCGTTACCATCCGGCGCTAGCCGAATGAAAAAAATTCATTGATCCTGCCAATCGTCCGGCACTGTAGCCCGCAAGTATGTCAGTTCAAGTGCGTTTTTAAAAAGCGCGACACGAGCCCATTGAATAATTGAGGTTTTTCAACGTGAAGCCAGTGACTGCAGCCGGGCATAATCTTAATGGATGCTGAGGGAAACAACACCTGAATTTCTGGCCAGTGTTGATCCTGAATATAATCTGAGTCACCCCCTTTGACAAACAGCACGGGACCGGAAAAGGATTGATGCGGTTCGGGCGCCGCCAGCAATGCGGAATATGCGTTACTGATGCCCTGCAGATCGAAGCGCCAACGATAGAACCCCTCGGCGTTTCGGCTCAAACTTCCCAACAAAAACTGGATAACCTTCGGCTCCTCCAGATAGGACGCCATCACGCCCGTAGCCTCTTCCCGACTACTACAATTTTTTACTGCCACTGCCTCCAGCGCTGCAAAAATAGTGTCGTGATGCGGGGTGTAGGCTACGGGCGCTATATCTGCCACCACCAGAGCAGACACTCGCTCTGGGTATCGCAGAGCAAGCTGCATGGCTACCTTGCCGCCCAGAGAGTGGCCAACGAACTGTGCCCCGGGCATATCCTGCGTGTCCATCCATTGCCGCAAGCAGTCTGCCATGCCCGGCAGACTAGGCCCTTCAAGCCATCCGGAGCGCCCATGGCTGGGAAGGTCCAGACTGCAAACTTCGAATTCGCTTTGTAGCGAGCGCGCTAGCGCCCCCAGATTACTACCGGCACCAAACAATCCATGCAGCAGTACTACGGGCGGACCAAAACCTCCGTATTTCACAGACAACTGCAGCATCATTTTCCGCTGTGACTCGCTACAGATTTTGCTACCATGCCCTACCCTATCATGGATCGGAATACAGTATGCGTCGACTAACCACTCTCAGCCGCCTCGCCGCCCTATCCGCCTCGGCGGTACTTTTGGCAGCCTGCAGTGGCACGCCAACTTACAATTCTTCAACCTATGGCTACAAGATCGACCAGAAAAAACTGGATGCGCAGCCGGTGAGAACCGTCGTACTGGCGCACGTCAATCTCGGCACGCAATCACGGAACTACCTCGAAAAACAAGCCCCGCGCATCGACGCCCAAGTTGCTGCCTATCTCAAGGAAAATGGCTTCAAGGTCCTGCCACAGCGCGAATTCGAACAACACTGGAAGACAGCTGTCCGCGCTTTCGGCGATCCGGTAGACCCAACCAGCGGCAAGGTCAACATGAAAACCTTCGCGCAAATTATGCACAAGGTGCGCGATCAAATGGCCAAGTCCAATGAAATCGACGCCTTCATTTTCACGGACCTGGTGGAGTTCGACGTTTCCTTCAGTGGCGGGCTTAAACACCTCGCGCGCTGGGATGGCGTAACACGAGCACCCACAATGCAGGGTCCGGGCGACGGTGTCAGTATGGATTTCGACTGGGGTATGCTGGCCGCCGTCGTCTCATTGCAGGTCACTATCTATGATAAAAATCTCGACCCCCTGTTTTCCAGTCGCGGTGGTATAGATGCCACCGAGGCCATTGACAGCCGTTCATCTAAAGGTCGCTTTATCCGCCGACGTAATATTCTGGAGAACGATTCCAATATAATGGAAGGGATTCAGCTGGCGTTTTATCCGTTTATTGCCTGGGAGGGCTGGCCGGGTAATCCCTGAATTTTTTCGACTCTCAGCGTAGGTCAAGGTTTTACCGAAAGTGCGGCAAAGGAAGTCGAGTGTCGGCAGCGACAGTAGAATGCCAACAGCGCGACTTTATGATAACTGAGGCGGCCGTAAGCCTACGCCAGCAACGCCTCCAACCCGCGCTCGATGCACCACATGACCGAAAGACTACCCAGAATGTAAACGGGAATCGGAAGCAAGCGATCCTGCCAGGGTGCCAGTGGTTTTCTGATTACAAACCAGACAGCCAGTACTAGCAGAACAAATGCAATCTGCCCGACTTCAATTCCAACATTGAAGAATAGAAGCGCCAGCGGCACGTTGTCCTGGGGCAAACCGGTTTCGGCCAGAGCACCTGCAAATCCCATACCGTGCAGCAAACCAAAGCCGCCAGCCAACCACCAAGGATTGCGCCAGAGCACGTCGTGCTTTTCTGTTCTCGTAAGCTCTACTGCCAGCACAAAAATACTCAGAGCGATGGCAAACTCCACCAGCGCCACCGGATAATCAAAGTAGCCGAGCGTGACCAACGACAAGGTAATACTGTGACCAACGGTAAAAGCCGTAATCGTCCACAGCAAGCGCGAACCTCCGCCGACCAGTAACAACAATCCGAACACGAACAACAGGTGGTCCATTCCGCTCCAGATATGCTCCATGCCAAGCACGGTATAGTCGCCCATCACTGCACCTACTGTGGGCTCTGCCGGCACCACAAACTCGGACTGCTGGCCATTGAGCACCTGCTGGTACTGACGCCCGTCAAGCAGGTTCACCATTACCATAGCCGAGGCCTGATTCTCCCCCAGCCCGGAAACACCGAGGGTTTCGCCAACCAGACCTGCCACTCCCAAATCCGGACACGCCAGCTGCCAACTGGTGACGACCCCGGTGTCTTCCATCTGCGGAGCGCTGGCATTTTTTACTTCACAATTCTCAGGCCATACGGGTCGCAGGGGTACGTTGCTGACACCCTGCGCCGGTGTCTTCCATACCATGTTGTATTCGAGTGGCGCGATCTCGTTGACTTTCAAAAGAGATGGCGCAAAACGATGCGCGTGGGCAGAGGGCAGCAAGCAAAGCCCCAGTGTCAGTGCCAGCAGAATTCGCATTCTCTTCATGACCGCACCTCGTAATTTTCGCGCAGCGTGTCGATACCGTTGCGCAGGGCGGCTTCACGGGCACGCGATTCCAGGTCACGCTGTAACTGCATTCGCACTTCATCCACGGTAGCATCGCGTTCCGGTTCCAGGGCTTCGACCCACACATAGTGCAGGCCGTAGGTGGAGCGCACGGGGCCCACCCAATGACCCACTGCCGGGTCAGTGGCTTGCAGATTTTTCACAAAGGAGGCGCCAAAATGTCGCGCTAATTGATCCGGTGTTTGGTGCGTAAACTGGTAGCCCGGCAGGAACGGCGAACTTAGTTCCCGTGCCTGTTCCGGCGTCAGCTGTTGTCCCTCAATTTTCGCGATGACAGAATCCGCCTCCGCCTCTCGCTCACGATTAAAATAGATATGCTCAATAGAATAGCGCGGTGGTCGACGTAACTCCTCGCGCCGCTTTTCAAACTCGGCGGCAACTTCTTCCTCTGAAATGGGAAGTGGTGGATTCGACGCCAGTAACACCTGTTCCATTACCTGAATCATCCGGCGTTTGATTACTTCATCGCCCAGGTGCAGACGCATGTCCAGTGCCGCCTCATACAACTCCTGTTCAGATTTCCCCTCACCCAGCTGCAAGAACCGCATATTACGCAGCAGACGCTGATAAACCACCGTGTCATACAGGTGCAGCTCCATTTCCACTGCCCGGGCGAATAACATATCCCGATCCAGTTCCACTGCCACCATACGCGCCTGTTGCTCGGGCGTCGGCATACGACCGGTGCTGGAGAACCACTGTTGTCGAAGCGCTTCGATCCGCGCTTCGCCCAGCGGTCCGATGACGGTTTGAGGTTCGGGAAAGTAAATACCCCGCAGGTAAAACAGCAGACAGCCCAAGATAATAAAGTGCATCCACGGCCGGTTAAGCCGCGCGAAAAATCTCATTCAGTGCTCTCCAAAATATGTGATGCGATGACTACTGACAGCCGACTAACATAGTAAGGTCCAAGAGTAAGTTAATCCTCGTACTCCGCCTGTGTCTTGTTCATCTGTGCTTGCACACCCACCTGTAAATCTACCTGACTCATCATCCCGGAGTTCCAGGTGGCAATATAGTTGAGGCCCTCAGCGACCGAATGGTCACGTGAATAGAGTAGCATTTCCTTACTGCCACGCATGGCCAGTGGCGATTTTGATGCTATCTCTTTGGCGATTGCTGTCACCTCACGCATCATGGTGTCCCTGTTTTCAAAGACGCGATTGACAAACCCCACGTTCCTGGCCTCCTCCGCACCCATATTGCGGCCGGTATAGGCCAGCTCGCGTACTACACCATCGGGAATAATGTTAGGCAGGCGCTGCAACGTGCCGACATCTGCGGTCATACCGATGTCAATTTCACGGATGGAGAAGTAAGCGTCTTCGGTCGCGTAACGCATGTCGGCACAACATGTCATGTCAACACCTCCGCCAATGCAGGTATTGTGGATCGCAGCGAGCACTGGCACACGGCACTTTTCTATTGCCGTAAGATTTCCCTGCATTCGCAAAATTGTGCGCCGCTGACTTTCCGCGCGGCGAGAGGGTTCGGAAGATGCGCCACCCAGATTTCCAAACGCGCCCAGATCAAGCCCGGCGCAAAAGTGCTTTCCGTTGCCTGCCAATATGACTACGCGCACAGAGGGTTCTTCATCAAGCCATTCAAAACAAATTTGCAGCTCATCCCACATGGCAGCGTTCATCGCATTGGCCTTGTCGGGGCGGTTCAGGTGTACAGTGGCAACTTGTTCTTCAACGGATACATCCAGGGTCTCAAAACTGGGGATAGTCATAGCTAATTCTCTCATAGCGCAAATTTCAGTGAAGACATACTACCAAGTTGAGACAAAATCGGCAGTATCCTGGGCGGGGATGAACTTGGCAGCACCGGCGCGAGTACCCAAATACAGAAAACCAATAATTTCTTCGCTGGGGGCCAGACCCAGTCCGGTCATTACGGCTCGATCTAAAGAGGCGGCTCCGGTGCGCCAGATACCGGCAAAACCACTAGCCTCAGTAGCCAACAATATGGCGTGGGCGGCACATCCGGCGGACAAGCGTTGCTCCAATGGGGGCACTTTGGGATGCTCAGAAATATTCACTACCACGGCGACCATCAAAGGCGCTCGCAGCGACGAATTGCGAGCTTTCGTGCGCGCGGCGTCGTCGGCATCGGGAGATCGTTGCACCAGACATTGCTCCAGCAGTTCACCAAAGTCCTGTCGGCGCTCCCCAGTGATGGTGATAAATCGCCAGGGTCTGATCCAGGCGTGATCCGGGACACGCAGAGCAGCGCGAAAAATCTGTTCCAGCTCCTCTGTCGAGGGGCCAGGCTCTGTCAGTTTAGGGGCAGAGTTGCGTTGCTGTAGAAACTGTAGGATTTCACTCATGGAGATGGACTGGTCAGAAATTAAGACGCAATCATACCAGTATTTGCTGCCGGAGTTGCATCATCGCATAACGTGCTATTGGCTTTGTTTCAAATTGTATTGTGCAGCGAAAAACAAGAAGGCTAGCCATCATTTTTCCTAATGGGGACCAGGACACATAGCAAGTCTTAGTCCAGCGAACCCACCAGTATATTCATAAAGCCTCGTGCTTCGGCGACGGTATCCCAATTATCGCACCACTGGGCCAGCTCTTCGCCACTACTGGCAGCCAGGCGATGTTCAATATGATCGATGATCCACATCGGCTGACCCAGTGAGGCTAACAATTCGATGAGTGCCCGACCACTGGAGCCAGCCTCGCGCAAGGCGTGGGGGGTGAGCTCAATCATGATTCGCGGTGGTTGCTTTAACTGGGACAGCAGTGGCATTAAGCCTGCCATCACCTGGAACTCCGAACCCTGGGTATCCACTTTTACCAAGTCCACCCGCTGTATGCGCTCCTCCAGATAGAGACTGCCATTGTAGAGTTCAATAGGTAGGCTAGCGCGGGACTCAACACCCGCGTAAATCTGATGGTCACCCAGGTTATCTTCGCTGAGATATAACTGACCTTCACCTGCGGCGTCGGACAACCCTGCCTGCACCGCCATAATGGAGTCATTCAATCCATTCAATTCAGCATTGGCACACAACAGCTGAAAATTATCAGGGTCCGGCTCGAATGCAAACACCTTACCAGCGTCACCCACCAGACTGGCGGCCAGGACGGAAAAATAGCCAATATTTGCACCCACATCGACAAACACATCTCCGGGCTGCAATAACCGTAAGACCAGGGAGGTCTCGTAGGGCTCCCACACGCCATGCTCCCTAATTCGGCGCGAGACGAATTGATCCTGCTCACCGTGCACATATAGCTGCAGGCTATGCTGCAAGCCGACGATGTCCAGAGCAATGGGTTTTGCAGTATTCAAGAATCGAGTTTCATATCGCCGTAGGAAGAGTCGGCATCCAGCACTATCGTGTGTCCGCCAATCACAACCTTCTGCGCAGACACGGTGACATCACTGTCGTTCAATACGCCGTGATCAAACTTATAGACCGGACTGATAGCTCCCGCGGTCATACCCTCGTCATAGGCCTGCTGTCGCTCGCGCACTGATTCGTTAGCGCGTTGCCATTTTTTCCACTCCTGGGATGAATAACGCATTTGTAACATCTGTGTAGTAGCGGCTGGACTCAACAGCGTTGCCGATGCATTGTTGCCACCGAAGCCTTTGGCATTGATAATGGCGTATTGCTGCCGCGCTGTATCTATTTCACGGTGCTCGAGATTAAAACTCAGATTATCCTGACGCACATCATCGGCGATGGCATTGACTGTGGTAATGCCCGGCAAAATACCGTGCTCCCAGATTCCCAACGTGGTGCTGATCTGATCGCCGGACGCCGAGCCGATGGAGTGTCCCAGATAGGCTTTTGCAGCAATTACCGGCCACTCATCGATACCAAATGCCTGTGCCGTTCGACTGAGTATTTCAGCTTCCGACACGCGATTTTGTGGTGTTCCGGTACCATGCGCCTGCACCAGACCGCCACGGCGTAGCCCCGCATCGCCGAGTATCGCTCGCGCCGCCGCGGTCGCTTTGGCCATGGTGATGTAGTTACCCACGCCAGGGCCGGAAATGGACTTTTTATGGCCGTCGGCATTCACAAAAACATCTGTTGCGGCACCAAAGACGGTTGCGCCCAACTCCATGGCCAATTCGTCATCAAACAGCACCAACATCTGCGCGGATTCAGCGATGGTAAAACCGCAGTTTTGAGCAAAGGGTCGACAGGCCCGGCGAAAATCCGGTGACTGATTTTCATTAAGCCCGTCCAACTGGCGCAAGCCTTTTTCTGTCGCCAGTGCACCCATGGCGGAATAACCCTCCATGATTTCCGGTGTGATCGGTGCTTCCGCCGCACCGACAAATGCCACCCGTGAACGACCGCTGCGAATGTCGTCAATTGCATGTCGCAGGTTGTACAGAAACGAAGCGCAGGCACCTAGACTAGCCCCGGTGGAGCCCATACTGCCAAGAACATAGGCGTTAACAAAATCTGCCGGCATTTCTGCAAAACTCAGCGGGCAATATTTCGACGTTACCCGCTGACCGTTATAGCGTGATTTGATCATGCCACCCGCACCGGCCGCATCTAGTTGCCCCATAGCACTGCCGGCGTAAACGCTGACCTCGTCCGTCGCCACCAGGCTACTGATCATCTCCCAGTCCAGCCCGAGACTGCCCAGCGCATCGGACGCGGCGTAAACGGTCATCTGCAAACCTCGGGGATGGTTGCGCGAAGGGTAGAGCTTGCCCGGCTCGAAGCCGGTGGGTAGTTGGCCCGCAGACTTTACGTCGAACTCTCGATGGGTGGGCAGAAGGAAATCTTGTACACCTGGAATTTGCACATTCACATGGGTAACAGATATCCCTGTCACCACCCACTGGGGTGGTATGACATCAGGTAAGTGTTTGCGGTCGATATCGAGGCTGGCGGGTTGGCAGTCACTGTCCGTAGGGAACCGTTGATTCCATCTGACTGAGTCCACATCAAAATGATGGTTCTCTATACGCCTGATCAGGGTGTGGTCGAGAATATACTGCTCGTGTTGGGCACTGCCTTCCAACCCCATCAAGGTCGCCAACGAGGCCAGCGTACGTCTGCGCTGGGCCTCTGGCAAACCTGAATAGGCCATGCGCGCATAAGCGTGGTGCCCGGATGCTCTACCCGCGGCATTGATGCCCCCAAAACCCACAATCACCGGTAGCCGCTGCCTGCCCATTGCTGTCATTCGCCCCCTCTGCCTACGTTAGAGTGAGTGTACGGTCGGCATCTACTTTTCACCATGTAATAACGGTCAGTTTATGTGGTATTTTAGACACTCGTTTCGTACTGGGTCAATCTCACCATGCACACGGCCGCCGCCGCGCTTTACCCGCAAGCCCTTGCTACCAGTGTCACGCTCCCCATGGAGATCCTGCAGGCAGCCAGCCAAATGGCCAGCGCGCGAAACCGGGGCAAACCGCAGGTGCGATTCCTATTAGCGGGACCGGATCGCAGACAAATGAAGCTCGGCAGCGGTGTCATCCTTAAACCTGACATCGCCATTGCCGACCTGCCTCCACTGGATTTGTTATTGCTACCGGCAATCTGGCGACATCCGTTACCCGCAGTCGCCGCAGCCGAAAGTTGGCTAGACCGATTGCGAGAGCACGCCGCCACCGGAACGCGTATTTGCAGCGTGGGAACCGGGAGTTACCTGCTGGCCGAAGCCGGGCTTTTGGATGGGAGGCCTGCCACTACACACTGGAACTACTTCGAGCAGTTCAGTAAACGTTACCCGAACGTAGAACTGAAAACCCGACATCTGATCACGCAAAGCGACAACATATACTGCGTGGGCAGCGTGAACTCTATCGCAGACCTGATGGTGCATATTGTCGAAGAGTGGTTTGGAAGTCGTATAGCCCGTGCCATCGAGAATCAGTTCTCGCCGGAAATTCGTCGCAGCTTCAGCGCAGCGGCGTACCAGAACGAAGCAGACAGCTCGCACCACGATGAACTGGTGGCACAGGTGCAGCAGTGGCTGCAATCCAATATTACCTCCGCTGTCTCCGTCACAAATTTAGCCGGGCAATTCAGACTAACACCGCGCACATTGAACCGCCGTTTCAAACGCGCCACGGGAATGACACCGCTGTCCTACCTGCAAAGCCTGCGCATTGCAGGCGCAAAAGACCTGTTGCGACACAGCAATTTAACAGTGGGAGACATCGCCTGGCAGTTGGGCATACAGGACGTGAGTTATTTCTCCCAGCTCTTTCGTCGCCACAGCGGCATGAGTCCACTGCGTTATCGAGAGGCGGTGCGCGGTAAACTGTTCAATCCGGAGGCCTAGATTCGGCCTTGAGGGAAGGGACGCGGTAGCGCTAAACTAGTGCGCCTGCATCGTCGCCTTCCGTCGATTCACCTAGCGCTTAACCTCGCCACCAACCGTTGGAGCCCGCACATGAGTCAACATTCAGTAGTCATTATCGACGGTGCCCGCACGCCCATGGGGGGTTTACTCGGTGCTCTGGCGGCCGTGCCCGCTCCGGAACTTGCGGCCACAGCGATCGCCGCCACTCTGGAACGCACCGGCATTGCCCCGGCAGATATCGATGAAGTATTTATGGGCTGCGTATTACCCGCCGCCCTCAAACAGTGCCCCGCGCGCCAGGCTGCCATCGGCGCAGGTATCCCGGCATCTACCGGTGCAGTCACCGTGAACAAAGCCTGCGGGAGCGGAATGCAGGCCGCAATTTTTGGCTATGACAGTATCGTCGCTGGCACCAACACCACAGTCATTGCCGGCGGCATGGAAAGCATGAGTCGCGCGCCTCACATGCTTCCTGGTGCACGCGGCGGCATCGGCTCCGGCAACAAGAGTGTCTGCGACCACATGTTCATCGACGGCCTGGAAGATGCCTACACCGGGCGGGCGATGGGCAGCTTCGCCCAGGAAACCGCAGACCAAC
>JAPKAY010000018.1 GCA_028825045.1 Halioglobus sp.
TCGCAGAATGGAGTGGGGCAGTGGATTGAAATTCCAGTTCAAATTAGCGCTGTCTGAGAAAGTTAACTTGCCTATACCGTGACAAATGTTTTGTCCTTATGGAGCAGCAGTGTGTGACATCGCGTCGCGCGCCAGTGTTTCAATCTCATCCCAGCGACAATTCGCCACAAGATCCGCTAAGACCATCCAGGAACCGCCACAGCAGACCACATTAGGTAGCGCTAGAAAGTCCCGGAAGTTTGACGGATTCAAGCCACCGGTAGGACAAAATTTGACGTCCGGAAAGGGTCCTGCCAGCGATTTCAGTAAGTTCAATCCTCCGGCGGCCACGGCTGGAAACAATTTAAAGCAATCATAGCCTTCATCCAGACCTTGCATCACTTCTGACGCCGTCGCCACGCCAGGTACAAAATCGATATTCGCCTCTCTTGCTGCGCGCAACAAACGCGGCGTGGAACCGGGGCTGACCGCCATCGATGCACCGGCCTCGACAGCACTGTGCAATTCAGCTGGATTAGTTATCGTACCCGCCGCCACGATCATGTTAGGCACCTGCTCGGCGACAGCACGAATGCTGTCAAGCGCGGCCGGTGTACGCAGTGTGATCTCCACTGCCTTCATGCCACCACGACTTAACGCCTGGGCCAACTCTACAGTACTTTTCGCATCTGTAGCGGTGATAACGGGCAGCACCCTACAGGCGGACAATGTTGTAGTGATCATGGACAATACCCTCAGAGGGATTCTTTTTTTTCAAAAATCGAGGCGCCCAACATAGCACCACTGGCGTTGCGACGGAAGATATCGAACAGGTTACGGCCCAACGTATCTTCTGCGACAGGTATTTCTGCGGGCACCCTACTCGCCCATTCAGTTGCCGATACGTTTGCCTGCAAGCACCCGTTGATGGCGTCAAGTTCCACTTCGTCGCCATCGCGTAGCAGTGAGATCGGACCACCGTGTATCGCCTCAGGCGTCAGATGTACTGCCGCAGGCACCTTACCCGACGCCCCCGACATACGGCCGTCGGTGACAAGGGCGACCTTGAAGCCTTTGTCCTGCAGCGTACCAAGGTAAGGGGTCATCTTGTGTAACTCAGGCATACCGTTGGCACCCGGGCCCTGAAAGCGCACCACTACAATGACATCGCAATCCAACTCGCCAGCCTCAAAGGCTTCGCACAACGCACCCTGCGAGTGAAATATGCGGCACTTCGCTGTGATAACACAATGCTCGACTGCCACTGAAGACACCTTGATAACGCAATCGCCGAGATTGCCTGACAGCATGCGTAAACCACCTTCTTCGGCAAATGGTCTGGCCAGAGGCGTTAGTACATCTTCGCGTGTGGACCGGGTGACGGGCTCAGTCCAGACGACTTCGTCATCCTCTACTGCCGAGGGAACGCAAGCGTATGGCTCCAAATCAGCGCCCAAAATATTGGTGACATCCTCGTTGAGTAAACCGCCGCTACGAAGCTCGCGTATCAAAAATGCCATGCCACCCGCTGCCTGGAAGTCGTTGATATCCGCAGAGCCGTTTGGATAGATTCGCGCGAGCAGTGGCACTACAGAAGACAATTCATCCATGTCCTTCCAGGTCAACTGAATCCCAGCCGCCCGGGCAATGGCAACCAGATGCAGTGTATGATTGGTTGAGCCTCCCGTGGCAAGCAGCGCCACCACCGCATTCACCAGAGACGCTTCGGTTACTACCGCGGCAATGGAGCGATCATCGGTGTTCTGGGAACTGTCAATCAGGGCTCGAATGGTTTGTCGGCTGAGTGCAGGACGCAGTGGGTCGTCGGGATGCAAGAAGGAACTGCCGGGCAACTGCAGGCCCAGCACTTCCATCAGCACCTGGTTGCTGTTGGCCGTGCCATAAAATGTGCAAGTACCCGGGCTATGGTAGGACGCTGACTCAACCGCCAGCAACTGCGCATCATCTACTTTGCCTTGCGCGTACTGCTGGCGCACTTCTGCTTTCTCCTTGTTGGGGAGACCCGAGGCCATCGGCCCGGAACCCAGGAAAGCGACAGGGAGATGACCAAATTGGAGTGCGCCTATCAGCATACCCGGTACAATTTTGTCGCAAATGCCCAGGCAAATAACACCATCAAATAAGTTGTGGCTGAGACCCACTGCTGTCGACAGCGCCACCACATCGCGACTGAATAGACTCAGATCCATCCCCGGCTGTCCCTGAGTAACGCCATCGCACATTGCAGGCACACCTGATGCAACCTGGGCCGTGCTGCCGAGTTCCAGGGCAATCTGCTTTATTTGCCCTGGGTAAGTGGCCAGCGGCTGATGAGCTGAAAGTATATCGTTGTAGGCGCTGATGATACCGATATTCGCCGCATGCAAGCCTGCAATACGTTGCTTCTCCTCATCACTACATGCAGCATATCCGTGCGCAATATTGCCGCAGGACAGACGCTGCTTGGGAGGCTGGTCGTCGCGGGTGCGTGCGCAGCGCTCCAGGTAAGCCTGACGCGAAGTCTGGCTGCGCTCTCGCAAACGCTCAGTCACCCCTTCAATGGTCGCATGCATAAATCAGCTCTCACTCGCGTAATAAATTTGCAGCGGCGTCTTCGCCAACGTCAACACACTGCGGATGGGTAGATCTTCCACCGGCCCTTGAGCTATGGCCCGCTGCAGCACTTCCCACTTGGCCTCGCCCGTAATATGCAAATAGAGATTGCGCGCACGAAGCAGCGTGGGCAAAGTCAATGTCATCCTTCTGTGTCGCGCGTGCGGTGCCGAGACAGCAACGCAGAGCTCCTTGCCAGAACAATTCAATGCTCTTATCAAGCTCGGCACGTGGGGGAAAAAGGAAGCAGTATGTCCATCCTCACCCATTCCCAACACAACAACATCGATAGGCCCAGCAAAGGCTGACAATTTTTTTGCGGCCTCTTTCTCGGCGTCGAAGGGCGATGAATGTTGCGTCTTTATACTGACAAATTTAGCCGCGGCGGCGTGATTCTGCAGCATGTGTTCACGAATCAAGCGCGCATTGGAATCCGCATGCTGCTCAGCAATCCATCGTTCATCAACTTGCGTCACAGTCACTTGCGACCAATCCAAAGGGCATTGTGACAATTGCTCAAACAACGGCCTGGGAGTAAATCCTCCGGATACCGCCATAGTCGCCAGGCCCCGCTTACTAATCGCATCACCTAAATCGCCGGTGATGCTGTTTGCCAACTGGTGGACAAGCTCTTCGTTCGTCTCGAATTGATGAAAATCGGTCGACATGTCAATGGTACTCGTGCCAATTCCTACCATCGCGTGCTATCAGCGCAATGGCCTGAGACGGCCCATCACTACCAGCAGTATAGCGTTCCGCCCGTTTACCTGCCTCCTCCCAGACAGATTGGATACAATCCACCCACTTCCACGCTTCTTCCACCTCGTCAGCCCGGACAAAAAGCGTCGAGTTATTACGCACCACATCAAGTAACAGACGTTGATAGGCATTAGGCTTTGGACCGATCGCACTATCTTCGGGAAAGGTCAGATCAAGCGTTACCTTACGCAAGGGTGCATTGGCATCCAGGCCTGCAACCTTATTCATCAGTTCCAGACTAATCGTCTCATCGGGCTGCAAGCGTATTATCATGCGGTTAGGCGTGCCCGCTGGAAGTTGCGCCCCAAAAATCGAATGCGCGACCTGCTTAAACTCCACCACAATCTCCGAATAACGATGCTGCAGACGCTTACCTGTACGCAAATAAAATGGCACGCCGGCCCAGCGCCAATTATCCAGATACGTTTTCAGGGCCACGAAGGTCTCAGTTTCTGAACCTGGCTTTGCCCCCTCCTCCTCACCGTAACCTGGGACAGCTTCACCGTCGACAGCGCCAGCGGTGTACTGTCCTATAACCGTATTTTCCCGCACCATTTTTTTATCCATTGGTCGCAGGCATGAGAGAACTTTGAGTTTTTCATTACGCACTGCGGTCGAAGCAAGGCGCGCAGGTGGTTCCATTGCAGCAAGACATAACAGTTGTAGCAGATGATTCTGCACCATATCGCGCATGGCGCCCGCCGCGTCATAGAAATCCCAGCGTCCGGATACGCCAATAGACTCTGCGACAGTGATCTGCACATTGTCGATGTACTTATTGTTCCACAGCGGTTCTAAAAAGGTGTTGGCAAAACGCAGCGCAAGCAGATTCTGCACTGTCTCCTTACCCAGATAGTGATCAATCCGATAAACCTGGTCTTCCTCAAAAATGGAAGTGAGTTGATCGTTTATCTCAAGAAACGTCTCGCGGCTCTCTCCCAGTGGCTTCTCAACCACAATCCGTGTATTGGGCCGCACCAACCCAGCTGTATCCAGCGCCCGGCATATCGGGGCAAATATTTGTGGTGGTGTTGCCAGATAGACCACAATATCCCGCTCAGAATCGCTCAGATGTATCTCGGCTAAGCTGGCCATTCCTTCGCTTGAGGTTGCATCTTGCCTACAATATTCAATCCGAGAGCAAAAGCTCTCCCAGTCTGTCGGGGAGTACTGTGAAGCTGACTTACTACGATCAAACCACGTGCGCACCTGTTCCAGAAAATCCGCCTGCGACAACTCTCTGCGAGCTATCGCCAGCACTCGCATGTCTGCTGGCAGACGACCACTTTTCCATAATGAATACAGCGCTGGGTAGAGCTTGCGTAAAGCAAGATCGCCGTCACCACCAATAATCAGAAGATCGCAGCTCACTCAATTCGCCTGCAATGTGTCAGTCACAAATATTGGTTAATGACATTCTCATACCATTCCTGCTTACCGCTCCGGTTTAGTGGCTCTCCCCCGCGTTCGGCCAGATCCCGCATTGCGGCTAGATCAAGGTGCCCCTGCTCAAAACGAGCGCCCTCGCCTGAATCAAAACTGCTGTAACGCTGCTGTTTGCGTTCTCCCAGACTCGACTGCTCGCGCAGTCGGTAAGCCACCTCCAGACCTCGGGCAAACGTATCCATTCCGCCTATATGTCCGATGAAAATATCCTCCAGGTCAGTGGACTCGCGCCGCACCTTGGCGTCAAAATTGAAACCGCCACCCTTTAAACCACCATCTTCCAGAATAACCAACATAGCTTGGACAGCATCGTACAAATCTGTAGGGAATTGATCTGTGTCCCAACCATTCTGGGGGTCACCCCGATTGGCGTCGACACTCCCAAGCAAACCGGCATCCGTGCACATCTGCAACTCATGAGCAAAACTGTGGCCTGCTAGCGTGGCGTGATTTGCTTCCACATTAACCTTAAAATCGCCCGCAAGCCCATAGTGGCGCAAGAACCCAATTACCGTTTGAGCATCAAAATCGTACTGATGCTTGGTGGGTTCCATCGGTTTGGGTTCGATCAGAAATGTGCCGGTAAACCCGATGCTTCGCCCATAGTCCCTGGACATCTCCAGAAACCGCGCCAAATGCTCCGTCTCTCTCTGAGTATTCGTATTTAGCAGACTTCCATAGCCTTCCCGCCCACCCCAAAAAACATAGTTTTCACCGCCCAGGGCCACCGTCGCATCCAGCGCCGCTTTTACTTGTGCTGCGGCGTGTGTAACAACAGTGAAATCAGGGTTAGTGGCGCCGCCATTCATATAACGTGGGTGACCAAACAGGTTGGCAGTGCCCCACAACAACTTCATACCGGTCGCCTGTTGACGCTCCGCAGCCAAGCTCACCAGTACGGACAGGTTCTTCTCAGACTCTGCAACGGATCTGCCCTCTGGCGCCATGTCCCGATCATGAAAACAATAGTATGGAACGCCAAGTTTGGTAAAAAACTCAAACGCTGCATCCATTCGATCACGCGCAGCCGCCATGGAATCGGAGGCCGAATCCCATGGGAACACCTGAGTGTCAACGCCAAACGGATCACTGCCTTTTGCACAGAAGGTATGCCAATAGCAGGCTGAAAATCGCAGATGTTCCTGCATGCTCTTGCCGCCAACCATCTTATTTCGATCGTAAAACTTGAAAGCCAGCGGATTGTCGGACTCACGACCCTCGTACGGAATAGCTGAAATTGCCGGGAAGTACTCGCGTTCACCGACGAAAATGGTTGCTGTCATGATTAAGTCCTATGAAATTCAATTGGAGAAAAAACAGCGTTTATAACAAGACAACGACAGGAGTCAGTCCCCCACCCATGCAAGCCTTTCAAGCCAGAAGCCCATGCATTAAGAGCTGAACAATGGAGAGTTCAGCTCTCTGGCGCTAGCCTTGCATTTCTTCCAGTTCCAAACCGCGTGTCTCGTGTACCATCTTGTAGACAAACACTGCAGAAATAGCAGCGAAAACTGCGTATATGCCGTAAGCACCAAACAGGCCAATGCTCGTCAACATAATCGGGAAACTCATAGTGATCAGAAAATTGACCCCCCACTGACTCAAGCCGGCTATCGCCAAACCAGAACCGCGAAGTTGATTCGGGTACATTTCACCCAACATAACCCACATAACCGGCCCCCATGAACCATTGAACACCATGACATAAGCATTCGCGGCGACGAGTGCCAGAACGCCCATGCTGTCTGATAGCGTCAGTTCACCGTCTACCATGGTGGCGGTGGAAAAAGTAAATGCCATCAAACCCAATGTCAGTGCCATTCCGAGTGACCCGACGAACAAAATGGGCTTACGGCCAATCTTGTCAACCAGGGTAATGGTGACGACACACGCCACGATACTGACAGCGCCTGAAATTATATTGATAAGCAAGGCATCTGACTCCGAGAACCCAACGGCCTGCCATAGGACTGCGCCATAGTAAAATACGACATTGATACCTACCAATTGCTGAAAGGCAGCAAGGCCAACGCCTACCCAAACAATTTTGCGAACCCTGCCAGTAGTACTGTCCAGAAGGTCTCTCAGTTTCGGACGATGGTGATCTGAAGCCAGCGAGTTGTATATTTCTTCGACTTTTTGCTGCGCGACAGTGTCACCATACAGTCTCGACATTACATTCAGTGCACGTTCCTTCTTCCCCGAAGCAACCAAAAAACGCGGGCTCTCCGGGATAAACAACAAGGCCACAAAAAACAGTGCCGCTGGAATCATTTCAACCCAGAACATCCAACGCCAGGCCTCATACCCCAACCAGAATTTTTCCGTGGAGGATCCTGCAACTCCAGCCAGGAAATAGTTGCTGACAAACGCGATGAATAGCCCACCTATTATCGCTATTTGCTGGATTGTGGTCAGCCGGCCACGATACTCGGCTGGCGCGATCTCACTAATATAGGCGGGCGCCATTACGCTGGCAGCACCGACTGCCAGGCCACCGAGCACGCGGTAAATGGCAAACTCAATCGAACTGATTGCCACACCTGAGCCCCACGCACTGATAAGAAAGAGCAAGGAGGCCACAATCAATAGACTACGACGACCGTAGATATCAGCCAAACGACCGGCGAAAAATGCACCAACTGCACAACCGAGAAGCATCGACGCCACATTAAAGCCAGTGCCTACACTGTCCGATTCGAAAGCCTGTTGAAGTCCATCGATGGTGCCATTGATGACACCACTGTCAAATCCAAACAAGAACCCCCCAATAGTCGCTACACAGCTAATTACGATCACAAATCCCAAATTGACCGAGGAATGGGCGTCAGCATCATTCATTTTGTTATCCTTATTGTTGCGACACAACTGAGAGGCAATCTGTCGCTGCCTTCAGTCTGAGCGCCTGGTCCACTGCTTTACACAATAGAGTCTAAGCGATAACAGGCTAACACCGCTCTCTGAAGCAGACCTTAAGATATGAAAGGCCACCGCAGGCTTCAGGTTGAATTCATCCCACAGGTTTAGCATCGTAGGTGCCTGTCTCCGCCCAACCAAACGACCCGTGTTCAAGGAAATATCACAAGAGATCCATGATTCTATTCCATCGAAACAGGGGCCAAATCGGTCTCATCACAATCTTTGCAATACTATTGGCTGCCTGCAGCCAGGAGAGTCCCGAGCAGTCCCAACTGGAGGGCCAGCGGATCATCCAGCCCATCAATCAACAATGGCAGTTTGTACTCTCTGAAACGAAGACGTCTGGAGCTATTCCTGACAAAAAATGGCAAGACGTTGTCCTTCCCCACACATGGAACGCTAAAGATGGGCAGAATGGCGGGGATGACTACTACAGGGGTAAGGGTATATATCGGCGTGACCTTCAGTTGGACGAGCGCTACAGGAATAAGAAGCTATATCTTCATTTTGATGGTGCTGCGATTAACACCGAGGTCTACGTCAACGGTCAACTGGCCGGCACACACAAAGGCAGCTACGGAGCCTTTCGTTTTGATATAACGGAGCTCGCAACTGTAGGCGACAATAATTATCTAGAGGTGCATGTAACCAACGAGGAAGACGAACATGCAGCCCCCCTGTCTGCTGATTTCACTTTCTTTGGCGGCCTCTATCGCCAGGCGCGCCTGATTGCCACCGACCGCCTGCATCTCGACACCATGAACTATGCCTCCAGTGGCGTATTCTGGTCTCAGGACAGCGTAGACAAACAGCGTGCTGAAATCAGGATGAACACAATCCTGTTCAACGAGCTGCCAACACCGAGAACAGTGAGCGTCACAGCGCTGCTAACCTCCAAAGAGGGCGTGGTGGTAGGAAATAAACAACACCAGATCACTCTCAACGCCGGAAGTTCAGCGCCACTCGAACTGGGCATCGTCGTGGAAAATCCACAGCTATGGCATGGACTGCGTGATCCCTACCTTTATCAGGCAACAGTGACGGTCACTCATGACAACCAGGTACTGGACAGTGTCAGTGAACATGTGGGACTACGATCTTTCCATGTGAATGCCGATAAGGGTTTCTTCCTGAATGGTGAGCCCTATCCTTTGTACGGCGTTAACCGTATGCCTGACGCCCTCAACAAAGGCACCGCACTATCCACAGACGATCACGAAAGAGATATCGCGCTGATACTGGAACTGGGTGCCACATCGGTCCGTCTGGGGCATCAGCAAAGGGACGCATATGTCTATCGCCGGACGGATGAGGCAGGCCTGGTGGTATGGGCTGAAATTCCATTGATCAACCGTATTGACAGCAACCCCAAGTTTAGCGAAAACGTACGCCAACAGGCACTGGAACTAATCCGGCAGAACTACAACCGCGCCTCCATTGTTGTTTGGGGTCTTTACAATGAGATCACGCTTAAGCCTGGCCCGAACCCTCGGGCGCTTGTTGATGAATTGAACGCACTGGTAAAGCGTGAGGATCCCGGACGCCTTACGACGGCGGCGGTGGCTGCAGAGGCACTATTGGATGACAGCCTTGTGACCACACCAGACCTCATATCCTACAACCGTTACGATGGCTGGTACTACGGGGATTTTCCGGATTTCACGCACTTCCTGGATCATCTGCGCAAAAAAGCACCACATTTGCGCGTGGGTATCAGCGAATATGGCGCTGGAGCCAGCGTCCATTTCCAGACAGATACGCCCGTAATGCAGGATCATTCGGAACAGTATCAAGCGCTTTACCATGAAGCCTACTGGGAAGCGCTGGCACAACGACCCTGGATTTGGGGGAAATACATCTGGGTACTGGCAGATTTTGCGGTAGACAATCGCAACGAGGGCGACACGCCTGGACGAAATGACAAGGGGTTGGTGACCTTTGATCGAAAAATCAAGAAAGATGCCTTCTACTGGTACAAAGCGAACTGGTCCAAAACACCCATGGTACACGTCACCAGCCGTCGCCATACCCAGCGCAATCGTGGCAATGTAGAAATCAAAGTCTACTCCAACCAGGACGAAGTGGAACTCAAAGTGAATGGCACATCCATCGGCCGTCAGCAACGCAATGCTTTGCCAGTCTTTCGCTGGGAAGATGTACCCCTCAGGATGGGAGAGAACACAATAGAAGCTATCTCCACTATTGGCCAGATAAGCGACAAAGTGACACTGAAGCGGGTACACAGCGACGACACAACAATCCGCTCATCCCTACTGGGAGTAAATGTAGAAGCTGGGAAGATATACAACACTCCCCACGGCGCTACACTGGAGGATCTGACTCTGCTGTTGTCACTGCCCCCAGAAAGCCGGGTAGAAATGGTTGAGGAAGAGAAAGTCACAACACTGAAAGCGGGCATGAAAATACGCATCATCGCGCAGGACGGCAACACCAGTCGTGACTACGAACTGGCAGTCGCACCCGTCTCTGTTGCCAAGCCGGTGTGGGCCAGTGCAGAGATTGCCGCCGACTTGTCCATTGGCCCTATCGACATCCCAACGATGAGTGCAGCCATGGCAAATGACGGCATCATTGTGGAGAAAAGCGGCGGCCTCACAGACGTCAATCTTTGGAATACCATGGGAGGCAACAAACACTGGTGGAAAGTTGATCTAGGGACTGATTTCTACTTACAAAGTATTGAAGTCGTCTGGCCACAACACTCCAGTTTGATTGAACCTGGCACAATGGCATACAGTGTGGAGATAGCCAGCGATTTCAAGCAAACTTTTGATTCTTTCACGGAAACCTATAAAGAGCGCGTAGACGGGCGCAAGAACACAGTGCAAGGCACAACACATAATCAGTTAGACATTGTAGGTAGGTACATCAGGGTGAGACTACTGAAATCGAGCATCTTCTCTGACACGCCCATGGTGGGAAAATACCCGATCTATGGTGCAGAAGAGATCACCATCATCGGCGGCCTCATTTACTCGAAAGAGTTTGAAATAGACTATCAACAGCACCGTATCGTAATACCTTCCGGGATAACAGTGAGTGAAGCGCGAACACGATTACACCCGGTAGCGGGAGGAAGCCTGTCGTTCCTGGATTCCTCTGAAAACGTTCTACAAGAACAAGAAGAGATAGTAGACGGCTCGCTGGTTATTGCCAGAGATTCGGGCGAACGACTGGCCGAAAAATACGAGGTGCGCTAGATGAACCTGGAAATTACCCGAAAGCGCCTGATGACAGAAATTGCGATAAAAGATGTGCTGATTCTTTGCATTTTTGGAGGGTTCTATGCCCCCATAAGCGTTACGCCAATACTCAATATGCCACCCGAAATTCAGGAATCGGTTATTTCGTTGATGGGTTTTTTGATGGCGGCAGCAATAATCGGTGCCTTTTAGTTGTCTTACACCCGGACAAATCTAGACGACAAGCTACAGCGATACCTGGCGCACTATACCAAGTTCACCTTGTACTCTTCTATCCTACTGCTTATGTCGATTGCACTAACAGCCATCTCGATTACCGGCGACGGTTTTATACATGTAATCATTATGGCAGCGACGCCGGTAGCCGTTTCCCTATTCCTGTATGATTTTTGGGATGCACTGCGGGCACTGGATGAACGCGCCACTCGCTAGATACCCGAATAGAACAACGTATCCCGATCAGGGTTAACCCTTTAACAGTTCAGGTACAGGTGATTATGTCGCAAGCTGCTGATAAGTACGATGCACAAGCCCACAAGCTGGTCGCTGCGATGACCTTGAAAGAAAAGGTCGGCTTGATGACCGGGCGGGCTTTAACCAAACTGATCCTGCCGATCCACTTTCTGATATTCAAACAATATAACCGCTCCCCCTATCCAAATAATCCGGTGGACCGGCTTAATGTGCCCTCAATCAAATTTTGCGACGGCCCCCGCGGCGTAGTCAGTCAGAATTCCACTTGCTTTCCGGTAGCCATGGCGCGAGGGGCGACATTTGACACCGCCTTGGAGCGCCGTGTGGGAGATGTCATCGGAAAGGAAGTCATCGCAGCGGGTGGCAATTACTTCGCGGGTGTTTGTATTAACCTGCTGCGCCACCCCGCCTGGGGACGAGCCCAGGAAGTTTATGGTGAAGATCCTTATCTGCTAGGACAAATGGGTGTTTCTGTTACCAAGGGCGTACAGGCATTAGGCGTCATGGCCTGCCTGAAACATTTCGCCATGAATAGTATGGAGAATGCTCGCTTCAAGGTAGACGTCAATTGCTCGGAGCGAACGCTGCGAGAGGTTTATCTGCCGCACTTCAAAGACTGCATCGATGCTGGCGCAGCTAGCGTGATGACAGCCTACAATCAGGTACAGGGCGAGTACTGCGGTCAGAATGAGAAGTTACTTAGGACCATTCTCAAAGGAGAATGGGGCTTCACAGGCTTTGTAATCACCGATTTTATCTGGGGGATCTATGACACAGTCGCTGCCGCTAAAAGCGGTCTGGACATAGAAATGCCATGGCCAATACATTACGGGAAAAAACTGACCAAGGCGGTCAAAGCAGGAAAAGTTGATGAAAAATATTTGGATGAAGCGGCGCACCGCATAACCAGCACAACACTGCGCTTTAACGAAATACTGGTTGAGAACGGCTTCGACCAGACAGTAGTCGCGTGTGAAGAACACCGCCAGCTCGCGAGGTTGGTGGCAGAAAAATCAATGACCCTTCTGAAGAACAGCAACAAAGTTCTACCTTTAAAGAAATCCGCAATCAAACGCCTGGCAGTACTGGGCAGGCTTGCAGCTGAAGAATGCATAGGAGATCACGGCTCGAGCAAGGTGGTGCCACCCTATGTCATCACACCACTGGAGGGTCTCAAAACGCTGTTAGGCGATGATGTACAGATAGATTACTGCGACGGCAGTGATCTTGAACTGGCGGCAAAGGCCAGTGAAGCGGCTGATGCAGTTGTATTCGTAGTAGGAAACCGTCATTCCGACGAGGGTGAGTATATTACTAACAGTAAAAAATCTCCCGGTGGCGACCGCGACAATCTTGGCCTGCGCCCCCAGGATGTTGCCCTGATCACTGCTGCCTCGGCCCATAATACCAATACAGTAGCAGTACTCATTGGTGGTAGCGCTATTACCGTTTCTGATTGGGACGACAAGGTATCGAGTATCCTCTATGCTTATTATCCTGGCATGGAAGGCGGCAACGCTTTGGCCAACACCCTGTTTGGCTTGGCCGTCCCCGGTGGCAAGCTACCATTTTCAATCCCCAGGGATTCGGCTGATTTACCGTTTTTTGATAAGAATGCAGAGGCGATTGAGTACGGTTATTACCATGGCTACACCCTGTTCGATAAAGGGAACATTGAACCGGCCTACGCCTTCGGTTATGGCTTATCCTATAGTCAGTTCGAACTATCAGACGCGCATTTTTCGACCGGATATCAGCAATTTGTAGCAGAAGTAACTGTGAAGAATACTGGTGATGTTACTGCAGATGAAGTTGTTCAGTTGTACATTGGCTGCAGTGAATCCGATGTTGATCGGCCGAAGAAGATTCTACGGGGCTTCGATCGACTTGAACTTATCCCTGGTGAATCAAAACGAGTCACATTGACCGCGAATTTTGATTCTATGCGCTGGTTCGATGAAACAACGTCTGACTGGAAATTTGAAATACTACCGTATGAATTATTTATCGGCACCAGCAGTCGCGACCGAGACTTGATATCTGGACTTGTCGATGTATCAGAAGCTAGCTAGCTAGCAGTGAGGTGTCGGACAAGGGCGCTCTTACCGCTAACCACCACTACCGATGTTCCAGGAAAATAGGAGACGTCCAGGCGCGAGGTTCCGCCGGCGCGAGACAGTTTTTTTCCGGAGTAGCATTGCCGCCGATACAATAATTGCGCTTGATGCACTGCCCCTGATCATCGTATTCACAACCGAAAGGATCACCACTAATTAGCGGCTCTGCCTCTTGTATGACTCGCGCATAATAGAGACTGCTGCGGCCTCCCTCGGCATATTCCGGATCGTCGAACTCAACGATACAACCCTCCCCATTAGCGGCACACTGAAACACCTTCCATTGATCCTCGATCAGTGGCGAAATTTTCTCATCGGGTCGAACCTGCGGCCTGATGCGCACAATTTCTATCCGGCTGATGGCTTTTCTCCGATCACCCCCGGGCCGATAACACTCACCACCACAGAGAGATTGCAACCGTTCCTCCCCTAACGCTGCAGTCGCGTAATCCGGACACCCAGGCAGCTGTTCGAATTCGCCAAGGGCCTTTACTCTAAATCGCGGTGTGTTGGTCATGAGAATTTCAGTACCCATGGGCACCTCCCCGGCGGGCCCATTCAGCAAATCAAACCAGACCTGAATGCGATTACCCGAGGTCGCGTAGACATTGCGGTTACTCAATGCTCGCCATATAGAATCCCGATCCCGGCCAGCGGTGTGCACAGCCACCAGACCTCCGGTGTAGTAAAACGAATTAGATTCCTTGTCCTGTTTAAAGGAATCGATATCCATTGTGTCACGCCCGAGGTCCTTGTGGTCCGTGTACAGCAGACGATTACTTTCCTTGTAGCTGGCACCAGGCCTTGCCTGATGTCCGTCACTGGAGCCAATCAAACCGAATTTTGCACGTTTGGGCTGCCCTGCTTTATCAAAACCAAGCGCTAAACTATATTGCGCCGCCAATTTGGGTACATACATGGAACTGGGCTGGAAGGTGCCCCGCAACTGGCCACAGCCCTCCCAGTCATCGAGGTTTTGTTCTGGAAAGAGTTTACGCCCCGCTGGTGCACCGGCAGCGAGGAATTGTTCAATGGCAGCAGCCACCTGTGTTTCACAGTCGCCGGACGACAGATCTGCGCATTGTCGCCGCGCAATCTCTCCAGCCTGCTTACAACAGGGCGTAAAATTCTCAGTTGCCGGAGGGCAAGAGCGACCGCCGGCGGGCGTCTGACCAATACGTTCAAAATCCACAAACAACTCAGAGTTGCCATGGCCGGAATAAACCTCGAGTAGTTTTTGATAGCGCTCCTGATGCTCATCCATCTGCGTTTGAAAATCCCCGGCCAGGGGGTTGGTAGTGCCCCAAGCCAGGCCATGGGGAATGACGATACTATCGAAGCCCCATTCATCCAGTTTTTTGAACAGACTCGTAGGTGTCAGTGCCACCTCCCGGCAATCATCAGGTAACTCACCCGCAGGGACACCATCGGGACAAATGGGTGTCGACCTGGCCTCTTCCATATACCACCCAAAATCCGACGTCGCACCTACGCCATCGGTGAAGCTCAGCATTCCCAACAATGGAGCCGGAGCCTTGGTGAATATATACTGGTCTGATGCAGCAATGGGCCGAGTGGGCGTCTGCCCCGGCTCCCATGAGCGGAACATCACATTCTTATGCCCATAGTGACTGGAGACATCGCGGACGTTACTGTTGGTCCACTCCCAACCCACGAAGGACACCATATCGGGGTTACGAGGGTCTCCGGCATTGTCATTGCAGTCCCTGATGGACTGTACCGTATCTGCCCACACCCTTGGTGTCAGGCCTTCCGCGTGGTCGTTGATACTCCAAAAGTCCAATGCTGAACAATAGCGCGCAAAATCACAAGCATCAGCGGGAGTGACTACACCGCCACCTTTCATCCACGAGGTATTGAACAGGTAGGCGTCAAAGGAATAGCTCGTGTGGCTGTGTAAATCGCCAAACAGTATCTGAGGGTTATCGCCGCCAATCTCTTCAACCAACTGAGCGATCGGACGCGGTCCGGCAACGACTTGCGCAGGAGTCCATGACCCACCCAGCCAGCCTATTCCTACAACATACAAACAGGCAACCGGCAAAACGATTACCAAAACAAGGATGATGAAGATTTTTTTAATCATTCTGGCAATCCTGAAAAACGCGTCTACCGGGGGTACGAGAGTCCGAAACCGAATGCGAATAGCGGATCCTTGGAATCATAGGGTACATCTTCATACTGCTCCTTCACCGCAGCCATGGATCGAGGCAGCTCAAAAGGCAGATGGCCACTGGGGTTAAAATCACCAAAGATCACATCCAGTAGCGCATCATCCTCAGCGCCGAACTCGGCAATTACGCCTGCTGCCTGCGCGGCAATCTCGGGGATTACAGCAGGTCTCTCCATATAAATACTGATCACAGTAGGCACGGTTTGCATCACTGTTTCAATATGAGCCAGTTCCTCTCCTTTGAAGTTGAGGTCACCCTGGTGAAGGATTGTCTCGATGATATTCTCGCCCAAGTAAAGATCTGTACGCGGTGGATCATAGGGGGCCTGCAGACGCAAAATTGCGAAGTCTGCGTCCTCGAGATTCGCTACGACCTGAGCGTACTGGCCAGCAACCACTGGATCAATCCCTTCCACATAGATTTTCAGGTCCCGCGCCAGCGGCAATGCGGTTCCGTCCCTCACTGCAGCGTTTTTCAGCAGCACCAGGGATTTACGCTGGGCCAGTTTCCCTGCTTTCACGAAATCTGGTTGGCCCGCAACCTCGCTCGCCCGCTCGGCATCCACATACGGGTTATCGAACAGACCCAGTCGAAACTTGTCTTTGAGTATACGACGCACGGAGCGATCAATACGACCCTCGGACACCTTGCCATTTTCAACCAGTTCAATCAGAGTGCCAGGAACCTCTTCGCCGCCAAACTGGTCGACGCCGGCATCAAGTGCCTTGGCAAATCGATCAGCCACCGATAAACCCTCCAACCCCCAGGCCCGAGCGCGCATTGCAATAAACCCAGGGCCGCCCTTGTCTGAGATAATCCCCCAGTCGGTACAGACTACTCCTTCGAAGCCATACCGTTCTCGTAACAAGCCAGTGATAATATCTTTGTTAAAGGCCATAGCCACATCTTCGCTGGTCTGGCCATTCGGGATTCCGTAGTAAGGCATAATCTGCGCTGTGCCCGCCTCAAAAGCCGCCTCAAAAGGTATGAGATGGTATTCGAAGTTGTCGCCAGGATAGGCCTGATCGGCGCCGTAAAACTGGTGGGCATCCAGGCCGCCAGCCTGGGGTCCACCACCGGGAAAGTGTTTGGTCATTGTGAGCACGCTATCGGTGCCAATAGTAGTGCCCTGAAAACCTCGAATATAGCCCGCCACGAGGCGCGAAGACAATTCAGCGTCCTCACCAAATGTCCCGACTGTCCGCGCCCAACGAGGTTCAGTGGCCAGATCCGCCATTGGATGCAGCGCCATACGAATACCGACCGAACGGTACTCCTCATTCGCAATTCGGCCAAACTCCTCTGCGACTGCCCCATCCCCAATGGCGCCAAAGCCGATCGGCTCCGGCCACAGTGAGAAGCCTTGGGTGCGCACACTGGTGGCGCGATCGCCGTGGCGTAAACTGTGGCGAGGATCGGTCGATAAGGTGATAGGAACGCCAAGCCGGGTACGTTCCGCCAGCTTCTGAATCTGGTTGTGCCAGGCAGCCATGGTATTAACCGGAGCCGAGCCCATTACATTGAAGTGGTTAATCAAGCGGCGGTTAATGACGTCATAAGTGCCGTAGCCCACGCTGACATTCATGCGCTCCAACATTTTCCCGTCTTCATCGAAGGTCAATGGCGGCTGGAACATCAGACCCACTTTTTCGGCGACAGTCATCTGCGCGATCAGATCATCGATCCGGCGCGAGATGGGCTGGCGCCGGTCTTCGTAGAAATCCAGCTCGCCGTTCTTGTTCAAGTCCCGAAAACGCAGACCATCGACGTCCAGCCACAGCGCTTCTGGGCCCACTGCGCGTTTACCCATCCAGTCGTTAATGAACAGTGTCGGACTAGCGGCCACTAACACCACGAGAACCAGAACACCAAGAATGATAGATGAATACTTTAACCATTTACGCATTAGTCGTTTCGTACCTTATTTATTGGGTGATCAGGTTTTCGAGCACACCTTTTGGGATTTTGGCCAGCACACCCGGGTGCGCAAACCCGACTTTGCGGCGACTGTAAACCGGTCGCTCGGCAAAGCTCCCCGCCAATGAGGCGTAGATTACAAAGGGGCGCTGCGCAGGCAGTTCTAACGCTACCGTCAGCTTCAGTTGTCCCAGAGCGGGTAACACAGTAGCGCGGGATTCCGATTCGGAAATAATGACACCTTCTTCATCCGCGACGGTGAGCTGTACCGTGACAGTCTGTTCGCTATCACTGTCATTGATCAAAGTAACAGGAATACTCTGGCGACCCGGAGCGTAGAACTCCTCGGACCAGCGATCGATATTGATTGCCACTGGAGAGAAGGCTTGCGGGGCCCAGCGCGCCCAGCGCGGTTCCATCAGCAAATTGGGTATGTCGATAAAGTTATCGCAAGTAGCGCTTGGCTCGGTGATATCTGCACCCTCTTCGATGTCATCCTTGTCGATACACTTACCCAGGTAGAGAAAATGTTGCACGCCGGCATAACCACGGCCAGCGCGCCAGTAACCCGAAAGCTCGGAAGCGACATACGCGTAAATTTCCCGCCGCTCTTCCGGCGCCAACTCAACGCCAGGTGCCAGCAGGTCGTAGGCCGATTCTGCAATAGGCGTCGCGTCACTGCCGTCGCGCGTCAACCATAGCCAACCGTATTCATTGTTGATGTAGGCATGATCTCGCGCGCCCTCTCCGTCCCAGGTGGAAAATATCCCCCCCAGAGCCATCGGTGGCTGGCGATCAAATCCGTCCAGATCCGCAAGATGGTAATCACGCGAATTGCTGTTCATGAAGCCAGTGCCGTTGAGCTTGTAGGGGTGTTCTTCCAGAGGATCATCCGACAGATCCGCCGCGCGGTAACTGCCCGATTCCCATGCGCGCGTCGTATCAAGTTCCCTCACCAGAGGCACGGTCTCATAGGGAATGGGATTATGATTTTCGTTGGAGGCATCCCACCAGGCAATCGACGGGTGATTCCAGTTTTCCTGCACCCAGCCACGAAATTCCTTCTCCAACTCGTTCAATGACCAATTCACTGAGGTCGGTAGCCCAGGTATGCCCAACCGCAGTGGTGCAAAGATATGGTATTCATCCGCCACCAGCAGGCCAATCTCATCCGCCTGGTCGTACCAGAAATTGGGCGCACGCCCAACGTGAAAACGAAAGGAATTCCAGTGGAAGTCTTTCATGTGTCCAGACAGCAGTTCCCGCACCCAGGCTTCATCCCATGGGAGCGAACCACGATCCGGGTCTTCAAAAAATCGGTGCAGGGCGATGTTGGTACCGCGCAGGTAGTACAACCGATTGTTGAGGTAAAATCCCTTGTCCGCACCGGACTTCCACTCCACCTTGCGCATACCGAAGCGGGTAGCGCGGTCATCCGAAGGAACCTTGTCCTGCGACAGTGTTGTTTGAGCCAGGTACAGGAAAGGCTGTTCAGGCGTCCACAGTGAAGCCTCGGGCAGTGGAATCTCCTGTACTATCGTGGTCGATTCCCCCGCAGCCAATGACAGGCTCTCAATGACAGGGGCAGACACCCAATCGGATGACACCCATTCCCGCAATTGTTGTTGCAGCGTGATCTCTGCACTGGTATCCCCGTTATTGCGAACCGTTGTTCGGGTGACAACAACATCGCGGTCGATATCAGGTTCTACCTTGGTCCGTACAATAGAAAGCGGCCCGGTATAAATCACACTTACGCTGTCCCACAGACCGGGATAAAAGGCATACTTCTCGAAGTCCGAGCCGATGGGAATAAACTCAGGTACAGCGCTGTGCTCTGCGCCCACCCGCACAATCAATTCGTTCTCCTGGCCGTAACGAATCGTCGTAGACAGGTCGTACTCAGACAGCGTAAAAGCCCCGTAATGTATACCGAGCGCTTGGCCGTTAAGCCACACTTTCGCCCCGTACGTGGCCTTGTGCAAACACAGTGCGGCCAGCGCGGTCGGCGTTTGTGGTGCCATGAACGACGTTCGATACCAGAAGGCTTCGCGCTCATCGCTGGAAACACCGACACGGTTAAAAGCCGGTATCGCTTCGCTCACAAAACCGGGTACCGCTACCCGGTGAGAATATTCTGCGGGAACCTCATCGTCGAGATTGCCCTGGGCAATATCCCACATCCCATCGAGACTGCGGGTGACACGTACCTCTTCGCCCCAATCACTGTGACTGTTTTGGCAGGCCAGTGTCGGGTAGGCGCCGGGTACTTCGCTATTGAGATGTTCAGACTCCGGAAAGGTCATCAGAAAACGATTAACGGCAGGCTTGATTGCGTCGAGCAATAGGTCTTGCAACACCCACACCAGCAGAACCAGAACCAGAAGACCCAAAAGTACCCGTTTTAAGATCTTCATTTCAAATCACCCGCCGAACAACGCGCGGTAACCGGCCAGGAAGCCCTGAAAAAACAGAAGGTCGTACTTGAACAAGGCGAATCCCAAGCCCTCCACACTACCCAGAGTGATAAGCGGCAGAAGGAATAGCGGCGTACGCCAAACTGAAGCGCCTGAGCGTTCGTGCCAGAAAAGACTCACCAGAAGGTGCCCCAGGCCCATGGCAAGGAAACACAGGCCATAATAGAAAAGGTAGGGGCCCTGCAAGCCAGTGTAAATGCCTGGCCCGATACCAAAGATTTTGCAGGCTGCAATGATCTCCTTGATGTGCCAGAGCACGGGCAATACCAGCGCCAAACGCACTGCTCTTCCCCAGGTGGCACCGCTCAAACGACTCAGGCCGTACACCCAGGCCGGGCTCAACATAATGCAACTGAACAACAGCAGTCCGGTAGCATTGCGCAGCCACAAAGGCACACCCCATATCCAGGCATAGTCATACACCAGCGTCGCCAGTACGGCCACTAGCAGTGTAGCCAGGACGGGATAGCCGAATCGGCGGATCATCGGGCGGATCCTGATTCGATGGTCTGCAACTGAGCGGCCATTTCTGCGCGCATCGTTTCCAAATGAACTTGCATGGCCGGCTCATTGATGAGGTTATGCTGCTCACGCGGATCCGTAATCACGTCAAACAATTCATCCCCTCTGCCGCGCTTATAAGTAATTAGTTTGTAATGATCGGTGCGCAACGCGGTTTGTTCCGGAACCGGATAAGGAAAGTCTTCAAAGTACTTGTAAATCCAGGCCTCTCGAACGGACTCATCCGTACCGTCTATCAGCGGCGCCAGACTCTCGCCCTGCATCGCAGCGGGGACCGCCAGGCCGGCCATCTCCAATATTGTCGGTGCCAGGTCCTGATTCAACACCATAGAACTGTTGCGTCGACCAGGCTCTCGCAAACGAGCGGGATACCGCACAAGGAAAGGAATACGTATCGATTCCTCATAGGCCCAGCGCTTGTCGATAAGCCGATGCTCGCCCCACAGGTAACCGTTATCACCCGCATAGATCAACAGCGTATTATCGGCCAGACCCAGCTCGTCCAACTGATCCAGCACGCGGCCAATTTGTTCGTCCATCGCGGCGGCGGTCTCCGCATAGTCACGCATTTTGGCCTCCAGCGGATCCCACAGGAAATGCTTGAAATTGCCATCGGCGAAGGCCAACCAGGAATCTGCTTCGGGGGGGAGCACAACGGGCTCGTTATCATACCGGCCACTCCAGTCAGCGCTGGGCGTCATCGGCAGGTGTAGCGCTTTGTGAGAGAGGTAAAGTGCAAACGGTCGGTCACGGTTTTGCGTAATCCAGGCCAGGGCCAGTTCCGTGAGATCCTCGGTGATATAACCACTGAGCTCAACATTCGGCAGAGGCGACTCGCCGACGGCCAGGTGTTCGCCGTTAAAAATAAAGGGCGTGCCATAGTACGCGCCCTGCCCGCCCATATGATCAAAGGTAATGAATTCGTCCACGCCCCGCAGCTTTGGAATGCCTCCGGGCATATGCCACTTACCGATAAAGGCCGTGTTATAGCCAGCCTCTTTCAGATACTCAAAAAATGTAACGTTGGAATTATCCCAGGCCGTAAAGTTATTCTGCACACCGTGCTGTTGCGGATACATACCTGTCAGGAAACTGGCGCGGGAGGGGCTGCACAAAGACGAGGTGACGAACGCGTTCTCAAATAGAACACCTTCATCGGCGATACGGTCCAGATTGGGCGTATCGATAAATGGGTGGCCCATAACCCCCATTGCATCCCAGCGATGGTCATCCGACAGGATGAAAACGATATTGGGTGGCTCCGCCGCCACCGCCAACCAAGGCGACAACAGTGCCAGGAACATAAGCAAGCACCATTGCTTGCACCGCGGAAACAGAGTCTTCTTCATAATATGCAGCTTAACCACAGTCGCTGAAGCTGACCTGAAGTATCTGGGAGGAGCGGGTATACCCACCATCAAGCGTCGGGTAGGTCCGCAATGGCAACGCCTGGATGTGCCAGACCAAGCTTACGTCGATCCACCATCGATTTTGACAGGCTCTCGCCATAGTGCAGTCGAGCAAATAGCACAAACTCAGGGACATCTGGTATCTCAAGGCGCAATTTTAATACCTGCTGACCCAGGCCTTCCAGCCTCACCTTCAGCAATTCAGAACGTGACAGTACTTCCCCGGCAGGGGAGGCGATGATAAGTTCTACGGTACCATTCACCGGGTCAGGCAAATCATTAATCATGATCAGCGGGACGTCAGAACGGCCTCCGCGCTTGTAATTATCTGCCCATTGATCAATATACACCGCGACAGGCGACCATACATTACGGTGGTATTCGTGCCAGCGTGGCTCCATCACCAAATTCTCCAGATCGATGAAGTTATCACTGGTGAAGCCTGTTCCAGGTTTGGAGTGACTCAGGTAGGTAAAATGCTGGACGCCCTGATACCCGCGTTTGGCACGCCAGAAGCCGGTCAAGCCCGCATGCAAATAGGCATAGGCTTCCCGTCGGGTCTCTGGGCTGCCCGCATCACCCAGCAACATGTCATAGACATTCTCGGTAAGCTTGGTAGGTGTACCATCCCGGTTTAGCCACAACCAGCCATATTCATTGATGATGTGTGGGTGATCATTGGAGGGATAGGTCATCCCCAACAGGTTGGTAGGCGGAATGGGTTGCCCGTCGTTTTCATCCAACGCCTCAATGCCCTTGGCACTGAGCCCCAGTATTTCTGTCATTGGATTGAAATTGGCGGCGAAGATATAGGGGTGATCCTCTATTGGGTCCCCTTCACTGTGCGGCTTCTGCCAGCCCCCATTTTCCCACTGACGTGTGGCATCCAAGTGGCGGACGCGCTCTATCACTTCGGTGGACTTCATGTCGACTGTTTCGTTTGACGCACTCCAAAGGGCAATGGCCGGGTGATTCCAGTTCTCCTGAATCCAGCTGGTAAATTCCTTTTCCAACTCAATAATGGACCATTCAAGATGCACATCATCCAGGTGGTTATTCTTGGCCTCCTTGCCCCGAGGAAAAACCAGGGTCCAGTACGCAAACTCATCGTCGATCAACAACCCCTGCTCATCGGCGATGTCATACCAAAAATTAGGCAGGCGGCCGAGGCTGGTACGCAGCATGTTCCAATGGTAGTCCTTTGGGTAAGTTGTGAGCAATTTTCGCACCCAGGATTCATTCCAGGCCAAGGCACCCGCCAACGGGTCTTCCTCGAAGCGGTGTAGGGCGATATTGGAACCCCGCAGGAAGACTTTCTCGCCGTTAAGATAAAAGCCTTTTTCACTGCCGCTTTTCCACTGGACCTCTCGAAATCCGAAACGGGTAGCTCGATCATCCACGCTTTTACCAGCAACGCTTATACTTGTGTCCAGGACATAGAGAAAGGGATCTTCAAGTGTCCACAGTTTCGCCTCCGCCAGCTGCAGGCTATGACGGACAGTGCGGGTTTCGCCCGCTGTCAGCTTAAGGCGTTCACTGACTTGCTCACCCCCGGCTTCCCCACTGCGCCATTCCTGTATGGCCTGTGAGATTTCAATCGTTACGGCGTCATCAGCATTGTTGTGCAGCGTTGTAAAAACAACAGCCTCACCACCGTGGATATCGGTTTCCACCTTCACTCGTACCACTGTTTGTTCGCCGGTGTAGAGCAGGTTTACGTCGTCCCAGATACCGGGAATCCAGTGGGTCTTCTCGTGATCCTGCCCGGCGGGAATAAAGGCCGGTATTTGGCTGCGCTCAGCTCCCAGACGCACTATCAATTCGTTATTGGCTCCCCACTGGATCGCCTTGCTGAGATCAAACTCCGCCAGAGTAAATGCCCCGTAGTGTTCCCCCAACAATTTACCATTGAGCCAGGCGCGAACCCCGTATTTCGCCTTACCCAGGCAAAGCAAGGCTGTCGCAGAGGCTTGATCGGGCGCGTCAAATGAACGGCGATACCAGAAGGCATCACGGGCCGGATCAACCTGCCCCACGTTATCAATTGCAGGGAACGCCGCGTTAAGCAGCCCCGGCACTGGCGCCTTGTACTCAAACAGGCTGGGTACGACATCGTCCAACGCCCCCTCTGCGACTTCCCATACCCCATTCAGCGACTGATAAACTCGGGTTTGTTCACCCCAGTTGTATTTCCCCGCCGTACCACCACAGGCCACCTTAGGTTGGGCGCCCTCAATTTCAGCGGTATAGTTGGCTTCGGATCTGGGGTGCATGGCGGCGAAGTTCTCGTACTTGGGCTCAACCGCCAGTAGTGAGATCAATGGAAATGCCAACAGAAGAAGCAGGGGAATACCCAGCAATAAACTCAGCACCCAAATGGCAATTTTTCTAGTTCTCGACACCGCCCAACTCCTGAATCTCGTTTGCGACCTAGCGCCAGGTATCATAAATACCGGTATATCCGAGAGCTTAAGCGAAGTAGATGAACCCGACCTGAAGTCTCGGGCTTAACATCCAGCCGTCCTGCTGGTCAAACAACACCTGCAAATAGCGGGAAAGGCATTACGAATTTTTGCTTAGATCACTACCGAGTCACGGGGAATAATGGCACCCGGGTACTGAACAACAGTAGAGGCAACTTTGTGGGCAGTTTCAGCCGCCGACTGGATGTTGGCCCCCAACATTCTGGACGCAAGATAGGCGCCGTTAAAGGAATCCCCCGCCGCCGTGGTATCTACCGCGGACACCGGTTCACCTTGTTGTCGGTAGATTCCATTCTTTTGGGACCATGCCAGGCATCCGTCCGGGCCGCATTTGATCACAACCTCCTGCACCCCCATTGCCTGGTGCAATCCCATTACCTCCTTAGCATTCACCCCGGGACGCAGCAGTTGTTCATCTTCCAGAGAAGGCAAAGCCATATGACACAACGCCAGGGTGCGATCAAATATTTCACGGGCAATCGCCGCAGTTTTCCAACCTCGCGGACGAAAGTTGCTATCAAACACAAGTTTGCCCCCCTCCCGAGCATATCGAGTGAGGAAATCCAATAGATACTCTTGTGACTCCTCGCTATAGAGAGAGAGGGTGATGCCGCTCAGGTACAGGTATTCAAATTGAGACAGGCGCTCAAATAGTGGCTCCCTTGAAGGTCCATCAAATATTTCTCGAGCCGGGGAAGCATCTCGCCAGTAGTGAAAAAAGCGTTCTCCCGCATCGTCGGTTTCAATAATATACAAACCAGGCAAACGCCCCTTTACCCGTTGTACCAGCGAAACACCAACGCCCTCCCACTGCCAGGCATCGAGCATCTGCTGGCTGAACGAATCATCTCCCAGAGCGGTCAGATATTCTACCTCGGCCCCGAGCCTCGCCATGTAGATCGCGGTGTTAAGGGTGTCGCCACCAAATCCCAATTGACAGTTCCCCGGCGCGCCAGATAACTCGAGCATGCACTCGCCAATTGCAACACAACTCAATTGCTCATACTCCTGAAGCCGTGACGTGACACCTAGTATTTTCATGGCCACTATCAAATCCGCTATCATAGAGTGTCGACATGAATTCAGGCTGAAGTGATTCTCGTTTCCTTGGGTCCGTTAAAAATAGTTACTCATATATTGGACCAGCCAGGAAAACCGAGAATCGCGCCCCTCCCTGGTAGACAGCCAATTTAGTGGCTAATGAGCTCCGTCGCATACCACTGCAGCGCAACATTTTTTCGTCCAGTGGTTTATCAGGCACAATCTCATACACATTTCGAAAGCCGATATTAAGGCGCTCGACGCATTTATCCCGGGGAATCCCGGCCGCTGCAAACCTTCTTCCTAGGAACTGATACCGACGCGAAAATCAATTCGATTGGTGCTCAGTTTCTGAATGCTCTGGACTTGCTTCATTGAATGTTCGCCACCGCCTCGGCCGCTGTACTAGTCGCTTTAACAATAAGTCCTAGCCCAGTGCAATCACCAATGGATTGCACGCGAAGCCCCTCTGCAGAAAGGGCTTCTGCCAGTTCAGTATTTGCCTGCGCCGTTCCTGCAACAATGACCGTATCCGCATGAATACGCCTCTCCCCACCGGATACGTTCAGAATCACGGCGTCTCGTTCAATGCGCACGATTTCCACAGCGGTATTGACTGTTACTTGATGACGGTCCAGGCGATCCATGTGCTCATTACGGCGCTTCTTGCCAACTTCCGGGATGATTTTTTTCCCGCCATCGAGGACATGAACGCGCCGCCCACGGTGTGCGAGAAATTCTGCCAACTCAATGGCTACCAGATCAGCGCCTATAATGACCACCTCCCGACCCATCGGCATCCACAGGCGACTGACTCGACGCAGAAGATTCGGCGTCATGACACGCTGCACAAATGGCATGACGAATTCTACGAGACCTCGTTGCCATCGCTTGAGTCGATGGGCTTCGCCAGGAAGCAGCTTGCCGGCAATAATCTGCCGCATCAGTGCCCCCGTGAGAACGTGCGCCTGCTCGGCGCCCGCAATAGGGGGCACTGCTACAACAGCCCCCGTGGCCACAATCACCTCATCGGGCTGCTCTTCCTTTATCCGTTCGATCGACGCGCGCGTGCCCAGGCGGACATCAATGGGTAGCCGTTTCACCTCCGCTAACAACCAACGCAAAAAACGCTCATTGTCGGAATGCACCGTCGACGCGAGCACCAGCGATCCACCAAGACGGTTCATTGCCTCAAACAAAACCACCCGATGACCTGCTTCAGCCGCCTGGCGAGCAGCTTCCAAGCCGCCCGTGCCACCACCCACTACCACTACCTTGCGATTTCCAGGTTTTACTTCAAGCTCAAATTCCCGTCCTGCGAAGGGGTTTACAGCACAACCCATACTGTCGTGTGTCTGCATTGAATCGATACAGTTTTCGCATGAAATGCAGCGCCGGATGCGGCTGGCCTGCCCCCTAATTACTTTTTGTGGCAGGTACGGATCAGCTAACAAAGGCCGGGCCATAGCGATCAGATCAGCCTGCCCGTTCTCCAAAATTTTCTCGGCGACCTCTGGATCATGAATTCGACCCACCAGCATGACGGGCACATTCACTACATTTTTAATGGCTTCGGCCTGAGCAACATTATGGGCATCGCCATATTCAGAGCGCCCCACCATCATAGTAACCAGTGAATCAGAAATGCCACCGCTGACACGAAACGCGTCGACTCCGGCAGCCACAAGATCCGGGACAATGCGCTGGGTATCATCAATTGACCTGCCACCTGGCACTCGCTCGTAACCGGAAATACTGAACGTCACAGGGAAATCGGCACCCGCGCGGGATTTAATTTCTCCCATCACCTCGGCAATCAGGCGGGTACGGGTTTCTGCCTTGAACGCGGAGTATTCATCGGTGCGCTTGTTGCGGTGAGGAGACAGAAACGATCCCAGAAGGTTGTAACAATGCGCGCCGTGTAACTCGATTCCATCGTAACCGGCTTCCCTGGCCCGCAACGCTGCATCGCCATACAACCTAGCAATAGCCGGCAGCTCATCAATACTCAACTCGCGGCTGGGCCAGCCCCAAACCGGGGTCACGGTCACGGAGGGCCCCACAGGTTGGGCCCCACCAAACATCGGTGCAACACTTTCCGGTCCTGTATGACTGATCTGGGGCTGCACTTTTGCACCCTGCTCGTGAATTCGATCAGTGATACGCCTGTGGTCATCAATATATTTGTCCTCGGCGAGACTCATGGCACGATGCATGTACGGATGAGTTGGATCCACCGTAACCAACTCCATAGTAATCAGGCCTACGCCGCCTTTGGCTCTCTCTTCCAAATAACGGATTAAACGTTCACTAGGCGTTGAATCATCGTTGCAAAAAGCCGTGGTCATCGGTGACATGACCATGCGATTTTTCAACTGCATGTCACCAATTGCACAAGGCGAAGATAATCGGGGAAATACGGTATCGGCCATCACTCGTTCCTGCTCATTTATCTGATATGTTCCTTATAGCCGATAACTCAAAATACCCGGAACCGGCGCCGCACATGCCGTTGCCGCCTGCTCACCTGATCGCGCCGATCCTCAGGCGTGATCAAAGCTGTGCCCACAGGCAACTGCGCGCGAACATCCTCGAAACGCACCTTGCGGGCAGAGATGGAAGGCCAATCCCTCTCGGCAGGCTTCTCGCTGTAAGTCCAGCGCGCTGTTATGAATCCCTCCGGGTGCCCGCTGGTATCCAACCAGTTGGCGACGCCGGGATCTCGGTGCGATACCACAATTCGGAATACATCGTCATTGTCGGCTGCCATCTGAAAACCGTTCAGGCTGCCTACGCGGTCGCCATACTCCAGAGACTCACCCCACAAGTTACCGAGCTGCAAGCCAATGTACTGCGGCGGTATCTTCACGCTGCTCTCGATGATCAGGGCTTCATCGTCAGCTAGCTCAAAGACACTGCCAGCGGTAAGGTTGGTGCTCTGGCCCCCACCGGTAGCGCCAGACGATGCATTCACCGTGTTGAACGCATTGCGCTTAAAAGCCACGCCCGGAATGCTTCCCTTGCGCTCACCGTAGGTGCCCAGGAGTATTGTCCAGAAAGCGTTCCAGAAATGCATCTGGTTGCGCACCAAATCACCACATTGGCGTAATTCGACAGCAGCCGTCTGGCCGTCATAGGCCGGCGGAGAAGTCCCCTCCTCACCCAACTGCTCTATCTCCAGGTAAATGGACTCCTCATTATCCCAGTCGTAGAACAATTGGCGACCACTGATAGAGCTGGCGTATCGTTCGGCGGGCGTATCGGGATCGAAAGGATGCGGCTTCTTGGCGACCTTCAACGTCGAAATGAAGTTGCCCTCATGATTTTCCGGCCGCTCTGGCGCAAGCAGAATTTCAAACCAACCATTCTCGTCCACTTCCATACCAGAGGAATCGAGGCGACCCGTCTGGATTTTAACGCCGGGGGTGAGTTCCTTTAGTGAGCCCGAGTCCCCCGCCATAACCCCATCTATGGCCTCAAATATCATATAAAACGGCGCTTTAGGCGCAGATTCCAGCGCCGGCTCGCCGCGCCAGTGCCGGAAATCTCCGGCCCGGCCCCTTACGCGGTAGCTTGCGCGGCCATCTATAGGCGCATAAAAATAAATCGCATCGGCGTTGTCGACGGTGCTACGGTTAATGATTGAAAGTGCATTGCGAAAATACGGATGCTTCGGATCTTCGTGGAAAGCCCTTTCGATGCCGTAGTGCATGAAGCCCATCAAGTAGCGATAGCCCTCCGCCAGGTTTCTGTCATTCGACGGGGGTGGCATCAGCTTTGGATTGTCGATGGCCTCCCGAGCACTTTGCAGCGTTTCAATCATATCGTCCCACGCAGCACGCAGGTCTTCTACCGATGAGTTGTCTCGAGAATTCATTCTCTATTCCTAATCTCCATTATCCAGGCGGTTACGCCATGTTCTCCAGATCAGCGGGCAGGAAGGCGTCACCGAGTTCCACCGCGCCGTCCAGGCTGCGCACTTTCACGCCATGCGTGTGCAGTAACTGGCGACTGAAGCAGACTTGTCCGATAAAGCGCTCACTACAAAGCGTAAGCGCAGCCTCTGCCATCATCTCCACGGGTTCTGCCATGTCAGGGCTGCGTCGGGCAATTTCCCGCACATAATTTGCCCCGGCGGTAAGCACAATACTCTCCGGTGCAAGCGTATTGATACATATACCGTCCGCTGCAACCTCGTGGGCGAGCCCCTGGCTGTAGCGATCCAGCGCGGCCTTGGTGGCACCGTAAGCACAGATCACATGCGCTGCTATCTGTGAGTCCCGATACGGCACCACCGACTGTCGTGCGCTGGCGCTGCTGATATTGAGGATCCAACCCTGCCTCCTCGACCGCATACCGGGCAGCACCTGCTGTGCAATATCAACAGGCGCATTGAGGTTAACCTCGTACATCAGGTTGCGCTGCTTTAAGCTCGTCTCGCTGGGCAGACTGACGATAGAAGCCGCAGCATTATTGACCACAATGTCTAACGGTCCGAAATGTTTCTGGGCCCGCTCAACCAGATCTGCGCGCGCAACGGCATCGCTCAGATCACAGGCCTCGGCCGCGGCCCTTCCCCCGCCGGAAACTATGGCTGCGACCGCATCTTCGAGAGTGCCCTTCAGATCACCATGCGACCCCAGGCGCGAAGCGCAGAGCACTACCGCTGCACCCTCCGCGGCAAAACGCTGAGCAATTGCCAAACCAATACCCCGACTCGCGCCGGTAATAAGTGCTGTTTTTCCTTCCAGAATACCCATGCCCTAACCTGCTCCCATGTCAGCCTTGCCCCGTCGCAGCCAATCGTGGCCAATCGTAGTGCTGATAAAAATCTGCCAACTCCCGTTCGATACGCTCCGCAGTCACATCGTATTCGTCAATACTGTAACGGAATTCAGCCTTGTGCCCCCTCTCCTTTGCCTCCTGTCCACGTAGGTAATCGTCGTACTGCTGTGAGATCGGTAAGCCGAGAGCATTATAAATGTCGTGGACCGTGCTTCGAGGCTCCGTGGTTAGAGCACGGTAGTCAACAACAATTTGTGCCGTAGAGGGGTTACGAGCGAGCACATCTTGAGGATGGCGGAAACTGTCGAGAGACACGTCTGTCAGCGTCGCCAGTGAATCGGCATAGTCTGACGGCTTCCAGCCTTTGCCCCGCCAGGTCAGTTCCACCAGCTTCAGTACGCTGGGAATGCACTCGGCGGGATTGCGTATCATGACGGCAATGCGAGCGTCGGGAAAAGTATCGATCAGGGACTGAACCCAACCGCTCATCAATGGATTCTTGCTCAAGTGCACCCGGTCGCCGCCGTTCAGTAACAACTGCCGCTTTACACTCTCGCGGTAATGGTGCAACCAGCGCCGCCGCTTTCGTTCGGGCATCTGGTCCAGGTGAAAGATGTCGATCACATCCATCATCGGGATATCCAATGACCACTGCTGGGTAACAAACGCCGCGCGCATAACAAACTGGTCCTCCTCTGCGTTCCACAGACCCATGTCATGCATGTGCCTGTAAGGACCAAAGGTCTTGTCATCCCAAGCGACCAGGCGCTTGTTAAAAAATCGACCTAGCAAACGCTCATCGAGCACACCCAATGCGCGTATCGCCTTTTTTTGCAATAGCGAGGGGAAAAACGTCTCCCAATACAAAAAGTAGCTGAAACTATCCCCATCCCCAGACATCAGGCGGTGAACCAACGTAGTGCCGGAGCGTGCATGCCCGACGATAAATACCGGCCGCCTGACTTGCTGCCGCCACAGGGAAGGAAAAAAAACATAGTCGAGTAGGAAACAGACGGCGTTGAACAGATATCCCAAAGGAATTGCCAGCAGCAGCCGCGCGAGGGTCCGACGCCGTCCCAGCCACTCGCGCAGTTGCCAGACGTGGCGTAGCACGCGCCAGTAATATTGAAGGTCGAAGTACATGGATACCGTTGGGCCCAGACAGTGGGCGTCGAAGTGAGTTCGGTCTAAGGGGTATTATCCCAATAAAAGTTCGAAGGCTTGTTTGGAGTCCCAGTATTCTTGGAAACGTGCCACCTTGCCGCCTCGCAACTCCACGAGAAACAGGTAATCGTTGATATATTCCTTACCGGCTTTGGTCTGGCATTCCATAGTGAACTGGTAAACCACGCAATCTTCCTCTGTCTCTAACCAACGAACATTCGTCTGCTCCATAGTTTCGGGAATATAGCCTGTCGAAATTTTCAAGCCGCTAGTCGCCACATTCATCACCGCATCCCAGCCCACGTGCTCCGTTCCCTCGGCACCGGGAATGGGCATGCTGCGAGTGGTAATCCAGGTAACGTCATCCGTGGCAACACTACGCGCCAGCTCTGGGTCGACCCACAGGTTTGTGAAAAACGTCTTCGCAGTTTCTTTATTGCTCATTGTTGTACTCCTCTACCATTTATTCCAGTGCATGACGTCCGCAGCGGGGCGGCGCTGGGCGGATTTGAAATCGAGCCCCTTGGTGTAAGCGACCGGGAACAGGCCGGCTTGGGTATACTCCTTGAAGGGAATGCCGAGCGCCTCAGCGACTTCCTGCTCCTTCCACAGATGCAAGGTGGTGAGCGCACTGCCCAGACCTCGAGAACGCAAGGCCAGCATGAAACTCCAGGCGGCAGGTATAATCGACCCCCACATACTGGCCTGGTAGAAGACGTTCTTGCCCTCCATCTTGCCGCGATGCATCGGGATAACCAGCACCGGCACGCGCTCCATTACCTCAATCAGGTACAGGACCGAACCACCGATCTGATCCATACGTTCGTTGCGGCCAATGTCGCGACTGGACAGGATGTCAGGCTTCTTCTCGATAACTTCCAGAAAGTGCGCTAGGGCATCGCGGTTAATGTCCGCGATGAGCTTACGCTTGTCCGGGTCGTCGATCAGCATCCACTCCCAAGTTTGCTGATTGGAGCCGTTGGGTGCCTGCAACGCCAGATCGAGGCATTCTTCGACGACCTCGCGCTCCACCGGCCGTTCCAGGTCCAAGCGCTTGCGTACATTGCGCGTCGTACTGAGCACTTCGTCAATATCCAGTCCTATTGATCCCATCCTATCTTCCTCATCCGTACAAAACTGAAGTGTCTGGCTCCGATGCTGACATTGCCTGCGACGACACACTCGTGAAACCGGTTATAAGCCTACCCGGACAGACTTAGTGGAACAACTTCAGTTACGGTTTTTAGAGAAGAAGCCTTATCCAATTGTTTTCAATCCCTTTTTATGCACTTCCTTCAGCGCCTTCCTGCGTCACTTATGTTTCCCTCTTGCTCGACGTCCCTACTAATTACAATGGCGGACAGTCGTTCATGTTGCATAGTCCGGGCTGCCGAACTTAATGTTCAGTTCAGGCCTAAAGGATATTGTTGCGGGACATGTTCTTTAGTAACGTGCTTCTTCCGCCGACACGTTGAGTTCAATGATGGCGCAATCAGAACCACCCAGGCCACGCAAGCGACCGCGACAGGCCCGCTCCCAGATGCTGGTGGAAGCCATTCAGCAGGCCTGCGTTATCATTCTGGAGCGCGAGGGGCCGGAGCAACTCACTACCAATCGCATTGCCAATGTCGCGGGAATAAACATTGCTTCACTCTACCGCTACTTTCCCAACAAGGAAGCGGTGCTGGCAGAGGTGTTTGAAAAACAGATCGAAGGCTACGCGGAAAAAATCCGCAAACGAATCGGGGAAATCGAGAGACTGTCCCACGAATCCCTGGAGAAAACCCTCGCCGCCATCATCGATATGGAAATCGAGCAGCGGCTTGCCCTGGTGCGAATGGAGCCAGAGTTCTACGGCTTGTACCAGCGTAGCCTGGATTTTCACCGACGTACCAACGAGCTATCCGTGTCGCTGGACAATCTGTCCTGGGAGGCCTGGTTCCCGCGGTTGCTCGGGCAACACAGGGAGAGGCTACGCAACGGGGGCCTGGAGGCGATGAGTCATATCGCCCGCAGTGCACTGGAAGGCTTACTGGTAACTGCGCTATCAAATATTCCCGAAACGCTGAATACGCAGGCGCTCAAAGGGGAGATTCTGGATCTCCTGCTGCGCTACTTGCTGGCGGACCCCGAGCAACGTGCAAACACATTAAGCTAACCCACTGCCGATAACATGGAGAATGCTGTGACTGACAGAGATCGCAAACATTTTGTAAGTAAGTATGGTCCCTGGGCTCTAGTGGCTGGAGGCGCGCTTGGCCTCGGTGAGGCATGGTGTAACGAGCTGGCGGCTAGAGGGCTGAATATTATTTCGTTAGATCGACAAAAAGAGCCGCTGGCAAAACAGGCTGAACAATTAGAGAAGGATTACGGTGTTGAGGTTTTATCCATCGACTGTGACCTGACCGATAGCGATATCCTAAACAAGATCAAGGAGCAGACTGCCCATCTTGAGGTCGGCATGATGGTGTTCAGCGCCGCGATGGAAACAGATCCTGAAATCGTCCACTCACACCCGTTTCACGAGGGCAGCTTAGATTTCCATGCCAACCTGATTGATATCAATATTAAGGCAGTGTGTGGGTTTACTTACCACTTCGGCAAGTTGATGAAAGAGCGACAGCGCGGCGGAATTGTATTGGTATCTTCCGGGGCCGATGGTCAAGGCGACCCATTTGTTGCTCACTATGGCGCCTCCAAAGCCTATCAGACAGTGCTGGCCGAAGGCCTATGGTTTGAAATGCGGCCGCATAATGTTGATGTCATAGCCGCGCCGTTGGGTTTGACCCGTACCACAGCATTAGATAATTTCCCCGACGCTAAGGCACTTGGTGGGGGTATATTAGAAGCAGATGTAGTCGTGAGAGAAATTATTGAAAATCTCGGTAAGGAGCCGCAAATCATCCCCGGCAAAAAGAACAGAATGGGACAGTTCATTTTAAGGAAACTGGTGGGGAAGAAAAAGGCGATCGAAATGATGGCAGACATTCATCTCGATAACTTCATGCCTGATTTACCTCAATATAAAATATATCGAAAATAGGTTGTGGCGGAATTGGCAGAAAAAAATACAGTTATACATTGCCCAGAGTAGCGAGATGAGATTATGAAAGTGGATTCCAGTACGATTGACAAGCAACTACGGAGCGCTGGGTTTTGGGTCAACCTTATAAGTTATCCCTCAATTACCCTGTTTAAATTGGCACGTTATTTTTCTGCGAAGTCTATAGGCAAGAATATCGATGGCTTGGACTGCACAGAAAGGTGGATTCCCAGGAAGAGCGAGAATTCAACGATCCGGATTAAAATTTACAAACCCGTTGATGCTGCGAGTGATTTACCTGTTTTACTATATTGTCATGGCGGGGGTTATGCCATTACAGTACCGGAAATGTCACACGCCCAGATTGAGCAATTCAGTAAAGAAAGAGCGTGTGTGATTGTGGCGCCTGACTACCGTAAATCGTTGGAAAAGCCCTACCCTGCAGCACTCAATGATTGTTATGACACTCTACTATGGATCAAGGACAACGCGACTGAATTGGGGGCCAAAACAGATCAAATCATGATAGGTGGCCATAGTGCCGGTGGCGGCTTGACGGCCGCGCTGACGTTGTTGGCGAGAGACAGAAAAGAAGTGAATATTTCGTTCCAAATGCCAATCTACCCGATGATAGATGATCGAATGACGAGCACCTCAGCATTCAACAATACCGCACCTATCTGGAATGGCAAAATGAACACACTGGGGTGGAAATTGTACCTGAAGGGTTTGCATGCTCGAAATGAGCCCATTCCAATATACGCTGCGCCTTCCAGGGCTACCGATTATTCAAACCTTCCGCCAACTGCCACTTATGTAGGCGACCTGGAACCTTTTCGTGATGAGACCATAGACTATGTCGAGCACTTAAAAAAAGAAGGGATACCGGTGAATTTCAAATTATTTGAAGGTTGCTACCATGGCTTTGATGCCATCGTCCCTAATGCGGATGTGAGCAAAGCGGCGACTCGGTTTATTCTGGATGCTTTTGGCTACGCGATTGATAACTATACTGCTAGTCAAAAAAGTTAAAATATTTTTTGGGTTTAACGTAGTTGCACCAATAGCTCACCTTGCCTGCGCCTCACTGTACACGTCAGCCCAACCGCAAGGTGGGCACACGGTCTGATTACATAGGTTCTCGCTTGAGTCCGGCAGAAAGCCCTATGAGCGGGCTACTAATGTTGCGGCGGTGATACTGAAGACCACAGCATCCTCCTGGTTAAAAAGTTCCGAGGCATAAACTACGATACCTCGGTCTGGCTTACTGCTAGAAGGCCGTGCCGAATCAATCCTTGTTACACAACGTATGGTGTCACCAGCATAGATTGGTTTGTGGACTCGCATATTATCAAACCCAAGAGCAGCCAGTGCCTGAATAACCACACCGTTTTGCCACTGCGGACTTATGATAGAGAAGATCGAGAAAATGTGCGCTGAACATGCGGTCAGTCCGCCGAAAAAGGAGGCTTTCGCCGCTTCCTCGTCGATATGCCATGGCTGAGGGTCCCATTTGGAAGCGAATTCAATCACTTCTTCCCGGGAAACTTCATAAGTGCCGCATTGAATAACTTCACCTACTTTGTGATCATCCAGGAAATATTTTTTCAATGGAATTAACCTCGTTACGCCTATCGGGGAATTTGACTACTTGTACCTGGGGCAGCGGCCAGAATCCAGGTGCCCCGCTCTTACCATCCACCTCAGCGTATCATCAAAGGTTGCCCGGTGATTCCTCAGACTCAGACCGCCTCAATCAGATCCGCTTGTTCTGTCCAGGTACTGTAGACGCCTGGCACTAAGAACCGTCCGCTACCACCCTCTTCCACCAGGGAACGGATAATAGCGGCCAGGTCGCGCACATCCAGATATTGCATGCCCCCATCATCGAAAATTTGAAAACCATTTTCAATGCGATGCTTCCTCGCCTTACAGGAATCCGAAAGGATGGGATCATCGGGACCAATGATGCCGCCGGGATAAAGAATCGCAATCGGATGACCTTCTTCCTGGCGCGCACACAGATAAAGTTCAGCCTCGACTTTGCTCTGCCAGTAACGCATTTTTGAATACGTTGGCGGCGCATCAGGCGTTACCCTGCTACCGGTTTTACCAAAAATGGCAGTGATACTCGAAATACAGACGATACGCTTGATACCGGCTTTGATGGACAAGGAGAACATGGTGACTGCCTCTACTTATCCCTCAAAGCAGAGCGAATCGCCTCCACACTGCCCAGGCCATCAAGCGCAGTATGCAGACGTTCTAGCGATGCCTTTACATAGTTGACGGGCTGCCACTCATCGCCCATTGCCAGGGTGCATGTCGCTCCTACCCAGACGTAGGCGGCATGCCACTGATACTGTGGCCACAACTCCTCCATAGGAGGAGCCGTCGTACCGTTCGCCGCCAATTGCTGGCGATAATAGTCTACCATTTCACGGCCCCAGGCATGCTGGTCTTGGGGGGCCAACGTGCCCGCTAGAAAATAACCTACATCGCGCATACCCGGCGCCCGGGCCGCCACAGCCCAATCCAGAAAACCGGGCTGTTCCTGGTCAAAAAACATATTGCCATCGTGCACATCGCCGTGAATCAGGGTTGGTGCACCGGTTTGCCATAGTTGGTGGATCGCGTCGAACTCAGCAAGGTATAGCTCAGCCATCGAGCGAAAGATGCTGTGCATAGAGTCGGCATGCACCTCCAACGCCCGGGCTACCAGTTGTGGCGCAATCTCGTGCTGCATTAGCGGTTGCAGCCATGACAGATCAGTATCGAAGCGCGGCGATTCCCAGTAGCTGCTGTGCAACCGTGCGAAAGCGGCCAAAACCTGGCGGATATAGTCTTTCGAGTAACGATTTTTAGCATTGCGAAAAGTACAACCACTATCCTCCAAATGCTCAAGGAGCATAATGTACTCTTCTCCGGAGTCATTACTGGCAGCGTAGTAGCAGTGTGGCACCCGCATGGGCACCTCGGCGCCCAACTGCTGGTAAAACAAAACCTCTCGTCGCCCCATACCAATAGCCCGCACAAACTCTCGTTGCATGGGATCCGTCGGGGGAAGTTTGATAAAAAGACGATCTGGTAATTCTCCGCCGGACTCGCTCGTCAATTCGATAACTGCGCGTCCCGTGGTTCCGGAATTAGTATCCACCACCCTGACAGCGTCGATAGGAGTGTCCAGAACAGACGTGAGCCAATCGGCAGTGATGGCACCCGCGTTATCCGGAATTAACGCCATGAACTCGATCCTCGCATGTGACGCTTCGATAATTTTTTCTCGAACAGTAGCATTGGCAAAAACACTGAGTCCGATATTTTCGACTCAACATACACCCTTACAATTAATCGAACCTGAAGTTAGCACTCAACAGACCTAGACAGACTACAACACTGCACCACAGACAAAATATCGTTGACTTCACTAAAAGACCAATATAATCAGGGCGAGTCTAGAGTTACAATCCAGTTCGAAATACGGTGTTAAGACCAAATACACAACTGCATGTTAGATGCCCACTACCCATCTCCACATCGCGACACTCTGCCGTGGGCGTACTAGCATTAACTTTTGGAGATTCCCATCATGGCAATACCAACAAGAGAGGAACGATTAGCGCACGCGAAAAAACACTGCGTGCTGTGGAATGCAGGCGAGAAGGAAGCGTGGATTAATTCCTGGCGAACGATTTGCAAGGGTGAGCTTTACATGCATGACCCAGTTGGAACCGAACTAAAATCTGGCTTCGATACCTGTCAGTCCGATACCTACGATACCTTTCAACCTCTTATTGATATGGAAATGGTGACGGTAAAGGTCAATGGCAATGAAATGGCCTGGGTAATCGAGAGTTACATTGAAAAAGACAGAAGCAAAGAACCCTTCATAAGCATTGAAACTTTTCGCTGGGAAGAAGATGGCACGTTGCACATCAATACCTACTATGACATGCCAGAGACCATCGGCGTTGACGATGATCCGTACGAACATATACTGGGCAACAAATAGTTAGGACCGAACCGGGCTCAGTAGAATGTCGCTGCAATCTGCTCACTGTAGTACGCATTCTTTTCAGGCGAGAGCCCATAGAACGGCGTGGTCAGGGTGAATGAGTCGGCGATATCACTCAATTCGGCGAAGCGCTTGCGCAACGCATCGGGTGGACCCACAAGGGCAATGGCCTCGACCATTTCATCCGGGCAAGCAGCCAGTATCACCTCCTGATCACCCGATTTTGAAGCCTCCTGCAGAGCCAGGTTCTCCTTACCGAATCCGATGTACTCGTAATACCGGTGATACTGAGCCATGGAGCCATACCAGGCGATGGTCTGTCTGGCATCATTGATCGCTTCTTTCTTGTCTGGATTCGGAGCACAGAACAGCCAGGGCTGCAGGTCAAAGTCCTCACGCTTCCTGTCGGCCCTGTCCAGACCAATTTTCAAATTTTTCTCCACCTGTTCGGTAATCCACTTGGCTGACCATATGGGATGCCCCGGCAGGCCGTCAGCCAACTCGCCTGCGGCCTGAATGGATTTCTCGAACAAGGCAGGCATGTACAACGGAATATCGGTACGCAATGGGGGATTCAGATTCTTGAAATCTGATAGATCCAAATGGTAGTACTCGGTATCGATCTTGCCGAGATTGCCCGTGTGGCCGTCCCGGATAATCATGCGGATAATGGACACCGCCTCGCGCAGATGTTGCAGCGGCTTGCCATACTCGACGCCGTACCAATTCTCGTTCCAATGCTTAATGCTTGGCCCAATACCAAGAACAGTTCTGCCGCCACTTATCAGGTCCAAATCGAGAGCTGAGCAGGCCGTTTCCAGTGGGCTGCGGGCAAACGCCAAGGCGATACCGGTGCCCAGTTTGAGATTGTCGCTGCACATAGCAGCCGCCGCCAGCGGCATGAAAGGTGCAGAATACAGCTGCGGAGACCATATACCTTCCAAACCGGCGCTCTCGAGCAGGCGCACAGTAGGGTCCAGTACGTCTTTGGGCAGTGGAGGTATCAGGGCCCAAAGTTTATGCTTTTTCGCCATCCAGTTGTTCTCCTTAGCAATTCCAGCCTACAGATCCAATAAAGAGCTAAAGTAGCTCTTCATTGACCAGCATCCCCCCCCCTTTAATCGCTAACATTTCGTTGCATCCGTCGGCAATTAACCCGGCTCGAGCATCTCTCAATAATTTTTCCATAGGATATTCCTTGGTCATTCCGTTGCCTCCGAATATCTGCAAGGCGTCGGAACACACTTCGAAACCGAGCTGGGTTGTGGTCACTTTTGCAGCGGCTGACCCATGAAGAGCTGGAACTTCGGCGGTGGCATTGAACTCGAGTACGCGGCGGATCAGTGCCCGTGAAAGCTCCAGTTTTCTGAACATGTGAAACAACCGGGACCGCACGCTCTGGTGCATAATTATGGCAACGCCGCCTGCTTTGCGTTCGTGCGCGTACTCCAGTGCCAGCTCATAGGCGGCTCGTGTGTTCCCCAGCCAGGCAATAGCGACCAGTGGGTTTGCCTCGGCAAGTACGCGATAAACAAAATCCTGATAGGAATCGGGTCCAGCGAGGATATTGCCCGCCGGGACCTCTACATTATCAAAGAATATTTCGCCCTGGTTCAGAGTCCGGACGCCCATCTTTTCCAAAGGCTGCCCCCGGGTAACGCCAGGCGAGTTCAGGTCGACAATGAGGGCCACACCCGGGCGAGTCTCGCCATCCACTTCGACGTGGCAGAACAGTGCACAGACCTCAGCGGTAATGCCTCCGGAAACCCATGCGGATTTCTGGCCGTTGATGATCACTTTGTCACCCTCAATACGCGCTACACAGTTGGGACGACCATAACTCCCGTTTGGATGGCTCAGGGCACCATTGGCATCCAGCATATCTGTGCCGTGGTCCGGTTCCGTGATACCCCAGCATCCCAGTTTGCCCTCGCAATACTCTGCCAGGTCCATCCGATCTGCCATTAGGGAGTAAAGTACGGGAAAAGCCGCAGTAAGAATCTGGCACGCCAGCCCACAATCTCCCCAGGCCAACTCCTCAGAAGCGATGGCCAGTAGCTTGACACGCTCAGCCGGTTCCATATCCACCATCTCGGTAAGATTCAGACCCAAAGCTTTGGACTTTTCGATAACATCCCAAAGCTCAGACCCTTCGGCAACCATATCCGCTGCAGACAACTTGTCCAACCTTAAGCCCGCTGGTCGCATAACCTCTTTAGCAAACTTGTGACAGGCGTCCTGAAAGGCGCGCTCGGTTTCGTCAAGCGGCGCTTCCAGGCCGCTCAAGGGCAGCTCCATATAATTACTCATTTTGTAAATACTCCTGAATTGCTGTTCTCAAGTGGCACTCCCTTGTCGAGCTCGCCCGTATAGGATAATCCGGCTTCGAACCGAAAAAGACTGGTTAGTAACTCGACCGATCAACGGTGCAGTGCAAACCGATATCCGACAGGTCCTGTATAAGATTTCGCGCGCCAAATGCTGTAGCCGGGGAAACAAAACCCTCCGCCTTTGCCTTGTTGGAAAGAATGCGCTGTACCGCAAAGGACGCCAGTGCTCCGGTCTGGCTGTACCCGCAGGTCGCCCACAGAGTCACACTCACGCCATCGGTGCTGCCACGGCCATAGCAGGATATGGTGGTACGGTGTACGGCCGGGTGGTCCCTTGCGGGCTCCTCGGAGCAAAGCTCATCCGCCCATGCATTGGTAATCGCCTCCTGCTCATGAATCGTTTTACCGGTGTATTCCGCTTCAAACTTGTTCATGCAATCTACAACGGCCTGCATGACTACCTGGTTAGTGAAAGAGGTCAACACATTGCAATTGGCAACACGCTCATCACTGTTGTACCAAACTGGCTCCCCACCACCACTCCAGGGCAATGCCTTGAGTGTGCGGTGACGGCCGGGTAAGGCTACATCGTAGGATGTTGCAGAAGGCCATGGCAGCAGCTCATTGTTCTCAAGGTAAAGCTGCGGCTGACAACACATACGCAGGAAAGAACGGGTGGATGCCTGGCTGGGCTCACCGTTAGGGCAATAAACAATATCCAGGGAATCGACACCTGGGGTTTCCAAGGCAATTTCAGCCGCCAGATTCCCAGCTGCCCACATCCAGGAACATGCTGGCACCAACAACAGGCCGGCATCGGCATACGGCTGCCCATAGTGCTCTTCACAGAACAACATCCAGTCTTGCTCACCGGTGGTATCCAGATAGTGACACGCCGCCTTCAGGCTGGCCTTTACCACCACCTCGCAAAGCTGCATGAAGGGGCCAACCACGTTGTAGACGATCTTCTTCCCCGAAAACAGGGACGTTAAAGCATCGAGATCATGAGCCACCTCCACACATTGATAATCGAACCCCTTGAGCTCTGGCACTTTGGCCATCTCTGATTCCAGCCGCGCCTGACTACGACCGGCAGCAATGAAAGGGATTCCCCGCTCGGCCAGTTGCCAGGCGATCAGCTTGCCGGTATAGCCGCTGGCGCCGTAAACCACTACTTCATAATTGCTGTTCATTTTTTTATGTCCTATTGAATACTTCGGGGCTTAAGGTCATGCGCTCCTGCGCGAGTACACGGACGCCGTTTCTGACTGAAAGCCCTCCAGCAGAAAGCGCTCCTGGGGTTTTTCCGAGGCGGTCTTGGGAATCTTTTCTACAACGTGAATAAAATCAGGTATATGACTAGTCTCCAGCTGTCTTGTGCAGTGATCAAACAACAGATCGGCAGAGAAACTCCCGCTATCGGTTGGCACAACTGCAGCGACAATATTCTTCTCGCCGGGTGCGTTGTCTGCAGTGGCTACGCCATAGACAAAAACATCTATGACCTCTTCTGACTCAGCCAGCACCTTTTCCAACAGGCCCTGACTGATGAAGTCTCCATTCTTGCGAATTCCGCCACCCTTGCGGAACAGGAAGTACATCCAGCCTTCTTCGTCCATAGAGCCAATATCACCCATGCGTAACCAACCATCGACTACTTTTTTTGCCGTAGCTTCCTCATTCTTGTAGTACTTCACTACCGGTGCACTGCCATCAGCATTCTGGAAGATAATTTCGCCTGCTTCGCCCACGGGACACTCTTTGCCATCCTCATCAACTATTATGGCAACCATACCGGGGGGCGGTTTTCCGATTGAACCAATCGGGCCCACCCCGGGTGGATTAGCGGTAAAGCCACCTTCCGCAGCACCGTAGAATTCATGTATCACCACGCCGAAGCGATCCCTGAACGCACTCCAAATTTCCCGCGGCATCCCGGCACTGATCACCAAGCGCACCGGGTTTTTGAGATCATCGGCACGCGGCCGCTCGCTATAGACGGCGTTGGTCATACCACCGAGCAGATTGAACACCGTGCAATCGTATTTCCGCGTGATATCCCATAATCGGGATTTGGTGAATTTCCGGCTGATGACGCAGCGCATACCCGCATAAAGACTGCTACCCAGTGTGAGTAGCTGGGCATTCGCATGAGTCAGTGAAAGTCCAGTGTAGGGCCTGTCCGTCTCATTCAGTTGAAACAGGCCGTAGGCCATGACTGCGGTTCTCATCCGGGAATAGGGGCTGAGAATCGCTTTGGGGTCACCTGTTGTCCCGGAAGTAAACAACATCTGCATGGGGCGGGTCTCGTCTGTGACGGCCACTGCTAACTCAGGAGAATCATTCACCAGAACATCGCCATAACGCTTAACTGATACAGTACTTCCCAGTGGCAGAGCAGGGAGTTCCCCTTCACCAACCAGCCAAATCCACTCCAGCCTCGGCAGCTTGTCGATTATCTCCAACAGAGCGGGAAGACAGAAATCACCGCATACCACACCGCGACTCTCAGTGAATGAGAGCATGTAACTAAGCTTTCGCCCGCGGGAACGCGGATCGACAGGTACAAATACAGTCCCGGCAATTGAGGAACCGACCATCACATCAACGAACTCTGCTTCGTTATGCATGAAAATGGCAAACCGATCACCCAATTGCAATCCGTGAGCAATCAGGGATACGGCTACCGCCTGTCCGTTCTTCCATAACTGGCGATACGTCCTTACGGTCTCAACGAATTCACCCTGGGCGTCGGTATCAACAATCGTTACAACGTCCAGGTCCGGCTGGACCGCGGCGTGCCGTTTAACGATGTTCGCCAGAATCAGTTCAGTTCCCATCTTCCACCTATATGCTCAATACACTGACAACCATGGCAGCTGCATCAGCCTGAACGAAACCACCACCGTTTTCGGCCAATGCGACCCGGGCGCCTTCCACCTGGCGCTCACCACAACGTCCGCGCAACTGTTCGGTCAATTCAAAGATTTGGCCTATGCCGGTAGCACCGATCGGGTGTCCCTTGCGCAAAAGGCCGCCGGAAGTATTGACCGGAAGCTTGCCGCCCAGCCGACTGTGGCCTGCCTCCACAAAAGCACCGCCCTCGCCTTGGGGACAAAGCCCCAGGTATTCGTAACAGAAAATTTCAGAAGGCGCAGAGGCATCGTGCAGCTCCACCACATCGACGTCTTCAGGCCCTATGCCCGCGGCCTCGTAGGCCGCAATGGCGGCCACCTCCGTCACCGTTTCCGCCGTGGAATCATCGTAATCAAAGCCACTCATCAGCACGGTGGACTCCACTTTTACGGGCTGGCTGACCCCCAGCTCCCGGGCCTTGGCCTCGCTCATCAACACGACGGCAGCAGCGCCATCGCCGATGGGTGAACACATGGGAAGAGTCAGGGGATAGCAGATCTCAGGAGCAGCCAGCACATCGCTCACTGTCAACGGCTCTCGGTACTGCGCACGCGGGTTCAGGCTGCCGTGGAATGAATTCTTGGCGGCAACAGCAGCGAATTGTTCCTGAGTAGTGCCATACTTTTGCATGTGCTCAAGGGACCAGGCAGCGTAAATATCCATAAACAGGCTGCGCTTGCTACCGGCACCCTGACTATCCATAGATACGCCCAGTGCTGCCATACGCTCCCCCAGCGTCGACATCAAACCCTCCATGTTGGTCACATCTACAGCCCCGGTGAACACCGAGAAAGTCTTTGCCTTGTCTTCGCTATAGAGTTTCTCATAGCCACAAGCCAGGACAATATCGTAGGCCCCCAACTCAATCATCTTGACTGCCTGGTTAAACGCAGTCGCTGCGGAAGCACAGGCATTCTCAAGGTTGAGTACAGGGATTTTTCCGATGCCCAGGTCACGAAGAATAATCTGTCCGGGAACGCACACCTGGCCTGCAATCACACTGGCCGCTGCATTGCCCATATAGGCAGCCTGCAAGTCAGAGCCTTCGATTGCAGCGTCCTTTAAGGCATCGTTAATGGCCTCTCCTGCCAACTGCTTGATATTCCTATCCATGAATTTGCCGAAGCAGGTCATTCCAATGCCAGCGATAACCGCAGGTCTGCCCATAGTGGCTCCAAATGGGTGGTGTTCGATCGTGTATCTAAGTAAGGATGATTCTCGACATGGTCATAGATTAGTCTCGTGCACCCAGGGCCTGAATGTTTACAGCCGACCAAATTGTTGACTATTCATGACAGGCGGCATCAAGGACCAAAGCGGGTTAAAAATGTACTACTGTAAGGAACATTGGGTAGGTGAAGGCTGGGGCTTGCCATGCGAGAATCCAAGGAATTCAATTATTCCACAAGCGGTAGAGGGCCTTTGCCCGTGAGAGCTGCATCAACCGAACGCCCGACCAACGTCATACGTCACCTGATTTTCGGGCTGAATCCGCTGATTGAGCATCTGGAGGAAAACGACGTCGATGTTGGCGCGTTGCTGGATCAGGCGAAAATTCCTCGCCGAGAGCTCAAAAATCCGCGCTACCAGCTGACCTCCTCACAGGAACTTTGTTTCACGGAAGCTGCGTTGTCTGCTCTGGAACGCCCCGATCTAGGCCTCGATTTGGGCCAGCAATACCATGTGTCATCCTACGGCATGCTGGGGCTGGCAGCCTTGACCAGCGAGAATTTGTACGATGCCTTCGCGCTAGTGTTCAAATATATCCAGATGACATGGAGCTACATGAACATCAGCCTTGAAACTTCAGATGACACCGCCATGTTGATCATCAGTAAGGCCCACGACCTAGGTAATTGCTATCACTACATGATGGAACGGGACCTGGTGGCGGCCATGCTTTTTGCCAGCGAGATACGTGGGGAAACCCTGCCATTGCGCCAAGTAAATTTCAGCCATGCGTGCCCGGATTACAACAATAGGTATGCAGAGGTATTCGGCTGTGACGTCCACTTCGACTGTGACCGAAATATGGTCGAATTTGACCCGGACTTCTTGCGCAGGCCTTTACCACAAGCAGCTGAGGAGACATCGAAGATCTATGAACAGCAGTGCCAGCTGATCTGTGACTACCTGGAAGTCGAAGGCTCGTTTACGGAAAAAGTCCGCTTCCAGCTAATTCGATCACCGCAATTGATTTGTAACCTCGACATCCTGGCGGAAAGGATGTTTACAACCCCCCGCAGCGTTCAACGCAAGCTAGCCTCCGAGGGCACAACGTTCAAGGCTCTGGTCGAGGAAATTCGAAGAAATATCGCTCTGGAGTATCTTCATCAGGGCAATATGTTGATTGAGGATATCGCCGAGCGCCTGGGCTACAGTGATGCGGCGAGCTTCAGCCATGCATTCAAACGCTGGACAGGAAAATCGCCAAGCGCAACTCGCCAATGATGTGTGCAAAAATCCCGCACACATCGGCTCCTGGAGAATATGCACAACAAACAACTGTATTCCAATCCACAATGCCATCTGTCATGAATAATCATCAATTTGGTCGGCCGTAAACATTCAGGCCCTGGGTGTGCGACACTAACCTACTGGCATGCAGGTAATCGCCCTTACGCAGGTACATTACCGAACAAATACCTGCGCGCTTCATCCACATCAAAAAAACTAAACAGAGGATACCCAACATCATGAGTACTGAAGCAAATAAGGAGGCTCTTCGCCGCATCATTGAGGACGGTTATAACGCGGGCAATACTGATGCCGTCAACCAATACGTAGCAGACGGCATGATCGATCACAATCCTCAGGTAGGCCAGGAGCCCGGCAGAGAAGGCTGGAAGAAGACCATCGACCAGGCACGTCGCGCCTTCCCCGATCTCTATATCTCGCTGGATACTGTCATTGGCGAAGACGACTGGGTAATGATGCGCGGTCGTATTTGCGGCACCAATACCGGGGAACTGGAAATTCCCGGGATGGATCAGTCCCTTCCTCCCACAGGCAAAAAAATGGAGGTACTCAACATGGCTCTAGCGCGATTTGAAAATGGAAAAATGGTAGAGCGTTGGCTGCTACGCGATGAGCGCCAGTTTGCTGAGCAAATGGGTCTAATGGGCTAATTCAGGGAAGGAGAAATTTTCATGACTGCATTCGGTGACGATCTCAACCCCCGTGGAGCGCTTTCAATCTACGGAGCAAAACCCAATGATTCGGCATTTCAATACGAGGGGCCTCTTTGGCACCAGGACCTTCATATCCTGTTCTATACAACCACCCACGAAGCCATTGCCAAGGTACTCCCCAACCCGTTGGAACCCAACTATGACCTTCCGCCGGTCTGTATGGCTGTCTCCTGGCAGACGGAAATGCGCTTGGCAGATGGCCGGAATCACAATTATGTAGGCATTTCACTTAACCCCGCCTGCCGATTCAAGGAAGTTTCAGGGCAATGCTGTGTTTTCGAATACGTGGATGGCATTGATGGTGACAAGACCGCCGGGGCGGAGATTGTTCAGACCATCGGTATCAATATGGGGTGTAACAAAAAACTGGGTAACATTACCCGCAAGCCCGATGGGAACGAGCATGTTATGACCTGCGAGCGCAGAGGTCAGCCCTTGATTGAAGCGCGCTTTCGCAATTTCAAGCACGTCGAGGACATATCACCCGTGTTTGCCGAAAATCCAGCACTGGCAGCCGTCCTCGCAGGGCGCTCGCTGGGAGTGCGGGAAATTCCAAAGCCGAATCACAACGGTTTTGACATTCGCAGCGTGGTCGCCATGGGCCACGCCATGGGAAACATCTCAGAGATATCACTTGGAGAGGGTTCATTGGAGCTTTGGCATGGTGAGACAGACCCAGTCGATCTCCTCGAAGTCGTTGAATACGGGCCCGCCATTCACATGAAGCAATCCACCGGTAGCGAAGTCTGGACCAACACAGAAGAGTTGGAAAGACTGCCAACCGACTAATCGGGCCTACGAGGGGTACGGGGTTTGCTATTCAGCCAACTCCTTTTTACCTCCATTTTCTTTCTGTCCACTAATTTCCCCGCCTGCCACCCTGGACATTATCCACGCCATTAAGGAGGCAGTTGCTTCGGGCATAAGACGATAGAGTTTGTCGAGAAACCAACTATCGACTCCAACTAGTATCCGAGTCTGGCCACGCTCAAGCCCACGAATAATTTTTCCAGCCGCCTTATCTGCACTGACACCAACCTGCTTCTCGGCTTCCCGTTCGCGGGCCAGCTCCTTGAATGCCTCGGGTACATCTGGAGAATTTTCAGTTATTCCTGTGCTTACAGCCCCAGGATAGACAACACATACCTTGATACCAGTGTCGTTTTTCAACTCAACCCTCAGCCCTTCTGTAAGCAGTTTTACCGCGGCCTTACTGGCGCCATAACCGACCTGACCAGGAAACGGCATATAGCCGCCCATGCTGGAAACATTGACGATTCCCGCCTCCTCCGCTTCCTTGAGAAAAGGAAGAAAAGCCTTGATCAGAAAGTACGTGCCCCACCAGTTGATATTAAATACCCGCTCTACCTGTTCTATGGGGAGTTCATCAATGCTGCTGTGAGCATGAATGACGCCAGCATTATTGATAATGACATGAACATGACCATGTTCCGCCAGCACCGCCTCTGGCAATGCAAACACCTGCTCGCGGCTACTCACGTCGACCACATGCTTACTCATCGTTCCACCCATGGCGAGCACCATCTCTCGCGTCTCTGCCAGGGAGTTAGGATCGTAGTCCACACCAGCGACTATGGCGCCATGACCGGACAGTTGAATTGCCAGCTGCCTTCCAATCCCGGATCCCGCGCCTGTGACCACGCAAATTTTCTCTTTCAGCTGAATGTAAACCTCCACTGCTCTTAGAAGGCCGTAGTCTAGTGTAGGGAAATGAATACAAGCTGAAGAGCGCTATGCAGTTCCATGATCGTTTTTGCTAACGATGAATCTCCTACGGCCCGGCGTCTAGCACTCCACCCGGCCCGCTATTCAGAAATAACACGTACCGCGTCAGCCCGTTCGAACACCTCTGATTTCAATTCCGTCCCCAAACCCGGCCCCTCTGGAGGGCGGATCATTCCACCACTCACTACCGGGAGACTCTCCATAACCTCGGTGTACCAGCCCGTATATAACGCCCGCACCGATTCCTGTATCACTGCATTCGGTGCATTGATGGACAGATGACAGGAAGCTGCAAACACCACAGGACCGGTACAATCATGAGGCGCAAGGGGCAAATGCCAGGCCTCGGCCATGGTGGCCACCTTTTTGGCTTCGGAAATGCCACCGACCCAACCCAGATCGGGCATGACGAAGTCCGTGGCCTGCTTCTCCAGCAGATCCCGATAGCCCCAGCGGGTGGCAATGGTCTCACTCGCGCAGACCGGAATAGTCGTGCGCTGGCGAAACTCCTGAATCGTGGACAAACTGTCCATTTTTACGGGATCCTCTATCCAGGTAGGCTGGTAAGGCTCCAGGGCTCGAGAAATTTTTATCGCGGAGGGCAGATTCCACAGTGAGTGACACTCCACCATGATTTCCATTCTATTCCCCACCGCATCCCGAATTTTGGCAAAAGGTTCCAGCGCTTTGTCCAGGTCAGAATTAGATATGGATTGGCCATTGCTCGCTTCAGCAGCACTATCGAACGGCCAGATCTTCATGGCAGTGATACCTTCCGCGAGCAGGCTTTCCGCCAACTCATCCGCGCGGTACAGAAAGGCCTCCAGGTCCTCATAGGGACCCAGAGCTTCGCCTGCAGGCAATCCAAAATTCCCGGTCTTTTGACCATCCGCCGTACGGATATAGTTGTAGCCAGCGCAGGTGTTATAGGTACGAATCGAGTCCCGGCACTTGCCGCCGAGCAGCTGATAGACTGGCTGATTGGTGGCCTTCCCCCAGAGATCCCACAGCGCGATATCCACCGCCGAATTCCCCCGCATCTCCACGCCGGTAGAGCGAAAGCCCAGGTAGCCATACAGCTCCCGCCAGTGCCGGTCGATCTGTAGTGGATCTTTCCCCAATAGATAGGGCGCTACAGTTTCGTGGATATAGGCTTCTACTGCCGCGGCGCCCATAAACGTTTCGCCCAGGCCGACGACCCCCTCATCAGTATGCACCTGAACCCAACACAGATTGGCAAATTCCTTCAGCCGCAAAGTTTCAATTTTGCTTACTTTCATCGCGTAACCTGCTGCTCAGTTCTTGCTACCACCAATATTCACTCCCAAACCGCCATCCACCCGAATTGCCTGACCATTGATGAACGTGCATTTGTCACTTGCCAGAAAGGCAATGAGTTCACCCACCTCCTCCGGCTGGCCAATTCGACCGCTCAAGTGCGACTGATTCAATTCCTCCATCATCGCCTGCGGGTCACTGGCCTGTTCAAGAGCCCCTTGCAGCATGGGAGTATCAATAGAGCCCGGACAAACCGCCACGCAGCGAACCCTCGGTGAAAAATCTATGGCGATGGAGCGTGTAAGCCCCAGGATGGCAGACTTACTGGTCGCGTAAGCGGCAACAAACGGCTGCGCGACAAAGGACTGCACGCTGGCAACATTGATCACTACAGATCCCTGCGGCATAAGCGGAATAGCGTATTTTGCGCACAACCAGGGCCCTTTGACGTTGACCGCCATCACGTGATCCCATTCATTTTCGCTAAGTTCCACTGCGTTGCCGTAGGACAACACACCTGCATTGTTTACCAGTACATCTACCTGTCCGAACTCGTCCTTAATAGAACTAAATACGGCGGCCACATCAACACCATTGCTGACATCACAGGGGTAAAATTTCGCGCCAGCGGGCGTCGAGCCAGAGCCCTCGTTTAAGCCAAGCACCACTGTCATAAAACCCCCGGCTGCTAAACAGTTGACTGCGGCCAGGCCGATACCGGTGCTTCCGCCTGTAACCACCGCAATTTTTTTACTCATGGCAATACTCCAGTCATTCGCTTGAGCGCGTCTTGCTGTGCAATGCAGCAAAGCCCATCCTGCACCACTTTTCTGAACGGAGTATTAAGTAAACTCATGAAAAATCGATGATTACGGACAGACCCTGCTCTTCCCGCCAGCTACCAACTGACAGCGTTGCGCCATGAACAGCTGCAATCCGCTGCACTATGGATAAGCCCAGCCCAGCCCCGGGACTATTTGTGCCGGGGCTGCGATAAAAACGATCCACCAACTTAGCGCGCTGGTCTGCGGTCATTGAATCGCAGTCATTGGATACACAAAATCTTGTGCCACCCAGGTGGGGCTCACATCGAATGACCACCTTGCCCCCCTCGGGGGTGTATCGAAACGCATTGGCTATCAAATTGTTTGCCATTATCTTCAGAGAGTCACCCTGCCCTCTCACCAGCCATTGCAGATCTTCCGGGAATTGAATATCAAGCCCATGTTCAAGGGCGGTATGCGCGTGATCAGCCAGAACGCCCTGCACTAAAGCATGCAAATCAATACGAGTCATTTCCAGCAGCGCATCGTGGGACTCGAGCCTGGCCAGTGTGAGTAGCTGCCGGACTGTATGAACTGCCCTGTCCACCCGACTCCCGATGCTTTCGAGCATCCCGGCAATTTCCGGATCACTCACCCCTCGCTGCCGCATCTGCACTTCAGACTTAATAGCGGTTAATGGTGTTTGCAACTCGTGGGCTGCATTTGCCGTAAAGCGATGTTCATTTTCCAGCGCACCGGAGAGCTGCTGAAGCAAGCGATTCAGGGCATTGATCAGAGGCTTTAACTCATCATGAATACCCGTGGTATCGACCGGCTCAAGGGAGGTCGGTGATCGGCTGCCAACTTCAGCCGCCAATTTTGCTATCGGCTTTAGACCACGGGCCGTACTCCAATAGATACCAAAAATGGTAAGCGGTACGATCAAGACCATGGGATACAGCGCCTTCAATCCAACCTGAATGGCGGCTTGGCGAACTTCACGTGTGTCCGCCCCAACGGCTACCCACGAGATATTATCGATCTTGCGGTAAAAAATTCTCCAGCGTGTGTTCTGGCCATTCTGCACAATACTCTCATCAGAAAACCCCTCTGCAGCTGGCGGGTTGAAATCTGGAGCGTTGGCTGTGCGGAATATCAGCATGCGATTGACATTCCATAACATCATGGGGTTTCCGCGCCAATCCAAGGTTTCAGTGACAGAAAGACTTTTCTGCAGGAGTTCTCCGTCAAATTCGAGGTCCAGGCTGCCTACAAACTGGATGAACTGGCGTGAGCTGAATTCGACAAAACCAGCCTGCGTTTCAAGCTCCTCGTCCAGAGAGTCAAAGATAACATTGACCGCTGTCCAGGAGGAGAACGCAACAGCGAGAAGCCAGATCGACAAGTGCACGCAAAGCGCAATTATAATGACACGAAACTTGAGTGTTTCTCTTAACTCTCTGAACTGGTAAAAGTTCACTCCTTAGGTATCCGGTAGCCAACACCTCGTAGGGTTTCAATGAACTCTTTACCAAGGAATTTTCGCAATCTCGAAATATAGACTTCGATGGTGTTACTTCCGACCTCGTCTTCCCAGGCATAGAGGCTCTCCTGCAGGCGTGACTTGGAAACGAAGCGCCCGGCACGAGACATCAAAGCCTCCAGCACTGCCATCTCCTTGGCGCTTAGCGAGACGATTTCTCCGTCTTTCTGCACTACGTTCTCCTTTGGATCGAACTCGACATCTCCAATACAAAGTGTGGGATTGCTTCGACCTGCACTGCGCCGAACCAGCGAGCGGATGCGTGCCAGTAGTTCGTCCATTTCAAAGGGCTTGGTTAAGTAGTCATCTGCGCCCAAATCAAAGCCTGCTACTTTATCCCGTACTGAATCCCTGGCGGTCAACAGGAGAACAGGCGTAGGGTCATCCCGGGATCGGGCCTCCTTCAGAATCTCCATTCCGGATACGTTGGGCAACCCCAGATCCAGCACCATTATTTCGTACTCTCCGGCCTTCAGCATAGGCCCCACTTCGGCCCCATCGCGCACCCAATCTACGGCATAGTTTTCCATGCGGAGCGTAGTCTGTAGCGTCTCCCCGACCTGGTAGTCATCTTCAACCAGCAATAGTCGCATATCACCATCTCCGACACTTAGTTGCATATGAGCACCCTATTTTCGCGCTTTCCAACATCAGGTGGCAAGTATCTAGTCAATTTTCAATGCAGATGCCTCATAACAACGGTTCTTTGACAGGCCTATGCGCCAAGAATAGAGTAGATCAATTAATCCAGCCTGAAGGTATGAAATCTTTTCTCCAACTTCAGGTTGAATTCACCTTGTTGTTGCAGGATTGCTCTCAACATAAATATAAAGTTCACTGCCAGCTGCCATACTGGAAGTAAATGCTCCTAGAGTATCGCAAGATCAGAAGGCAGCGGCCCACGAGAGGAAGTTGTAGCCATGCGTCAAAATTCGGTACTGGTAGTTTGCTTGCTCATTCCCTCGCTCGGCCTGCCGCTGGCGGCAATGGCCCAGTCAAATACTGGCTCATCGCGTGTGCTCGAAGAAGTTGTGGTGACGGCTGAGAAACGCAGTGAAAACCTGCAGACCGTGCCGATCTCCATCAGCGTTGCGACGGCCAAAGACATCGCCGATATCAATGCTTTCGACTTCAAGGAGCTACAGAAAATCACTCCGGGAGTTGTGTTCGGCGGTGGTGCCGGCTTACAGAGTGCTGCAATCAGCATCCGCGGGGTCGGACCGACATTTTTCGCCTTAGGTACTCCACCCAATGTGGCGGTGTTCGTTGATCAGTTTGCACAAGCGCAAATAGGCGCCGTTTTTTCCACGCTGGTCGATATTCAGCAGGTAGAATTGCTACGTGGACCTCAGGGAACGCTATATGGGCGTAACGCCCCAGGTGGTGCCTACAATATAAACACGCGAAACCCGAACTTCGATGGGATCAATGGCTACGTTCAGGGAAGTTACAGCCTCTATGATTCTACCGATTTGGCAACGCAGGATGTCAGGGCTGCGGTGAACCTACCACTTTTTGACGATACCCTGGCATGGCGAATCGCAGGTGTCTATTCAGACTCCGATGGCTTCGTAGACGTGGAAAATTCCGAGTCCTCGATTAATACTACCGGAGGCAAAGACAACAAGGCTGTAAGATCGAAAATGTTATGGCAGCCCAGTGATGTGGTCGACCTATTGTGGATCGTGAACTATCAGGATCTGGAGCAAAATCCACCAGGTTTTAATTATGATGGACTGGTACCGGGAACAGGCGGCACAGAAGCCTCTCCGGTGCCGGCAATCTACAACGACTTTGATAAACGCGACAGTTATGCCAGCCGGGGAAGTGAGGTCACCGGGAAGATCAAAGATACCGGCTTGCATCTGACCTGGGATACAAATCTAGGTGCCGTTGACGCTTTGGCTTTTTACCAGGATTTGAATACTTCCTCTGATGAAGATCGCGAGCCCTACCCTGGAGGAGTCAGTACATTCCAAATCGATGCGGACAGCAATATCACGACTTTCGAACTCCGATTGTCTGATAATGGCGATAAATTTGACTATATTGCAGGCCTGTACTATTTCGATACCACGATAAAGACTACAACCTTTGTCATTCAGCAAGGCGTTGATGTAAATGGCGCCGCTGATGGCGATACAGAAGGCTATGCGGCATTTGGCAATGTTAACTTTCATCTGGCGCCAGAATGGGACTTGTCATTGGGGCTTCGCTACGATGATATCGACGACAGCCTGACAGCCAGCACCACATTCACCGGGATTAACGCAGCCCTTGATGATCAAAAACTGGAATTTGACCATGTCTCCTGGAGTGTCAAACTAAGCAACTATATCAGCGAAGACTTAATGGTCTATTTGTCAGTAGATCATGCTTTCAAGCAAGGGGGCTTTAACGGGCTGGTGGCGGGCGTAGCGGCACTTAGCGATGGGTTTGGGTTTCCAATTCCACCGGCCGTTGCCCTTGCCGCCGCTGACACGCTAACCTATGAAGAAGAAACTTCTGATGCCATCGAACTGGGAATCAAAGGGACTTTTCTGGATGATCGATTAAGTCTGGGAGCAGACATATTTTACCAGCGCTACAAGGATCACCAGGTCGCCCAGACCAATCAAGGTGTTGATGCTTTCGGCTTTCTATTCACCTCTTTCTTCCTTGCTTCGATTGCCAACGCTGAAGAAGTGAATACCCAAGGTATTGAATTCCAAGCCCAGTATCTACTGGGAGAGTATTGGGATGTCGCATTACGCACAGCCTACTCTGAGCCAACCGTCGACGAATGGTCTACGCGTTTCTGCCCCTCAGGTGAAAACACGACACCAGACCAAGTTTACTGCCCCCTGGGTGACGGCGACGAGCTCAATAATCTGCCCAAGTGGAATTCCAATGTCCAGCTCGGTTACAGCCGCCCACTGCAGGGTGCCTGGGAGCTGTATTCCCGCGCCAGCTGGACCTGGCAGTCAGCGCCAGCCGGGACTACCATTACCAACGACTTTTCAGAATCCAAAAGCCTGCTGGGCCTAACCCTGGGATTCAAGGAATCTGATCTCGGACTGAACATCAAAGCCTGGGTTAAAAATGTGACCGACGAAGACCGCAATATAAACCCCGGAAGAAAGAAAAATGGCGACGACGCCCTGCCCAGTGCATTCCAGGGCTCCTTTTCACCCGGGCGGGAATTCGGCGTGACCGTGCGGTATGACTTTTAGGTAATCTTCCGTTTCGCGGTCAAGCCAGGAAGTGCACCTGTTCCAGGTTAGCTGGATACAGGTGATCTGCAAATTTTTGTGTGGTGTTTCTCACGCGTCCTGTTTACATTGCTTAACGTCCTAAACCGGTCGGAAATCTCAAATCATGACCAAGAAAAAAACCACACTCAGAAGCGAACACTGGTTCAACGATCGCACCAAGCCAGACCAGACAGCCCTGCACCTGGAACGCTACCTCAACTTCGGCCTGACACCCGAAGAATTGCAGTCCGGTAAGCCCATCATCGGTATCGCACAGACCGGCAGTGATCTGGCGCCCTGTAACCGCCATCATCTGGACCTCGCGAGCCGAGTAAAAGACGGCATTCGCGAAGTGGGCGGCGTTCCACTGGAATTTCCGGTGCACCCGATATTTGAAAACGGCAAACGCCCAACCGCCGCTCTGGATCGCAACCTGGCTACGCTTGGCCTCATTGAAGTGCTGTACGGCTATCCGCTGGACGCTGTCGTCCTGACCACCGGTTGTGACAAGACCACGCCGGCCACACTGATGGCAGCGGCTTGCGTGGATATTCCCACAATCGTCTTGTCCGGCGGCCCCATGCTCAACGGCTGGTCCAACGACCCCAACAACCCAGACGTCGAACCAGAGCAGCGTTTGGGCTCGGGCAGCGTCATTTGGGAATGCCGCGAGTTGCTGGCAGCCGGAACCATCGACTATGCCGAGTTTATGCGCAGGGTATCTGCGTCGGCGCCAAGCGTGGGGCATTGCAATAGTATGGGTACGGCCCTCACCATGAACTCACTGGCTGAGGCACTGGGCATGTCGCTGCCCGGCTGTGCAGCCATTCCAGCCCCCTACCGTGAACGTGGGCAAATGGCTTACTTTACCGGTCGGCGCATTGTTGAGATGGTCGCCGAAGATCTTAAACCGTCAGACATTATGAGCGTCGCGTCATTTCACAATGCAATTGCCGTATGTGCGGCTATTGGCGGCTCCACTAACGCACCCCCGCATCTGCAGGCAATCAGTTACTACCTGGAAGGTGTTGACCTGTGTATAGAGGATTGGCAGACCCACGGTGAGCACATTTCACTTCTGGTCAACTGCCAACCAGCCGGTGAGTATCTCGGGGAAGAATTCCACCGCGCCGGTGGCGTGCCAGCGGTTATGGGCGAGCTCCTGCGGGCCGGCGTCATAGATGGCAACACCATGACGGTGTCGGGCCTTACGACGAAAAATAACTACGAGAAGTCTCGAAGTGTGAATCCGAAAGTAATATATAGCTACGATTCGCCCCTGAAGACAGAGGCCGGTTTTGCGATCATGAAGGGCAATTTGTTTGAATCCGCCGTCATGAAAAAATCGGTTATCGACCAGCCCTTCATCGATACTTACCTCAGTGACCCGGCCAGACCCAACTGCTTCCGTGCGCGCGCTATTGTCTTTGAAGGCCCTGAAGACTATCACGACAGCATCAACGATCCTGCTCTGGAGGTCGATGAGCACTGTATTTTGGTCATTCGAAATTGTGGCCCGATCGGCTATCCGGGGTCAGCCGAAGTTGTGAACATGCTGCCCCCGGATTATCTCGTAAAACGCGGTATCACCTGCCTGCCAACCATGGGGGATGGCCGCCAGAGTGGCACGTCAGCCAGCCCCTCTATTCTCAACATCTCTCCAGAAGCTGCAGTGGGCGGCGGCCTAGCTCTTCTGAAAAACGGAGATTGGCTCAATATTGATCTCAATGGAAATCGCGTGGACGTTGACATCGATGATAGAGAGCTACAAGAACGACGAGAGGGACTACAACAACTCATCACCACAGACCAGACCCCCTGGCAGGAAATCTATCGCGGTAGCGTCAATCAGTTGCAGGACGGAGCTGTGATTACGACCAAGAAAAAGTACCATCGCCTCAACAAAGTGCATGGCATACCGAGAAACTCCCACTAGAGCGAGCAGCAAAGAGACCACAATAATGTCTGGATTAACCTGCGTATGGGACGGAAAGGCTGAATTAGGCGAGGGAGTATTTTGGCATGGGCAGGAGCAAGCAGTATTTTGGGTGGATATCATTCTATCGAACCTGCATCGCCTTGGCGCAGACGGCGCCACGAACAGCTGGCATTTTCCTGGACAAATTAGCGCCGTAGTACCTTGCGAAAGCGGTGGTTTTTTGGCTACCTTCGAAAACGGTCTGTCACATTTGGATTTGGAAACATCAACAGCCACACAGCTAGTAGTGCTAGAGAACGAACTGCCGAACAACCGGTTCAACGATGGCTATAGCGATACACGCGGCCAGTTCTGGTTTGGCAGCATGGATAACAACCAACGCGACGTCAGCGGCAGCTTCTATTGCATGGATCGCAATGGCGACGTTGAGCAGGTGATAAGCTTTGGCAAAGTATGCATCACCAACGGACCCACCTTTAGTACCGATGGGCATTGGACTTTTTTCACCGACTCTGTGAAGAAAAAAGTTTATCGCGCGCCACTAAGTAACGAAGGAAAGGCCGGAGTCCCCGAGCTTTATTTGGAGTTCGGTGAGCAAGACGGCTTCCCGGATGGCATGTGCACAGATACCGAAGGTGGCCTGTGGATATGCCACTTCGCTGGCAGCCGGGTTACCCGTTTTAGTGAAGGCGGAAAAATAGATCAAGTCATTGAGATGCCGGTTCCCAATATCACCAAATGCGCCTTTGGCGGCCCCAACCTGCAAACCCTCTATATTATTACCGCAGCGACGGCTCTGGACGAAGTACAACGTAAAGAGTATCCAGAGTCAGGTGGGCTATTTGCGATAGATCTTGACTACCAGGGTGTCGCCAGTATGACGGTAGCTCGCCCAAGGGTTACCTTATAGCTCAGCGTATCAAATCAAAAGTAACTGCTCTTACTTGGCCTTATTACACGACACGCTGGCGTTGCTCACCCAGCCCTGTGATAGAAACGGTCATCTCATCCCCCACCTCCAGGTACACCGGCGGGTTCTGACCGAGACCTACTCCTGGCGGCGTCCCGGTGGAAATCACATCACCGGACTGCAGGCTCATGAAGCGACTCAGGTAGCTGACGATAAATGCGGGGCTAAAGATCATGGTTTTGGTATTCCCGGCCTGATAACTCTTTCCGTTAACCTCCAGGTTCATGTTCAGATTTAATACATTGGGGACTTCATCCTGGGTCACTAACCAGGGGCCTGTAGGCCCGAAGGTATCGCAGCCTTTACCTTTATCCCATTGCCCACCACGTTCCAGCTGAAAATTTCTCTCGGATACATCGTTGACCACACAATAGCCTGCAATATGCTGGTCGGTATCTGACTCAGCAATATAGGCCCCTGGCTTGCCAATAACGATACCCAGCTCTACTTCCCAATCTAATTTGGTGCTTCCGCGTGGTTTGATGACGTCATCATTTGGACCACAGACCGCGCTGGTCCATTTGTTAAACACGACCGGCTCATCGGGGATAGACATCCCGGATTCCTCTGCATGGTCGGCAAAGTTCAGGCCTATACAAACAAATTTACCGATTCCGCCCACGCAGGCGCCGATGCGTTGATCGGACGAAATCACCGGAAGCTGCTGAATATCTATATTTGCAATTTTTTGCAAGCCTTCAGGCCACAACACTTCTCCGGCAATATCAGCCACAACAGAAGATAAATCGCGGTACTGCCCGTCATCATCAACAATAGCCGGAATCTCTTGCCCCATGAGGCCAACGCGTAACAACTTCATTTGCCTACTCCAACCTCAGCCATGGCCTTAGATACTCCAACCACCGTCGACACATACTTCCGTACCAGTCATAAAGCCCGCCTCGTCACTGGCCAGGGTTATCGCGATTGCCGCGATTTCATCTACTGTGCCTAGCCGCTTCATCGGTTGGCGATTGATGAAGGCCTCTCTGGCTTCTTCATAATTTCCCGTTTCATGCAAACGCTCCTGCAGAGAGGGCGAATCGATCGTACCCGGGCAAATAGCATTGCAACGTATTCCCTGCTCGATGTAATCGATGGCAACTGACTTGGTAATACCCAGTACGGCGCCTTTACTGGCGCCATAGGCAAAGCGGTTCACAGCACCATGCAAACTGGAAACAATAGAAGCAATATTGACGATTGCTCCAGTCTCCTGTCGCAACATACCGGGCAAGAACGCAGCGATTGTATGATAGATCGCAGTCGCGTTAACCGCCATCGTTAACTCCCAATCGTCATCAGTGCAATCCAGAACAGTGCCATTTCTTACCACACCGCTACAATTTACCAACACATTCACTGAATCAAATTTCGCAGCACAAGCTTCGATGCCTGAACCATCAGTCACATCGAGCTGGATGATCTCTACACCCAAATCCGCCGCAACCTGCTCCAGGGCCGTAGCGTTAATATCGGATGCAATGACCCGCGCTCCCTCTCTAAGGAATGCCCTGGTTATCGCAAGACCAATGCCCTGCCCGGCACCTGTGACAAAGGCAGTTTTACCTGTCAATCGACCACTCATTCAGTGACTCCACGACTCGTCTACTGGATTTTTCACGATTTTAGCTAGGGTGAAAGATCCAATCTCTGGAGAGAGACTATATATAAACCTGGTCCACCAACTCTACCAAGCCCTTACCGCAGCACCCATACTTTTTTAGCGCCCTTTCACTTTACCGTTAAATTAATACTTGCCCCGGGGAAAGTCTGAGGTAGAGAAAAACGGTCCATGTGAGTATTTTCTACTCTATATACTGAACGGGCTACCCCATGCCGACCCTGATAGGCCAAATTGACCAACAACAAGATGTGTATGCAATTGAGCTTCGTAATGGACGGGGTGACTCCGTACGCATTCTGACTTACGGGGCCATTATTGCCGAGCTAAACATCTCTACCAATAACCACGGTCTAATCAATACAGTACTGGGGTACCCCCATTGGTCCAGCTATCAAAAAGATAAGGCATTCCACGGCGCCATTGCAGGCCGCTACTGTAATCGCATTGCCGACAGTCAGTTCCAGCTGGAATCGTCGCACTATAAGCTACACAGCAACGAAGGCTCTCACCAGCTACACGGGGGGCCCGCGGGATTTAGCTGTAAAAACTGGCAGATTGAAACCTGTGATGAACAACATGTGAGCCTGAGCCTGATTTCGCCGGACGGGGACCAAGGCTACCCAGGCAATCTCAAAGTCCTCTTGAGCTATATGCTGGACGACGGCGGCCTCAATATTGCCTGGCGGGCAACAAGCGATGCCGACACAATAGTCAGTCTCACGAGCCATGGATATTTTAACCTGGCCGGTGGTGGCGATATCCGTGAGCACTATTTGCGTATTGCTGCATCCGACTACACACCGACCGACCAGGACCAAATTCCGACGGGCCAGATTCTTCCTGTTGCAAATACCGCTCTGGACTTACTACGTTTCAAACAATTGGCACTCATTCTGGACTGCGACGATCGCAGCATTGAACAGTATGGTGGCCTTGACCACAACTGGGCACGAGGCGACTCCGGTGAAATGCTGTTGTCTGCCGAATTGCTGTGTCCGGAAACAGACTTGCTGCTGCAAGTCAGCAGCACACTACCCGGGCTACAGTGCTACACGGGGAATCACCTGGCAGCCAACGGTATCCACGGATGCCACGAGGGGATATGTCTGGAGCCACAGCACTACCCCAACAGCCCTAACGAACCGCATTTCCCTTCCGCGATATTACGTGCCCACGAGACAATTGAGCACAAGCTCTGCTACCGATTTAAATCTGTGAATGCTAAGGAAATCCTCTCCAAGGGCAGTGATGTCTATGCGTGACTGTAAGGAAACCGGCCACAGTACTACTAAAAATGTAACACAAGCACTTGAACAGTGACGCGGCGAAATCCAACCGATACTCCAATTCTGAATAAAGAACACAAAGATGGGTGAGAGCTATGACCAAAACCAGAAAAATTTGCGTTATCACAGGCGGCAGCTCGGGCATCGGTACGGAGATGGCCCGGTACCTGGCCACAAGGGGCTGGGATATCGCTATCACGTATGCGGGAAACGCCGAGGGCGCGCAAGCCACCGTCGACGCCATCGAAGCATGCGGACAGCGCGGCTTTATGATGCAGTGCGATGTGGGCTACAAAGACCAGGTCGACGCCTTTCTGGATGCGGCGACTGAATCCCTGGGATTGGCACAACTGCTCGTTAATAACGCTGGGGTGCAAACCTGGGCACCTTTTCTCGAGTTGCGCGAGGAGGATTGGGACTGCACCATCCGCACCAATCTCAAGGGTTGCTTCCTGTGCACCCAAAAATTTGCCCGGCTGTTGGTTGAACGAAAGCAGTCAGGCAACGTTATTATGATCGGATCAGGCTGCAACAAGGTTCCCTTCCCCAATCTAGTTGATTACACAGCGTCCAAAGGCGGGATAGAAAATCTCACGCAGGTCGCCGCCACAGAGCTGGGCCAGCATGGTATTCGTGTTAACTGTGTCGCGCCCGGTGCCATTGAAATTGAGCGCACCAGACTGGAATCGCCGGGGTATTCTGATAATTGGGGAAGAGCTGCACCATTGGGGCGTGTCGGGTATGCGGAGGATATAGCGAAAGCAGTAGAATACCTGGGAAGTGAGGATGCCAGCTACGTGACCGGCCAAACGCTGTATGTGGACGGCGGCGTATTCACCAAACCAAACTGGGCCTACGAAATATAAATGGCGCTCGTTGTAGCCTGGCGCGGTGCGGGCTACACTTCCATTCATGGACCCTCAATTCGAAGCGGTAGAACTGGAAGGTGATTCTGTCATCAAGACATTCCCTGTACGGTGCGCACTGCTACAGGAAAACCACGGCTGGCACTACCACCCCGAGTGTGAACTCACATTCGTTGCCAAGGGTCAGGGCACACGTTTTATCGGTGACAGCGTGCAGCACTACGAGCCTGGCGATATCGTACTCGCTGGCCCTGACCTCCCTCACTGCTGGATCAACGACGATAGAGACAACAGCGATCCTGACAGAAACAATCTCTTGGTTTTGCAGTTTCGGCCAGACTGCCTCGGGTCAGACTTTCTCAATTCCCCGGACGCACTAGCGCTACAGAATCTTTTCGACAGGGCAAAGCGAGGTTTGAAGTTTTCTGGCAACAGTACCGGAGAGGTCGCCAGCGCAATGGCACGGCTACAGGAACAGAGTGGCCTTTCGCGCCTGACCACGTTCCTAAAATTATTGGATATGCTTACACAATGTACCGAGGTTGAAGCTCTAACCAGCGAACTCTATTATTCCGACAAGACTGAATTCCATGGTGGGCGTATCGGAAATGTCATTGACTACGTAAAAGCCAATTTGTCTAAAGACATCAAACAGACTGAGGCGGCTAATCTGGTGGCCATGACCCCACAGGGGTTTAGTCGTTTTTTTCGGGCTACTACCGGACGCACTTTCGTTTCTTTCGTCAATGTGATGCGCATCATGGAAGCCTGTCGATTGCTCGTGAACACGGACTACGACATCATCGATATTGCTTTCGAATGTGGTTACGCCAATCTGTCAAATTTCAATCGACGGTTCTCCGAATTGAAGCAGACAACCCCCAGAGATTACCGCCAGCAGCACAACAAACGCGATTAATGGAATAACGACCTTCCAGCCTGCTAGCCTGCTAGCCCAGAGAGATTAACCACTGCCCACTCTTAAGGTCAGGTTAAGTAACATTCCGTAAAATCGATAGTCTCCATACAAATATCGCTCACTTGTACGAGGCGTGCAGCATGCAGTTTTTGATTCGGCTCTTCGGTATCCTGCTAGCAATCACTGTACTGGGGATAACCATAGCGATTGTTAAAATAGCCAGTTACAACCAGAGTGAAGACTCTGTTCATCTAGCGGCAAAGCAAAACTATCTGGAATCGCTGGAGAAACTACCCAAGACAGCTGAGCATCCCAATATTGTTGTCATTTTACTCGATGATCTCGGCTATGGGGACGTGGGCGCTTATGGCTCTCAGTCAATCCGCACGCCACATATAGACTCACTCGCAGCAGGAGGTATGCGTTTTAGCCACTACTACTCACCTTCCTCTGTATGCTCACCCTCTCGGGCCGCAATGATGACAGGCCGCTACCCACCTCGAACAGGGCTGGGGCACGTGGTATTTCCCGAAGAGCACTTCATGACGTCTCTCCAAAAGCTAACCGATGCCAATACTGCCATTCCAACCGATGAGATCATGCTCTCGGAGGTACTGCGCGCTGCGGGCTATAACACCGGCATGGTCGGCAAGTGGCATATGGGAGATAGCGAACCCTCTCTACCCAATAACTTTGGTTTTGACCATTACTACGGTGCGCTCTACTCCAACGATATGAAACCGTTCGCTCTATATCGTGATGAGAAAATCGAGGAGCCTGCGGAACTCGATCAGACACGACTGAATGCCCTATATACTAGAGAAGTGGTCGATTTTGTTGAACGCCAAAATTCGGAGACGCCATTCTTTCTCTATTACGCACACAATTTCCCCCATGTGCCACTTTTCTCCTCTGCGGAGCAAGCGGGAAAATCCGACGCTGGCCTATACGGCGATGTGGTTGAGGATGTCGATCACAGTATCGGAGCATTGCTGCAGGCACTGGAACGCAAAGGGTTTATTGACAATACACTGATCATTTTCACAAGTGATAATGGCCCCTGGTTTCAGGGTAACCCCGGCTTTACTCGTGGCCGCAAAACCCAGACCTGGGAAGGCGGTCAACGCGTACCGTTTATAGCTCAATGGCCCAATAACATTCCTGCTGGCACAGAAAACAGCACACCCATTTCGGGAATTGATTTACTCCCCACTGTTTTAGCTCTGCTCGATTTGCCCTTACCGGCGGATCGAGTGATTGATGGCGTGAACATCTCAGGCCCGCTAATGTCAGAGGAACCGCTAGATGAGCGACCGCTATATTATTTCTCTCGTACAGGTGAAGACCTTCATGCAGTTAGAGATAACCGCTTCAAGTACCATCGCCAGCGCGGCGTAATGGCGATTGAGTTCAATGACAACATCATCAGCCTACTGCCGAAAGGACCCTGGCTATTCGATTTATCTCTGGACCCGCAGGAGTCTTATGACGTATCCAATCGTTATCCCGAAGCGAAAGATCACCTACGGCAACAATTCGAGGAAAAATCACAAGAGATGGAGGTTAATCAACGGGGATGGTTACCGAACTAAGACACCTAGGACTTGCAGTGCTGCCATGGCAGTGTATTTTATTTTAAGAATTTATTGACACCAATTGCACTGATCCTTGGGTACTGACAAGTGACTATGGTTCTGACAAATTAACTCCGCACGGCCAGAGGAATCAGATGCCGCTCCTCACGCTACCGCCCTGCTCCATTCTTCGAACGCACTCACCCTGAGGTTCCGATAGTGCTCAGCCCTGACCAGATGGCGACCCAAGTTGAATAGATTGCTGACCGTCGCGTGAGTTCCCAGGAACCGCTGAGCTTGCCCCACCGACTTGAATCGCCTCATGCCCCGCGGTACCGCCAAGTTAAATCTCTGATATTGGTATAATCGGCGGATGAATACTTAT